>CAXXRT010000013.1:0-19375 GCA_963666945.2 Marinifilaceae bacterium
TCAACCCTACACTCCTTCATATCTGAGAGTATAATAACTATAGTCAAAATCCTTGCCAAGGAAAAAAAGGCTTCTTCTTAAATCTATATCAAAAGTATAGTTTCCATCAACAAATTCACAGTAAGGGTTTTTACTTAGGCTATCGCCTCCTCCACATGAGGATACCATGAGAAGAATTAGTCCCCAGATCAGGGATTTTATGAAGTCTCTATATTTTTTACAATACTCTGCCACTGGCATTTAACTTTTTATAGCTGTTTCACCTTTCTTAAGACAAAGATACAAAAGCAAACACCTAATTCAAAAGGTTTTTTAATGTTTTTTTACATATTTTAACATTCATATGTGTGGTTATTCTTTTTACCTCCCAATCCATATAAAAAAACGAGACAAGCCCCTAATTAATCCAACTAATAAAAACATAGTCGGGAGGCCATACACAGAGAAATAGAATTAATTTTACCGGAAAATTTGTTGAATAACAAAAAGGAGTATTTTTGCATCCACATTTAACTAATAAAAGTCTATAAAAGCTATGATTAGCAGAAGATTACTTAGAATTAAGGCATTACAGATACTATATGCCTACTACAAGAATGAAGGAAGCAGCATTAATAAGTCTGACAAAGAACTATCTTTCAGCATAGAAAAAAGTATAGATTTATATTATTATATTCTTCTGCTTATCTCTGAGATAAAGAACCATGCGGAATATAGAATCGAATTGAGAAAAAACAAAAGATTTCCTTCTGAAGATGATTTGAACCCTAATACAAGGTTTATTGATAATCCTATTATCGCTAAACTAGAAGAGAACAACCAGTTCAAAACGTTCATCAACAGAAATAAATTAAGCTGGTCGGGCATAGAAGAAATTCCAAGAAAATATTACGAGCTACTTATTGAGACTGATTTCTACAAGGAATATATGAATGCTGAGAAATGCTCTATTGCAGATCACAAAAAAGTTATTCTTGATTTGGTGACCCACATTCTTACTGAAGACGATGATTTCATTCAGTTAATGGAAAGAAAAAAGCATTTACTGGAACGATGATTTCGAATTCATCTTCAGCATGGTTATTAAAACAATAAAAAAGATAGAGAAAGATGATGATGAATATACTTCTTTAATAGGGGTATTCAATAATCAGGAGGATCTTGATTTTGTTAAAAACCTATTAAGAAAAAGTATATTAAAACAGGTTGAATTAAGGGAACTGATTAAAAACAATATTGTAAACTGGGATGTTGAGCGTATCGCAACAATGGATATCCTAATCATGACACTGGCTATAACCGAGGTTCTTGAATTCCCTTCTATACCTATAAAAGTAAGTTTTGATGAATATCTTGAAATTTCCAAATACTATAGTACCGATAAATCATGTGAATTTATTAATGGTGTACTGGATAAGATAATCAAAAAGCTTAAAGAAGAAGAAAAGATTAAAAAAATTGGCAGAGGTTTAATGGAATAACACTATATAAACAAAAAAAACCGGGGCAATTTGCTCCGGTTTTTTTTTATAAATAGATAAAATCTACTTTAATATCTTTTCGTATTGACCATCTTTTAATAATTCCAATGCTTTCTTTAATATAATATTGCTCTGATTAGATATCATATAAAGCTCTGTCATATCCCATAAATCTCTTGCAATAAGGGATTTTATATGCAGCTTTATTTCATCAACAACTTCATTGTAAAGCTTCTCGTCTTTCTTTACCCCTACTTTTTCACCGGCTTTTGCGATTTCCTCCATCATATCATCAGATACAAAGAAATCTTTTTTAAACTCTTCTATAGTAGTATATTTTTCTTCAAGATTCTTTCTGTTTTTATCCATATAATCGACTACCCATGGATAAATAACATTCTTCCTTATTAAAAGATTGAAATAAGTGAAGTTCTTTGTTGTATCCATTCCAACAAAAACATCTGGCATTATACCTCCGCCACCATAAACAGTTCTTTGCTTTACGAGTGTTTTGTACTTAAGAGAATCGGCAAAGCTAATACTGTCTTTATTTACGAGCTCGCCGGATGAATACCTTTTAAGAATATCTAGTCTGTAATCGTTAATTCCATTGTTGTAAGGCTTTTGAATACATCTTCCGCTGGGAGTGTAATAATGAGCCGTTGTAAGCCTTATCATAGAACTGTCAGTCAGGGGAATGGTCGTTGCACCAATCCTTTTCCAAAAGAACGTCTTCCAAGAATGACTCCCCTGTCCCAGTCCTGTATAGCACCGGAAACAATCTCAGAGGCAGAGGCGGAGTTTTCATCTATCACTGACAACAAGACGGCCTTCTTCAAAGAATCCCTTGTATGAAGAGAGTGGCTATTTCTTCTGCCACTGGCAGGACCATCGGTATACACAATTAATTTATCATCATTAAGGAAATGATCCGATATTCCTATAGCAGCACCAAGATATCCTCCCGAATTTCCTGTAAGGTCAAACACCATATCTTTCATACCCTGTTTCTTAAGCTTAATGACAGCTTCTTCAAATTCCTGAACTGTCAGTAGCGGCAAAACGTGCAATCTTTATATATCCGGTATTGCTATCAAGCATATAAGCTGCATCAAGACTATGGATTGGGATCTTATCTCTTATAATCCTAAAATCTAGGGGTTCTATGGTTCCTGATCTTTTTACCTTAATCTCAACAATAGTCCCTTTCTCACCCTTCAATCTTTTTCTTACTCCTGAATTATTAAGACCGACGCCTGCCACGTTTTCTCCGTCAATTTCTATAATACGGTCTCCGGCATTCAGGCCTACCCTTTCAGAAGGTCCTCCCGGAACAGTAGCAACGACAATAAGAGAATCTCTCAGTATATTGAACTGTATTCCTATACCAAAAAATCCCCCTCCAGTGGTTCGTTCATTTCCATGACCTCTTCCTTGCTTATATAAACAGAATGGGGATCAAGCTCAGCCAACATTGATACAATGGCCTTTTCCGAAATCTTATTTAAGTCGACATCCTCAACATAAAAGGCATCTATAAGAGCCAACAGTCTTTGAAACTTCAATGTTTGTTTATGCACCTCATTTTGTTGAGAAATAACTATTATAAGAAAAAAATGACAGAAACATAAGTAGTGCAAATAGCTTCACCACACCATTTCTCTTTACTATACAAAATCTATTCATGTGCTTAAAATATTTTTACCTTTAATAAGGAATTAAAAATTTGATTTTTGACCTTTCCCGTATAGACAATTAAAAAATTAACGGTCTATATGCAAATATAACTAATGTAAGGCGTATTTTTAGGTTAATCAGTGTTATTTTATTTTAAAAAGCAACAAAAGAAAACAACATTTTATACTCGTTTCCCTTAATTCAATAACATCAAGATCTTTAATTATTACTCCATCTATTGTAAAACGAATAGCAGTCCTTACCTTATGAAAACCATTTCTTCCTGCAGCACCGGGATTAATATGCAGAAGACCGGTCTTTGGATCGGTAACAACCTTTAAAATATGGGAGTGACCGGAAATAAACAGCTTTGGGGGATGGTCGTATATCTCTGGGACAACATGCCTTTCGTATCTTCCGGGATAACCTCCTATATGGGTAATCCAAACATCTACTCCCTCGCAAAAAAAACGCTGATGCTGAGGATATTCCACCCTTACATCCTGCCCATCTATATTACCATGGACAGCTATTAACTTTTTAAATTCAGCTAATTCAGCTGCTACATCTATACCCCCTATATCCCCTGCATGCCATATCTCGTCACATTCCTCAAAAAAATTGTAATAAAGCCGGGTCAATATACCCATGAGTATCTGAAAGCAAACCTATTCTCTTCATTTTTATATATTTTATACTACCTAAGTACCAATAATTAATACAAATATCTTTTTTTTATTACATTTGCGCTAAGTTTTATCAGGAATAATAAATAATAATGGGATTTAAAGAAGAGATATTAAGAAGGAGGACATTCGGTATTGTCAGTCACCCGGATGCAGGTAAAACAACTCTTACCGAAAAATTACTTTTATTTGGAGGAGCAATTCACGTTGCAGGAGCAGTTAAATCTAACAAAATAAAGAAAACAGCCACATCGGATTTTATGGAGATTGAAAGACAAAGAGGTATTTCAGTTGCCACTTCCGTCATGGGCTTCGAATATAATGGAAATAAGATAAATATTCTGGATACTCCGGGTCACCAAGATTTTGCCGAGGATACTTTCAGAACTCTTACAGCATGTGACAGCGTTATCATTGTTATAGATGCAGCCAAGGGAGTTGAGACACAGACAAAAAAACTAATGAAAGTCTGCAGGATGAGAAAGACTCCCGTTATTGTTTTCATAAACAAGATGGACCGCCCCTACTCAAGACCCTTTTGATCTTCTGGATGAGATAGAGAATGAACTTGAAATTGGGGTACACCCTTTAAGCTGGCCTATAAATCAGGGACCAGATTTTAGAGGTGTTTACAATATTTACCAACAAAATCTTTCTTTATTTACACCTGGTTCTCAAACAGTTCCTGAGGCTCTTGACTTCTCTGATCTAAATCATCCTGACTTAAATGAGTGCATCGGCGAAGAGAATGCAACAGAATTAAGAGATAATCTTGAGGTAATTTACGATCTGTACCCTGAATTTGACAAAGAAGAGTACCTGACTGGTGAAGTTGCTCCGGTATTCTTTGGTTCAGCATTAAACAACTTTGGTATTAAAGAAATTATTGGACGGTTTCGTTAAAATAGCCCCTTCTCCTCTACCAAGGGGAGGCTGAAGAAAGAATTATTAATCCTGATGAGAACAAATTTAGCGGTTTCGTTTTTAAGATTCATGCTAACATGGGATCCTAACCATAGGGATAGGATTGCCTTTGTAAAAATCTGCTCAGGGGTATTTAAAAGGAATACAAACTACCTTCATGTTCAGAATAACAAAAAGATGAAATTCTCTTCTCCTACAGCATTTATGGCAGAGAAGAAGTCTATAGTTGAAGAGGCATATCCGGGAGACATCATAGGTCTTCACGATACAGGAAACTTTAAGATAGGGGACAGTCTTTCTGAAGGTGAAATAATTAATTTCAAAGGAATTCCAAGCTTCTCTCCTGAACTTTTTAAATACATTGAGAACGCTGATCCAATGAAATCAAAACAGCTGGCAAAAGGTATCGATCAGCTAATGGACGAAGGTGTTGCTCAGTTATTTGTTTCTCAATTCAACGGTAGAAAGGTTATCGGAACAGTAGGTGCATTACAGTTTGAAGTTATTCAATACAGGTTACTTCACGAATACAATGCCTCCTGTAGATGGGAACATATCAATCTTTACAAGGCATGCTGGATAGAATCCTTTGATGATGCTGAGTTAAAAGATTTTAAAAAACATAAATTCAGATACATGGCCAAAGACAAGCACGGAAGGGATGTTTTCCTTGCAGACTCCGCATATATGCTTCAAATGGCACAGGACAATTATAAAAAACTTAAGTTTCATTTTACATCTGAATTCTAATAGGTTCAGATGTAAAAACAAATAAATAGTAAAAAACACCCACACTTACTCATCATGGAAAAGACTTTAAAAGAAGGACTTAGCTTCACACAAAGTATAACAATAGAAAACAAAGACACTGCAAAAGAATGGGGATCCGGAAACCTTGAGGTATTTGCAACTCCTGCAATGGTAGGATTAATGGAAAATACCGCTTTAAAGTGTATTGCTGAATATATGACTGAGGGTAAAGATACGGTAGGGATTGAAATTAACACACAGCACATTAAAGCAACTAAGGTTGGGAAACAGGTTAAATGTACAGCTACGATAACCCAAATAGATGGTAAAAAAATATTTTTTGAAATACAGGCTGAAGACGAGGATGCTCCTATTGGAAAAAGCAATCATATCAGATACATTATAGATACTGAAAAATTCCTCAGCAGACTGGGATAACAAATTGAATATTTATTTTATTTTTTTTGCAACCAAATATTTGATTAATGTTTTGTATATATTGATTAATATACCTATATTTGGTTTAAACAAACAATATTTGAATATAAATAAGTTTTTATTTATATTAGGGTAATAATTTTCATCAAAACCACAAAACAATGCAAAGCATAGAACAAAATATGCCTGAAATTATTAACTGGAGCAATAAAACAGTATTAATTGCAGAGGATGCTGATGATAATTATTTTCTTCTTACTGCCATCTTGAAAAAGACAAACCTAAATATTATAAGGGCAAAAGACGGAATGGAAGCTGTAAATATCTGCAAAGAAACTGATGGTATTGATGCCATACTAATGGATTTAAGTATGCCTGTTATGGATGGACTTGAAGCCACAAAACAAATAAAAGAATTCAATCCTGATATTCCTATAATTGCTCAGACTGCTTATGCAATGGAAGCTGACCGGGAACAGACATTTGAAGCCGGTTGTAATGACTATATTTCAAAACCTATAAGGAGAAATATCCTTATAGAACTTTTATATAAATATCTCGATAAATAAATCAGTCTATAAAATTCTTTTCTTAAATTCGCCTATATAACAGGCGATTTTTTTATCATGGAATTTAAAATTATATCTGACTTTAAACCAACTGGTGATCAACCCGAAGCCATTGAATCTCTTAGTAAAGAAATTATTGCAGGAACAGAACACCAGACACTATTGGGGGTCACAGGGTCAGGAAAAACCTTTACCATTGCCAATGTAATTGAAAAGGTACAAAAACCCACGCTTATACTAAGTCATAACAAGACTCTTGCTGCCCAGCTTTATGGTGAATTCAAGAAATTTTTTCCAAACAATGCGGTGGAATACTTTGTTTCATATTATGACTATTATCAACCCGAAGCTTATTTACCTTCAACAGATACATACATAGAAAAAGATCTTTCTATAAATGAAGAAATAGAAAAATTGAGACTTAGCACGACCTCCTCACTCCTTTCCGGAAGAAAGGATGTTATAGTCGTTTCGTCTGTTTCATGCATTTATGGAATTGGGAATCCTGAGGATTTCAATGCTAATGTAATAAGAATAGACAAGGGGCAGATAATAAGCAGAAATGTCCTGCTTCGTCAATTTGTTGACTCCCTTTACTCCAGAAATGAAGTTGAATTTAACAGGGGCAACTTCAGGGTTAGAGGCGAAAGTATAGATATATATCCTGCATATGCTGATATTGCCTATAAAATAATATTCTGGGACAATGAGATCGATTCTCTGGAATCTTTCGATCCTGTTTCGGGAAATACAATGGAAGAGTTCGATACCCTGACAATATACCCTGCCAATATATTCATGACCGACAAATCAAGGATACAGACAGCAATCAGAAACATCCAGGATGACCTGGTCAGACAGATAGAATTCTTTAAATCCATAGGCAAACACATTGAGGCAAAAAGACTGAACGAGAGAGTAAACTTTGATCTTGAGATGATCAGAGAACTAGGGCATTGCTCCGGAATAGAAAATTATTCAAGATATTTTGACGGCAGAAAACCTGGCTCAAGACCCTTCTGTCTTATAGACTACTTCCCTGATGACTACCTGACAATAATAGATGAGAGTCATGTTACAATACCCCAGATTAGGGCCATGTTTGGAGGGGACCATTCCCGAAAACAGAATCTTGTTGAATACGGATTCAGGCTACCGGCCGCCATAGACAACCGCCCCCTTAAATTTGAAGAATTTGAGGAAATCACCTCCAAGGTCATATATGTTAGTGCTACCCCGGCAGATTATGAACTGGAAAAATGCCAGGGTATTGTTGTTGAACAAGTCATAAGACCAACCGGAATTCCTGATCCGGTTATTGACATACGACCTTCACAAAACCAAATAGACGATTTAATTAACGAGATTGAAAAAAGAGTTCAGATAAAGGAACGTATTCTTATTACTACACTGACAAAAAGAATGGCTGAAGAGCTTTCTCATTATTTCACCAGGCTAAATATCAGATGTGAATACATTCATTCTGATGTTAATACACTTGACAGAGTAAAAATAATGGAAGATCTGAGAAATGGACTTTTCGATGTTCTTATTGGTGTTAATCTTCTAAGAGAAGGACTGGATCTCCCCGAAGTTTCATTAGTTGCAATACTGGATGCTGACAAAGAAGGATTCCTTAGATCAACAAGATCTCTTATACAAACAGCAGGAAGGGCAGCAAGAAATATTAACGGCAAAGTTATAATGTATGCCGACAAGATAACAAACTCCATTCAGGAAACCCTTGATGCCACAAATGCCAGAAGAATCAAACAGATAGCATATAATGAAAAACACAATATTATTCCGGCACAGATAGTCAAATCCAGAGAATCTATAATCAATTACGAGAAAAAGCATCATATATATATCGAACCCGAAGAATTGGACATTGCCTCTGATCCTGTAGTGAAATACATGTCTGCTAATGCTCTTGAGAAAGCCATTGCAATGACTAAGAAGGCTATGCAGAAAGCAGCCAAAGAACTGGACTTTATGGAAGCAGCACGATTAAGGGATGAGATGTTTAAATTAGAAGAGTTATCAAAAGAAAGAAAAAAATAAGGCCCGGAGTTCCGGGCCAACACTTATCTATCCTAAATATGATTTCAACAATTTACTGCGCGAGGTGTGTCTTAACCTCCTAATTGCTTTTTCTTTAATCTGACGAACACGTTCACGTGTCAATCCAAATTTTTCACCAATTTCTTCCAGTGTCATATCCTGACAACCAATACCAAAGAAAAGACGAATAATATCTCTTTCTCTTTCTGTCAAGGTAGCCAAAGCTCTTTCAATCTCTGTTGCCAGCGATTCATTAATAAGAGACCTGTCAGCTATTGGAGAATCATCATTTACCAGTACATCAAGTAAACTATTATCCTCTCCCTCAACAAAAGGTGCATCAACAGATATGTGACGTCCCGATACTCTAAGTGTATCCGCAACTTTGTCTGCAGGCAATTCTAGTGTGTCCGCTAACTCCTCTGGTGAAGGTTTCCTTTCATTTTCCTGTTCAAAACGTGAATAGGCTTTATTGATCTTGTTTAATGAACCCACCTGATTAAGCGGCAATCGCACTATCCTGGACTGCTCTGCCAAAGCTTGAAGAATACTCTGACGTATCCACCATACAGCGTATGATATAAACTTAAAACCCCTTGTCTCGTCAAATTTCTCTGCAGCTTTTATCAATCCTAGGTTTCCTTCGTTAATAAGGTCTGGTAAACTCAACCCCTGGTTTTGATATTGCTTAGCCACAGATACAACGAAACGAAGATTGGCCCTGGTTAATTTCTCTAACGCCTTCTGATCTCCCTTTCTAATACGTTGTGCCAACTCTACTTCTTCCTCTACCGTAATAAGCTCTTCTTTTCCTATCTCCTGAAGATACTTGTCCAAAGAGGCACTCTCCCTGTTAGTAATTGATTTTGTTATCTTTAGCTGTCTCATATCCTTTAAGCAAAATGTTCCGCAAAAGTACAACAATTTTTACGCATAACAATGGCTTTTATTTTATATTTATTTTAAATCCTGCACATTTAACATTTTTTACAACAAAGACTAATCATACATTGAAAAAGCATAGTATTTCAATCTTCCTTGGGGCGATATTCCTGTAATAAAAACACCTCCATCGCCTGATTGTCTTAAAGCCTTTTCAATATCGTCTTTATCATAAATAATTACGTCATTGATCTTTAATATTATAAAACCTTTTTGTACTCCTGCTGATTTTAATTTCCCATTAATAATATCCACAATTTTTATGCCACGATCAATTCTGTACTTATATCTGTCATTATCGTTCAGATTCTCGTATTTTGCACCAAGCAAACCGTAATCTTTAGTCTTTAAAATATTAGTGTTCCCATTTCTGTTTTGCAATTCAAGTACAAATACTTTCTCGCTGCCATCCCTGTCAACCTTAACCGATATTTTATCGCCGGGGTTATGACGACCAACCTGTTCCATTAATTCAGGTATTGAATTAATTTTAATCTTATCTATATCAACAATTATATCACCTGCTCTAATTCCAGAATTATCGGCAGCTCCATCTTCCTCTACTTCAGAAATCCAAACACCCCTAACCTTGTCTATATTCATTTCTTTGGCAAATTCTGAATCTATTTCCCTGATGGAGACCCCCATAAATGCCCTCTGTACCTCACCGTATTTTTTTAAATCCTCTACAACTTTTTTAACTATATTTGATGGAATAGCAAATGAATACCCCATATAGGAACCTGTCAAAGAGGAAATTGCTGTATTTATACCAATAAGTTCTCCAACCGAATTGACCAAAGCCCCCCCGCTATTTCCGGGATTTACGGCGGCATCTGTCTGCAAGAAGGACTCTATACTCATTTTTGATCTGTTCATACCCAAAGATCTTGCCTTAGCACTTATTATTCCTGCAGTGACGGTAGAATTCAGATTAAAGGGATTACCTACTGCCAATACCCACTCGCCAAGATTAACAGCATCCGAGTTACCATAATTTAAGGTCTTTAGTCCCTTCGCCTCAATTTTCAGCAATGCCAAATCTGTTGTTGGATCTGTTCCTATAAGTTTTGCCTTATAGGATCTCTTGTCATTAAGAATGACCTCTATCCTATCTGTTTTTTCAATCACATGATTATTGGTAACAATATAACCATCTTCAGAAATAATTACTCCTGAACCAGAGCCCATAACAGAACGGGGCTCCATATTATACCCCTGTCCTTCGCCAAATATAAAGTCAAAAAGAGTTATACTTTGATTATTCCTATCGTATTGAGTAGTTTTTACATGAACTACAGCCTGTACAGAATGCTTAGCGGCAGCTCTTAAATCAATTCTTTGCTGTGGCTCAGATACTACTTGCTCCAGTCTTTCTCCATGAACATTATTTACACCATCAACAATAACATTATTAGCTCCTCTAAAAGAAAAAAACGAAATTGCCAGAAATCCTCCTAAGAAACCCAGCATAACAGTAAGAATATATTTTCTCAGTTTCATAGTAATTATATTTTAAAATATTATTAAAATCTCTTTCCGTTATACAATATTAACGATATTTTTGTAGCATAGTTATATAGAATCAGTCTGATTAACACAACTTAACTCAATATTAATGCAAATTAACTTTACCAAATACCAGGGTGCAGGAAATGACTTCGTTTTAATAGATAATAGACAAAAATCATTCCCTGTAGATTATAAATTAATAGAGCAAATATGCGACAGGAGATTTGGAATAGGGGCTGACGGATTAATGCTTTTGGAAAACCAAGAGAACTACGATTTCAAAATGAGGTATTTCAATTCAGACGGAAAGGAAGCCTCTATGTGCGGTAATGGCGGTCGTTGTATTGTAGCCTTTGCCAAACAGATAGGTCTTATAAAAGACTTCACTAAATTTATTGCTGTTGACGGAGAGCATATTGCAGAAATAAAGAAAGACAGTGTTAAGCTGAAAATGCAGGATGTTTCTGATATTGAAAAAGGGGAAAATTTCTTCTACATGAATACAGGATCTCCTCACTATGTGAAGTTTATAGATTCACATGAAAATTTTGATACATATAAAGAAGGTGTTTCAATAAGATACAGTGAAAGATTTAAAGAAGAAGGCACAAACGTGAACTTTGTTTCATACATTTCAGAAGGACTGATCAACGTAAGTACTTACGAAAGAGGTGTCGAAGACGAAACTTATGCCTGCGGCACTGGTTGCGTTGCCTCTGCTTTAAGCACTGCAATAAAAGACAAAAAAACCAAAGGCTTATACAATATAAAGACCAAGGGAGGAGACATCATCGTCTACTTCACAAAAGACCAGGACAGATTTAAAGAAATTTACCTTGAAGGACCGGCAAAAAAAGTCTTTGAAGGAAATATTGAGATATAAAAAAAGCTGCGGAAATCGCAGCTTTTTTTATATATATCATATGGCTACTATGCATCAATATTAGCATAGGTAGCATTTTGCTCAATAAACTGACGTCTAGGAGGAACATCATCTCCCATCAACATAGAGAACAATCTATCTGTCTCAGCAGCATTCTCAATGGTTACCTGACGAAGAGTTCTGTATTCCGGAGACATTGTTGTTTCCCACAACTGCTCTGCATTCATCTCTCCAAGACCTTTATAACGCTGTATGTGAAGACTACTTTCTTTACCACCAGCCCATTCCTGAATAAGATTTAATCTTTGCTCTTCACTCCAGCAATACCTGCTGTTTTTACCCTTCCTAACAAGATACAAAGGAGGTGTGGCAATATACAAATATCCATTTTCTATTACAGGCTTCATATACCTGAAGAAAAGAGTCATTATAAGAGTTGAAATATGACTACCATCAACATCGGCATCACACATGATTACAATCTTGTGATAACGAAGTTTTTCCAAGTTCAAAGCTTTACTATCTTCTGCTGTACCATAAGTAACACCCAAAGCCTGAAAAATATTTTTAACCTCTTCACTTTCAAACACTCTGTGCTGCATAGCTTTCTCAACATTAAGAATCTTACCTCTAAGTGGTAAAATAGCCTGAAATTTACGGTCCCTACCCTGCTTAGCAGTTCCACCCGCTGAATCTCCCTCGACAAGGAAGACCTCACAATTTTCAGGATTTCTATCAGAACAGTCAGCAAGCTTACCAGGAAGGCCCGAACCTGTCAATACAGTTTTCCTTTGTACCAGCTCTCTCGCCTTTCTAGCAGCATGACGAGCCTGAGCAGCCAATATTACCTTATTTACAATTGCTTTTGCATCCTTAGGATTCTCTTCAAGGTAATTTGACAACATTGAACTCACAGCCTGATCAACAACAAGACTAATCTCAGAGTTACCCAATTTTGTTTTTGTCTGTCCCTCAAACTGAGGCTCTGCTACCTTCACAGAAACAACAGCGGTTAAACCCTCTCTAAAATCATCACCACTGATATCAAACTTAAGCTTAGAAAGCATACCTGAAGTTTCAGCATATCCCTTAAGGGTTCTTGTTAGCCCTCTTCTGAAACCAGTCAGGTGAGTACCTCCCTCAATTGTATTAATATTATTTACATATGAATGAATATTCTCAGAGAATGAAGTATTATACTGAAGAGCTATCTCAACAGGAACATCATTTTTTTCAGTAGAAACATGAATAGTATGCTCTATAAGCTTTTCCCTTGTACCGTCAAGAAACTCAACAAACTCCTTGAGTCCTAATTCTGAGTAAAAGTTATTAGTCTTATATTCGTTTGTATCTTCATCAATAGTTCTCTTATCAGTAATGTTAAGATTAATACCTCTGTTCAAGAATGCCAATTCCCTCAATCTTGCTGCAAGAATATCGTAATTATATTCTGTTGTTAGAAATATTGAGTTATCCGGTCTAAATGTAATATATGTACCGGTGATATCTGTATCACCAATAATCTGCACATCACCTAGTGGTGCACCTTTAGAATACTCCTGAACCCATATTTTACCATCCCGGTGAATCTCAGCCCTTAAGTAAATTGATAATGCATTAACACAAGAGACACCCACTCCATGGAGGCCTCCTGAAACCTTATAACTATCCTTATCAAACTTACCTCCTGCGTGCAATACGGTCATTACAACCTCCAGGGCCGATTTATTTTCTTTTGTATGTTTTGCAGTAGGAATTCCCCTACCATTATCCTTTACTGTAATTGAATTATCTTCGTTAATATAAACTTCTATATTATCACAATAACCTGCTAAAGCCTCATCAATAGAGTTATCTACAACCTCATAAACAAGATGATGAAGTCCTTTCACATTAACGTCACCAATATACATTGATGGACGCTTTCTTACCGCTTCCAATCCCTCAAGGACCTGAATACTATCAGCAGAATAATCATGATTCTGTTGTTTTACGTCTTCACTCATTATATTATAATTTTGAATTTTCTTTTGATATAAGATATAGAAAGCATTTTTGCTTCATGCAAATATAATCAATATCATTCAATTATACAGCTTTTCTATCAACAAAATATCAATTAAATCAGAAGCAAAAACTCACACCGGCCATAAGATTAATTCCATAAATGGGATATCCTTGCCATTTCTCGTATTTAGTATCAAACAGATTATTGATTGTCATAAAGGAATAAACATAATCACTGAATTTATATTCCGCATTAAGACAGACATCTATATTCGAATTCAGTTTCTCATTATCACTACCGAATCTCTCGCCTATGTAAAATAAATCAGCTCCAAAATTCAACTTAGAAGTATACTTATAATCAATATTAAACCTCAGTTCTCCCTCTGGTTTATGTATGGCATATCTAAGATCACCCATTGAATATTTATAATAGTTAAATGCTGAAGATACTGTTATCTTCTCATCAATATCAGCACTTAACTCAGCAAAAACATTAAAAAGCTTCACATCGTCATATAAAGGGCTAAAATACTTTTCTGGAACAAAAGCTCCTTGATTTCTATAATTTGAATAAAAGATTTCATCCTCAATAATTTTGTATGAAGCCCCTGTATTGAAAGAAACGAATCTTGCAAATTGCCCTTTTACTCCTCCTCCAATATCATACTTACAAAAAGTAGTTTTATTACTCTCAGATATTACATTTATATCTTTTTTTGAAAGTAAGGCAAAAGGATTTTCCTTTGATACGGCAAGAAATGTATTATTCTTCACTCCACCATCGGCATATGCATATACAGACATAATATCCTTAACCATAGCGTACTTAATTCTGGTTTTAGGATAAAAATAAAAGTCTTTATCGCCACCTGTTTTTAAAGACATACCTACACCTAGACTAAAAATAAATCTACCTGTTTCAATTTTATAATTAGGAGTTAGGCTAAACACTGAAAAATCAGTCCATTTATTCTGACCTACATGCTCAATTCTCAAATCGCCACTCAAGATATTATTAAACAACTCCCCTTTTACAACAAGATCAGCCAAAAAAAGATTTTCTTCCCATTTAGAAAAATCGTCTTTAAAATTATTGTAGGAAACAATACCCATATAACTTATTTCACTGTCATACACAGAACTATAAGAAAGCTTTACACCAAAATCACTAAATTTCTGAATGGCATTAAGCTGATCAGGAGATTCAGCATAACCATAATACCTTACCTTATCGAAGTTATAATTCAGTGAGATTGAAGCAACTGCGTTATCAAAAAACCTTTTCCCATAAATCAATGCATCTGTATTAGTATTGCCAGCGTTCTCTTTTCCTCTCCCATCTATCTTAATCTTACCATTAGAGGATTTATTATGAAGATACATACCCCAATCATACTTCTTAGAACGCTTATTATTAAAGGCAAGCTCTCCCTTCCAAGTTGCATAATTTCCTGCCCCCAGCTTAAAATATCCACCATCAATATCCTGTAAAGGCTCTCCCTGTATTTCAGGTGCATTATCGCTAAATAAATCAATAACGGTTAAATCCGGATGAGGATTTAAAAAATATGAAAATTTTACATCTGATTTAATAGTATCCACCAAAACGGGAACCTTATCTATTTTATCAGCATCTGGAAGAAAAGATTTGTATTTACTAATAACCTTAACCTCTTTATCCGTTGTATTACTCTGTGCAAATACAGAAAATGCAGTAATTAGAGTAAAAGATAATAATGAAATATATTTAATCATTTGTAGTAAAATTTTTAATTAGCAATTTTATTTTTCACTCTCCTTAACCATCTCTTCTAAAATCTTCTTTGCATCCTCTATCACCTTATCTTTCTTTTTGACATCTCTCTCAAAAAGTTCTTCATATTTCTTGGAATCACCCATCTTAATGCCAGGTTTCTTCTCACTATTACTCTCCTTTATCTTCCGCTCTTTAACATTCTCCTTATCCATTATTTTATCCAGACGCTTTTGAGCCTCTACAATAATTCCATCATCCTTATTTAAATAATTTTCAATTATACTTTTCAATGTGTATTTAGCCTGAAAATCATCCTTGTTTATCAAATATAAATCAGATAATAACATAAAGCTTTTAGCCAACCAGTAATGATGTGAACTATTACTATCCATAAAACTATTTATTTCCTTTTCTGCATCTTTATATTTACCTTCATCATATAATATTTTAGAATAGAGATACCAAGCCTCAGCACCTCTTTGAGTAGCAGAAAAAGAAGAAAGTATCTTATAATATTTTTTAGCATTTTGCTTATCCGAAACATTCATATAGGAACTTGCCAACATATAAAGAACATCTATTTTATCCTTATCTGTCATATTTTTTCGATTCAAAAATATATTTGCCTCATCAATAACCATAACATAATCTTTAAGCTCATATGCCGATCTCACTATTCCCAATAAAGATTCATTCTTTTCCTTTTCGGAAGAAGCCAGTCTAGCATACAATTTATACTGAGTCAAAGATTTTGTATATCTTTTAAAACCAAAATTCCTATTGGATGAAAACTTTACTGCCTCAAGCGTATATGAATTAACAGGAAACTCGAGTATCTTCTCATAAGCACATAAAGCCTTTTCCGGTTCATTCTTCTGTAAATAACAATTTGCCAGAAAATAATTCGCATTCATAATAAACACGCCTTCTGAATTAGTCTTTAAATATGATTCAAAACCATTTATAGCATTGGCATAATCACCATCCATAAATTTTCTTTCAGCCGATATATATTTCAACGAATCTTTCTCTGCTTCACCTGTATTTTTATCCATACCCTGCTTTCCAAGATAACTGAAATACTCATCCACCCTGCTACCTTCAATCATCACATTCTTAAGTCCAATGGAAGCAGACTCAGCATATTCAGTTCCCTTATATTCTTCAATCACCTTCTTATAATACTTCTCTGCTAAAGTGAAATTCTTGGAATTAAAATTAAGTAATCCTATCTGAAGCATAGCTTTGGGCATATATTCTGAAGTAACACCTTTTTCAATTATCCTATTATAGTATTTTTCTGCCTCCTGATTATTATTTAAAGTCATAAGAAGATTACCTGCTTCATAGCATAGTTCTGAATAATACCTTGTATCCGGATAATCTGCCAACAACTTATCTATTACCTGTTTCTGAGAACTGTAATCAGATTTAAGCCTCAACACTAAAGATTTCTTATAAAGAGCATAATCCCTGTCTTTTACATCCTGTATAATGACTTTATTGTAATAATTCAGGCTTAAATCGTAATCTCTTACATACAAATAATAATCACCTATCCTATTCCTTGCATCAGCTAAAATACCTGAAGATTCATCTTTTTTATTTATTTCAAACAGTTTAAAAGACTCAACTGCCTTTTTGTAATCTTTAACCTTAAGATAACTGTAGCCAAGACTATAATAGGCATCATCATAATTTACTGTAAGACTTGCCCCTGGAGTTTCAAGAAACTTGTTATATAATACAACAGCTTCTTGATATCTTTCCAATTTATATAAAGCCTCAGCCTTCCAAAATAACGCACTGGCAGTAATTTTTTTATCAAACATTCTATACTGAAGAGCCCCATCAAAATATGCTATTGCATCTTCAAAATGAAAATCATTAAATAATTCCACCCCTCGGTTGTAGGCTACTTTCTGATATGCCTGTTTAATCTTTGAAGTCTTATATTTTATCTTATCCATAGAAATTAATGCAGCCTTATAATTTCTTGTACTCATATATACGTCTACAAGATAATCGTAAGCCTCATCATTTCTTCCTGAATCGGGATATTTTGATATATACTCATCAAAGGAATTTATAGTCTCATTAAAGGGAGAATAAGATAATTCGTAATTTATCTTAGCATAATTAAAAAGTGCACTTTCAGAAATACTGGAATCATAATCCATACTTGCTGCAGTACCCAAAGCAACCCTGGCTGACTTTTTATTTCCAAGTTTGAGATAACAATCAGCTACAGTAAAAGCGGCTATTTGTGTCTTCTTATCATCACCACCAACACCTTCAAGATATTTTATTGCCTTCTCATATTTATTTTCTTTATACAAACAATAACCATACTCAAAATTATCATCTCTCTCAGCCTCAACATCTCCCGCAAAATAGCTATTAAAATAATCTAATGACTTTGAATAGTTATCCAGTCTAAAAAAAGTATTTGCCAATATTCTTGACAATGCCAATTTACATCTCTCATCAAGGGAATCGTAGATACTCTCCCCATCCTCAATAACTTTTGAATATTTTTGTTGTGAATAGTAAACCTGAACAATGTAAAAAGGAATAACATCTGCAAAATCTTCCTCCTTTTCTATCTTCTTAAATGACTCCAAAGCTGTCTGGTACTTCTTATTTTTAAAAGATATATAACCATAATAAAAAACTGAAGCTGTTCTATACTTTCCTTGATTATCCTTAATCTCGTAGAAATCGGATGCCGCAGAATCTTCATTCCCTAACTGAAGATTACAATAACCTCTTTTAAAAAAATATTCATCCTTATTTTCTTTGCTTAGCAATCTGACATCTACAAGATTTAAATAATCGAGAGTCTTTGAATATTCCTCTTTTCTGAAATTGCTTACAGCAATCTGAAAATATCCTTGTGGAACATATCTTGATTCCGGATAATGCTTTACGAATCTCTCCATCTGCTCAATTCCATCAGGTCGGAATAATTCAATATCGCAACAAGCTTTATAAAAACAAGCAGTAGAAAAGTTCTCTGAAGATAATTCTTTACACGAATTCAGAAATCGTTCGTATGCCCTGGAAGCTGCACCAAATTTCTGCTTACTATACAATTCATCAGCTAAATCTTTTAACTTTTCCGGCTCGTTGTCATAAACAATATTCTGTGCCTGAACAGGGAAATATATCAGGCAACAAATAAACAATATAATTCTACCCATGTTTAAGATTTTTTATCTGTCCTTAAAATCATTATAAAGCATTTGCAAATAAGCCCTTCCGTACATATTATCGGCCCCTTCCTTATGCAAATATCTTTTACTTGTGTTGTCATACACAGTTTTTAAGGTATCATTTAAAAATCCTACTCCATCATTATATGTGTAAAAAGAAAAGCTATTAACTTTCTCTGCAAAAATATTCTTACTAAAAATATAATCTTGATTATCTGCATCTAACTGACACAGCAAAGTCCTTACAATATCTGTCTGTGACATATATGAACTAATAACCTCCGAATTATCTTTCAAAGCACCACCAAGCCATACCATGGGAATTTTAAAACACTTTGGATCACTAACCAAATCATTATCTGGTAAACGCACTCCATGGTCAGCAACAAGAATGAAAAGAGTATTATCCCATATTTCTGACTTCCTGCACTTCTCTATAAATTCACCAAGACATTTATCGGTATAATA
>CAXXRT010000014.1:0-18414 GCA_963666945.2 Marinifilaceae bacterium
ATGAGGGAATTCTTCTTCCAAAATCTGTAAACAAAGGGAAAATCATAAAAAGAAAAGACGAAGAGGGCAATTCCCGCTACGACTTTCAGTTCTGCAACAAGAGAGGCTTCAAGACAACCGTTAGAAGGACTATCATATAAATTCAATAAGGAATTCTGGAACTATGCCAAGTTAATATCCAGCGTACTTCGTCATGGAATGCCTATTGCTCAGGTCGTTAAACTTGTCTCTGATCTTCAGCTTGATAGTGAAAACATTAACACATGGAAAAAACGGTGTAGAAAGAGCACTAAAAAAATACATTCCAAACGGCACAAAAGCTGATGGCTCTATTTGTGATAACTGCGGTTCTCATTCAGTGGTATACCAGGAGGGATGTCTTATATGTAAGGAATGCGGATCGTCCAAATGCGGATAATCCAATAATCAATACTACAATGACAAAAGGCTGCTCTGTTTTAACAACAAAGCAGCCTTTTCTTTTGTATCCATAAAAAGCTTATTAAGTTTTAGTCATTGCCTTCAATGATAAAGTTTAAATCCTTCGGAATTAATTAAAACGAGCAACTACAAAAAACACATTAGCGAGGTCCCCGGAATGGAAACCTCGCTAATGCCAATAATATTTTATACCAACAAATATTGAAAATAACTTAAACTACTATTTTTTCTCTTTTTCAGGAAAATCCAGGGTATGCATGATAGCCTCAACCTGCCCTTATCAGATTCCTTTTATCCTCCTGAGGAGCATATACATATCCGTCAACACAAACTATCCTGTTGTTTTTCTCATCCAGTACAGACAGATTGACAAAAGGGCCACCCATATAATCATTCTCAACTTTCCAAAGACCCCTTATCTCAAGTGCATACAAACCATTGAATTCGTATTGTTTAACGGATAATGGAGTTACTGTATCTGTTGACATATAGGATCCATCTGTGGGTCCCGGAATATATTTTTTCAATAATTGGTTTCTCTTTTTTATTAAATTATTTGCCTCAAAACTGACTCTGGGCAGTGTAAGGATAGGAATAAGCCATTAACCCCCTGCTATTTTTAGGTGTCTCGCTCGATATCCACACAAACTTTGTAGTATCTACATTAAGATTATACCCCTTGGGTATAGAAAGAGTAAATCCATAGTTGTTTTTAAGATTATTAAAAATCTGTGAATTAGGATATTTTGTATAGTAGCTTTTCAATCTGCTTAATTCTTCGCCCAAAAACAAAGACAATAACTTATCCTTATTCTCAGACAACAAGGAATAGAAAGACTCACTATCCTTTGCAAGCATCTTTACATACATCTGGTGCCTTGCCCAGGCATTTTTCTTAAATATTATATTTGCATCCTTAACATCCTTTGATATTACAACCTGTAGTACATTCCTATGAGTTTTCAATTCCTGATCAAAGTAAGTCAAAGGAATATTAACCATATTGAACAAAGGCTCTTCCTGAGGCAAACCAGCCATATCCTGCATAAAAACAGACCTTAATGTATCTCCAACAGTTGATTCCCACAAGGTTTTATTCATCACCGCCATTATCTCATAAGAGTTACCGGAGATGCCTGGCTGCATAGCTTTCTTTGATTTATTGCAAGAACAAAACAAAACAACCATAGATGAAAATAAAAAGAACAATAGTTTTTGTCTCATAGCTCAGTTTTTTTTATTTATCTCCTTAATTATGAATATTAAATAATATCACTGAATTAATATTATAATCAAGAATAAGGTTTCAAAATTAACACAAATTTAAGAAAATTTAATATGTAACAGCATTTTTTTATATCTTTATAAGTGCGAACAAACTAACTGACAATCTTATGAAAAAAAATCTTAATCATAGGTGCAGGCCTGTCTTCAGGTTGCCTGATATCGTATTTACTCAAACATTCGAAAAAATACAACTGGATAGTAAGAGTTGCCGATATTAATCTTTCCCTTGCTAAATCGCGCATAAACGGCAATCCTAATGGAGAAGCCACATCGTTCAATATTAAAGATCTTGAACAAAGAGACAAGGAAATAGGCGATGCCGATGTAGTTATTTCTATGCTGCCGGCCTTTATGCACACAATAGTTGCGAAGGAATGCATAAGACATAAAAAACACCTGCTGACTCCTTCTTATATTTCTGAAGAAATGAAAACCATGGATGAAGAAGTCAGGGAAAACAACCTCTTGTTTATGAACGAACTGGGTGTTGATCCGGGAATAGACCATATGTCGGCAATGAAAATTATCAACAAGATAAAAGATAATGGAGGCATACTAAAATCGTTCCACTCCTACACAGGAGGATTGGTTGCCCCTGAATGCGATAACAATCCATGGAACTACAAATTCTCCTGGAATCCACGAAATATTGTATTAGCAGGAACAGGTGTGGCTCAATACAAAGAAAACAATTGCTACAAATACATCCCCTACCATAAGCTATTCACTAATCTTTCAACTACTTCAGTGCCCGGATACGGCGAATTTGAGGTTTATCCTAACAGAGATTCTCTTCACTACATAAAAACCTATAATCTGGGGAATATCCCCTCCATAATGAGGGGAACAATGAGAAGACCCGGATATAGCAAGGCATGGGATATATTTGTCCAACTGGGATGCACGGACGACAGCTATAAAATGAACAAATCCGAAGACTTAAGCTATAACGATTATATTAAGAGCTTTATACCAAATAGCCACGGAGACACTAAATTTGCACTTTCACAATACCTTAATAAAGATATTAATTCTTCAGAAATGCAAAAACTTGAATGGCTAGGTATATTTTCAGAGGAAAAGATAAAAATCAAAGATGCCACCCCCGCAATGGTTTTACAGAAAATACTTGAAAACAAATGGGCTCTTCAAACCAATGATAAGGATTTGCTTATCATGCAACATATTTTTGATTACCAAATTGATGGACAAAACAAAAGGACTATTTCCTCTATGTCCATTGAAGGCAAAAATGCAAAAGATACAGCAATGGCATTTACCGTTGGAACACCCCTTGCCATTGCAACAAAACTGCTGCTTAATAAAGTAATACAGCTTAAAGGAATACATATCCCTATTCTACCTGAAATATACACACCTATACTCGATGAGCTGGAATCTTTGGGTATTAAATTTCACGAAGAAGAATATGATATTTAATATTATTAGAACTTATAAGGAATAAAAAGACCAAATACCTTACTACGAAAACTTTCATAAGGGCTTGACTGCAAACATAGTTAAGCCCGTTTTTTCTTTAACTACCTGTCCTCCATCAATCCTTCCGACCCGGGAAAGATTACACTCTTATGGCGTAAGCCCTTATACGAGGAAAGAACTCCCCTTACATTACCAATAATAACCTTGGCCTCCGCCATTATCGGGACACGGTTCCTGTCATTACTGACCCACACTGTCATCTCCTCTCCCCCCTTAAACATACTCCCCTTTACAAGCATAGGAGAAAACTTATGGCACTCTACCTTTACCCCATCACGCGTTTCTACCTCTTCAATACCTTTGTATCGTATATAAAGATTATAGATCCTATTACTTATAATAAGCCTTACCTTTATCTTTTCACCTACAGAATAGGCTGAATAATCAAGATTTCTTGCATGCCATGCAAACGAGAGCATATCAAGCGTTTCGGAATAAAGAGGCTTCACAGTCTTATACTCCGGATTATCCCTTCGCTTTACTCTTGCAAAAACCAGCGCCTTATCATAGTCAAAATCATATTTATAATGTGCATGATACTTTCCTTCATTTACTATTCGGCTAAACTTGAGAGGCAGAAGATTCAGTGTATCGCAATGCACTTCAAAGGTATCTCTCAGGCGGAAAAACCAGTCCCAGCCCGGCATACTGTAGCCTGTGGCTTTAATATTATACACTTCCCGGCTGCCAAGCTTTGTCTTACTTGTTAATAAATCAACCTTACCTGCCTTTACCCATATCATCCCCCAGTTATAATAACCAGTATAATGAAGCCGCTCTCCATCCTTAAATGCAATATCCCTATTACTCTGAGCCTTTAACACAATAGAAGACAGCAAGAAAACCAATAACAACAGTCCAAAACATCTATTCTGCATTTTTTGCATAAATTTCAGAAATACATATTAACACTAAAAATATGATTATTTCAATGTCCAGGTATGTTCAAAATCCCAGTTCTGCCTTACCTTAATTGACTGATCCATATAAAGGACCTCCTCGGCCTGTCTTCTCTTAAGGTAATTACCGGTATCCCATTTACCATTACCATTTGCATCTTTTATTATTTTAAAGCTATAATCACCGGCTTTCAGATACGGAAATACATAAACCCTATCTTCACTACCTCTTTGTGTTCTTATAATCTTTTCTTCCTTCTTTCCCTGTATCAATTGAATGACAACAGGAGTAGTAACATTCTCCAGCTTTAATAAAATCTTTCCGTAAAAGTCTTCTTCCCTGACAGAAAATTTCTTTTCTATCTTATCATTATGAAGACCATATATACTATTTATAGCAGCGGAGTCAACTTCAAGGGAATAATTCTTTTCCGGCTGCCATTTATAATCCAGCCTAAACTCCCGGATTTTAAGACTATCCTGTATTATATTAATATCCTGCTTAATTTTAAGAGTATCCTCTATCATATACAAGGACACCTTATCCTGAAAATCCTCAACCACAGGCTGATCGAAAGAAAACCTGACAACAGCATTAATATCAATCACTGATTGTACATTTACATCAGTCTTCAGGAAGACAGTCTTCTTTTCTGCCGGCTTATCCTCTTTTTTCTTTTTAGACCTTTTCTTGTCAACAACCTTCTTTGCTGTCACAAAATTAAGCTTTAAAGTATCTGTATCAGAGGTCAATACACCCAAGGAATCAGTCTTCATATACTTTATCTCTGCAAAAAGACTATCTCTTTTAAAGACCAGGGAATCCCTTATCCAAAGATCAATTGTATCGTTATTCAAACTATGCTCACTTATATACCAATCTTTCCCCTCATCTATACCTAGCAAATCAATTTTCAATTCATCTTTTCGCGGAAGACTAAAAATGAAATTCAGTTTCTCCTTCTGAGGTCTGGTTCCACCTATCAGGTATTGCTGGATTTTCTGTTCCTCAAACATATACATAGTAAGATTATCAGGACCGAAAGCAGTATAGCTTATCATTGCCGTTGTATCGGCAGAAGCAGTATCCCTTCGTGTTAATGGAAAGGCTACAGGATAAACAAGACTATCAAGAAATCCGACCTTCTCAGCAGGAGACTCAAACATATAATTTCTGTTGGCATCCTCAATGGCAAGTATTCTGTAATGAGCCTGCTTAATATTTGTAATGCTGAAATATCCCGCAGTATCAGTTCTTGCAACATAAGAAGCAACCTCTTTTAATGGAATTGAATCTCCATGATTCTCGTACAGCATCACATACATATCCTCCAACGGTTTACGGGTAAAAGCATCAAACACATAGCCCCCAACACGCATAGTATCGATATTATCCCCTGTTGAAAAATAATAACGGTAATCCCCCATAGGATTCCCCTCGTTATTATCAACTATTGCATCACCAAAATCCAGAGAATAAGTAGTATTTTCCCTTAATGTATCCTGAAATTCTATAAGTACCCTTTTCCCCCTTAGTTTGACCAATGGCTTTTTTTTCTGCGGAGGGGAAATCATAAACTTCTGGGTAATATCTTTAAGCTGTACAAACTCGTTAAAATATATATTGGCTTTTTTCTTATCAAACCTAAGAGTCCCATTAGATGGATCCGAGCGTAGAATCTCGGGTGGAGTTTCATCCTTCGCTCCGCCCTCAGGATATCCCCTGTTAGCACAGGAAAAAATTACAAGTCCAAAAACAACAATAGAGATATATTTTATATAATTATTTGATTTATTCATCTGCTTATATTTTTGTGTTCCGGTAAAACGATCTTGATTAATACACCACATCAAATATTTAAGGCTACAAACTTACAAAAAAATAAGAATATCATTACAATTATGACAGAGCTGTAGCCAAAATTAAATTTGATCAGCATACAGATTTTTGTATATTTGCCCTGTTAACTACACACACTTGACAATTATGAAAAAAAGAATCATTGGAATACAACGATTCATAAAGAACGAAGCATTTAGCTCAATCTTTCTTTTAATGTGCGCTATCATAGCCATTCTATGGGCAAACTCTACCCATAGTGAATCGTATTTTCACCTTTTACACCTGCATCTGGGCCTCAGTATAGAAGCCAATAACTTCTCCATGTCCTTACTACACTGGATTAATGACGGGCTTATGGCCGTCTTCTTCTTTGTTATAGGCCTGGAGATAAAAAGAGAGATTATTGCAGGACAGCTTTCATCAGTAAAAAAAGCAATATTACCAATATTTGCTGCTATAGGGGGAGTCATTGTCCCTATAATAATATTCGGTCTGCTAAACTACAACAGACCGGGATCTGAGGGATGGGGTATCCCCATGGCGACAGACATAGCCTTTTCACTGGGGATATTAACCCTTTTGGGCAGACGTGTGCCCCTGGCTCTCAAAGTTTTCCTTACTGCCTTTGCCATCTTTGATGATATATGCGCAGTTGTAGTGATAGCTATTTTTTATAGTGCCACCCTTAACTGGGCCTTTTTAGGAGTAGCAGCACTACTGTACGCACTTCTTTTAATGCTGAATTATGCTAAAATGTATAATCAGGCACTGTTCTTAACCGTAGGAATTCTTATCTGGTATTTCTTCCTTATGTCAGGCATACACCCATCGATAGCTGGAGTCATTGTGGCATTTACCATACCGGCAAACAAAATGCTGGACACAAGAAAATACATATCTCAGATGAAGTCTCTTATAGGAGAAGAAGGAACCAGAACCTCGGAAGAAAAATTCCTTACCAAATCAGAGATAAAATGGGTGGAGCGCATGCAGGACCTTACCCACGGAGTTATGCCCAGCTGTC
Organism: Marinifilaceae bacterium; assembly: GCA_963666945.2. Classification (GTDB taxonomy): domain Bacteria; phylum Bacteroidota; class Bacteroidia; order Bacteroidales; family Marinifilaceae. The sequence goes on from CAXXRT010000014.1 coordinate 6,995, forward strand.
AGCTACTGGAAAAAAACCTACATGGAGCGGTCATATTTTTTATAATGCCTTTATTTGCCCTTGGTAATGCGGGGGTACAGTTCATCGGTGAAGGCCCCGACTCAGGGGAATTTAATTACCTGGCCCGAAACATAGCCACAGCCCTGGTGTTCGGAAAGATAATTGGTATAACTCTTTTCTCCTGGATTGCAGTCAAATTAAAAATTGCCTCCCTGCCATTAAGGACAAACATGAAACACATATTCGGGCTAAGCTGTCTTGGTGGCTTTGGATTTACCATGTCACTATTTATCAACAACCTTGCTTATACCGATAAATATCTGGAGAATTGTGCCAAGATGGGTATCTTAGGAGGATCGCTTATTGCAGCCGTTGTAGGATATCTGGTGTTAAGGATTCTTTTAAGAAATAACGTAGAAAAAGAATAACAATACATTATCAGGCCTTGGCAAGGGTGGCAATACTCACTGTTACCCCCTGAATTTTTAGCAATTCAGCAGCGCAAGCCTCAATAGTTGCTCCTGTAGTTATTACATCATCCACAAGCAGTATATGCCTGTTTGTAAAAGCTACAGGATCAACTACAATGAATTTCCCCTTCACATTATCCCATCTGTCAGTTCTTGACTTACGCGTCTGGGTAGGTGTAAACTCTTTTCTTATCAGATTATCACATGCCACACATACACCCATAGAAGCAGACATTCCCCTGGCAATACATTCAGATTGATTATACCCCCTCTCACTCAATTTCTTTCTATGCAAGGGAACAGGCACAATAATATCCACATCAGAAAAAAGATGAGACTCTGAGAGATTCCTCCCAAAATATTTACACAAGAGCCACACCAATCTCCTTCATTCCCTCGTACTTAAACCGGTACATCATTCTACTATACTTACTCGATTTTACAAAATGAAAATATGAAGCAGCAGCATGTATATTAACCCTTCCGTAAAACATATATGCAACAGGATTATCCTTATAAAGATGATAATTTGTCTTAGGCAATTCACATAAACATTTTACACACACTAATTCCTCATTACCAGATAGATATTCCCCACAAACACAACACACCCGGGGAAAAAAAAGAGACAATAACGATTTCCCAAAGCGAGATAATAATCCGTACAAAACACCTTTTAACATATTCAAATATATAATCATATTATCAGATTCACAAATCTATACTAAAATCTAAAACTTATTTTTACTAATTTTGCATTTACAATGAGAATGCCAGGTATAAATATAGACTTCAAACAGCTGTGGAAAGAATTCACAGAGCTGCTGTATATTCACAAATATGGATTAATGGGAACCATAGGTTTTCACCTGGTGCTGGCTATCTTCTTTGTCAGTTTTAAAATAAACAATGCAGGACCAGTTTCTGAAGCAAGCATTCTTATAGAATTTCCTGAAGAGATAGTAGAAAAGATAGAAGAAGAAAAGAAAGAAGAAAAAGAAGAGAAAAAGGAGGAAAAAGTCATTCCGGCAGAAGAAACTGAAGAAAGCATAAACAAACTGCTTAAATCCATTGCCGTAAACGAAGAACTTGCCTCTAAGTCCAGAGAAAAAGCAAGTCAGGAAGTAGACGACTATATTAAAGAACTCCAGCAGGAACTCGATCAGCAACATGCCAATCTTTATAAAAACAACAACAAAGAAAGTTTTATAAAAGACAGCATACAACACACCGAAGAAGAGGCAAAAAGAAAACTAGATTCCCTGCAAACAGTATTCTACAGCGGCCCCAGCAGTGTTTCATACAGTTTAAAAAACAGATATAAAACATTCCTTCCAATACCGGTATTCAAATGTGAGAACGACGGCTTTGTTGTCGTTGCCATATCTGTAAACAGATACGGAAGGGTTACAAAGGCAGAAATTATTGAAGAAAAATCAAAATCCAAAGACGAACTTCTCTGGGAAACGGCCATAGATGCTGCTAAGCGATCACGCTTTAACGAAAACCCATATGCCCCTGTCCTTCAACAAGGAACAATTTCCTATAACTTTATAAAACAGTAGGTATCCCTGGCTTTTTATAATATTCTTAATCTATTTAAGAATACTCATAGTCACATACACTCTTTCTGCATTATGCTATATTAATTTACAGATATCATCCCTGCTCCTTTTACTCCTTCATTTTAAATGCTTTGTACTAAGTTTATTTTAAGTATAAATAAACACGCCTTAAACCTGAGACAATCCTGAAAAACCTCCCCGAGGACTAAAGCTTTAATCCTGTCTTAATATATTTGTGATACATATAAAAACATCTCTAAAAAAGAAAAGCTGAAACTAAAGTCTACATTTCTCTATAATTGTACGGGTAGCCCCAATATTCTCAGAAACATATTCAGCAGAACGCCTACCACTGTCTTCCATAAACTCCCTGTCACCTGTCAACTTACCTAGAACCGACTCCAGCTCGCCATACTCATTATAAGTAAAAGCAGCTCCCTTTTCAATCAACTCGACAGCCTCCTTGAATTTCTGGTAATTAGGACCGAAAACTATCGACAATCCGAATGTGGCAGCCTCAAGGGTATTATGTATCCCCCTACCAAATCCACCCCCTATATAGGAAATCTTACCATACTGATATACGGAAGAAAGAATTCCTATGCAATCAATTATCAACACATTGGAACCGCATACATTCTCCTCTGTCGCCTCTGTGTAAAGAACAGCATTCCCGTCCAGCTTCCTGAGGATATCGGCAACATGACTCTTATCAGTCTCATGAGGGGCAATTATCCACTTATGTCCCGTATCATGAGTCTTAATATACTCTATAATGTTATCCTCATCCCTGGGCCAGGTACTGCCACATATTACCGCATCACTATCCCCCACAAACTTCTCTACCAAAGGAAGATTCTGAGCCTTGGAGGCAATATCATACACCCTGTCAAAACGGGTATCTCCTGCTACCACAAAATTATTTACACCTATGGATTCAAGCAATTCAACCGATTCCCTGTTCTGAATAAAGATAGTCTCATAAAAACCTAACATCTTTCTCCAGAAAGCCCCATACCATTTAAAAAACGGTTGTTCCCGCCTGTATATAGCTGAAATAATATAAGTTGGAATATCTCTTTTTTTAAGCTCCCTAAGATAATAATACCAGTATTCGTATTTTATAAAAAACACCATCTCAGGTCTTACTATATCCATAAATCGTCTGGCATTTAAAGCTCCGTCAAAAGGAAGGTAAAATATATAATCGGCACCTGCGTAGTTTTTTCGTATCTCATATCCCGAAGGAGAAAAGAAGGTAAGCAATATCTTCCTACCCGGATTCCTGCGCTTAATCTCCTCTATGACCGGACGGCCCTGCTCAAACTCACCAAGCGATGCAGCATGAAACCATATAATATCCTTATCTCCCGATACCTTATCCCTAATATTATTAAAGATATTCTTTCTTCCTGCTACCATTAACTTTGCCTTCTCGTTAAATGGAGAAACCAAACGAACCATTAATGCATAAAATTTTACGCCTATAGTGTATAACAACATAACTTTAACTGTTTATATTTTCCTTTCAGTTGTCTGATCCATCCTCCTATATATTTAATAATCATGGAGGTCTTATTTCCATCAAAGTAACAGCAAAATTAATATTTTACACCCGTTTTTTGCCTCCTTTAACATTTATTTGGCAATATTTTTTGCCTACAAATTAGGAAATATCAAAAAAATACTACCTTTGCCACCAGAATTGTGGAAAGATTTGGCTGATTGCAACCACAGAAAAAAAAAGCTAAAATGCATTATTTCTGACACCAACCAACCATGCTTTCCCGTATTTTTTAACATATAAAAATTAAAAACTATGGGATACTTATTTACATCCGAATCTGTTTCTGAAGGACATCCTGACAAGATTGCCGATCAGATTTCCGATGCAATCCTTGACAAAATTATTGCTTACGATGCTAATGCCAAAGTTGCTTGCGAAACACTGGTGACTACCGGACAGACAATTATTGCCGGCGAGATAAAGACATCTACTTATGTCGATGTACAGGAAATAGCCAGGGAGGTAATCGCAGATATAGGTTACACAAAAAGTGAATACAAATTCGACGGATATTCCTGTGGTGTGCTTAATGCTCTTCACGAACAGTCTCCTGATATCAACCGTGGAGTTGAAAGGGAAGACCCTGAAGAACAGGGTGCCGGTGACCAGGGTATGATGTTTGGTTACGCATGTACCGAAACCGACAACTATATGCCTCTTCCTTTGGAACTGTCTCACCTTCTTTTAAAAGAACTTTCTGTTATAAGAAAAGAAGATAATTCACCTATGCCTTACCTGCGTCCCGATTCCAAATCACAGGTAACAATTGAATACGGCGACGACAATAAACCAAAGAGAATACACACCATTGTTGTATCAACTCAACACGACGAGTTCATTACCTCTACCATAGAAAAGGAAAAGAAAGTCGCTGAAGAGGCAATGTGCGAAAAGATTAAAGAAGATGTTCAGAATATACTTCTTCCTAGGGTAATAGAACAGCTTCCTGAAAGAATCAAGAATCTTTTCGACGAAAACCTGATACTGCACGTTAACCCAACAGGAAAATTCGTTATTGGGGGACCTCACGGGGATACCGGTCTTACTGGTCGTAAGATTATTGTTGACACCTACGGTGGTAAGGGTGCCCACGGTGGTGGTGCTTTCTCTGGTAAAGACCCTTCCAAGGTTGACCGCTCAGCAGCCTATGCTGCCCGTCACATTGCCAAGAATCTTGTTGCTGCTGGTGTTGCAGAAGAAATTCTTGTTCAGCTTTCTTATGCTATTGGTATTGCAAAACCTGTAGGAATATACGTAAATACTTACGGTACCGCGAAAGTAAACATCAGCGATAACGAGATAGCAGAGAAAATCACTCAACTATTCGACCTAAGACCAAGGGCAATAGAGAAAAGACTGAAACTAAGAAATCCTATATACAGAGAAACAGCGGCCTACGGGCACATGGGAAGAATCCCCAGAACTGTTGTAAAATGCTACTCCTCACCATATTTCGGAAATATAGAAAAAGAGGTGGAACTGTTTACATGGGAAAAGCTCGACTTTGTAAAGCAGATTAAAGAAGCATTTGGGATTTAATCCTGGTAAAAATATATTGGTAAAAGACAGCTCCTATTTGCAAGGTAGCTGTCTTTTTTATTTTATTGCTTTATTCTGCAGAAATACCACTCTTCATAAGTCAGACAAATACAATTTTTAGACAATAATAATCCATACTAAAAAAAACACCCCCTTTGCCAGAAACGACAAAGAGGGTGTCAAAATGTCCTATATTTTATCAGTTAAACAGTCTAGTCTCTGTTTCCTAAATATATCATCACATAATACAGCAATGTTGCAAGCGATGATAAGGCAGCCACAAAATAAGTGTAAGCAGCCCATTTCAAGGCATCCCTGGCACTCTCCTGAGTCTCGTAGCTTGTCACCCCGGAATTTCTCATCCACGCCAATGCCCTGCTGCTGGCGTTAACCTCCACTGGCAATGTTATGATACTAAACAATGTGGTAGTTGCAAACAGCAATATTCCCGCAAATAAGATATTAGGATTCGATTGAACCATCAAAATCCCAGCCAATAGCACCCATTGCATCCATCTTGATGCAAAACTGACAAATGGCACAAGCTTTGACCTCAAGGCAAGAAAAGCGTAAGCCTCGGCATGCTGAACGGCATGACCGCATTCATGGGCCGCAACAGCTGCTGCCGCAACGTTATTGCCGTAGTATACCTCTTGACTTAAATTTATAGTCTTTGTCGCAGGATTATAATGGTCTGTCAACTGACCACTGACACTACCCACCTGAACACCTGAAATACCATGGTCCCTCAACATCTTCTCTACAACATCCTTACCGGTCATTCCATTGGCTGTAGGAAGCTTTGAATACTTCTTAAACCTTGTCTTCAGCTGTCGGCTCACCAACCAGCTTACTAATGTAAATGCAATAAAAATAATCCAAATTCCTGCCATAATCTTTCTGTTTATTAATTTCCCTTTATTAAAACAACATTCTTGCCAAATATATAACTTGTAAGTCATACATTTCATTTTTTAACATCTTTTAATGATTTCCCCCTTGCATATTAATTATTAAGCCCGAAAAAAAGTCTTTACATAAATTGTCTTTTACAAAAAAGATGACTAATTTAGGGTGCTTATCAAAATATAAGCAGAAAAACTAACACAAATAAATAACCCTAAAATTATAACTATATGAAGATTTACGATTCAAAAGATATCAAGAATATCGCGTTGGTAGGTAGTTCCGGCTCCGGTAAAACCACCCTGGCCGAAGCCATGCTTTATGAGGGTGGTGTTATTGACAGAAGAGGAAGTATTAAAACAGGAAATACCGCATCGGATTACCATCCCGTAGAACAGGACTACGGAAGCTCTGTCTTCCCGACAGTATTATTTTCCGAGTGGAAAGATAAAAAACTAAACTTCATAGACACCCCGGGTGCCGATGATTTTGCAGGGGGAGTCATCTCGGCCCTTAACGTTGCCGACACTGCTATAATGCTTATCAACGCTCAACAAGGTATTGAAGTCGGCACGGACATACATTTCCGTCACGCAGAAAAACTTAACAAGCCGCTAATTATTGCTGTCAACCAGCTTGATCACGAAAAAGCAAGCTTCGAACACACAATAGAGCAGGCTAAAGCTCACTTTGGAGGCAAAGTTGTTATTGTACAGTATCCCATAAGCGTAGGACAAGACTTCAACGCAGTAGTCGATGTGCTTAAAATGGAAATGTACCAATGGGGACCTGAAGGGGGAAAACCTCAGGTACTTGCTATTCCCGACAGTGAAAAAGAAAAAGCTGCCGAGCTACACAACGAACTTGTTGAGGCTGCAGCCGAAAACGACGAAGCTCTTATGGAGCTATACTTCGACAAGGGAAGCCTTAGCGAAAACGAAATGCGCGAGGGTATTAAAAAAGGTCTTATCGCAAGGGGTATGTTCCCGGTATTCTGCATCTCGGCAGGTAAAAATATGTGCGTCAGAAGACTTATGGAATTCATTGTCAATGTTGCCCCTTCAGTTGACGAAATGCCTCCTTCTGTAACCATTGACGGCACTGAGGTTCCTTACGACTCAAAAGGCAAATCTTCATTATTCGTATTCAACACAACAATAGAACCGCATCTGGGGGAAGTCAACTTGTTTAAAGTAGCCTCCGGAACCATAAAAGAAGGTGACGATCTTTACAACATGAATACCAATACCAAAGAAAGATTATCTCAGCTCTATGCCGTTGCTGGTAAAAACAGGGTTAAGGTCACTGAATTCAGGGCAGGCGACATAGGCGCTGCCGTAAAGCTTAAAAATACAAAGAACAACAATACACTTTGCGAAAAAGACTGCGATTACAAATTCAACGCAATCACTTATCCTAACGCAAAATACCGTACAGCAATAAAGGCTGCCAACGAGTCAGACGAAGAAAAACTTGCAGAAATCCTTAACCGTATCCACGAAGAGGATCCCTCTATCACCGTTCAGTATTCAAAAGAACTGAAACAGATGATAGTCAGCGGACAGGGTGAATTCCACATCAACACCATGAAATGGAGAATCGAGCACAACGATAAGCTTGAGATAGAATTCCTTACACCTAAAATTCCTTACAGGGAGACCATAACCAAAGCTGCACAGTCTGACTACCGTCACAAAAAGCAATCAGGTGGTGCCGGTCAGTTCGGTGAAGTGCATCTTATCATAGAACCTTACGAAGAAGGTATGCCGGAACCCTCAACCTACAGGATAAACGGTCAGGAATACAGAATGAACGTAAGAAACAAAGATGAAGTCACTCTTCCATGGGGCGGTAAGCTGATATTCTACAACTGTATAGTTGGTGGAGTAATCGATAACCGTTTTATGCCTGCCATACTTAAAGGTATCATGGAAAAAATGGACGAGGGTCCTCTTACAGGTTCTTATGCCAGAGATATCAGGGTATGCGTATACGACGGAAAGATGCACCCTGTTGACTCAAACGAAATATCATTTAAACTGGCGGGAAGACACGCATTCAGTCAAGCCTTCAAGATTGCCGGTCCTAAAATCCTCGAACCAATATACGATATAGAAGTATTGGTTCCGGAAGACCGTATGGGAGACGTCATGAGCGACCTTCAGACAAGAAGAGCCATGATCATGGGCATGGAGTCAGAAAAAGGTTTCCAGAAGCTTAAAGCCAAGGTACCTTTGAAAGAAATGCAACGATACTCAACATCTCTAAGCTCACTGACAGGCGGTCGTGCAACATTCAACATGGAATTTGCAGCCTACGAAAAAGTACCTGGCGATGTTCAGGAAGAACTACTAAAAGCTTACCAGGCTGAATTAGTTGAAGAATAATTATCAAATATCTCAATACTGATTAGGCCGTCAAAATGGAAATTTTGGCGGCCTTCTTTTTTTTTATTCTCTTAAAACTTTATCCGCCAGCATATCAGGGATGTATATAGAAAAACAGTACTACTACGGAGCAACTCATCAGAAATAGCCAAACAGTGTGAAATAGAAAGGGGGACAAAATCCCCCTATGACTATTATTACTCTTCCAAGAAATAATGTCTTTGAAAAACCACAAAATTCATAAGAATTCTTGCCCCTTTATCAGGTGAAACCCTGACCATCAGGAGTAAGATTTTCCCACGCTAGTCTTAAAGAATAATCAGTCAATCTCCTTGTAATCTAAACATTCTATATAATAGGAAGTATAGGACGACTTTCCGTTATCGTCCATCCATTTTAGAATCCTCTGGCTTTCATTGATCTTGACTGCAGATTCATGCTCTTTGGCATGCTCCAGCATTTCTTCCACCCTCTTACGGCTCAGTACTTTCGATTTAAGGGTCCCGGAAACCTTGATATTCCTGCGCATTAAGGCTTGACTGAACTTCTTTGTACTGTCTTTCCATTCTACCAATATGCACTGCATGTTTTCGTTTACCAGCAAACACCTCTTTGAGGTACAATGACACACGTGACAGACCTCACCGTAGGTGCTTACCATTTCTCCTGCCGTGGGCTCCTGCAGCAGTTCTGCTATTGTATGCTGCCTGCTGTTATTACAGGCAACAAAAACGGTCAACAGAACTCCAAAAAACAATAACTTTCTCATATATAATTATTTAATTGTTAGCAATATTCTTAATCTATCTTTCCCTTGTATATAATTTTGCCCGACTTATCTATATAGGCTGCAGATTTCTCTACAAGATAAACCCTGGCCACACCGTTAACAAATTCATTGGCCGATTTATACCGGGGACTAATCACATAGCTGCCTTTCTTGTCAATATAACCCCAAAGATCCCCCTCCTTCACGTATGCCAGTCCTTCATGAAACTCCAAAGAACTGAACCAGCCTGCACCAAATTTATAGTCTATAACCAACTCTCCCCTGGTATTGATAAATCCCCACTTGCCTTCCTGGTTCTCTACTGCGGCAAGTCCTTCCGAAAAAGAGGCTGCATCACTGTACTCCCCTTCAAAGGCAAATTCCCCCGACTCGTTAATGTACCTGTATTTATCTCCTGTTTTTACCTTGGCCAAACCGCAGTAAAACCAGTCCCCGCGGGAAAATTCTATATCTGTTACAAGACTTCCCTTTTTGTCTATGTAATTGTGCTTATCATCGGATGTTACCACCTCACAAAAACCGTTGCAAAACCTGCCTGCACTCTTAAACTTTGGTTCTATAACAAGAATTCCTCTTGTATTGATAAAACCATACTTGCCGCTTATCTTTACGCTTGCCAGTCCTTCCTGAAAATCCCCCTGCTGTTCGTAGTCCGCCTCAATAACAAATTCTCCTTTTTTGTTTATATATCCACTTTTCCCTTCCAAGGATGCCCTGGCCAGTCCGTCTCTGGTAAAACGTGAGGCTGAGGTCAGCTTGTGTTCAATGACTACCTCTCCCTTAGTGTTTATATATCCCCAGTTGTGGTACATACCGTCTTCTCCCTTCATCCTGAATATTGCAAGACCGTAGTAAAAAGGATCGGCTGAATCAAACTGAGGTTCTATGACTATATCTCCCGTTCTGTCAATATAGCCGGTTTTACCCTCTACCTCTATGGGGTAAAGATTTGTTTTATAGTCTATGCTGTTTGACTCCTGTTTTGTAATATCCATATCCTCGTCACTACAAGCACAAAAAGATACCATCAAGGACAACACTAATAATATATTTGTTTTCAGCCTGTTCATTGTATTTGTTTTCAACCTGTTCATCTTATTTATTTTTTATGCAGAAAAACTGCCGTACTATACTTTTTATTAACAACTCTTTCTTTTTCTGGCCCTTATACCTGTTATATCTTTAACAGGACTACCATCTTGCAATTAAAGCCCATGGCCGGCACGTACGATCCCCAGGGGTGGTAATTTGTATTAAGCAAATTATTTACCACCATCCTCAACTTTGGATTATAAGGCAAACCCTTAAGAGTCAAACCCATTCCCATATCTATTATTACATGAGAGGCAGAGGGCTCGTAACCCCAGGGACCTCCTCCCGTCTTGGGGGGCTTTTCGGCCACCCTGTTCTGCTCTGCGGTGCACCTGGCCGATAGTTTCAGATAATATCCCTTGACATACCTGCTGGCAGAAAAAGCATGATATTTTACGCCGGGAGTAAAATTAAGGGGGGGCATACCAAACAGGGGTGCATTATCCTTAAACATATCCACACCATGCACATGAGCGGCCGAAAGACTTACAAGAAGATTGTCAGATTTCTTTAGCACATTATCAAAACGGTATGAAGATGATAGCTCTCCACCCATAAGCCTGGCATCTGTGTTTTCGTATGTGAAGTCAACACCCGAATCGGGACTTCCTGCAACCTCGGTGATAAATCCATACATACGGTTACAGAACAGGGCCAAATCCCATGACAACCTGCCTGCGGAAGTCCTGCCCCTGAAACCAATATCATAATTCCATCCGTATTCAGGCTTAAGGGCGGGGTTCCCCTTCTTGGAACCCTTACAGGTTATTACCTCTGTAAAAAGCTCCTCGGCGGTAGGCACACGGAAAGCCCTTCCCATATTAAAGGAAAGATAAATATCTTCCTTAAGGGTATATACCATACCAAGGTTACCGCTCACCGCATCCAGCTCCCTTTTCTGCTCCTTGTTTCCGGCAAGACTACCCTCGTTTATGACAGACCTGTCATAACGAAGACCCGCAACTATCCTTAACTTTTCGGTACAGTCCCACCTGTTCTCGGCAAAAACGCCTGCGCTCCTTTGTCCCGCATTGCTGTATCCCTCTTTTATGCCGCTGGTATTATTATAATAGTCAAACAAATCAGTGGGATTATCCAGGGTAA
>CAXXRT010000015.1:0-18137 GCA_963666945.2 Marinifilaceae bacterium
GTATTCATCATTAGTAATTTCTGTCTCATCCATCCAAAACGAACTAATTGAAACTACTTTTGAATTTGTATTCATTGAATTAAGAATATCTCCATCATTAATACCTAATGTAAAACTACCAGTAGGTATTGATACCATTCCATATGGCTGAGGCTCAAAATACTTTTTATGTCCTCGCATCCCGGTCAGTTCCCCCTTATTATAGTACTTACCACATCCCATAAGCGAGACAAAAATAAAAATCAATCCAATCTTAGAAAATCTGGCCATAATTATTTATTTTATAAAAATCTTACACTCTTGTAATTTTGTTTCTTTGGTTCAATATTCAAATTAAAAGAATAAGAAACCACAAACTCATGACTTCCTTTTGAATAGTTCCCTATCTCAGAAGTACTTATATCATATGAATATCCAACATTAATCCCATTAAACAACCTTATACTCCCAAGCAAAATAAATGCATCTTCATATCTATATGATACACCCAGCCAATACTTACTTTTATAACTTAAATTAGTCGACACACAATATTGCGCGGTATTAAGATCGGTCTCTATACTTAAAGAAGGAAATACATTGATTTCCTCAGACAAGTCATAACTATATCTACTATAAAATGAATAATGTTTTTTATAAAAATATTCAGAAGTTCCTGTTAGTTTAATAGACGGCTCCAAAATATGTGTAGCTGACAATCCAATACACATATTTTTATCATTATAAAACAAACCCAAACCTGTATCAAACATCATATCACTAACATCTAATTTTGTTCCATTCAACAAAGGATCCTGATCAGGAGGAGTAAAACTCTCCCCCTCCGGAATATCAAAATCGCCTTCAAACGATTCATTTATCAGCCCCAAACTAAGCCCCATACTCAAAATTCCGGAAAACAATTTCTTCTTATAGGCATAACTAAACACAAAGCGCGTATTTTTTTGCATGCCCAGCTTATCATTCATTGCCACAAATCCCAATCCATTTCTCGTTTTCCCAATCTTAAAAGGAAAATCCAAACTCATCAAAGAGCTTTGAGGAGCCCCCTCAAAGCCCACCCACTGATTCCTTCTAACTACAAAAAAATTCCATTCATCTAAACTTCCTGCACAAGCAGGGTTAAAAGAAGTATGACGGTTCATATCATGGCTAAACTGAGGATCCTGCTGAGCAGCAGCAGAATACATAAAAAAAATAAATATTTTAACTACAAATAGTTTTTTCATACAATCCACAGAGAAACCTACTTCTATTAGCTAGTAAAGTAAGTAAAAAATAAAATTTTAACAAAATAAATGGGAAAGAAAAGAGAACTGTTTTTATACTTCTTCTATGAATAAATTAGTCAATTTTCAAATAAATATCTTCGATTCTAACATTAGTAGCTCTCAATATTTTCACATTAAAACCATCAATTACAAGCTCCTGATTTTCATGAGGAATATCTCCATACTTATACAGAATCCAACCAGCAAGTGTCTCAAATTCTTCACCTTCAGGAAGTCCAATATTATATTTTTCATTTATATAGTCAATTTCCAGACGCCCCGAAAAATGATACTCGGTTTCACTTATCTGTTCCTCAGTAAAACTCACAATATCATGCTCATCCTCAATCTCTCCAAAAATCTCTTCCATTATATCTTCAATGGTAACAACACCTGAGGTACCACCAAATTCATCAACAACCAATGCTATACTCTTATGCTCCTTCGTGAAAATCTTAAGCAATTTATGAGCCTGCATAGTCTCTGGAACAATAATAATTTTACTCAAGGAAACTTTTATACTTTCGGGCTCCTTAAATAAAACGGAACTATGAACATATCCAATAATATTATCTATACTCCCCTTATAAATTAATATTCTGGACAACCCTGTCTCAATAAACATTTGCTTTAACTCCTCAAGCTGAGAATCGATAGAAAGCGCATAAATCTCTGTCCGGGGAATCATGCATTCCCGCAACTTTACATTAGAAAAATCCAGTGCATTACGAAACAACCTGACTTCATGCTCCTTATCTTCTTTGTCATCATCCTCAACTGTATGTTCCTGAACCAGATTATTAAGGTCTATCTTTCCAAAAACACGATTCTGCTTAAAGACACTAATATCTTTCTTCAGCACCATTTTTATAAAAAATCTGGATATATTCTTGGTAACAATTGTTATGGGATAAAACACCAGATAAAAAATATAAACAGGAATAGCAAACAAGTTCAAAATGGTATTTGGTCTTAATCTAAACAATGCCTTGGGAATAAACTCTGCAGTAACCAGAATCACCAAAGTAGATATAACCGTCTGCAGCACAAGAATAAGAAAATCATTTTCAGTATACTGAAATAGAAATAAATCCAGCAATCTGGCCATCAGCATACCGTAAACAACCAAAGCAAGATTATTACCAACCAACATTGTGGTAATATATTCTGCTGGTCTTTTAATAAATATAGAAATTATTTTGGAAGAAAACGTTTTATGTTGCCTATCTATCTCTATCCTAAGCTTATTAGAAGCAACAAAGGCTATTTCCATACCTGAAAAAAATGCTGAAAAAACCAGCATCACAATAATCAATATTACGATATCACTATTTATCATCTGACAAATAAATTTCACCAGATATTTTAGTCAATTCAATATTCTTCATATCCTGATCAGACTTAAACCCCTGGTTCCCCTCAATAACCTGACCATCAGGAGTAGTAATTCTCACATATTTGTCGGTGTAAATAATATGCTTCATCTCATCCCAAAACAACAACTCAGTATTAAGCCTTCTCCCTTCAGCATTCTCAACTTCAACAGCATTTCTAACTTCCCATACCTGTGTTTTTTCAAAACGCTTTGCATACTGAGCCTTTATACTTGCCTCAAATACACCGCTTTTATCATAAGACTTTACATTTATCCCCTCGGGGAATTCTTTGTACTTTTCATCATCGTGGTCATATTCTATATATTCTTTTGCTTCTACTTTATATCTAACCACCAAAGAATCTGAGTAAATCATTGTAAGGTCTTTTCCTGACATACCAACATCGTCCCTGTCTGACGAATACTTTTGCACATCACTAATAGGATTAGAACAAGACAAAAGCATTGCTGTCAATATAATGACAACAATGCTTTTAATATTTAATTCAAATATTTTCAACTCTTTAACTATTTTTTAAATCTTGCTGAAGTTGTCTCGTTTATCCACGACCCAATTTTAACAGAATCTCCAGGCTTGATATTACGAAAGAAGGCTTCTTCTTTACTTGGAAAATAAATAGAATACCTGTCAATAAGTTCTTCTGCCTCCTTAGCAACAGAAGAATCTGAATTTTTAGCCTTAATAAACCTGTCAACAGCGGCCCAAAATACTGTGTGCTGTTCGAATTGATCTTCAGAATAATCCTTGCTGGAAGCGGCATAAGCCTGACCAATCAAAATATGAGCCTGACCCTTAGCAGGATTTAATTTCAATGCTTCAACAGCATAATTTTTAACTTCTCTGTAATTTTTCTGAGTCAATTTAATCCTTGCAAGCTTAACAAAATATTCAGCTTTATTTTCAGCATTCTTGCTTATAGAAATAGCTTCATTCAGATACTTCTCTGTCTTGGCTATCTCATCTCTTCTGAGAAACATTATAGCCAAATCGTATGCTGATTCAGCATCAGGCTGTAACTTATACAATTTCTCAGCAACAACAGCATATAGCTCACCATCCTGACATTCGCTACGCTTAAGCAATGAAATCATTTTTTTTAGTTCATCAAGATTATCCCCAACAGTTTCAACTTTAGGAGTAAGTAACTCAGCCAAAGTATTACAATCAGCAACACCTGAATCAAAGAATAAAGTTTCTATATTATTCTTAACAATTTCTATCTTATCCTTATTTTTAGGAGAAACCATCATCTGCTTATCAAGCACGGCTGTAAACTTACCATAGTAGTCTATAAGCTGAACTTTTGTCAGCTCACCTTTCTCCAGCAATTTAACCATAGCCAAAAAAGCAGTATTCATTACATGCGGCTCTGTAATATCGCCTTGCAATTCATAGGATTTCATAAAATATCCAAAAGCCTCCTTAAGGCCTGCAACATTTGATCCCTTGTATTTAAAGCAATCAACAGCTTTACGCCCTATAATGTAACCTTCCGGAAATCTTCTACTATTACCAAAATACTTTACCCTATTGTCATAGACCATCATTAATGTATCAACATACTTAGGATTTTTGGTCTTCTTCACCATATAGCGTATTATATCAACGCCATATCCATAAGTTGAAACACCAAACTTAGGTGCATTTTTAAACACATACCTCCATGCTGGTAAGGCATCCTGATAGTTTTTTTGCTTAACTAATTCCATATAAATGGAAACATTCATTACTGTTTTTGCACTATCCAAGCCATACTTCGACTCTAAGGTCTGAGCTTTAGCCCCCATTCCTAACATTATAACTCCAATAAGCAATGCAAAAAGATGTTTTTTCATAACACTAACGTTTTATCACTATTCATATTTTTGTTTATAGAACCATCTGGAAAACATTGAGAAAGAAACACTAACTTTAGCGTATTTTTCTTTTACAAGATTATTCTCAACAGTCCCCTTCTGCCCTAACTCAAAGGCAATATTCAAATTTGTTACAGTCCTCCTCAATGGTAATCCAACACCAAAACTTATGCCATAATCTTTAATTCTTTCACCATTTATTTGAAGGTATGTATTTTTATAATATCCACCAAACCTATATGTAACTACTTTAAAATAATTCCTCAAAGATCCCTTATCCGGAGTAAATTCCAAACCGGCAGCAAAATTCTGATTATCGTTAAATGATATATCATCATTAACAAAACTTGATTTACTCCATAAGGAGTTTGTATAATCAACTGCCATTGTTAATTTATCCTTATAATGATATGCCAATCCAATACCCCATGTCATCGGATAATCAAAGGATGATTTTATTATCGTATCTACAAGATTATTTTCCAGACCCGACAAATTCCTCGTTGTTTTTAAATCTTCATAATCAGTCTTAATAGCAGTTTTTGCATTATAAACCACACCAAAAGAAAGTTTATGATTCTTTGACAGGGCAGCTGAATATTGCAACCCAAAGTCAAACATCACATCACTAACCGTTAATGTCTCATCTTCATAATAATTCATTGAATTTGCATCAGTCAAAAAGACCCTTTTATCATTTTCTATTTCACCAAAAAGATAAGACATATTAACCCCTAGATAAAAATTCTTGAAAGGAATAAATGCATGGGTAAAATTAACTTTATTAACTCCACCCTTTCCTATAAACTGCTGATAATAATCACCTACATTATCTGTTTTATCGATTAAGGTAAACTCATAACCCACATTTGACTTAGGCAATACACCTAATCCCATTCTCCACCATTTAGTAACCGGCCATGCAATATTAAAATAATCGAAATTAATATCCTTATCGCTATGAACCTGATCTGTAGATGAAGCAGAATACTCTGCAAAATGAGCCCTCAGGCCTATTTCATATAAAAAAGACATACTGTCGAGAGCCGCATAAGATGCCGGATTCAAACCATTAAGCATCAATGATGAGTTCAATGCTATACCTGCTCCCCCCATTGCAACCGATCTTCCTTTACCCTGACTTACCAAATCACCAATTCCATAACGGGAATATGGAGAACTGGTGTTTTTCTGGGCAAACACACTAAGACCACACACAAGAAGCAAGAAAAGAAGCCTGGTTTTTAATCTATAATTTTTTTGCATTATATTCTAATATTCTATTTAATCCGTACATTAATACTTTTGATTGTACAAATATGCTATTTTTTAACTTTTTATCAAAAAAATTTGCGTCTCCTCCTGTTAAAATAATTTCAATTTGTGAAAATTCTTCTCTTATCGAATAAATATAACCATCAATCTCATTAACAATCCCTTTTTGTACGCCCCCAACAATTGCCTCTTCCGTTTTTTTCCCAATCAAAGAAAAATCCTCTTTCCTGCTACAAAGAGGAAGTTTTGCGGTAAATTCAGATAACGCCCTAAACCTCATATCCAAACCTGGGGAAATCACCCCTCCCAGATATTGACCTTCTTTGTTTATCACATCAAAGGTCAGGGCAGTACCCGCATCAATAACCAAAAGATCCTTGTCAGGATACAAATAATGCGCACCTATACATGCCGCAATACGATCAAAACCAAGAGTTTCCTTGCTTTCATACAAATTCTCAACCGGCAAAGGAAGTGTATGATCTCCAATAACTACAACACTGCAAACCTCCTTGACCATATTTATTAATTTAGAGGAAATCCTCCCCACAACAGAAAACATCACTCCATCCAAAGGCATATATTTATTCACAATATCAAGGCACAAAGAGTCTGTTATTTTTTCCACAACAGAAAAAGCAACAAGTTCTTGCTCGCAAAATACAGCATATTTTGTATATGTGTTCCCAACATCAAAAACAATATTCCTCATCTAATTTATAATTATTCTTTATAACCCTATTAAAAAAAAACAAAGCATTAAATTACTGAATCATTTTACTTAATATGTACATGATTTGTTTTACATTATCAACACTATCAAAAACCAAACTCAACTTGTTATTATTTTCTTTCATATTACAATAAACCAACTGTTGTTGTACAAAAGCAAGAATATTCATGAATACGCCGGATTGATAAAAATCTGATCCCTGATCAGAAACAAAGTAAGCTATTAATTTCTTATTTTTCAAGATAATTCTCTCTATACCAAGATTTATTGCCACCCACCTAATCCTCACTACAACCAACAAATCACTTACACTTTGAGGCAAATCTCCAAACCTGTCAACCAGTCTTTGCTCAAATGCCAATAATTCTTCCTCCGTATTAATATTATCAAGCTCGCGATAAAGTTTAATCCTTTCCGCAATATTACAAACATATTCGTCAGGAATCAATATTTCCAAATCTGTATCAATCTGACAATCACTAACAAACTTCTTATCAACAACTCTTTCCTTTTCGGAAAACAACTCTTTATATTCCCCATGCCTTAATTCAGCAAGAGCCTCATCCAGAATTCTCTGGTAAGTCTCATAACCCATCTCGTTGATAAACCCACTCTGCTCCCCTCCAAGAAGATTACCTGCCCCTCTTATATCAAGATCCTGCATAGCTATATTTAAACCACTGCCCAATTCAGAAAATTCCTCTATCGCCCGCAACCTCCTTCGGGCTTCCGCTGTCAATGTCTCCAATGGTGGAGCAATCAAATAACAAAAAGCCTTCTTATTCGACCTGCCTACTCTGCCTCTCAGCTGATGCAAATCACTTAAACCATAATTCTGAGCCTGGTTTATTATTATTGTATTAGCGTTAGGAATATCAAGACCTGATTCTATAATAGTAGTTGCAATTAACACATCATAATCTCCCCGCATAAAACCCAGCATAACCTTTTCCAGCTTAGCCCCTTCCATCTGACCATGTCCGACCACTGTCCTTATTCCAGGAACAAGACGATTAAGCACAGCCTCAACCTCAAAAATATTCTCTATCCTGTTATGAATAAAAAACACCTGTCCGTTTCTCGATACCTCATATTCAACAGCCTCCTTAATGACCTCATTGTTAAATGCATGCAGTTCGGTGACAATGGGATATCTGTTTGGTGGCGGGGTTTTGATAATAGAAAGATCCCTTGCCCCAAGAAGAGAAAACTGAAGCGTTCTTGGAATTGGAGTTGCTGTAAGTGTCAAAGTATCCACATTTAATTTCATAGCCTTAAGCTTCTCCTTCACTGAAACTCCAAATTTTTGTTCCTCATCAACAATTAAAAGTCCGAGATCCTTAAACTTAACATCCTTCCCCACCAATCGATGAGTACCTATAAGAATATCTACCTGCCCAGCTTCAAGATCCTTTAAAACAGCCTTTACCTCAGAACTTTTTCTAAGACGCGAAATGTATTCAACCCTACATGGCAATTCCTTAAGCCTGTCACTAAAAGTCTTATAATGCTGAAAAGCAAGAATTGTTGTTGGTACAAGAACAGCTACCTGTTTGCTGTCGGCCACAGCCTTAAATGCTGCCCGTATAGCCACCTCGGTCTTTCCAAAACCGACATCACCACAAACAAGCCTATCCATGGGAAATTTCTCCTCCATATCTTTCTTAACGTCACAGGTAGCTTTGTTCTGATCTGGAGTATCCTCATAAATAAACGAAGCCTCCAGCTCCTCCTGCATGTATGAATCAGGAGCATAAGCATAAGCCTGTTCCATTCTTCTTTTGGCGTACAGCTCAATCAACTCCCTTGCTATATCCTTAACCTTATTTTTTGTCTTGTTTGTCAGCCTTTTCCACGCCCCGGAGCCAAGCTTATAAATTTTAGGCGGATCACTATCCTTTCCCTTATATTTTGATATCTTATGAAGAGAATGAATCCCTACAAAGAGTACATCATTATCTTTATAAACAATCCGAATTGTTTCCTGCATATTTCCACCAACCTCTATTTTCTGAAGTCCTCCAAACCTACCAACCCCATGATCGGTATGAACCACATAATCCCCTGGATGTAATGCATTAAGATCTTTTAGACTGATAGAAGCCCTGTTCTTTTTTAAATCCGAGTTTCTCAGCCTGAACTTATGATATCTGTCAAATATCTGATGATCTGTATAAACCGCAACATTTAGCTCCGGAACCATAAATCCCTGATGAATAGTACCATTTACGGGAATAAAATCAACATCCATTCCCTTGTCCTCATAAATAGCATTTATCCTGTCAATCTGAAGCTTATTTGAAGACAATATATAATTATCCCAACCCTCATCATTCTTCTGTTTTAAATGCTGCTCCAGTATATCGAAATTTTTATTTATAACAGGCTGGGGAACCACATCAAATGAAAACAACTTATGACCTTCCAAAAGGAAGGACTGACCATATTCAAAGACCGGGTAATCTGAAAACCTATTCTCCAAAACAGCAGGCTCAATAAAATCAGATACATTTAATTCCGATTTATCTTCTCCAGCGTGTCGTAATATATCCTCATACATAGAAGAAAGGCTATCCACAATAAAACGACCATTCTTCAACCACAGCATTGTATTTTCCTGTACAAACAATGGAAAATCTATTCTATCTCCAAGTCCCCTTCCCTGAACATTGGGGACTATAGCAATCTCTTCAGGGTTACTTTTAGACAACTGATTCTCCACATCAAAAAACCTTATAGAATCAACTTCATCTCCGAAAAAATCAAGTCTGACAGGATTCTCGTATGAAAAAGAGAACACATCAATTATACTTCCCCTGACTGCATACTGACCCGGTTCAAAAACAAAATCAACCCTGACAAAACCATATTCCGCAAGTATCTCTTCAATAAATTCAGAAGACAGGCTTTCTCCTACTTTCACCCTTAGGGTGTTCTTTTGCAGACCCTGCTTATCAATAACCTTTTCAAGTAAAGCCTCAGGCCAGGTAACAATCACATACCGTCTATCTTCATCACTAAGCTTATTGAGAACCTCTGTGCGCAAGACTACATCAGTAGAATCAATCTTATAGTTATTTCTTTTAATCGTATATGAAGGAGGGAAAAACAAAATATTTTCCTCATCAACAAACTCACAAATATCATTATAAAAATATGCCGCATCTTCCTTGTTCTCTAGAACAACAAACTGGTTTGATTTGCTTTTACCATACATCAATCCCACTAGAAAAGAAGGAAAAGAACAACAAATATTACTGATTCTTATCCTGAAGTCTTTTTCCCTTTTAGAGTAATTTACCAACTCATCTATACCGGGATGTTTTTCTATAACACCAACTAAGTCCTTAATTTCCAAATTTAAACCCCTCTTGATTTTGTGCAAATATAACAAAATCAAAAAACATGAATAAGTAAAAAGAATATATTTTAACAATTCCTATTCTTTAGGTTATAAATGAAAAATTTGTATTTTCGCATACATTAAAACAACAAAACTATCTCAGGATGAATATAGTATTTCTTGAACCACTAGGATTATGCGGATGCAAAGCAGAAGCATTAAAAAACAAATTCAAAACAGAAGGGCATAATGTATATATACATTTTGAAAGAAATGAAAACGAAGAAGAAATAATAAAAAGAGGAAAAGATGCCGACATCATAGCAGTAAGCAATATTCCAATTACAAAAAATATTATTGATGCATGCCCTAATCTTAAAATGATTTCAGTAGCTTTTACCGGGGTAGATCATATAAATATGGAAGTATGCCGTGAAAGAGAAATAATTGTATCAAACGCTGCTGGCTTCTCAACAGAAGCTGTCGCAGAACTTACCATTGGTATGATAATCTCAACATACAGAAAAATTGCAGGAGGTGATTCAATAACAAGAATGGGTGGAAGCAGAATGGATTTTCTTGGAACAGAACTTAACGGCAAAACAATTGGAATAATAGGCACAGGAGCAATAGGTCAACGAGTGGCAGAACTTGCAAGGGCTTTCAAATGCAAAGTTCTGGGTCATTGCAGAAACCCAAAAAAGATTGAAGGAATAGAATTTACCGACAAGGAAACCCTATTAAAGAATTCCGATATCATCAGCCTTCACGTTCCTCTTACAGCTGAGACCAGGAATATGATAGGTGAAAAAGAATTCAACATGATGAAATCCGATGCCATACTCATTAACACAGCAAGAGGACCTGTTGTTGACAAAGAAGCCCTATGCGAAGCATTAAGCAGCCACAAAATTTCCGGTGCAGCTTTAGACGTTTACGACATCGAACCACCACTACCTTCAGACCATATATTATTCAAAGCACCAAACCTTTTAATGCTTCCACACATAGCATATGCCACAAACGAATCATTTGCTAAAAGA
Source organism: Marinifilaceae bacterium (assembly GCA_963666945.2). Classification (GTDB taxonomy): domain Bacteria; phylum Bacteroidota; class Bacteroidia; order Bacteroidales; family Marinifilaceae. The sequence continues at coordinate 10,919 of CAXXRT010000015.1, forward strand.
CTGGAAATAGTGATTGAAAATATATTACTTTGGCTTGAAGGAAAACCAAGGAACATAATGAATTAGAAATACATATAAAATAAAAAAGCTGCCATATGGCAGCTTTTTTTATATTATCAACATGGCATCGCCATAAGTTCCAAATCTATATTTCTCTTTAACAGCAAGCTTATATGCTTTCATAATAAGATCATATCCTCCAAAAGCAGCAGTCATCATAAGCAATGTTGACAAAGGAAGATGAAAATTAGAAATCATGCTGGTTGGCACCTGAAAATCGTAAGGAGGAAAAATAAACTTATTAGTCCATCCTTCAAACGGATTAAGATAACCACTTGTAGTTACAGAGCTCTCAAGAGTCCTTACAACAGTAGTACCCACAGCACATATCTGTTTTTTTGCATCCTTAGCTGCATTAACAATTTCAACTGCCTTGTCTTCAATAATAATCTGTTCAGAGTCCATTTTATGCTTAGTCAGATCCTCAACATCCACCTGCCTGAAATTACCCAAGCCCACATGAAGAGTTATCTCAGCAAAATCAATACCTTTGATCTCCAGACGCTTCATTAGCTCCCTGCTGAAATGCAGCCCGGCAGTAGGTGCAGCAACTGCCCCCTCGTGCTTAGCATATATGGTCTGATACCTTTCAGCATCTGCGGGCTCAACATCCCTGTGAATAAACTTAGGAAGAGGTGTCTGCCCCAATCCATACAATGTACTTTTAAATTCTTCATAATCTCCATCGAATAAGAACCTTAAGGTTCTTCCCCTTGATGTAGTATTATCAATTACCTCTGCCACCAGTGAATCATCATCACCAAAATATAATTTATTTCCAATTCTTATTTTACGTGCAGGATCCACCAATACATCCCACAAGCGCTGCTCTCTGTTTAACTCCCTTAAAAGAAAAACCTCGATTTCAGCACCTGTCTTCTCCTTGTTGCCATAAAGACGAGCAGGAAAAACCTTTGTATTATTAAATACAAAGACATCTTTTTCATTGAAATAGTCCAAGATATCCTTAAATATCTTGTGTTCAATTTTACCTGTGTCTTTATGAACCACCATCAATCTGCTCTCATCTCTATTTTCAGCAGGATGAAGAGCAATTAACTCCGCCGGTAAATTATACTTAAAACTGGATAACTTCATATCTTAAAGAAATATTTTACATGTAAAATTATAATCTATAGTCGAACCCGAAAAATGTCGCAATTTACAAAAAATCCTCGAGTTTTCCAAGAAAATCGTTGATTTCCACAGCATTCTCTACTTTAAAATCACCTATAGCCGTTCTTCGCAAAGCAGTAAGATAACCTCCACTGCCAAGAGCATCACCAATATCCCTAGCCATTGATCTTATATAAGTACCTTTTCCACAAACAATCCTAAGCTCAAGAAAGGGATTGTCGAAATTCAAAACCTCAATCTCATAGACAAGTATCTTGCGCGATTTTATTTCAAAATCCTCACCTTTCCTGGCCTTTTTATAAGCCCTCTCACCATCAACCCGAAGAGCAGAAAACAAAGGAGGAACCTGATCTATTTCCCCGATAAAATCCTTTAATTTTTCATCGACAAGAGCCCTTGTTATGTGTTCAAACGGATATTGTTCATCCTCTTCAGTTTCCATATCAAAAGAAGGCGTTGTTGCCCCCAGGCGGATAGTACATGTATACTCTTTGACCTGCCCCATATACTCATCAATTCTCTTAGTTCCTTTACCCGTACAGACAATTACAAGTCCTGAGGCAAGGGGATCGAGCGTACCTGCATGCCCAACTTTCAATTTATAATTAAAATGTTTTTGAATAGAATACTTTACCTTTTTAACTATATCAAAAGAAGTCCACTCCAAAGGCTTATCAATACATATAACGGCACCTTGCCTGAAGTCTTTTTCTTCAGTAAGAAATTTAATCATATCAAATAAATTACAATACTATCACCAAAATCCCAACTATTGCACAATAGATGGCAAAATAAATCAATTTACCCCTCTTAACAAGCTCAACCATCCATTTGCAGGCAAGAAGTCCCGACACAAATGCGGCTATAAAGCCAACAGCCAAAGGAAGCAAACCTACAGAAGCATTGGAAACTAAGTCCCCCTTCAGCAAACTGAGCACATTTTCCCCAAGAATCGGAATCAAAACCATTAGAAAAGAGAATTTTGCAACCTCGGCTTTTTTATTACCCAACAACAAACCTGTTGCTATGGTAGATCCAGAACGCGAAAGACCCGGCATTACCGCCAATGTCTGTGCAATACCAATTATAAAAGCATTCCCAAATGATATATCTTTGGACTTTTGTCTGGCAAAATAAGTAAAAGCAAGTAGCAAGGAAGTCAGCAACAACATGCAACCCACAATAAACAATATATTTCCAGCACCAAACAAAGCCTCAACCTTATCTTTAAAAAACACACCCACTATCCCAATCGGAATCATGGATACAGCTATTTTAAACACATAATTAGTTTCCTCATTTAATTTAAACGAGAAAAAACCTTTAAATAACCTGACAATATCTTTCCAGAATACAACTATTGTACTCATAACAGTAGCCCCGTGAACAACCACAGTAAAAACCAGATTATCCTCAACATCAACCCCAAGAATTTGTTTTCCAATTTCAAGATGACCACTACTACTAACAGGCAGAAACTCGGTTAAGCCCTGAAGCAAACCAAGAATTAAAGCTTCTATCCAATCCATACCCTATTCTGTATCCCCCTTAGTTTTCTTCATTATAGCATAAATCTCAAACCCAAAACCAAACAACACCACTAAAGGAGCCAGCGTTATTCTTCTAAAGGAGAATATCTCATAACTAAACACCTCTGGATCAGAAGACCCTCCCCCCATCATTAAAATAAAACCAATAATAATAATCACAAAGCCAATAATAAGCAATTTGTAATTCTCTTTAGTTAAAGGAAAGTCAAACTTTTTATCTTTCATCTGCTTTAAATTTTAAAATCTCAAAACTACTCAAATTAAGCATACAATTCACTAATATCCTTTCTCAAATACTTATTCACGGCGAAAAAGGTACAAAACAATGTTATCAATATTCCAACCAATACTACAACAACAAACAAAGCAGCGATGAGCTTATAATCCAGAATATCCACAACATTATTAATGTGTTCATTAGCCAGAAAAAGTGTCCCCATTAGAATAGAATTGGCCAACAATGCAGCAAGTATGCCATGAATAATACTCCTTCCCATAAAAGGCTTTCTGATAAATGCCGATGTAGCCCCAACCAGCTGCATTGTATTAATCAGGAATCGCTGAGAATATATCGACAAATGAATTGTATTTCTAATCAATGCAAAAGAAATAAGCAACATCAAGGTACTTATACCCATCAAAACCATACTGATCTTCTTCACATTATTATTCACAACAGAGACAAGAGACTTCTGATAATGAACCTCATGCACTATATCAAATTTTTTAAGTTTATTCTCTATCACCGATATACTATCCTGATTAGCATACTTCGCATTCAGCTTAATATCAATCGATGCAAGCAGGGGATTAAATCCAAGAAAAGAAACAAAATCATCACCCACCTCTTTCTTAAAATCTTTCGCAGCAGTCTCCTTGTCGATATATTTCGTCGACTTAGTGAAATCTTCAGACTCAAGAAGCTTCTGAAACATCTTTACATCAACACTCTTAACATTGTCTTCTATAATCACCGAAAAACCAATATTTTCCTTAACGTAGTTTGAAATTTCTCTGGCATTAAGCATTAAAAAAACCATAATACCAACAAAAAACAAAACCAGTGTGATACTAATTGTAGAAACCACATACGAACCCTTTATGCTTTTAGAACCTCTTGAAGACATAAATATAATTTTTAACTAATTTACAAATATAGTTAAATTTTAAAACTTGCCTAATTGAAAACAATTACTTTGTCCATCCAAAATTATGAAGTACTTTTACAGAAAATTATAAATCTCCGACTATGTACACTGGCAATTTATACAAAATGAAAACCGAATTAAAAGACGGTTTAGTCGATTATATTCTCCCCATAGGAGAAGAACAAATACACATGAATGAACTATTAGGCAAGCAGATATGCATAAGCTATTTACATGAAATAAACTGTATTAATTGCGGAAGAAAGACAAAGACATCATATTTTCAGGGCTATTGTTATAAATGCTACAACACCCCTTCCCCAGACAGACAGAAATATCACCAACCCAGAGCTAGATATGGCACATTTGGGTATTTCCAGGGACATGGAATGGGCAAAACTAAACTCACTTACAACCCACTACGTATATCTTGCAGACTCAGGAGAAATAAAAGTAGGAGTCACCCGTAAGAGTCAAATCCCAACAAGATGGATAGACCAGGGAGCCGACCAGGCAATAATAATAGCAGAAACACCCAACAGGCATTTAGCCGGGGTAATAGAAGTATACCTTAAGAAATATTTCTCCGACAAGACCAAGTGGAAAGAAATGCTTTGCAAAAAGAACGGCAAGGGAGACATCCTAAAAAAGAAAGAAGAAGCATTCGAATTTCTTCATCCCGAGTTAAAGCAATATTTCTCAGAGAACAGTGAAGTAATAAAAATCAACTACCCGGTAGAAAAATATCCGGAGTTAATTCTTCAGAATATAAATCTTGAAAAAGCAAAACAGCACAAAGGAATTTTAGCCGGAATAAAAGGCCAATACCTGATATTCGAAAACGGAGATGTCCTAAACATCAGAAAGCACGGAGGCTATAAGGTAGATCTGGAAATAAAGTAAAAAACACCAAAATTCTCTAACCACAAAATATTGATAACCAACCCCCGATTTAAGCCACAATACTATAACCGGGGGTTTGATTTATGCAAAAACAGTCATAAAACTGTATAACCTAAATTTCAAATATTATTCCATCATCTTATCCAAGTGAGAAATATAAGCTTCATTCTTCAATATCTCTTTATAACGAGCTTTCAATATTGATTTAATATTCTCTGGAACCCCTTTATAATTCTGCATTACAAGATTATTTGCAACATCATCCTTAATCATCTGATTCAATTCCAAATTCTTTAATTCATCAATATAGGTATTAAAGAATTTCACCATATCACCCTGAAGATGCGCAACCTTACCCAATAAAAGATTATTCCAGTAAGATACCTCATAAGTCTTATATCTGTAAACCTTAGTATAAACACCCATATCGTTTTTAGGCAATCTTTTATCGAAAATATTAAAATCCTCAGGAGTTTTGCTCTTATCATTTGGACAGAACATTTGGTGATACATAGGATAATAGTAATAAGAAGCAGCCAAAGGAACCTGCACCTGAATCTTAAACATATCAACAAAATTGTTGTCTAACGATTTATTCTTAGCAACAAAGTCATTAATCACCTTCTCATTATGGGCAGAAACTTCAATCATCTTCTTTTTAAAATCCACAGGTTTAAGAACGAATAACTCTTGGCTTGCTGGGAACAATTGTTTCTTATAGTAATCAACCATCATCTTAGTCTCAACAACATTCTTACCAGTAACCTTTACTTTATTGAAATCCCCCTTATTAACAAGAGCCACATCAAACTGAAGATTAAGCTCTACATTAGGAGCAAGATAAGCAGGAACAGCAGCCTTATTACCACTACAAACTCTGGCATAAGCAAAATCCTTCATAAAAATTCTACCCTTAAAGTTTCCCTTCTCATCAACAGGCAAAGAAACAACAGTATCATTACCAAAAATCTGAACAACAACCTTATTGCTCTTATAATTAACTACAGTACCCGATACTTCAGCGTACCCCTCTTCAACCTTGTCGGTTGCCTTCTTAAGATTATGGCATGCTCCAAACAAGCATGCCACAACCACTAAAATCAATATCCTTTTCATTAGCTGATTCTATATTCAAAAATTATTTAACTCGTTTGAATTGGTATCTAATTGGATCATAATTCATAGGATATTCTTCTCCCCATTCTTTTACCATATTATATATATTAGCATAAAAGTCAGTTGGAGCGAAATCATATATTGAAATTTCTAATATTTCTTCCCCTTCTTTCTCAGTAACCCTAAACCCAACTTTAACATCTTTTATTTCCTCATTATTTGCAGAAAAATTAACATTAGCCTTTGCCAAAGTAAAAACTGCTAATTCATACTCAGGAACAGGAGCCCCTATAACATATTCCTCACCATATACAAACTTCTTTGTCTCAACGTATGTTATTTCTGATTCCCTGAAATAATGTCCAGCATCACCTGTCATTATTGTTTTAATCATATCTTTGTCACCAGCTTGGATAAGTAGTGTATCATTGGTGATATTCTCAGGTAAATTATCAGAGTCCAAAGGAAATCCCCAGTTTTTAGCATCAGATATCAAGAATTCTTTATTAGCCAACTTCTTACCAACCCATTTACCAAACAATTTTCCTAAAGTGCTTCCGTAAACCTTTACAGTAGTACTAGTATATCCTCCTTTAATAAAACCGACACCTAACTCAGGAATAGAAATCGCAACCCTATTTTTCTCTACTTCAGTGTTTTCTATATATTCCAAAGTAATCTTACCCTCACTTGAACCAGCAGGAATAACAAACTCAGTAACATCACCTTTTACATTGTAGTGTACTCCCTTTTTTGCAGCACCCTGAACAGCTTCGTTAATTTCAAAAGGAATATGGATATCCTTAGAAATTGTAACTCTATCTCCTTTTGAATCAAATATATTTATATATACATCTAAGGAGTTTTCTAAAACAGAATATTCCTCAACAAAAGTGTATATTAATTTCTCTTTAGGAGTGATACTGATTGTTGCAATTTGATTGTCTCCAAAATCATAACCAACCACAGTTCCAAGGTTAATAATTATTGATCTGTCTGTTTCATAGTTCTTATTTGGACTAATTACTAATTTCGCATTTATCTCACCTGCTTTAACTACGATCTTTTCAGTCGAAACAGTATAATCAACATCCTTTTCAGCACTTCCATTCAAAACAAACGGAATTTCTAAATCTGCAGTTGGAGAATCTGATAATTTCACAACCACTTCTAAATCCTGCTCAGGCATTAAAATATAACTATTTTTTTCAAAAGAAACGGTAGGTGTTTCATCGTCGCTACAAGAAGCGAAGACTAATAAACCTAATAAAACAAATAATAATGACTTAATTTTTTTCATAATAA
>CAXXRT010000016.1:0-162727 GCA_963666945.2 Marinifilaceae bacterium
ACATAACTCGTAAAGTATGTCCACTTATGATATGTCAAAATAAAGGTCACATTATAAATATTGCTTCAATTGCAGGAAAAGAAGTCTATCCTGGAGGAAATGTTTATTGCGCATCTAAGCATGCTGTCGATGCATTATCAAAAGCAATGAGAATTGATATGCTAAAACACAATATTAAAGTTACTAATATTGCCCCTGGAATGGTAGAAACTGAATTCTCAATAGTTCGCTTTAAAGGAGACACCAACTCTGCAGATAAAGTATATGAGGGACTGAAACCATTATCTGGAGAAGATATTGCAGAAGTCGCAATATTTGCAGCCACTCGCCCCCCACATGTATGTATCAATGACATTGTTGTAATGCCAACATCTCAGGCAAGTTCAAGAGATGTTTTCCGAATTTAGAATAATATATTATTATATTAAATATACAATAGCAATGTGGGGAAGGAATATTGCTATTGTATATTATTAAATTTATTTCATAAAAATATCAATGAAAATCTTATAAAATATCAATTATTAGGTATCGTAAAATAAAATTGTGAACCTTTGCCAACCTCACTTTCTACCCAAATTCTTCCTCCATGAGTCTCAACTATCTTTTTAGCTGAAACTAAACCTAAACCTGTACATTTTTCACCAGCAGTACTTCTAACTGAGGTTTTTTGTAAAAGGTTTAAACAATTTATCTAGCTCTGCCTCTGGAATTCCTTTCCCTTGATCAGAAACCACAACCTGCACTTCTTTTTCAAAAGGGATTATATATATATTTATTAATGTATTTGGATCCGAAAAACTTCATTGCATTAGACAATAAATTATTCAATACCTGCTTTAGTTTATTTGCATCTGCATTAATCCATAACTCTTTTTCTAAATACTCTGGTCTAATTTGAATATTTTTTTGAACTGCTAGTAAGTTATTTAGCTGAATAATCCTGTCCATTAATGAAATCAAATTAAAATTCTCTTTTTTCAAATCTAATTTCCCAGATTCAATCTTGGTAAAATCAAGCACATCTGTGACTAATTTTAACATAAAGTTTAATTGATTATTTATTGTTGTTATAATTGCATCCTGACCCTCAATAGCATTATCCCTCAGCTCATCTGCAAACAAATTAAAATATGCAGAAACAGTCGATAAAGGACTTCTAAGATCATGGGCTGCTATACCAAGTAAATGATTTTTCTCATCAATAGACCTTTTTAATTGATCATTTTTTATCTTTAATTCTTTATGAAGTTCTTTTAACTCATTATTTTTATCTTCAAGTTCTTTATTTTTATTTATTGCATTATGATATGTTGAGAGTAGCAAATCAAGAATTTGCATACGGTTTGAATTCAACTTATATTTTTGCCCCCCAAAAAATATCTCTATATCAATATCCAAACTGGAATATCTTTTCCTTATCTCACAATTCAATAGAATATCATTTATTCTATTAAATAAAAATTCTTCATTATATGGTTTAGATATAAAATTATCTGCTCCTGCTTGCAGTCCTTTTATAACATCATCAGGATTAGATAACTGAGTTAGTAAAATTACAGGTATATCTCTGGTCTTAATATTTTCCTTTATCCTGCGACAAAAATCATAACCATTCATTACTGGCATTATTATATCAGTAATAATTATTTCCGGTAAATCATTTTCATCTATTAATTTTAAAGCTTCCTCCCCGTTAATTCCGTGAAGAACTTCATAATCTCTGCTTTCCAATATCATTTGCAACTCAAGAGCCTGTGTTGGACTATCTTCGACAACTAATATTTTTCTTCTTTTCCCCATTATATTCTATCTTAATTAAAATAAATACTAGAATTAGAATAATTCTAATTGCTATGATTTTCAATATTTAATAATAATTCAGAAATATTATCTGAACTCTGTACATAATCAATTCCATTAAGTGTAATTGCTTCTCTAGGCATTCCAAACACTAAAGAACTTTCATTATCTTGTGCTATTGTAACCGCACCGGCATCTCTTAGCTTTTTAATCCCCTGCGCACCATCCCTTCCCATGCCTGTCAGTATCATTGCAATAACATCTTTACCATTATATGAAGAAAGACTTTTAAACAGATAATCTACAGAAGGACAAATGTTATTTTCTTTTTGGGTGTTATAAAGTTTTATTCTATTATAATTCACGCCCATCTGAAACATATCGGGTGCAAAATATATGTGACCAGGAAGAAGCACCTCATTATCAGATGCAACATGAATAGGAACATTTAATAGTCTTCTAAGCCAATTAACCATCCCTTCAAGAAATCCCTCAGTAATATGCTGAACTACAACTATTGGATATGGAAAATTACCTGAGATTTTTGAAAATATTTTTACTAATACCTGTGGTCCTCCTGATGAGACACCAATAGCAACAATTTTTCTATTTAAAAATATATTAATCGGCGGAAATTCCTTTTTGTCTTTTGCAATAGTAACATTTTGTTTTTGCAAGATTTGCTTTCCTAATAGATTATGTTTTCGAGTTACAACTTTTACTTTAGATAGTAATTTAATTAGTGAAATCAATTTATTCTTAGTTTCTGTTTCACGTTGATTTCCCATTCCGAAAGGTTGGTCTACAACAGAAAGTGCTCCAAATGACAAGGCATCCATCGAAGTCATTATTTTATATGAGTCTTTCCTGGCAGTAACAATAATAATAGGCACAGGGTTACTCGCCATAATCCTTTGTGTTGCCTCTATACCATCCATTACTGGCATTTCAATATCCATTGTAATTATATCTGCTTTATTTTTTTTCAGAAATTCAATAGCGAGTTTACCATTAGCAACATTCCCGACCACCTCAATTTCTTTATCACTATTTAATATATATTCCAGATATTGACTTTTAACCTGAGAATCTTCTACTATTAATACTTTTATCATTGCTATTAAATATTGCTATATTATCAGTCATAACACATTTAAACGACTAATAGATAATATTATAATCACATCAATCTATCTAAAATTTCCAACAGATTACTATGATCAAAACTACTTTTTATAATATAAGCGTTTGCCCCAACATCTATCCCTTTTTCTCTGTCTTCACGTTTTGAAAGAGAAGTCACAAGAACAATTGGTATTTCTTTATTTTCATTGTCCTTTCGAATTTTTTCTGTCAACTCAAACCCATTTAATCTTGGCATCTCAATATCCGACACAACCGCATCAAATGAACCCTCTTTTAATTTAGTATATCCATCAATACCATCAATTGCTGTCACTACCCTATATCCGGAAGATTCTAGAATATTCTTCAAAAGCATTCTTGAAGTAACAGAATCTTCGACTATCAATATCGATTTTTGTTCATCTCTTTCACTCTTACCCTCTCCTTCAAACTTAAATACTGAAGTATTGTTCTTCAAGGCTGATTTAAACAGATCTGAAATATTTATAATTGGTACAACCTTTCCTGAACCAAGTATTGTTGCACCAGAAATGTACTTCACACGAGATAATTGCTTATTAAATTTCTTTACTAACACTTCCTGTTCTCCAACAAATCTGTCAACAACAAAACCAATTTGCTTTCCTTTATCATTTAAAATAATGACATTCGCATATTCGGTTTCACTCATTTTTCCAGACAAACTAAGTATATCACTTAAATTAAGTAATGTAATTATTTCCCCATTATAAGAGAATGTATTTTTATTCTCTATTGTCTTTATTTCGGTTTTTGCAAGCCTTATAACACGCTCTACCTTTGAAGTAGGAACAACAAACTTACTGCTATGCACCTGCAATAATACTCCACGAAATGTAACTAATGATAAAGGTAAACAGAGTCTAAAAATAGTATATTCTTCTCTCTTTGTTTCAACAACTATAGTTCCCCCCAATTGATCTATATTCTCTTGGACAATAGCTAATCCCATTCCCCTACCTGAAATATCCGTAACAATATCACTAGTTGATATGCCCGATTGGAAGACATAATCAATACAATCATTATCAGTTATATTATCAATACATCCCTCATCAATATTTTCATTTTTTATATATAGGTTTCTTATTCTTTCAATATCTAAACCTCCTCCGTCATCACTAATTGATATCTCAACCTTATTATTATCTAAACGTTCTATTCTAAGTATTATCTTCCCTTTAAAAGACTTTCCTCTTTTTATCCTTGCAGTTGTCTTTTCTATTCCGTAATCAATAGAATTCCTTAATATATGTATTAGAGGATCTTTTATCTTTTCCAAAACACGTCTATCTATCTCGATATCCTCTCCTTCAATTACAAAATCAACTTCTTTACCTAAATCTTTGGCCACATCACGCACCATTTTGGGAAATATATCAAGTAAAGCGGAAAAAGGTACTGTAATTAAGTCCTTAACGTCATCAAGCAAATATTCAATCATAGAACCAGTAGCATGTGCCTCTTGATTAATTTTCTTTAATAATACATTTATATCCCCTTCTATTTCTTTTATATAGGAATTGGTCCATTCATAAAATTGACCTAATTTAACTATATCATTCTCTTTATCAAACACAATTAATTTCTCTTTCTCACCATCAAACGACTTTTTTACATTCTTCAATATTGGTAAATATTCCTCTAACTCTTTTTCCCAAATACTTAATTTCTCCAATATTAACCGTAAATTATCCCTGCTTTCAATAGAACTAAGTTTTATTGAAAGCATTTCCTCTGCCTGAAATAATAATTTATTTAATTTTTTATTAGAAACGCGGATTGTTTCGTTAAATGAATTTATTCTCTGAGTTATTTTATTTGGCCTTACTATCTGTTCTTGTTCTGATATTATTAACCTGTTATCAATAGGTATCATCTCATTAATGCAGGATGTTGTTTCTCCACCACCAATTGATTTTTCTGATTGTGAAGTTAAACACCTTTTATCATTAAACTTATCAATCTCTTCTCCATTTTCAAGTCTTGATAATATATCAATCTGATCTGATATGCTGTCATTTAACCCTATACTTATATCATTATCTTTTACATCAAGTAACTCTGAAATCAAATTAACAGTTTTGTGTAAAATATCAAAAACTGTAGATGTAAAAGTAAGGTTATTTTCTCTGGCAACAGACATTACACCCTCAAAAGCATGACAAAGGCTCTCTATTTCATTTAAATTCACTGCCCGCGAAGCCCCTTTTAAACTATGAGCGGACCTATAGATTACTTCTATAAGTTCTTTTTTTAAGGAATCGTCAGATTCCTTCTCAAGTTTAATAAGATAAGCAGACATCGAATTTATGCTCTCCTCTGCCTCTATTCTATATGTTGCAAGTATCCTTTTCAAAAATTCTTCTTTCCTTGTCATAAAGTTATACTTTTAAATTTCTAAGATACCTTACACACAATAACCCCAACAAATTTATATGCAACTCGCATATTTAATTAAGCTTATACTGTTTTAATATACCTAGCAATTTTTCTCCCAAATTATTTAATTCAATTACTGATTCTTCAGATTGTTTTGTACTTACAGCTGTTTGAACACTTGCCTCTTTTATGTTCTCCATAGCAGAAGTAATCTGATCCATTCCTATAAATTGCTGCTGGCTTGAAGCTGCAATCTGGATACTCGCCTGAGTAGCTTGTTCTATACTGGAAGCTAAAGTAATAATTACATCGTTAGACTTTGATGATAACCTTAATCCTTCATCAATAACTTTCCCTCCTTGCTCAGTTGCCAAAACAGCACTACTTATTTCTTTCTGAATATCCAGTAGAATTTTCCTTATTTGCACAGTGGATTCCTTTGACCTATCTGCAAGATTCTTTATCTCCTGAGCAACAACAGCAAAACCTTTCCCCTGCTCTCCAGCTTTAGCAGCTTCTATTGAGGCATTTACTGCAAGTAAATTCGACTGTTCTGCCAAGTCTCCTACAGAATTTGCTATTTCACCTATTGTTCGGCTTTTTTCACTAAGTTGAATAACAATACTTGCAATTGATTCCATTTGTTGTTTTATCTTATTCATCCCATCAATGGTTTCTGAAATAGATTGTATCCCCTCTTGAGATACCATAGAAATCTCCTGAGCAGAATCAGCCACCTCTGTAGCCTTTTGGTTAGAAACATCTACCGTTTGCTTTACTTCTTCAACCGTAGAAGTTGTTTCACTAACAGATGTTGCAGTTTCAGCTGCTCCAGAAGCCAATTGGGAAACGGTAGCCATAATCTCACTTGATGAAGAGAATAATACATTTACTCCTTCCGTAATTTCTTCAAACTGTTTCCTTAGATTTCCTTGCATCATTTTAATTGAGTCAGATAATATCCCAATTTCATCTTCCTGTTTAATATTGAAATCATAACTTAAATTCCCACTAGCAAATATCTTTGATACCTCCGTAAGTTTAATAATTGGTTTTGTGATATATCTTGAAAAGAATAAAGCAAGAAAAACAACAATAAAAGCAATTATTAATCCAACAATAATTATTTTCTCCCTAAGTATAGAAGCCTCTGTAAAAGCTTCCTGTTTATCAACTTCTGCAATCACCACCCAATCAAAATCTGTCCCAAAATTACTTTTAAGTCCTAATTCACTATAATAACTAAGAACGGGTACATCCCTATAGTTATTTATAATATGAGTACCTGATTTATGCTGTAATCCTAATTCTACACTTTCACTCTTTATTTTCCTCCTAAAAGCAGAAAATTCACTATCATGTTTTGAATCGGATCTCATTAAATAATCATTACCAACAATATATAAATCATATTTTTTGTCTAAAGACAAATCCTCTTGCATAATTTCAGTAATTTTATCTATACTAAGTTCCAGAGCAATAACTGCAACCACATTTCCAGTTTTATCAACAATAGGAGAACCAAAATAAGATTGATATTTTCCTTTATTAGTATCAATCGAAAAATCAATCATTGTGGTTTTTCCTATTCTTAAAGTCTTTTCCCACAATTTTGCCAAAGCACTATTCTCATACGACCTTTTTGATAAATATATATTCAAATTATCATCATCTAACATTGAATACATTATTTGCCCATTATCTGCAGAAATAATAAGAACATTGTCAAATTCAAAATGTTTAACAAAAGAATTAAATTCAGAATCTATCTTTGAACACAATGTTCTATAATCTCCTCCTTTGGTCTTATTATATTCTTTTAACTCTTCGTAGGCTTTTATTGTACTCTCAGATTTAGCTAACATATCCAATTCACTAAAATGACTCTTCAAAAAAGTATTTATTTCTTTACACTTAATTTTTCCCAGTACCTCTAGTTTATTAAAAACACTTTCCTCTATTGCCCTTATGCCACTGCCCATTACAACCATTCCCAGTATAATTATTGGAATAACAGAAACAGCTAAAAACAAAGTCATCAACTTTGCACTTATGCTTTTTGAAAAAAAATTCTTTTTGCTCATTGTATATTCTCCAGATTTATTTTAAAGTTTACTTTTTTATATATAATCGTTAATTACTATACTTCTTCATTAATAATTATTCTCTCATTTTTCAATAATTCATTTATATCCAGAACAATTAAATTGTCCTTTCCTATGCCTATTATAAAATTATCCGGAACATCAGTAATTGTTGCAATATCTGTCTGTAATGATTCAATATTTATTAAGGTATTTCCATAAATTTCATCTGTAAGAATTCCGAATTCAATATCCCCATCTCTTAAAATAATAACTCTATTAAGATTTGAAATACCTTTATCTTTTAATCCGAAAAATCTCCTAATATCAATCACAGAAATTATCTTTCCCCGTATATTTATTATACCGAGAATAAATTCTGGAGTACAAGGAAGCGGTGTTATATCCTTAATATAAATCACTTCACTAATATATGCTAAATCAATTGCATATTTTTCTTGTGCAAGACTAAATACCAAAAAATTTATCTGATTTCCCTTATTACAACTATTTTCTTCCTCTACAATAGCCAGATTTCTGGCTCTTTCCTTCAGTATCTTCTTCTTTCTTTCATTATCCATAATATTCCCTTGAAACAATTCATTTTTCATGTTACTATTTCTTAATTGAGTAAATTATTTCTTCAAGTCTTCCTGCAGTAAGCCCATCTGATTCTACAATAATATCTTCGTGGTTTAGTTTTGAAAGACTCCTTAAGGCATTATCAAAATTCTTTTTACATTCATTTATATCTCCTACCATTTGGAATATATTTCCAAGCAAATAATAAGCCAACACATGATCAGGTTCTAAAAATAAACTTCTTTTTATAGATGCTATTGCATCCTTCTCTCTCCCTTGTTCAAAAAGAATTGTAGCTAGCAAGTAATGAGCTTCAGCATCAAGTTTATTTATTTTTATAGCTTGCAAACACCACTTTTCCGATTCCTCTAATTGCTGTTTATTATATTTAACCCTAGCCAAAAGCAAATGCAATTTGTTATTTTTATCAGAATTATTAATGATACTATTAATCACATCTTCAGCTTTATCATACAATCCATCCTTAAATAAATTTAGTGCTTTTTCATAATAACCAGATACATTACCCCCTTGTTCTTCAATACATTCCTTTAACAATAATTCCTTTTGAATTCCTTTTGCTTTATTTGAAATTATTTCAGTATTTATCTTTTCTTGATTATTAGAATCATCAGATTTAATAATATTTTTATACTTATATTCCTTATTATTATTATTATTATTATTATTATTATTATTATTATTATTTAATCTGAAAACAGGTTTTAAGATTGACTCATTAACAGATTGATTTTTATATACTGTAACACCATTATTAAAATACCTGCAAAATTTAGAGCAAACTAAATTATTTGATTCAACAGGACTCAATATCATGACACCGCCTTTAACCAACGTATTATAAAATTTAGAAGTAACATATTTAATACCTTCGTTGGAAAAATATATCAATACATTACGGCACAAAATTATATCAAATGAGTTTGTATTATTTTCGTTTGAAGGAAATTCATCAGAAATCAAGTTAAGGGAAGAAAAATGAACCATATCTTTAATCTCTGATTTTATTCTATACTTACCTTTTTCAAATTCATTAAAATATAAAACTTTAAACGATTCAGACATTCCTCTAAATGACCATTTAGTATAAACGCCTTTTTTTGCTTTATCAATAAATTGAGGATTAATATCGGTTGCTTTTATCGTAATATTCCATTTTTTAATATCTGGCAATATACGCCTCAACATTATAGCAAGAGAATAAGGTTCTTCTCCGGTAGCACATCCTGCACTCCATATCCTAAGATTTTGATTTTTCGTTCTCCTTTCATGAATCAATTTTGGTAGGTATTCAAATTCCAAATAATCTAATGCTTTTTTTTCCCGGAAAAAGTAAGTTTCTCCTATAGTTAAAAAAATTGCAAGTTTTTCTATTTGTTTGAAATTAAGAGTATTATTCACCAACCATTCAATAAACTTATCAGTATCCTCAAAATTAAAACTTTTTCTGGCAGCCTCCATCTTATCATACAATTCTCTATTTCGGCTTTCACTAAAGTTTAATCCTAAATTATTTAATAAAAATTCTCTTAATTTCAACAACCGAATATCAAACATAAATAATTACAAATTTACACTTATAACATCTTTACTTTTCTTTACTGCTTCGTTAAGTATCTGTAATTCTTCAGGACTAATAAATTTATCAACATCATTGATAAAGATTAACTCCCCTTTCTTTCTAATTATACCTTGTAAATAAGGAATTCCTTCAATTATATTCTCTGAACTGGTAATATCATCCTCTTCAATCTCCAGAACTTCAATGTTTGGCCCTATCCAAAGTGCATATTTTATTGAAGAACTATTTACAATAATCAATTTGTCTGATAATTCTAATTGCCTTTCTGATTTATTAAAAAGAATATGCATATTAATTACTGGTATAATTTCTCCATGCATATTAATAACACCAGATATATAATCTGGCATTTTAGCTATAGAATTTATTTCTACTATTTGAATTATTCTATCAACACATTGTGCATTTAATGCGAAACGTTGATCAAATAATTTAAAAGCAACAAGTTTTATAGTGTTTCCCATTAATTTTGTGACTCAATAACAGATAATTGATTATACCTAACCTGTCGAATATTAGATATAAATCCATTTTAACCATTACTTATTTATTACTCCCTCTTCTTAAAAATATTTTTGCATATTTATTTAATTAATAAATATGCCGTCGACAAATATATAAAAAAGAATTTTTAAGTAAAAAATATCCTTCTTCTTATTATTATCACTTGTAAGAAAGAAGTCCTTTACTATAAACCTCTAATGCTCGGTTTCTTGCAAATTTGTGCTCAACAATTGGCTCAATATACGTTTTAGGGTCATATTCAGGTATCCATTTTTTTACATATAGAAAATTTTTATCAAACTTCTTTAATTGTTCACTTGGATTAAATATCCTAAAATATGGAACAGCATCACAACCAGTACTAGCTGCCCACTGCCAATTCCCATTGTTTGAGGATAATTCATAATCAAGTAATTTTTCAGCAAAATAAGCTTCTCCCCATCTCCAATCTATCAATAGATGCTTACATAAGAAACTTGCAACTACCATTCGCACCCTATTGTGCATATACCCTGAAGAATTAAGCTCACGCATACCTGCATCAACAAAAGGATAACCCGTATTGCCTTCACACCATTTCTTAAATTCACTTTCATTATTTCTCCATTCAATACCATCATATTTTAATTTAAAATTCCCAAATACAACATTAGGAAAATGATAAAGAATCTGCATAAAAAACTCTCTCCATATCAATTCCCTTAAAAACACTTCATCGGAATCCTTAAGTTGAGATATTATCTGACGAATACTAACCGTACCAAACCTAAGGTGAGGACCTAGATTACTTGTAACATCCTCACAAGGGAAATCTCGTCCAAATGCATATTTATCTAGTCTGGAAAGATTGTAATCCTTAACTCGTATTAAAGATTTTTTAAAACCAATTTCTGAGAGCGAAGGGAAATTAAAACTTGATAAATAATAATTATTCAAATTCAACTTATTTGAAACCTTCAATTCAGAACCTCTAAATTTTGACAACCATTTATTCTTATAGGGAGTAAAGACCGTATAAGGTTTCCCATCATTTTTAACTATCTCATCCCCCTCAAATATTACCTGATCTTTATATTCATTCATCACGATACCATTACTATCCAGCAATTTCTTTACTTTCCCATCCCTTTCTATGGCATATGGCTCATAATCTTTATTTATATATACCTGATGAATATCAAAACTATTAATTAGTTCTTCCCAAATTTTTACTGTATCTCCCTTTAAGCACAAAATCGAAGATCCCGTATAATTTAACTTTATATTAATATTCTTGAGAGTATCATATATAAAACTAAATCTTGGATCTTCGTTCGATAAATCTTCCAATATATTATTATCAAAAATAAACAAAGGTAGTACAGGAAAATCAGATTTTAATGCAGCATATAATGCAGTATTATCTTCAAGCCTCAAATCACGTCTAAACCAAAATATTGATACTTTCATACTTTAAATTTTTCTTGTTTGGCCCCTACCATCTGTTATTTCATTTTCTAAAAACCATTACAGATATCTAACAGAGGCAAGCAGTTCTGGAATATACTAATAGAAATAGATCTACTTCTATTTGATGTATCAACAGCTTAATATCATCTATTGTTAACATCTAAATATACTAATATTTTTAATTCACAATATTATTATCAAACAATAAATTAAAATAGTTGTCATAAATAAAGCCCCCTAAAATTAATTTAGGAGGCTCATAATTATTTCAATATATACCCATTAAAAATGGTTCCATTTACATAAATCAGCCAGAAACCAATCTAAAACATATCTTAATTAGATTTCTTTACAAACTTAGTCAAAAGTACTATCTGTTGACCATTAACACGTCCCTCGATTTGCTCTGGATTATCTTCCACAAGAGAAATATTGCGAACAGCTGTTCCTCGTTTAGCAGTAAAACCACCTCCTTTAACATTCAAATCTTTAATAAGAACAACAGTATCTCCTGACTGTAGTTCAGCACCATTACTGTCGATATGCTTTTCTATATCGTCTGAATCCTCTCCTTCTCCTGTTGCTTTAGCCCAAGCTAAAGTTTCATCATCCAAATATAACATGTCAAGCAAATCCTGAGGCCAGCCTTCTGCTCTCAATCTATTAAGCATACGCCATGCAATAACCTGCACTGCAGGAACTGGACTCCACATACTATCATTAAGACAACGCCAGTGATTTGCATCCTCAGTACCTGGGTTTTCAATTTGATATAAACATTTCTCACACACATAAACACTATTATCTACACTTTCATCTGAAACTGGAGGCACCGCATATACTCTCTGATTATCTGTTGAACCACATAATTCACACTTTTCTCCACTACGAGCCTTTAATTCCTTTTCTATACTCATATTCTTTTATATATTTTATTTTACCATTTATTCTAAAACAAAATGCCTTACTACTATTTTTATTCTATTTTCCCGTATCAATCTACATATTAAACAATAAGGCTGACAAATATAATATCTTTATTCTTTCTATCAATTTAATATCCTAATTCTTCATCTATTAATATTATTTTGATTCTGTTCTTAAGATAAGATTTCTCTGTTATAGTCCATGTATTACATATCCTTTGAGGACTTTTACAATCGTAACAAACCCCTGTTTTCTGACAAGGCCAAAAAACGATATACTAAAGACTTGGAAGGAATGTACAAAAAAAGCACTGGAAAAATCCAGTGCTTTTTTACTAAAATCATTTATCTCTTAATTTTTTGTATCTTTTACAATAACATCATGTGCTCCTCCTTCAATAATACTTGTAGATGAAACCAACGTAATCTTAGCTTCAGCCTGTAAATCAGGAATAGTTGTTACACCACAACTGCACATAGTAGATTTCATTTTACCCAATGTAATTTCCATGTTATCCTTTAATTTTCCGGCATATGAAACGTAACTATCAACACCTTCCTCAAATTTAAGGCTTGCATTTCCACCCATATCATATCTTTGCCAGTTACGAGCTCTGTTCGATCCTTCTCCCCAATACTCCTTAACGTAATTTCCGTTAATCATAAGCTTTCTTGTAGGACTCTCATCAAATCTTGCAAAATATCTTCCCATCATCAAGAAATCAGCACCCATAGCCAAAGCAAGAGTCATATGGTAATCCTGAACAATACCACCATCAGAACATATAGGAATATAAATACCAGTTTTCTCAAAATACTCATCACGAGCCTCAGCCACTTCAATTATAGATGTAGCCTGTCCCCTACCAATACCTTTTTGTTCTCTTGTAATACATATTGAACCACCACCAACACCAACTTTAACAAAGTCAGCACCAGCTTCAGCCAGAAAGAAGAAACCATCCTTATCAACAACATTCCCTGCACCCACTTTAACATCTTCTCCAAAATTCTTTTTAATATATTCGATAGTATCCTTCTGCCAATCAGAGAAACCATCCGATGAGTCAATACACAACACATCAACACCAGCCTCAATTAGAGCAGGAACACGTTCTTCGTGATCACGAGAATTAATTCCGGCACCAACAATTAGTCTTTTATGTGAATCCAACAACTCGTTTGGATTATCTTTATGACTATCATAGTCCTTTCTGAAAACAAAATACATCAATCTATCGTTCTCATCAATAATAGGTAATGTATTTAGTTTGTGATCCCAGATAATATCATTTGCGTCACTTAAACTAATACCCAACTTACCTGTAACAAGATCAGCAAGTGGAGTCATAAATTCTTCAACCTTCTTATCCAGGCTATCCTTGCTTATTCGATAATCTCTACCTGTAACTATACCAAGTAATTTTCCATTTGCAGTACCATCATCTGTAACCCCAATTGTAGAAAAACCTGATTCTTTTTTCAAATTAACAACATCCATTAATGTTGCATCAGGGGTAATATTAGCACGGCTTTCAACAAATCCGGCCTTGTACTGCTTTACCCTCTTAACCATCGCGGCCTGCTCTTCAATAGACTGAGAACCGAAAATAAAAGAGACACCACCTTCTTTTGCCAATGCAATAGCCATTCCATCGTCGGAAACAGCCTGCATAATAGAAGAAACAAACGGTGTATTTAATACAATATCAGAGCTTTCTCCCTTCTTATACTTAACTAATGGAGTTTTTAAACTTACCCTATCCGGAGTACATTCTTTAGTTGTTAAACCGGGAATTATAAGGTATTCATTAAATGTTCTTGAAACTTCGTTAATAATCTTAGCCATGGTATTTCTAAATAAAAATTTCGCAAAAATATAAATAATTCTTGTATTTTACATCATTTACAGTCACATAAATATTTTTTTCAAATCAGTCATCCCAAATAAACACTCTTAAAAATAATAGTATATTACAAGTTCCCCTTAAGGACATCCAATAAATTCCGGTTCATACGTTGCATCAAAGAATTTACCAAACAAATTTCCTCCCCGGAAAAATCCTTATAGATAATATCTCTCATAGATTCCATAATCTTTTTTACCCTGGGAAGAACCTCCCCAGACTTATCAGAAAGATAAAGATGAAAAATACGCTTATCAAATTCATCCTCTTTAGCAAAAATATAGTCCAAATCAAGAAGCTTTTTCACTGTCTTAGTAATTGTAGGTTTATCCAAATCAAGACGAAGAGCAATCTCCTTTAAAGAAGTACCCGGACTGTGCATTATATCGAGCATAACAAAAAGATGATTAGTCCGGATATCATAATCATCCTCATTCATTTTACGGGAAATATATAGTCGCATATGTCTTGCAACGGAAGAATATAAACGACCGTGCTTAGCATTTTCTAAATTACTCATCAACTCGAACAGTATTTAATTTAACATCACGTTCCATAAATTTAAGAGAACTCATCTCTCTAGATAAAAATAATACAAGAACCACAAAAAGCAAAAACTCCGATACAGCACCAGAAAGGAAAACACCATCAAGCTCAAAGAATACGGGAAGAACTATAATACAACCTATATATAACACAATTTGCTTCATAAAGAATAAAATACCCGCCTGCTTAGCTTTGCCAACAGACTGAAAATAACCGGAACCAACAGTATTAAAACCCAATAAAGGCAAGCCCATAAGAAAAAGCATCATACCTCTGGAAGTAAGCTTAACAAAAGACATATCACCATCGGAAAATAAAGATACCAGACTATCAGGCATAACAAAAATAGGTATAAAGGCCAATAAAGAAATACCTGTAGCAATTAACAAAGCACGATTTAAAATAGTCCTGACCCTATCGTAAGACTTATGCCCATAGTTAAATCCAATCAAAGGTTGAATGCCTTGCCCAAGACCAACATTAACCATCATCACAAAAAGATAAAACGAATTAATTACACCCATAGCACCAATAGCCTCCTCACCTCCATATTTAAGCAAAGCAGAATTAGCAAAAACTGCTGCCAAACTTGCACCAAGCTGAAGAATAAATCCTGAAGAACCAATTGCTAAAATATTCTTTATTATAACCAACCTAGGCATAACAAACTTTAAGTGTAAACTAATCCTTCTAGACTTAGAAAAAGAAAAATGATACAAAGTACAACAAGCAGACAACACATTAGACATCACTGTAGCCCATGCAGCCCCCTCAATACCATAGCCAAGCACAATCACGAAAAGATAATCGAGAAAAATATTAAGAATAGCACCAGATAGCATAATATACATAGATGTTCGCGGAGAACCCTCTGCCCTAATAATACCATTAACCCCAAAAGCCATAAAATTAAAAAAGACCGCTGAATAAATAATATGCATATAAGAAGATGCCATACCAATCATAGACTCCGTAGCACCTACTGCAAGCAATACTTCATCCATAAAAATATATCCAACAGACATAATCATGAGACTGATAACAACAAACAGGAAAATAGCATTACCTAAAATCCTCTCTGCCCATTCTTTGCGCCCTTCTCCCAAAGAAATAGAAACCCTGCTGCCTGCACCAATACCCACCAACATGCCAAAGGCAATCATTATAGTAAAAAGAGGCAGAGTGATACTAATCGACGAAATAGCTAAGGTACCCATTGTCTGACCAATGAACATTCTATCTACTATATTATAAAGAGCAAAAACCACCTGCCCAATAATTGCTGGCACAGAAAACTGCAAAATCAACTTCCCAATACTCTCACTAGCTAACTTATCATTCATCACAACTATATTTATTAAAATTTAGTTGCAAAGGAAACTATTATTAGTTGCACTTGCAACTAATTTTTAATAATATTTCTCGAAATTGTATCTTAATATCTTCAGTTAATTAACCATTAGTATGTTTGTAATAATTCTTTAAACCAATAAGCCACATCTTCACCTTCCATCTGCCTCAAGACCTCCAGAAATTGTTGAGTAGAACTTATATCATTGACTAAAAGCTTTTGGCAAAATTTAATAAATTGAACTTTCCCAATCTTAGTTTCTAACATATACAACAAAAATGGAGACTTATTATATAAAACCAATTCTGCTGTATCAGGATTACTTTTATTTCTGTCAAATCCCCAAACTGAAGCTGTACCTTTACTAGACTCTTTCTTCACATTCAAGCGTTTCATAAAAGATTCTTCTCCAAAAACATCCCTTATTACCATTAAAGCACTATATTCAGCAAATCCTTCGTTTAACCAATCTTCCCACGATGAAGTATTTGCCTTGAACCACCAAAGATGACCCAATTCATGAGCCAGATAACGATTGTATCCTTCATTTCTTTTATAATATAATTCCGGCTTAAAACCACCCAAAAATACGCCCCCTATACGAGCATAGCCACCTCCTTTCTCTCGTTTAGATTCAACTATTGCAATATTTTGGCTTTTATCTCCGAACCATTTATTATATAATCTGATTATAGTAGTTAAATCAGATTGCATTTTACCGACTAATGTATCAGCAAGATTGTGATGGTATATAGATATAGTATTTCCTTTAATTTGACATTGTTCAACATTTATTGCTTTAGAAGAACAACCTACTATATCATTAGTAGGTTTATTATTTATTATTTTCTTTTTTTCACCTGAGTTGTCTACTTTACCTATTCCGAAAACCTTATAAGTGGAATCAATCTCTATCTCCAAATCGTAAGTAAAAAGATTCATGTTAGGATTATATGGAAACCATGGATAATATTCTCCTAGCTCTATCCATTCTTTACTTATCGTATTCGCATAATATTCCGGTAATTCTGATAATTTACCACCATATACAAATTTCACTTCATTTATCTTGTTATTTTTAATTTCAGCTTTATCAATATATAATTTTGAAGCTTCAGGCATAAATATCATATTTAAAGGGGTTGTATCTTTAATAAAAGCCAACTCCTTATTTAAAGTGAATGAGTTTATTTCCATTCCCCTATCCAAATAAAAGAACAAGTCTTTTGTATTATTAATACTATCGATAAATAGTTTTCCTTCAACGAAGATTTCTTTGCCTTCAGGGTCAATACGTAATTTTATTTCATAATGAGGATATCCGTGTGCTATCTTTGATTCTTTATTATAATTGCTACATGAAGCAATAAAAACACAGACAATCACAAGTATACAAAACGTTTCTTTCATAAGTGTTAAATTATAATTTAAAGCTTCAAAAATACAATTTATTGATCACTTTAAAAATTTGTGGGATTAAGAAGCAAATTTCATCCCACAGCTTTGCTTCTTAATCCCACAATACCAAGAACACCTTAGTGATTTTAACCAATGGGATCAAAGATCTCATGCAGAAGATTGGATGTTATTTCCCGATAATATTGGAGAATATATAAGCATAGATGAAACCTCTCTCTCTAATGGAGAACTACACATCACTATTCAATAGGTCATTTATACCAGTAATATAAATGACCTATTGAATTTCTCCAGCCTTTTTAAGTGACCATTTTGAAATAATTGGTCCAACTATTTCATGTATCAGAGCCGCACCAATAACCAAACCAATAATCATTGAGGCTGTTTCTTTAAAAGCAGGATCTTTTGTAAGCAAAAGCGCGAGCGCAATTACAATACCCCCTTGTGGAATAAGTCCTCCTGCAGAATATTTTCTTATTTTGGGATCTGCTTTATGCATAGTTGAACCATAATAGATTCCAGTAATTTTACCAATAGCCCTTGAAATTATATATATAAGAATCAAGAATACACTACCTGCCAATGAAGACAACTGAAGGTGTAATCCGGATAATGAAAAAAATATAACAAAAATCAGTTCATCTGTATATCTTTCAATAAGCTTAAATATCTTTCCAGACAATGGATTGAAATTAATAACTACAACCCCTAAAACCATTGATGAGAGTAAAGACTCGAATCCAAAAAAATCAGAAACCCCATATGTTAAGGCAACTAAACCAATTGTCAATACAATTAATGTCCCCTCCGATTCTTTATTAAACATTTTTATAATGAAATTAAATAATACTCCAATAATTCCTCCCAATAAAATCGCACCACCAACTGATTCACCCAATTCCATCAAAACCTCAGTCATTTTTATATCTGACTCATGTAAAAATAATGTTGAAAATGCTGTTGCTAGAGTATAAATAATTATTCCTGCCAGATCATCAAAAGCAGCAATTTCCAACATAGAAGAACTTACAACACCTTTTGCTCTATATTCGTGAACAACTGCCAATGTTGCCGATGGATCTGTAGGAGCTGCCAGTGATGCCAATACTAGACTCACTGCTATAATTATATTTATAGAATCGAAGATATTAATGAAAAAATATAGTGTCAGAAACATGAATATAAAGACAGAAATAAAAGCAAATACCGATTCATAAATTGTAAGAAACAATATAGTTCTTGCTGAGGCTTTAATTTTTGAATACGATAACCCTCCGCCTATAGAAAATGTTATTAATGAAAGGGATATTGTCAGCAATGGATCCGTGTGTTCAACAAACTGTTCTGACATAAATCCAAATAATTGCGGATTCAACAATATCCCGGCAAGAATATATCCTGATATTTTAGGCAATCTTACTTTCTCTGCCAATTCCCCCAAAATAAAAGCTGTAAATATTAATATCCCTATACTTAAAATTATATTCATAATTTTACTTTATTCTGACATTTATACAAAAAAATATATCTTACTTCTTAATAAATACCTACGCTTATTAATGTTAAATGTTGAGTAAACACCCATTATTTAAGCTTTAGTATCTACCTCTGCAAAAACTATTTAGTAAATC
Source organism: Marinifilaceae bacterium (assembly GCA_963666945.2). Classification (GTDB taxonomy): domain Bacteria; phylum Bacteroidota; class Bacteroidia; order Bacteroidales; family Marinifilaceae. Next base: position 19,352 of record CAXXRT010000016.1, read on the forward strand.
TGAGCTTAAAAATAGAATCCTACAGATAGTGTCAATAAATTCACCTTTAGCTCTAATTCAATTTTTTGTGGCTGACCTCCAACAGCGTTCACTTCTCCTTTAACCACGTACTTGCCAAAGCCCATATAATTATAGCAAAAGAAATATTTTTATTAAAGATAGTACTTATTCCTATTTTAAAGCCCAGATTATTTGCCATATCAAGCTCACCTGTTGCTTTTCCCATCAACTCTTTTTAAAGTCTCGGAGAATCTTGCTTGTGCTTCTATCACAGAATCCGGTATCCTAAAAGGTATAAATCCGGATTCAATTAAAGGAAGAAATGCTTTAAAAACATAATCCCTGTTAATGCCTGTTGTATATTTTCTAAACTGCTTCATTATATTATTTGCTGTAGCAGTTTGAATATCAAGAACAATGGAAGCCTCATAGAAATTAAAATTCTTTAAGTCCAGCATAATAATATCTTTATGATTCGCATTTTTAAAGTAAATCTTCTTATTTGTTATATCGAAAACAGTACTCCATTGGGTATGATTATGAGTAGTGACACATTGAAGAATATCAAAAGCTCTATTAACTAAATTTGCTGTGTCCTGACTTTTCATAATTTGATTAGCGACAGTAGCAAATACTTTATTTATTCCAAGAGTATTATCATTAGGCAGTTCTATGTCTTTAATATTATTCCATTTTACTGTTTTCTCACCACCCAAAATATCAAATTGCTTTAAATATGATAATGATTCATCATAAGTGTTATTTGTCAAAAGTGGGATTGGTAATTCTTTACCAGCATGACAAATCATTTTCCCTTCTATAAATTCGATTGTTGCAGTTTTTCCTTGACGATCGCAAACCAAGAAATGTATACCAACAGGTACCTCTTTCGAAATCCTCAATAGAGAATCACTGGCAATCACCTCATCAACGGAACTGGCAACATCCAATTGATACTGAATCCATTGAAGAGGTGAAATTACCTTACGATTGTCAATATCGGGATATTTTGTCTTTGCAAGGTACATTTGAGCAACCACTAATCCTGATTCATTCATTCCCCCATAAGGAAACTCCTTTCCAAATTGATTAAATGTAATACTGCCATATTTTGATTCCCATGTCATTAAGTTTTTTTCGCCTCCCACAAATGCATACTTTAAAACTCCTCGTAGGTTATTTACGATAAATCCATTTCCTATATTAAAATCAAAATTCCTTCCATATACTATTTGATTACTATCTTTAAGTACAAATGTTGTACATGCTTTAGAACAAGGAAAATAGACAAACTGGAAGACAACTATTAATTCTATCAATATTGTTCTCATTATTTTATTATTTAAAAGTTAATAATGAGTACAAGATTATAGATGGTTGCCATAATATACAAATAATTGGTTTGATTGGAAAGAAATTGGTACCAATGGAAAAGTAATCTAACAAGATATTAAGGTCGATAAACTTTTATTCCATTTTCTCGAAACGGGAATAAGCATATTATAATTATAAAGTTTTATTTTATAACCTGCAGCATTACCAGAAATAGACTCAATTTTATGTTTATTAATAATATAACTCCTATGACAACGAAAAATATTATCTATTTTGTGATTATCTTCTTCAAAAGCTGCTAAAGAATATCTAATAAGTTTATGTTCAATTCTATCATTTATATGATAATAAATATCAATATAATTATCCAACGAAGTTACATATAATAGGGAACTCATTAAAATACTTAAGCCTTCATTCTTATTCTCTGAATTTATAACAACTTCCAGGTCGTTTTTAGGGTTTAAATCTCTATTAAGAGTGTCATTTATTTGAGAAGCTATTTTTAACCTTTTACTTAAGGTAAAATTGTAATGAACTAAAACAAATATCGAAACAGGTATTATATTTATAGAAAGTATTATGCCCTGAAAATTAATAAACGCAAAAAGATTGAATCTGCATTCATTATATAAGATAGCATTTATGATAGAACTTGATGTCCCAATAATAAAGAAAGACAGGATGATCCATAAAACAGTTATGGCTAAATTATACTTTTTGATAAAAACATTTTGTAAAAAAAAATACTGAATAATCATGAGAAGCAGTCCAATACCAACATACAAACCAATTGCCAGAATTTTTCCATGAAATGTTGTAATACTGTAAAGCCCATAGGGCTCAAAAATCCATAAAAATATCAATGCAAAACCTGCACCTCCAAAGATAAACAAATATCTAAACTTTTTACTCTCTAATAGATCGTATGGTCTGTTTAAAAAATCTCTCAAGTATTTCATTGTCTCTGAGGAATTAAACTTAACGGTTTAGTATTTTATCATTAGCTTTAACACAAACGTAGTAAAAACAATTAAGTAAAATATTTTTCAATATTAGAATCCGATTTACAAAATTATCTTATTTCCTTAATCCTAAGTATTACTCTTAAAGGTTCTTCTAATATCGGACGATTCGCTGAATTGTCAAAACATCTTATCAAATTGTTGTCAGCATTTCTTTTATTCAAACTTGATAATCATCTGGTCAAAATCAATAATCATAGTATCAAATTTCTGAATTAGGTCCTGTCCTATATTTCCATAAACTGTTTCACTTTCTTTAATTTTTTCTTTCAACAAACTTATTTTTTCAAGTTTTACCTGTTTTCCTCCAATATTTAATGTATAATCAATAATATATCCATCAAATTCTTTTTTACCCCCTGCTCCACCGAAATTGATTTTTTCAGGTTGATAATTTTCATCTATGTCATTTTTATTTTCCTGATAGAAAACATGATAAAACATTGTTTGATCGGCACCGGTATCGAATGTAAAATGTTTATTATTGATATAAATTAATGGAGTTAATCCTTTCATTGCCATATTGGATATTCCTGAAAAAGAAAAATCAGATTGTTCCCTGGGAACAATAAAGTTTCCGTCTTGTGTTATCCTTATTTCATGTAAAGCTTCAATTATCGGAAAACCTAATATTCCATAAATCTTATAATTGCTTTTCGGGAAAGACAGTGTTTCATCCGGTAATACCAGAAAAACCACGTTGTACATGTCAATATTTCCCATAGTTAGTTTACTACATACAGCTAACTGTGCTATAACTTTAGTTCCTGTAATAGTTCCTACTTCTATATTAACAGGAATAATTTCCATATTCAATAGCTTTGCAACTAATTGAGAAGTTGTTGACAAATTAGCCCCTGTGTCAAAAATAAAATTAAGAGAATCTTTATTAGCCGAGACCTTTAAAGTATTCAATCCTGCAATATCTTTTTCCATCTTGATACTTGTTTTTTCTTTAATATCAACTTTTTGTGCCGGAATATTTTCTAATGCAGTCCATATTTTAAGACTATTTTCATAGTCAGCTATTTCTTCACTATTAAGATAGTTTTTATAATCGCTTAAAATAGTCTTAATAGTATTCTTTGCTTCTTTATAGTTATACAATTTTACTGCATTATCGTATCGTATCTCGTATAATTTAAATTGTAATGAATCGGGAATATTACCCTTCTTGTTGATTAAGCAGTTAATTTGTTTTTCCGATTCTTCTACTTTGTTGAAAGCATTAGATAAAACTGCTTCGGTATACTGTTGGTAAGACACAGTGAAAGCATCTTTATTTGATTCATATAATTCTTTAGCTTTGAAGAAATTATTTTGTTCAGTCAATGTATAAATCGCATTAAACAAAGCTTCATTCTTTCGACTGCAAGCACTTAAGCAAATTAATACCCCCAAGAGAAAAATTACACTTTTTAATTGTTTCATCTTTTTATTCTTTTGTTTGTTCTGTATATAGTAGTATTGGCCAACGAACAAGTTCTTTTCGATGTAGTTAGGTCACTAAGCCTTACACACAACGTCTGCACATATTAACCAGATATCCTTATTTTAAATATATTTTATTATAAAAATAAACTTATACTCCCAAATTATCAAGTTTTATGTACTTTTTATTTACATATTATCTAGTGGATTATGTGTTTTCATGACTCACTAACTCTTTTGCAAAAAAAAGAGGGACCAGCAACCAGTCCCTCAATCTATTATATTTGTTTTTTTATCTTTATCTTAGATATAATCCTTCTTTTTTCAATTCTACTATCGGCACATTAATTAATGCTACTCCGCATGCATAGGCTCCTAATTCGTATTGCTCGAATGTGAATGTAACTGAATCTTTCATTACATTAAATCGTGTGAAGTCTTTTGCAACCTCTGGGTCCTGATCGAAACAACCTTCAGGATTTTTAAAGTTCTTTTTCAATAAGGCATTTAGCTTATTTAAGGATTCACTATCAGTTTTAAATAAATCTGAGAAGCTTAATCTTTTTGATGTATCAACATCATATACATAAGAGAAATATCTTGTCATTCCGTGTGCCCCGGCTGTATATTGGTATATGAAATACCTTAAACTTATGGTTTTCAAATCTGCATAAAACGAATCAAATCCAGTAACCAATTCATATCGTGCTGATGAAGGATTCTCTGCATCTTTAACAAATTCGTTATAAAACGATGTTGCATCTATATCGAATTCGGCTACTACCTCGTCGGTAAACGTTTTTAGATCAGAATTTACTTTCTTACATAAATCTACAGACTTGGACGATTTATCAGAAACAACAGGTAGCGTGACCTTAATATTTCTTACTTCAGTGGAATCACTTGTTTCTGCTTTCTCTACAGAAAACTCTTGTTTCTTAATACATGAAATTAACGTGGTTAACACAAAAAAAATAATAAGATATCTTCCCATAACTGTTCGTTTATAAATCTTTTGTCTAAATATTTATTGTTGTTCAAAATTAAAAATTTATTTAATCCAAACTAAATAAGCTGCTATTAAATTTTCCTTAATAATATAATATATTATTTACTTTTCTCTTTTTCAACTAATTCAATAGTATTTGTCAATAATTTAACTCCTCTAATATTTCCATGTCCCCCCATTTTTATGGAATATTCAAAGTAGTGTGCATAGAATTTAATTCGTTTATAATAATTCTTCAAGTTTCAAAACTAACTTATCAACCTCTTTTTCAGTTATTGTTAGTGGAGGTAAAAACCGTAAAGTATTTTGCTTAAACCCAAAAACAAAACCTGACTCAAAAAGTCTTTCATTGATTTTATTTCCATCAAGAGAGTCTTCAAATTCCATAGCCACCATAAGTCCTTTTGCCCTAACCTCTTTAATTTTATCCGTATTGGAGGTCTTTAACCCATGTAATTTTTCTTTAAAATACGCTCCAATTTTTACACAGTTATCAAGAATTCCCTCTTCTTCAATAACCTTAACCACTTCAAGTCCTATTGCACAGCCCAAAGGGTCGTTTTGGTGAGACTGGGCATAAACAAATATATTCTTATTCAGCCTGTTCAAGATATCAGAATTTATAGTTACTGCACTTATTGGATAACCATTGCCCAATGCTTTACCTGTAACAACAATGTCCGGATTAATATTGAAATCCTGAAATCCAAACCATTTACCAAGTCTACCAATACCTGTAGTTACTTCTTCAGCAATAATTAAAGTTTTTCTGCTTCTACTTTGCTTTACAAGCTTATCAACAAATTCAAAATCAGGGAACCTCACCATATCAACTGAAGCTCCGCCCAACTCCAATACCAGTGCAGCTATATCATCGAAATCTATTAATGCCAGTGACTTAATATCATTAATATTTGCATTGACTACATACTCATTATCAGGCGCAATTTTTCCAAAACCATAAGCACTCAAATATGAGTTACTAATCTTTAAAATCTTCTTTCTTCCAGTCACTTTCTGAGCTATAGCAATTGATAAATTCACAGCTTCAGAACCAGAACTTAAAAAAACGCTTGCACCATCTTCGAATCCTATTATACGTTGTAACTCAACAGATAATTTTTCCGACTTGTCATTTCTAAACCGGTAACCGTGATGTATCGATATTTTTGATTGTTCATTGATCACTGAAACAATTCCTGGATGACTATGTCCAAGGTTTGCACACCAAACTCCAGACTCAAAATCGATATACTCTTTCCCATCCGAATCGTATTGATAACATCCAGATGATTTTTCTATCAATCTGTTACTTGATGTGTAAAACGGAATTATATTTTTTTTCATTACCATTGAATAATTAAAGATTTTTAATATTATCTACAAATATTTTTCCTTTTACTTTCTTTTCAATCACGGAGCGTGCAAAAAGTGTATTAATTTGAACCTTTCTCAAAGGATCTTCAAGTAATGAATAATTATCTATATTCAATTCTACCATTTGAGTATCTTTTTAACCAATACATGATTTCGACTGTTATGTACCGTAAGGGAATAATTAAATACTTAGTCCAAATCACCTTACAGACAACTAACAGCCTTCATATTATTCTGATACTAAATATAATAATTTAATTTATAAATCAGGTTATAGAATGAGAAATATCCTTTGGAACTATGAATCTCTGGTATCCAATCAGAACCGTCTTATCCTAATGTCGCTTTTATTATAGTTTATATTGATAGATTCTTGATTCCTCTTTCCAAGGATGATATCCTTGTCCAATATAATTAAAACCATATTTCTCATAGTATCAATGAAATCAGCTTAACATAGAGGTTCTATAAGCATCTTAACAACCATCTGGACTACTCTGTCTATGATGGTTGGTATACCTAATATCCGATATTCACCTTTCTTTTCTTTGGGGATTTCAACATACCGTAATGCAGAACATTGATAGGTATTGGTAAGTAATTCTGTTTTACACGTCTATAGGCTTCTACTAGCTCATAGTCCAGACACATTTTGTCTTTTAGACTATAAGCTTTGAAACCTTTATCTTGCTTGGCTCTAATGTATAGCTTCCTTTGAAATACACGAAGGTGCAGTAAGGAATTGCGGGCTTCAAACTTATCTAGTAGCCACCCAAAATTGATGCGGGTGATGCCCCTCGAAAACCTCTGAAACCCTTATGCACTATACACATGTGTTGCTTATTTATTCAGCCAAATTCAAGATAGTTCTTCTTTTTAATTTTCCTTTTAGCATTAATTCAATTTCTTGCATTATATCCTCAATTTTAATTTCATTGCAAATATTGTCTAATTGTTTAGGTTTCCATTCTTGAGCTAACTTATTCCACACTAATTTCCTGTATTTCATTGGATAGTTTTGAGAATCTATTCCAATGAGTGTAACACCTCTCAGGATAAAGGGAAAAACTGTCAAGTCAAGTTTTGAAGATGCAACGTTTCCACAACAAGTTACAACACCTATTGAATCAGTGGACTTAATTATATTCTCAAGTATTACACCTCCAACAGTATCAATAGCGCCTGCAAACAAAGGTTTTAACAAAGGTTTTTTATCAAAATTTTCAACTTCGCTACGTAATAGCACTTCCTCAGCTCCAAGATTAATTAAATAGTCTCGTTCTGTTTCCTTCCCTGTTATTGCAACTACTGAATAACCCAATTTACTTAAAATAGAGATACTCAATGTACCAACTCCACCTGTTGCTCCTGAAACCACTATTTTTCCATAATTTGGCTCTATCAATTCCGTAAGTCTTAAAACAGACATCCCTGCTGTTAATCCCGCTGTACCATATATCATTGCCTCCTTCATAGTCATTTTTTCAGGCAATCTTACAACCCATTCAGATGGAACTTGAATATACTCAGCAAATCCCCCGTCAGTATTCATACCTAAATCATAACCTGTTACAATTACTTTTTCTCCAATAGTAAATAAATCACTGTTCGATTTTTCTATTGTTCCTACTGCGTCAATTCCTGGTGTATGGGGATAATTTCTCGTTACTCCTTTATTACCCGAAGCTGATAATGCATCTTTATAATTCAATGAGCTGTAATGCACTTTTACTAAAACTTCATTGTTGTTTAATATACCAAATTCCATTTCTTTAATTGAGCCTTGAAAATCACCTTCAATCTCTTCAATTCGAAATGCTTTAAATGTAGAACTATTCTGTACCATCTTTTGTCTTTTAATTTTACTTATCTTTGTACAAAGATCAGGATAAATATTTTATCTACCAATAACTTACAAATGGTTGGTATACGAACATTTATTTCTGTTTTTAACATTTTTAAGAGTTTGAGGGAAGAAAAAAAATGAAAAAAAGTTATTGTCCAATTGATACATTTATAAATGTTGTTAAAGGAAAACGAAAAGGAACTATCATTTTACACCTTTTTCAAGGAGATAAAAGATATAGTGAATTGGTTAAACTTTTAACTGATATTAGTGAACGAATGCTTACTAAACAATTAAAAGAATTAGAATCAGATGGATTAATTAATCGAACCGTTTTTCCTGAAGTCCCTCCACGCGTTGAATACAGCTTAACTGAACTTGGTAAAGAAATTCATCCTGTCCTCAAAGGAATGTATAAAGGAGGAATTCTTTTCGAAAAGTCTATTGATGAATTGCATACCTAATTATTTACAAATTTTATCCTGGGTGTAAAGGTTCCCCAATATGCAACACAACGGTCCACTGGTATGGTGCGTGCCATATGTGTACTGCAAAACGTTGATTTTATTTTCCTAAGTTAAACATATTAATTAAACTTTGCAATTGAACTGAAGCATGTCATACACTATGAGCCGATGTTGAACGAAACCTAAAGGTAGCTAATTTCTAAAAACACCTCAGCTTCTTAAACACCGAATGGTTCTGGCCATGCTATATGACTGCGGGCTACGAAGATTTGAGCTATTAAACATTAAATTAGTTTGAGCTATTAAACATTAAATTAGAAGATATTGATTTAGATCGTAAGATGCTACACATCAGAGAGGGAAAAGGAAGGAAAGACAGATATGTACACCTTGGAGAAAACTTGTGTGTTTGTCTAAAAAAGTACCTAAAGGCATAACGACCAATTAAATGGTTATTTAATGGAAAGAGTCCAAGTGAAGCCCCTCAGCAATTCTCAGAAACCGGAGTACAATGGATTATAAAGCAAACAAGAAAACACTCAGGCATTAGTAAACATGTAATCTCCCATATATTACGACACACATATGCAACCCACCTCTTAAAGATGGGAATGGACATTATTACATTAAAGGAATTACTCGGACACACTGATATACATACTACATTAATATACCTACACGTATCTAATCTGGGAAGAGGGACTGCATTTAGTCCAATGGATAAACTATATAAAATAAAATCCTGATGCGTGCTACTATTGAGGTAGCCCATATATTGCAACGCAACCATCAACAGTTAAAAGATATTACACCTAATACCTGGCAGCTAAGAACGCTCTACGCTTTGTCAGCCTGCAGGACGCCCATTCTAGGTGAGCATATCGATATATCTACAAAGAAATATTTTCAAAGGAATGGGTAGTATATTGTAAACGACCATTCTTTGGACCTCAACAAGTCATAGAATATTTGGGCCGGTACACTCATAAGATAGCAATAAGCAACCACAGAATTATAAATTTAGACAACGACAGTATTACATTTTCTGCTAAAGATTATCGCAAAGCCGGAAAGAAACACCTGGTAACATTATCCGATGCAGAATTTATACGCCGTTTTGCAATACATGTCTTGCCCAAAGGCTTCACCAGAATCCCACATTACGGAATATTAAGCAGCTCCCAGAAAAGAACTATATTAACCCAATTACACAAAGAACTCGGTATAGTAACTATAGAACACAAAAATTCCCTTAAGCATGGTATATGTTCATGTTGCCAAATTGGAGAACTTGTTACAATAGGACTTTTTGACAACAGGGGACCCCCACAAATGATAAAACATATCGACTCAAATAAACTTATGGCTTTAAAAAAATGATGTCCTACGGACAAATGGGACTACTATGCCCCGAGGTTAAATATTGTACACAATAACTCCCTTGGATGATTGATAAAATAAGAAAATATAAGCTTCAAAGCTGATACAAACATCAAATTTCAACAGCCTAATAACAAAAGAGACTATTAGCAAACCATTCAAATATCAATCATTCCCCATAACAGCATATTAAAACCGGTTTCGTCAACAGGGCGTTTATGTTTGGCCTTGCAGACCACACGAACGCTTAGTTATTAGCGGTTTGTTATTTCTTTTTATCTACATATTTAAAGTTCTTTTTACCATCCTGTAATTCAATCAATTTTAAACTGTCTATCGGAATAGACTTTTGATATTGCATGAATCGAGAACCATCTCCAATAATCATTGAGTCTTGAACATAAATCTGGTCAAAATAAAAAATCGTCCTCTTATTATTCTTTTCAGTAAATCTTATCTCAATTGAAGGACTATTCTTTAATTCAGCCGGATTGTTGTACTTGTCCACACATTTAATATTGTCTATTGGATAAGTTTTGTATTCAACAACATCACCCATAGGTCCTCTTGTGTAAACAGTTCTTAATTCCACCGAGTCAATGTCTTTAATTTGCTCCTTGAAACTATCTAATGGTATATAGTAAGTTTTACAACTTGCCAATCCAAAAATTACAAAGAGGTAAATCCATATTTTCTTATTCATCATTATAATCTGTGTTTCCTGTTTTTGTAATAACCGCTAACCGTTTAGTATTTTATCATTTGCTTTCACACAAAAGTAGCAAAAAACAATTAAGTAAAATGTTTTTCACAGCTTTATATTAAACAAAATCTAAAGTTAATGATAAAATATTGTTGGACGACAGTACCTATGGGCGTTCCATTAGTTGCTCCTGTTCTTTTATTGCTTTTCTCTTCTAAATACTGGTAATCAGATCTTAAATTCTGCAGTTTCTGTGTCATTGATATATGTATTTACTTAGCAAATAGATAAAATTCTTCCATTACGATTATTTTATCGTTTAAGAATAATCTATTTCAAAGAACGTTTCTTTAGATTATTATTATGTTGGAACCGGTTCATATAATCTTTCTCCGTAATAAATCCTCATTATGCCTTCATTACATTTAGGACATTTTGCAGGATCCTTTCCTGTCATTATCCTAAACACATCTATTCCGCTTAAGCCTTCTAAAACAAGTAAATGCGTAGCAAAAGTATGACGCAAGGTATGAATAGCTATTGATTTAAAGAAAAGGGCATCCCATCATAGATAGGACACCCTCAAAATATTCTTAAATCTTGATTAATTCTTTTTAGAACCGGTAAGCTGCTTTTCGCATTTGTTTTAACGATTTAAATGCTTTTGGTGGCTTCAGATAACTGTTAAGGAATCTGTATACCTTAAATCTTATTTCTGTTGCTTTTCGGTAGTCCATTCTGTCGAATGAGTGGCCTCCGGGTACTGCATCGTAGATTTCGTACTCGAATTTCTTGCCTTCTGCTTTTAACGACTTAATTAAATGCTCTACTTCCAATACGTTTACATCGTCGTCGATTGTGTTTGTATGTATTAAAAGTGGTGTCTTAAGCTTATGGGCATTCCAGGCTGGTGATCTTCTTTTGTATTCTTTTACGTTCTCATAGGCTGTTTTCCCTATATGATAATCTGCTGAGTATAGATCTCTGTATTCGTCGGTATAATAACCCATACGCGCAATCAGATCACTAACTGGTACTCCTGCAAAACCGCATTTAAAATCGTTAGGATGTTCAAAAAGATTCATTAGGGTTATTAATCCTCCATGACTCCAACCCATAATTCCTACTCGGTCTTTATCTACTATATCGTAGTTTTCTATCATGTAATTACGACTGGCATATACGTCTTCTATTTCCAATCCACCGTAATCAATCTTTTCGTAAAATCCTTTACCATAACCTGTGCTTCCACGGTATTCTGCACATACCACAATATACTGCTGAGCCATAAGCTCCCTGATAATATGAGTGTAATAGGTAGTCATATTTGCGTGAACGCCTCCGTGTGGCAGCACCATTAAAGGATATTTCTTAGATGGATCTATATCTTTGGGTATAAAGATATAACTCCAGAATTTAACTGGATTACCTGCTCCCATAGCTGTAGGATTCTTCTCCTTCCATTTCGGAGGTCCATACATATATACCTTATCGACATAAGCTATATCTCCTACTCTGTGAAACCATAGTACATCATCTACCGATTTTTGAAGCTCATCAATGTTGTGACGTAAGTTCTCATTGTAGTTTTTTAATTCCTTAACCTGCTTTTTCAGTTCATCTACAGATTGTGCCTTGGAAACCAATATACAGATTAAAAAAACAGCTAAAAGATTAATTATTTTTTTCATCTATTTATAATTTTTATATTTTGAACATATATAAATTATTGCATATCCAGAAACTATTCGATCCGCTTATTCGCATATAATTATTTGAATCAAATAATATACAAAAATTACTGTTCCAGATCTTTCATAGAAAGCTGTATTCTTTTTCGTGGAATATCCAGTTCTATAACCTTTACCTTAACATGCTGATGTAGCTTAACCACATCGGCAGGATTACTGATAAAACGATTTGCCAGCTGCGATATATGTACTAATCCATCCTGCTTAACTCCTACATCAACAAATGCACCGAAATTAGTAATATTGCTGACTATGCCAGGTAATTCCATTCCTACCTGAAGATCTTCTATCTTAAATATACCTTCGGCAAAACTAAAGACTTTAGCAACGGTACGAGGATCACGACCTGGTTTTTCCAGCTCACTGCGAATATCCTCAAGTGTAGGAAGACCCACATTATCTGAAACATATTTCTTAAGATCAATGCTGTTACATACCTCTTCGTTTCCTGCAAAATCCTCTATCTTGCAGTTCATATCCTTGGCTATTGCCTCAACTATATGATACGATTCCGGATGTACCGCTGTATTGTCAAGTGGATTTTCGGAATCGGATATACGTAGGAATCCTGCACACTGCTCGTATGCCTTCTCTCCCATTCTCTTTACCATCTTAAGTTCCTTACGGTTTTTGAATGCCCCGTTCTCCTTACGGTAATCAACTATATTTTGTGCAAGTACAGGTCCCAAACCCGATATATAAGTCAAAAGATGCTTGCTTGCCGTATTTACGTTAACCCCAACTTTGTTTACACAATACTCTACAACCCTGTCAAGACTTTCCTGCAGTTTATTCTGATCAACATCGTGCTGATACTGACCAACACCTATTGCCTTAGGCTCTATTTTTACAAGTTCTGCCAATGGATCCATTAGTCTTCTACCAATAGATATTGCTCCTCGTACTGTTACATCGTACTGAGGGAATTCTTCCCTTGCTGTTTTCGATGCCGAATATACAGATGCTCCGTTTTCGCTAACAACAAAGACCTGTATCTTGCGGTCGTATCTCTGATTTGTAATAAAATGCTCGGTCTCCCTGCTGGCTGTCCCGTTTCCAATGGCTATGGCCTGTATGTTATAAACGCTGACAAGATGTACTATCTTTTTTGATGCCTGTTTTACCTCTTTCTGTGGTGCATGAGGATAAATAGTCTCGTTGTGCAGAATATTTCCCTGTTCATCAAGACAAACCACCTTACATCCTGTTCTGTATCCCGGATCTATACCCAATGTTCTCTTACCTCCCAATGGTGGGGCTAAAAGAAGCTGTTCAAGATTCTCTGCAAATACCCTTATAGCTTCCTCATCGGCCTTTTCTTTCGATTGATTTGAGAACTCTGTCTCTATAGATGGCTCAAGTAATCTTTTATATGAATCTTTAACGGCTATCTCTACTTGTTGTGAAAGATCGCCCTCAGACTTAACGAATATTCTATCTAATAATTCTAATACGGTCTCTTCGTCAGGAGAAATGCTCACTCTCAATATCCCTTCTGCTTCTCCCCTTCTTAATGCAAGCATTCTATGTGAAACGCATTTTCTCAATGGTTCACTGTAGTCGAAATAATCCTTATATTTTATTCCCTCTTCTTCTTTTCCTTTTATGACTTTCGAAGAAACAATCGCCTCTCTGGAGAATAATCTCCTTACTGTATTTCTTGCAGCTTCGCTTTCGTTTACCCATTCGGCAATAATATCTCTTGCTCCCTGCAATGCTTCTTCTTCCGATCCTACCTCTTTGCTTAAAAATCTTGAAGCTGCTATATTTGCATCGCTCTCCCTCTGCGACATAAGTATCTTTGCCAAGGGCTCCAGTCCTTTTTCCCTCGCCTTAACAGCTCTGGTTTTCCTTTTCTGCTTAAATGGCAGATATATATCTTCAAGAGTAACCAAATCGGTACATGCAAGTATTTTTCCCCTTAAATCTTCTGTCAGTTTATCCTGACTCTCAATAGCATCCAGTACCGTCTGTTTTCTTTTCTCGAGTTCCTTTAATTTTGCCAGTCTGTCCTTTATCTCCCCAATCATTACCTCATCAAGACTGCCTGTTCTTTCCTTACGGTATCTGGCTATAAACGGAAGTGTAGCTCCCTCTTCAAGAAGCTCTATTGTGTTGTTTACCTGCCATTCCTGAACTTGTAAGGCAGATGAAATTAATTGAGAGAAATTCATTATTTTCCAGGCTTTTTATAATATTTTTTTCTGTAAGGTTTTCTTTTCTTTTCGTCCTTTGGCTTATACTCGGGCGACTCTCCCAAAGCTGGATTTAAAGGCACCTTGAATATTTCATCCTCTATAAACTCCTCTATCTTTTTAAACGACGATTGTTCCTTATTTTCTTCATTAATAAAGGTTAGTGCCACGCCTTCTTTTTCTGCCCTTGCAGTTCTTCCTACCCTATGCACGTAATCCTCGCAATCGTTAGGCACATCGTAATTTATTACAAGTTCTATATTATCGATATCTATACCTCTTGATATAATATCTGTTCCTACCAGAATCTGTATCTTCCTGTTCTTAAAATCTAAAAGTACTGCCTCCCTGGCCTTCTGATCAAGATCGGAATGAATGGCAGCAACGTTAAGCCCCATCTTTTTAAGTGATGAAGCCACCTTATTTACTTTCATTTTTGAAGATGCAAAGACTATAATACTTTTTATATCCTTACCCTCCAGTAATGATTTAAGTAATTCATTTTTGCCTGACTCATAAACAAGATAAGCAGCCTGTAATACACCCTCGGCCGGCTTTGACGGTGCCAGATTAATATGCACGGGATCCTTCTGTATATCGTTTACTAGCTTCTTTATTCTAGAAGGCATTGTTGCTGAAAATAATAGCGTCTGCCTGTCTTCCTTAGGCATAGTACCGATTATCTTAAGAATATCGTTCTGAAAACCCATATCCAGCATCCTGTCTGCCTCATCAAGAATCAGACATTTAAGTGACGAGAAATCGACATAACCCATTTCCTGATGTGCTATCAAGCGTCCTGGTGTTGCCACTATTATATTAACTCCACTTTTAAGGGCATTTTTCTGAATATCCCATGCACTTCCTTCTCCCCCTCCATAAACCGAAACGGAAGTAATAGGAAGGAAATATCCAAATCCCTGTATCTGTTGATCTATTTGAAGGGCAAGTTCTCTTGTGGGAACAAGAATTACCGTACTTAAGCCCTCGTACTTATTTCTAAGAATATTATCCAATGCCGGAAGTAAAAATGCGGCAGTCTTTCCTGTACCTGTCTGTGCACTTGCCAGTACATCTTTTCTTTCCAATATATAAGGTATAGCCCTCTCCTGAATCTCTGTGGCCTTCTCAAAACCCATAGTATCGAGACCTTCGGCCAACTCTTCTACAAAACCAAAATCTTTAAAATCCAAAATTCACTTTATTAATAGTTATTTGTAAACTTCCATAAATACCTCAGGAAGCATTAAGTATCATTATGAACCAAAGTTAAAATTTTCTTTTAAAAATCAATTGTATTTTCTGTAAAACATGCAGTTTATATATAAGTTTATATAAATCTATATCATATATAATATGAACGTTATTCTAAAACTAAAGACAAGTAACAAACAATTGCTATTTTGACTTTTTATGCTTTATATGATTTGTTTTAATATTTTTATTTACAATCACATTAAAGATCTTTGTAGCAGAGCCACATTCACTTTGAGCTGTACAGGTATATGTACCTGAATCGCCTATATTTGGATTAGTTATTTTAAATACATTTTTATCACTGCCAGATGTAAGGGTTTCTCCTTTCTTTTCCCAAATATATTCGTTCACACTCCCAATTACATCCATTTCCATTGAAATCTCTTCCCCCTCACATACAGAAAAAATCGTCTCTGATTCATCTCCTGTTATTCTTGGCTCTACTTCAACCCTTATAGTACATGTCTCATATAATGTACCAGTAAATGAAATATCATCCAATGCAAAATCGTTGCCGGAATCTATAGTATTGCTATTTACTACACTAATCCATTTCGTTCCTGAAAAAGCTTTTGAATCCCATATTTTAAAATATTTATTCCAATCGTTTGTTGATTTTGTGAATTCAACCTCTTCCCCTATTCTATATATTTCCGGTTGATTAATTTGAGTGGCAGTTAATTCCCCATCACTTATATAAAAAGACAGTCTTGCAGGATTTGTGGGGTGAACTGATGATCCCCAAAAGGAAAAGGCATATTTTGTATTTGAATTAACATTTATCTGCTGTGCCCAAATTATATCTGTTAGCTTATCCCCAGCATTAATAATCATCATTTTACCGCTACCGCTATGATCATGCATCTCTTCAAAATTAGAATGATAATCATTTGGGTTTGACCCTATTGTATATACTCCTTCAGGATTAAGCGCTGAACTTCCTGTTCCTGCCCATTCATAATCCGATGAAAAATCAAAAGTCCAATATTTTTTTGACCACCACCTTCCTGTTGTGTAATTATAGGGATCAGTATTTGCACATTCACGAGCATTTACCTCAAACCCGCCATTAACAACTCTCTCCGTATTATCAGACTTAAAAATAGTCAAAGTATAAGTACGGGTTGTGTCTAAATTATTAATAATGCATTCTGTCCCTATTGCAATAACGTTTCCTGTCTCATCTTTCCATTCGTACAATTCTTCAGGATCAATAGACTTTGGACGTAAAATTATTTTACCTTCCTGACAAACTGTTGTATTATTATTACCCCTGTCCACCTGAATTATTTTATCAGGGGAAAGAATAGGCATTGTAAGTAATTTCAATTTTTCTTTATTTCCTTTCTCAGCAATATCTTTTTTCTCATTGTAAGACGAAAATATTGCACCTAGACAAATAATTGCCAATAATATAAATAGCCTGTTCATAGAAGTATTAATTTAATCTTATGTAAATATAAATAAAACTTCTGGTAAATTAGACCCTAGTTGATAAAAAAATTAAAAATCAATTATCAAAAAACAATCTTCTATCTGGGAATCGCCATGTATCAGCCTTATTTGATTTACATAATTTGTACTAGATTTATACTTACTTTCTACTTATGATCTTGCAGAAAGCTTGTACAAACCTAGTACAAAGCTAGTACAAGAACCGGAAGTAGTACACTCAAAAACCGATGAATAAAGGAGATGAATTTATGGAAACTTAAAAAACTGTTTTGTTTTAAAATGCTTAAAGATTATCTTTACTGCAAATAAAAGGAAATGATAGAGGCTAAACAAATAAAAAAATGGTTTGGAGACCTTAATGTACTTAAAGGTATTGACCTACATATAAAAGAAAAGGAGATTGTATCTATTGTTGGAGCCAGCGGTGCAGGAAAAACTACTCTTTTACAGATTATAGGAACTCTTGATTCGGCTAATGAAGGGGATCTTTATATAAACAATACGGCTATTGCAAAGTTATCAGATAAAAAGCTTTCGGAATTCAGAAATAAGAACATTGGTTTTGTTTTCCAGTTTCATCACCTTTTACCTGAATTTACTGCTCTTGAAAATATTTGTATTCCAGCATGGATTGCAGGTCAAAGTAAGAAAGCAGCCGAAAAGAAAGCAATGGATTTGCTTGAGATGTTAAATCTTAAAGAACGGTCAAATCATAAGCCTTCAGAGATGTCGGGTGGTGAGCAACAAAGAGTAGCAGTTGCAAGAGCTTTAATAAATAATCCTAAGGTAATACTTGCTGATGAACCTTCCGGGAACCTTGACTCTCACAACAGGAAAGAGCTGCATGAAATGTTTTTCAATATCAGGGATAAATTTGGTACTACTTTTGTAATAGTTACTCACGATAATGAGCTGGCGGAAATGTCGGATAGAAAAATCACTATAAGTGACGGACTTATAATTAATTAGGGAATATGTGTCTGAGCGATGATGATATTAGAGATTTTCTTGACGAAAAGTATCTGAAATTTAATACTGAGGAGTTTATTAAAACCGACCCTATTCAAATTCCCAAACAGTTTTCTGAAAAAGAAAACATAGAGATATCGGGATTTATGGCGGCAACAATAGCGTGGGGACAAAGAAAAACAATAATAAATAATTCCCTGAAACTTATTAAGTTGATGGATAATAACCCTGTTGACTTTCTTCTTAATGCCGTCAATAATGATTTCAGGCATTTCAACGACTTTAAACACAGAACCTTTAATGGTGAAGATTGCATCTTCTTTCTTCGTTCTCTGCAAAATATATACAAATACCATGGTGGTCTTGAAAATGTTGTTACAAGTGCATATAAAAAACATGGTAATATTAAAGATACTCTTATAGATTTCAGAAAGGTTTTTTTCTCTATTGATTTTCCGGAAAGAAGTAACAGGCATTTCTCTAATGTAGAGAAAAATTCTGCTGCCAAGAGATTGAATATGTTTCTGCGATGGATGGTAAGAAAGGACAACAGAGGCGTTGACTTCGGTATATGGAAAGAGATTAACTCTGCCGATTTATATATTCCTCTTGATGTGCATTCGGGAAATGTAAGTCGTAAACTGGGAATATTAAAAAGAAAACAAAACGACTGGAAGGCAGTAGAGGAACTAACCCTAAAACTTAGGGAATTTGATAGAAATGATCCGATAAAATATGATTTTGCTCTTTTTGGATTGGGGGCATTTGAGAAATTTTAGTGTCTATGGCAAATAACTTTTTTGAATTTAAGCAGTTCACAATATACCAGGACGGATCAGCAATGAAAGTGGGCACAGATGGTGTTCTCTTGGGTGCATGGGCTGATATAAATAATAAAACATACATACTGGATATTGGAACAGGAACAGGCCTAATTGCTATAATGGCCGCTCAAAGAAACAGCAAAGCTATTATTGATGCCTTGGAAATAGATCCGAAGGCAAGTGAACAGGCTTTAGAAAATGTAAAAAGAACAGAGTGGAACGATAGAATTAATGTGATTAATTTATCCCTTCAGGACTTTATTGTAGATAAAAAATACGATTTAATCATATCTAATCCCCCTTTCTTTAATAATTCTACCAAGGCTGCAGGAAAACAAAGAACCGATGCAAGGCATACGTATAGTCTTCCTCACAAGGATATAATACTGTTTGCCAAAAATCATCTTTCAGAGAATGGAATACTATCTCTTATTTTACCTGTTAATGAAGGAGAAGATTTAATAAAGCAAGGAGTACAAAATCAGTTATACTGCTCAAAAAAGATCTTTGTGATCCCTAAACCAGGAAGTCAACCCAAAAGACTATTACTGGAGTTTTCCCTACTAAACCGCAATACAATTATTGACTACTTTACAAGTGAAACTGAAAAACGTCATATTTATACTGAGGAATATAAAAAATTAACAAAAGATTTTTATCTTGCATTCTAAATAGCTTTTTTCTGTAATTTTTTATCACATAAGTAAATTGTAACGTAAAAAGATATAAAAACTGTCTTGATTTAAAAATTATATCTGAGTATTTATGACCGAGATAACAATTAAAGAAGTTTATTTAAGGTAATTCAAATAATCCACACAAATGAAAACTGAAGTAGCATTAGGAATAGATATAGGCGGGACAAATACGGTTATTGGTTTTATCGACAGGGAAGGATATATTCTTGCTGAAGGACACATTTCTACTCAAAAACATACTGATTTTAATTTGTATCTTAAAGAATTACATACAGAAATAGAAAACACCTACGATAAAATAAGAAATGAGGCTACCCTTATTGGTATCGGTGCAGGGGCTCCTAACGGCAACTTTTTTGATGGGACTATCGGCTTTACCCCAAACCTGCCATGGGAAGGCAATATCCATTTTTGTGATTTACTGAAAGAATGCTATGACTTACCTGTTTTCCTTAACAACGACGCTAATGCTGCGGCTATTGGAGAAATGATATATGGCAGTGCCAAGGGAATGAAAAACTTTATTGTTATAACTCTTGGTACGGGACTGGGAAGTGGTATTGTAGCAAACGGAGAAGTATTATACGGGGCCCACGGTATTGCCGGTGAAGTGGGTCATATAATAGTTCGACCAGGAGGAAGGGAATGCGGATGCGGTAGAAAAGGTTGTCTTGAGACCTATGTCTCGGCCACGGGGGTTAAACGTACCGTATATAAAATGCTTGCAAAATACAATATGGACAGCAGACTAAGGGATATTCCTTTTAATGAGCTCAATGCCGAGATGGTGCATCAGGCAGCTATAGAAGGAGATAAAATAGGTATAGAGACTTTTAAATATACTGGAAATATACTAGGCGAATCACTTGCCAATGTAGTTGCAGTAACTAATCCGGAAGCTATATTCCTATTTGGAGGACTGGCTAAAGCAGGGGATTTCATTATAGAACCTACCCGCCAGGCCTTCGAAAGCAATTTACTTAAGATATATAAAAACAAGGTAAAGCTCCTTCCTTCCGCCCTAATAGCAAATGCAGCCATTCTTGGTGCAAGTGCTATGGTCTGGGAAAATAAGGAAAAAAATATATCTATTTAAATCTTTTTATAACAAGAAATGCTTTATCTATATCTTCATCATTGACAAGGAATGTAAATTCATGAGACGTGGAGATAACCTCCACAATATTTATCCCTTCCCATGCAAGTTCTTTTAATATAAAATAATATAGTCCCGGCTGCATTGTATTACCCTGAGGTAACTTAAAGGTTATAGACGATAACTTATCTTGCTTCATCAGAAGTTTTTCATTTTCGAAAACCTCCTCGATGTCAGAAATCAGTACAGAACTCATAACAAGATTTGTCTCAAATACTCCCTGAACAACCGTATAGAATATCTCATTATTGTTACCTATACGATTCATTAATTCCATTTGACGTAATTTTAAAGAATCGCTATTCTTATAACTATAATCAGATAAATCGGACCTGACAATTATATCACCAATGCCTGATAACATTTTACCAAGCTTACTTGCCTGTATTATCTGTAAATTGGGAACCAATCTTTTTAAGGCCATGACAACAGCACCTGTCTGAACTTCTTTGTGCAATTCCCTTTCTATATCCGGTTGTATTTGTCTTGCCAGTGATGATATATTTACCAAACCATCTATCATAGATTCTACCAAAAAAGGTTTTTGCTTTATTATGGATTCTACTATTTGTGCTATTGTTCTCATTATATCTAAAATTATTATTTCTTTGTTAAAATTATAACATTTTAACTAAAATACGTGCTTTTTCTTTGTTTTTTTTTCCAACTTAAAACTATGCTATATATTAGCGGCAGATTTAAGAATGTCAATAGTTCAAACGCAACATTTAGTCAAAATGTGAATCCCCTTTCCTTGGGGATTTTTTCTTTTTAATACAAATCGATAAATTCAAAGGAATTGCCAACATTTTCAATATAGTTAATAAAATCGGCCTTACTAATAGTTAAAGAAGCCGTATTTTCATTAGGATGGAAACTAATTCTGTCGGCATCCAAAAGATTCTTATCGAAGAATACGTGTACATGATTATTCTTATCGTTTATCAGGCCGAAAGGACTTACAGAACCCGGTTTCAGGCCCAGATATTTTTCCATTCTTTTTTCAGAAGCAAAACTCAGTTTGCCCTGCTTTAATCGTTGTTCCAGATCTTTAATTGCAAGATTCTGATCACAATTAAAAACAACTAAATAATGCCTGTTACCTTTATGATTCCTAAAGAACAAATTCTTACAGTGAACTGCATCCACATCTTTCCAGTATTCTTTTGCTATTTCTATTGTTGGAGCTGCCGGGTGTTCCAGATATTCGTATTGTATTCCAAGACTTTCTAAATAATCGTAAACAACTTTCTGTCCGTTCATTTTAATTACCACTTTTTGCTTATTATTATTTATTCAGTATAAAATTTTCCTTGCCAACTATCTCTTTCCTTTAGTATTTTCTCTACTTTGGCAATAAATTCAAAATTCTTTACACCACCCCATTTAGGTGCTATTATCCATTCTCGGGGAGCCTGATTTATGAATCTTTCAAGATATACATCAGGATTTATTCTTTCAATGACATCTACCAAAAAATCGAGATATTCATCAAGACCAAACATGGTAAATAATTCAGGATCATCTTTATACTGTTTCTCCATTACAGTATTTTTCAATACCTGCAACTGATGTAGTTTTAATGTCTCAATTGGCAACCTTGATACTTTCACGGCATTCTCGACCATGGTATCGTAATCGTCGTAATGAAGTCCCATTACAAGATGTGCCCCTATGTGAATTCCCCTGCCTGCCGTTTTTAATATGGCATCTTCCGCCTCCTTGTAATTATGACCACGATTCATATACTCCAGTGCCTTATCGTTGCAGGATTCTATGCCATATTCTATAACAATATAATAATCTTTTGCCAGAGATTCCAGATAATCAAGTATTTCATCGTTAACACAATCAGGACGGGTAGCTACAACCAGACCAATAACCTTTGGATGGGCCAAAGCCTCGGTATAAAGCTTCTTCAATATATCCAAGGGGGCATAGGTATTTGAATATGCCTGAAAATAAGCCAGATATCTCTGTGTCTTATATTTCTTATCAAAGAATGCTATGCCCTGCTCTATCTGTCTTGTTACTGATTTATCAGGAGTACAATAAGAAGGGTTAAAACTCTCATTAATACAATAAGTGCACCCTCCTGTTCCTTTCTTTCCATCACGGTTAGGACATGTAAATCCTGCATCTATGGAAACTTTCTGCACCCTTTCTGAAAATATCTTTCTGAAATAGGAAGGGAAATCATTATACCTCTTATCATGGCCCCACTTGTATGTCATCTCTGATAGTTTTAATATTGGCCTGCAAAATTAATGAATTGTATAATTGTGGGCAACTAAAATGCAATTAACTGCAAGTTTTTTAAGAAGATAAAAATTAAATATGCTTATATCTTAAAATACTTGCTGACACAAAATTCTACTAATGTATATTGGTTTTATCCGCTGACCATCTTTTTATAAGGCTTAAGCATTACTCATTTAATACAAAAGTCAGAGCTTTATTTATGCAGCCTTTAGAAAAATTACCTTAAGAATTATTATCTTTTTATTTTGAAACATTAAACTCCTTCCTTTAGTCTTACTTTGCAAGTTTAACAGTCGTCATAAATAGCATATTTCTTTAGAAATAAAAAGATAACAATATAGTAATTCTTCGTCAGAAAACAAATAAAGCCCTGACTTTCAGTAATTTTCAGTCTCACCTCTATTTAAAAGCATCTTCTGAAAGTCCTGTACCATTAAGTTTTAACCTGTCGAAATAATCAGGAGTATATTTACCCATAAGTTTATCGACATAAAGCTTGGCTAAATATTGACTAAGCATAAAGCCATGACCCCTTAGCCCTATAAACAATCCCTTATCTGGATCTACTATATAGCGGGGCTCAGTATAATATCCCGACCATGCAGCCTGAAAACCTACTGCCGAAAGTTCGGGTATCCAGTCAACAAATATCTCTGAGACTACCTCAAGAAACTCTTTTGAATTAATCTTAAGATTCTTGCTCGTCTCTTTTGCATCGATAGCAGGAGAAGCACAACCTATTATCTGACCGGTTTCTGCCAACTGCTGACCATATACTGCCGAGAATCCTTTATACTTTCGCCTGTCTATAAGCATATCCAGATTATGTCCGTTTTTCCCCAACATTGGAAGTCTTCGTGTAATAAAGGCCTGGTGTTTAACGGGGAACAGTCCTGTTTCGTATCCTAACTTACGTGCAAATTCCTCCGCTCCTGCGCCCAGGGAATTAATAAATATTTCAGTATGAAACTCCACATATTCATGATCATGCGTATAAACCAGAACAATATATTTATCTCCCGATTTATTTATATCAATAACACGACAATCTTCATAAACTTCTCCTCCCTTTTGTTTCCCAATATTTCTCAATAGATCAATCACCTTTCCGGGGGTTGCCTGCCAACAATCGTTGGTAATAAGTGCTGATTGATATGTATTAAGATTTTTATTAAAGCGTGGAGATATTTCTTTTGTAAAATCTTTAGGATCCACCATATATGCATCAGACCATGCCCTTGAAGCATCAAGAGCTCTGTATGTGGCATCATCGTGAGCAAAACTTACATATCTTATAGGCTTATAATCAATATTACTTAATGATTGAAGTTCTTTAAACATTACATGATTATGCTTTGCAATATCCGACAGTTCAGGCACACTGAATGCTGGTCTCCCTCCTGCAATATTTCTCCATGAACTTCCCCTTTCTGCATTAACCAGAACAGGTTTCATTCCTGCATCTGCCATATATCTGAAAAGTGATGATCCTCCTATCCCTCCTCCTGCTATCAATGCCAGTGTTTCTATTACTTTTGTGGCCTTTATAGCGGGATTAAGTCTGTATTCCTCCCTTGCATTACGGGGATAAAGTTCTCCCAGGCCAATTTGGTTGGAAAGAGGTGCACGAGGAGTGGAATCCCCTGTAATTTCTATTCCATAGCTCTTTAATGTTTGCTTTAATCTGGGTATACATCTTTTACCACGACAGGCTCCCATTCCCAGTCTTGTAGTATGCTTTAACTCATCTATAGAAATAAATTTCCTGCTGCCCACAATACTCAAAACATCTTCTAACTCGACGTCCTCACAGTGACATACATATGTTTTTGTTTCAACTTCTTCTTTTAGCTGTTTAAAAACTACAGGTTCAGGATAATTTTCCTTAACAATAAAACCCCTAATATTTATTAATTCTTCACCATGTAAACTAGTTGACTTAACCCTGGCAATATTAGTCTTGTTTTCTTTCTTTAATATCTTTTCTATAATACCTTCTCCAAGTTTTTCTCCCTGATTATTTACAAGGAAAACCTCTTCTCCCTCCTCTGCTTTATATTCTATTGGAAGAAATAGCCAATCTTTTTTAAGATTATATCCAAATATTGCAAGTCCCGGACATTGATAAACGCAATCCATACAGCCTATACATTTATTAAAGTCAATTTTGGGCACCGAACTGGTCGACTCTTTAGTGATTGCTCCGTGAGGACATGCAAATGAGCATGGATTACACGCAAAACCATAAAGACAGTCTATCTGTACGAATCCTTTTTCATGCATTCTTTCTTTTGAAGGAAGAAAAGGCTTTTCTATTATTTTTAAAGGATGCTGTTGTGAATCTATATATTCCTTGGATAATTCAAGATACCTGTCGTAATTATACCTTATTCCCAAATTTTCAAGTATCTCGAAAACCACCTGTTTACCCCTAAGAACAGCACTTGTGCCCTCTCCTATTCTTATTGAATCACCTGCACCATAGCAATTGCGCCCAAACACTTCGTTACCTTTTATCAGTAACTGATCGTCAGGAACAAGACCTGTACATATATTAATGGCATCAATATCAGTTATTACTTTTTCTGTTCCAGGCACCGGTTTAAAGTTTTCGCATTCAGCAACTACAGCTCCTATTATTCCATCTTTGTTTTTATTTGGAATGGCCTTCAAGAGAATGTGTGATGTCATGACCGGGATACCCAGTCTTCGCACCCTGTTTGCCTGAACTGGAAAACCTCCCTCATTAGGCATAGCTTCAATTATTGCTTTTACCCTTGCTCCTGCCTGCATAAGCTGATAAGAAGTCAAATATCCAATATTGCCTGCTCCCACAGTCAAAATATTCTTACCAAGAAGGGTGAGTTCGGTGTTCATCATCTTCTGGACCACTGCGGCTGTATAAACGCCAGGTAAATCATCATTCTCAAAAGTTGGCATAAAAGGAACTGCACCTGTTGCCACAACCAAATGGTCGGAAATAATATAATAAATCTCCGATGTTTTTATATTCTTTACTGCTAATCTTCTCCCTTCTAAGATATCCCATACGGTAGAGTTTAGAAATATTCCTGCATGATTATCTCCTGCAAGAGTTGATGCAATATCAAATCCCCTCATTCCTCCATATTTCTTCTCACTCTCAAAAAAGAAGAACTGGTGAGTCTGCATGTTGAACTGACCACCTATACGGTCGTTATTATCTATTACAATATTATCTATATTGTATTTGTTTAGCTCTTCTCTGGCTGCAAGACCGGCAGGGCCGGCTCCAATAATTACAACAGTGGTCTTAAATACTTTATTGCCTCCATCTGTATGGTAATGTTTAACAGCTGGTTCATAATCTTTAGGGATTTCCTCAACCAACTTAACTCCGTCTACCTTGGTTATACAGATGCGTTTTACCTCTCCGTCTACCAGCATTTCGCATGCCCCGCATTTACCTATTCCGCATTCAAGACTTCTCTCTCTTCCTTCAAGACTATGACTATGCACTGGATAACCTGCCTGATGAAGAGCGGCCGCTATGGTAAATCCTTTTTCTCCTGTGATTTCCTTTCCTTTATAAGTAAATGTGATTTTTTCCCTGACTGGGACTTCCAGTATTGGGTGTTCGTTAATTTTTGACATTATCAGATATTTTGGGTTAGTTAATACGTGGCTGTTCTTCTTAAAGAAATACTAAATTCCTTACTACGTAAACATTCTACGTGGTTTTGTTAAAGAACGGCTCTTGAAATTTAACAAATAATTTTCCAAAAAAATCTGATCAAAATCATGTTTCAGGCTATCAGTCAATAAGTTCTTTAAAACCATTACTCATCCATACTTTATAATTACCTTCTTTATCACTATATATTAGGTATACTTCAATATCCTTATTCCCCTCAATAAAAGCCTCGGTTTCCTTAAGCCCCATAACCATAAAAGAGGTTGCATATGCGTCTGCTTCCATACAGTTTTTTGCTATTACTGATGCACTAAGAATTGTATGCTCTACAGGATAACCTGTCCTTGGATCAATAGTGTGGGAATACTTTTTTCCATCTTTGTAATAGAAGTTTCTATAATTACCCGATGTTGCCAATGCTCCTTTATCCAGTGAAAGTATATCCTGGATCTTTCTGTCACTGGCAGCAACATCGTCTATTGGCTTGTCTATACCTATCCTCCAGTTCTTATTCTTACTGCTTTTTCCCTTTGCCCTGATTTCCCCCCCTATCTCAACCATATAATTTCCAATACCCTTACTTTCAAGATATTCCGCAACAACATCCACACCAAAACCTTTGGCTATAGCACTGGCTATAAGTTCTATGCCCGGATCGTCTTTAATTATTTTCCCATCTTTAAGCCTTATCTTTTTATAACCAACAAACTGCAAAAGACTATCTACATTAACACTTTCCTTTTGTTTACCATAACCAAAACCCCAGGCATTCACCAATGGAGCTATGGTAATATCAAAGGCTCCTGCTGTTCTCTCTGATATTTCCAGGGATTTATTAAATACCTTTATAAACATCTCATCAAGCTGAACTTCCTCATTCCTGTTTACTTTCGATATAACAGAATTTTTATTGAAAGAAGAAAGGGAAGAATTTACTTTCTTTAATTCAACTTCAATTGAATCCTTAAGATTTTTGTCACTATC
This sequence comes from Marinifilaceae bacterium, assembly GCA_963666945.2. Taxonomy (GTDB): domain Bacteria; phylum Bacteroidota; class Bacteroidia; order Bacteroidales; family Marinifilaceae. Next base: position 47,149 of record CAXXRT010000016.1, read on the forward strand.
ATAAACTATATGATATTGAGTACCAAACACAAACCCCTGGTCATACTGATAAGTATTGGTACATGATACAAATAATATCAAATAACATATAGTTGAACTTATTATGCTAATGCTCTTCATTTTTTATTAAATTGATTATAAATAAATATTGGACAATATTAAAAATATTTTTTTCTAAAAAACAATAATATCAATATTAATTATTTTAATCCTAAGTAAAAAAACGTTCGTCATATATTTTACCTTTTTATATAATATTAAATAAAACATGGTAACTCTTGATAATATATCTCGTTAAACTTAATTGAAAACTGATTTAACAGATATGAACAAAATAACTTATATATTATGCTCAGCAGCTGTATTTACACTATTTACCAATAGTGCTTTTTCTCAAAAGACTATTGATTCTTTAGAGAACATTATAAAAAGCGACACTATTAATAAAAAAGTAATACTGGATTCTTTTCATTCCCAAAAGATTCTGGAAAAATTCATTGAAAACGACAGCATAAGATATAATCTTAAAACTGATACTATAAATAAAAAGGTTACTCTGGATTCTATACAAACAAAAAATATACTAGATAAATTCATGAACGATATTCTCAAGCAAAAAAAGAAAACCAAAGCAGATATTGATTATGAAATAGATGGATTAATTGTTGCAAAAACTATTTCAAGGGCAGGAAGAGATTTTTACGATATCTTCTTTTCGAAATGGGAAGCACCTAAAGGGATTAATAATTATATAATTGAGATAAAGGAAAAGCCAATACCTCAAATGGGTACAGAAATAACAATATTAGTAAAGGAATTTGAGATTTTTAAAGAAAAACTACCTCCCAGATATGATATTATTGAGGAGTACGCAGAGTATGCTATATATCTAGCTTCAGATTTTCTTAAAAACTATAAAAAAATCCAAAAAGAGTTAAATGGAGAAGATTTATCAGGATCTGGAATATTTTAAATAAATAATATAACTATAATCACGCCAATATAGTATAATAAAAAAACAATAATTTAAATAAATCAGTATGAAAAATATTATGGGATTAGCAATTGTATTATTTCTCAGTATCTTGGGACAGGAAAGCAAAGCTCAGGATTTTGTTTTCACCTTTGTAAATCCTGCCTTTGGAGGAAATCCATATAACTACAGCTGGCTACTGCAATCAGCAGACAAACAAAACAAGTATGATGATAAAGAGCAAAAAGAAGCAGATGATTTTTTCAGCAGAGATCCTTTAGAAAATTTCCAGGAAGATCTTAACTATTCTATTTTAAGTAATCTTTCTAATAAAATCAGTAATGATTTATTAGGAACAAATCAATCTCTATCACCCGGAAATTATGAAATAGGAGATTATAATATAAGAATAACAAAAAAATCTAATGGTATAAATATAACTATTATGGATCAGAAGACGGGTAATTCCACCACTATGCTGATTCCTAATTCTACTAATTCAAACAATAACCAATAGGATATACTATGAATTTTAAAAGCTCAGCCATATTAATATTTGCAATACTATTAAGTTCATGTACACACTATTTGAGCCAAAGTTTTACGGAAAAACCGGCGAGTATAGGTACAAAAACAAAAACATATGAGAAATTAAAAAATTTACCAAAACCGGAACAAAAAATTATAACAGCAGTATATAAATTCAGAGATCAGACAGGACAATACAAACCTTCTGAAACTGGAGCAAACTGGTCAACAGCGGTTAGCCAGGGTACAACATCGATACTACTAAAGGCAATTGAGGAATCAGGTTGGTTTATACCAATAGAAAGAGAAGGCTTGTCAAATCTGCTTAATGAAAGAAAAATTATCAGATCGAGCAGAGAAAACTACGAAGGAAATAATGCCAAAGGTATGCCCCCCTTATTATTTGGAGACATTATACTAGAAGGAGGTATAATCTCTTATGATGCAAATATTATGACTGGGGGATTTGGTGCCAGATATTTTGGAACAGGAGGTTCCACACAATACAGAATGGACAGAGTAACTGTATATCTCAGAGCTGTATCAACAACAAACGGACAAATATTAAAAACAGTGTATACAAGTAAGACCATATTATCTCAAAAAATCGATGCCAGCATATTCAGATATGTCAAGCTTGAACGATTATTAGAAGCAGAAACGGGATTTACATATAATGAGCCAACTGAAATGGCTGTTAAAGAAGCTATTGAACTATCAGTAAGAAACCTCATAATTGAAGGGATATTAGGAGGTTTATGGAAAACATCTCATCCTGACGGTGAAAACAATACTATAATAAGAGAATATGCCAGAGAAAAGGATGCTAACTTAAATGCTGATATGTTCAATATTTATTCGGCTGAGCACAGAGATACCTTCGGTGTTGAACTATATGGCGGTAGCTGGTTAATGAAAGGGGATTATAACGATGAGACTCTTAAACCATCCGGAGGTATCTCTTTCTCTTATTCACCATGGGAAAAATGGATGTTTTCGCTGAATATCAGTAGGGGGCAATTAAAACTTTCTGAAATCTCAACACCATATTTTGAGAACTTTCAACTTACAGGAAGATACAACTTGTTTCCCCAAAGAAATGTATGTCCCTTCTTTTACGGAGGAATAGGTACAATAAGTAAGCAGTATAACGATTTTTTTAAATACAATATAAACAGGAAACACTACTTTACTATCCCATACGGTATTGGAATTGAATACATGATGGACAAAAAGATAGGGGTTAACCTGTCACTTGGAAACAACTTTATATTCTCTGACAGCCTTGATGAAAAAAAAGAAGGAGACTTCAACGATTATTTCTGGGAGGCCAAACTTGGACTTAAATATTATTTTTCACTTAAAAGAAAAAGACGATGACAAAGGCTATGGTATAGCAACATATATAAACTAATCATTTTTTACAACCTAATCATTTTTTAATAACTAAAATTAATTATCATGAAAAAAGTAATCTTTATTTTAGGTGTACTTGTTCTTACAGTAAGTATGACAATGGCTCAAGGCCAAAGAGGCTGGTGGAAAGGTCAAAACGTAACTAACTACGATCAAATTGGCTGGGACAACTCTTTAACTGTTACACAAATTGGAACTTTGAACGTAACTGACATCAACCAGATTGGAAGAAGACAAACTGCAATCGTTACACAAAACGGAGCTTGGAACCATGCAAATATCATACAAGGAAAAAATCTTTGCGGATGGTGTGCTTCTGATAATATGGCAATGGTAACACAGTTAAATGTAGGAAATACAGCTAATATTTTCCAATTTGGCAAGAATGGATTAATAACAGTTACTCAGCAAGGTGGTCATTTCTTGCCAACAGGAAATGTTGTTAACTTAATTCAGGACTTTGGAGCACTATATTGCTGCCCATGGTTCAACGATATGGGTTGCGAAGGAAACGTTATGACTGTTAACCAGGATGGTTTCAATCTAAAAGTTAATGCTCAGCAATTCGGCTCTTTCAATACTCTTATGGTTAACCAGTCAGGTTTTGGACACAGTGTTAACGGAATGCAATATGGTTTCAGAAACAATGCTAATATAACTCAAATGAATGGAAGTCACTATTAGGATTATTAAAAACTAAATCAAAAAAACCGGGGCATATGCCCCGGTAAAACTTTAAAATATGAAGAAAATAGTTTTATTAATATTATCAGCACTATCATTGAATGCATGGTCTCAGGTAGATCGTCCAAATTTCAGGAAAATAGAAATGGTAAAAAAAGCCATTATTTCATCCTCTGACATTCAGACAAAAAACCAGGGATTTATTAGGTTAATACAATATGGTAATAATAATAAAGCTGAAATTAGAACAAAAGGTAATGATATCGATATTAATTCCATACAATATGGAATAAGCAATACAATTGATTTTGACATTTACGGAAAAAATACTTATAACAATATAATCCAGAGTGGGGAAGGCAACACCTTTAAAGGTAAATACTCACTTTATAATAAAGATTTTAACCTGATACAATCAGGCAAGAATAATTATCTTGAAATAATCGATAAAAACTCAATCCCAATGCATATTCAACAAAGAGGCAGGGGAATTAAAATGATAATTTATTAGTATTTAAGAAAATAATGTCAAAAACAATAATGCTATGTTAAAAAGAAGTAACCTTATTATCAATATGCTGATGATTGCTCTTTTTATAAGTTTCTCAGCTTGCGAGGAAAATGGAGATGAAATAACAGTTTATGGAACTATAAAGGGTAAAATAAAAGACTTTGAAGAACTCTCTCCTATTTATGATGCCTATGTATCAACAAATCCTATTTCTACAACAGTCAAGACTGACGAAAATGGTGAATATATTCTTGAGAACTTAATTCCAGGAGAATATACTCTCACTATTAGAAGAAATGGTTATGCTACCGAATCAGGTAATAAAACAGTTGAAAAAAATCAGGTTGTAATAGTGGATTTCCTTATGGAAAAATCAACCGAAAAAAGTTATGCCCCAGTATTTGCCACAGACTCACTGTTTCCTGAAGAAAACTCAAAAGACTTAGATCTTAACATTGAATTTAAGTGGTCTGCGACAGACGAAAATCCAGATGACATACTAACTTTTGACCTTATTCTATACGAAGAAAATGAACTAGAGGGAGAATATTTAGCAAAGGACATCACAGACACAATATTTCTAGTAGAAAACCTGCAATATAACACAATCTACAGATGGCAGGTAGTTGCAAAAGATAATAATGGTGAAAAAACACAAAGTGACATATTCACATTCAGAACAAAAGAAAGACCTGAAAACCCAATATTTTTCACCCAAAAATATAATGGAAGTTATGAGATATTTGCTTCTGATACTTCTGAAAATAATAAGGTGCAATTAACAGAAGGACCTTATATTAATTGGAACCCGGTAAAATCACCTGTAAACAATCAAGTTGCTTATGTTTCTAATGCGGATGGTGATTTCAATATATATATAATGGAATATGAATCCAAAGTAAGCAAAAAAATCACGGTCATTCCTATTGCCGGATATCACAATCCTGGAACAGGTTTTTGCTGGTCTGCAAATGGAGGTCAGTTATATTACCCACACTACGACAAGATATACAGAGTTAATAACGATGGATCAGGACTTATTGAGTTTGCAAGAGCCCCGGAAGGCAAACATTTCCGTATGATAGACTGCTCCTTATATAATAAAAAAATACTTGCACTAACAAACGAAATAGACGGATTTTCAAATTCAGTGATTATTTACAACCTAGAAGGGATACCTCAGGACACTATTTTGAATGACTTACAAGGAACAGTATCAAGTGCAGTTTTCTCAATTGATGGCAGCAAAATACTATATTGTTATGATGATAGCGGACTTCAGGCTGACGATGGAAGACAACTTGATGTAAATATATATGAACTAGATATGGAATCAGGTAATTCAACAAATCTATCTAATGGGAAAAGTACAGGAACAAATGATACCAATGCCAGATATTCGGCAACAGGAGCCGAAATAATCTTTGAAAATGGATATAACAACTCATCTAAGAAAGATATATATTTAATGGGACTAAGTGGTGGAAGCAGCAGGAATCTAATTTTTGAAAATGCCACTTTACCAGAGTGGCGCTAAAAAAATGAGAGGGGAACCACCCCCTCTCCTAATCACTTTTAATAACTAGACATCGGGGACCCACCCCCGGTGTCTAAACAAATATAGTTATTTTTTTTTAACTACCAAAGTCATCATACATCACATTCTCATCTGGCACACCCAGGTCATAAAGCATATGAGTAACAGCTGAATTCATCATTGGAGGTCCACAAAGATAGTATTCAATTTCCTCTGGCTCCTCATGCTTGCTCAGATATTCATTGTTTATCACCTGGTGAATAAATCCTGTAGGCCCTTCCCAGTTATCTTCCGGTAATGGTTCACTTAAAGCAAGATGCCATGTGAAGTTAGGAAATTCTGCAGCAATCGCATCAAATTGTTCTTTATAGAACACTTCCCTCATTGAACGAGCACCATACCAGAATGTAACTCTACGTCCTGTTTTAGCAGTCTTGAATAAATGGAAGATATGAGAGCGCATTGGAGCCATACCTGCCCCACCACCAATAAACATCATCTCGTTATCAGTCTCTTTTATAAAGAACTCTCCGTAAGGTCCAGAAACAGTTACCTTATCACCTGGTTTACGAGAGAAGATATATGAAGAACAGATACCCGGATTAATCTTGGCAAATCCACCTTTAGCCCTGTCAACAGGAGGAGTAGCAATACGTATGTTCAACATTACAATATTACCCTCTGCAGGATGGTTTGCCATAGAATAAGCTCTATATGTTGGCTCAGGATTCTTCATCTTAAGATCGAACATATTGAATCTATCCCAGTCACCTCTGTATTCGTCAGCTACCTCTATATTTTTAAAGTCAACTTCACATTTAGGTACATCGATCTGTATATAACCACCCGATTTAAAATCAAGATTTTCCCCTTCAGGAAGTTTAACAACAAATTCTTTAATGAACGTTGCAACATTATTGTTTGAAACAACCTCACATTCCCATTTCTTAATACCCATTACTTCTTTAGGTATCCTCATTTTTATGTTATCTCTCACCTTAACCTGACAAGCAAGTCTCCAGTTATCAGCCTGTTGCTTACGGGAAAAGAATCCTGTTTCTGTTGGAAGAATAGTTCCGGCACCTTCATCTACCTGACACTTACACATACCACAAGTACCACCCCCACCACAAGCAGACGGAAGAAATATTTTATTTTCTCCTAAGGTAGAAAGAAGTGTAGAACCCGGATTTACATTAAGTTCCTTTTCTCCGTTATTTATATCTAAAGTAACTTCACCAGATGGTGTAAGTTTTTTCTTGACATATAGCAATATTGCTACCAATAACATTATAACAATCAAAAAGACTGCTATACTAATTGTTATTACTGTGCCTTTTGTTACTAATAAAATCATTACTAAATATTTTCTTTTGCGTTATTACAATTTTATTCCCATAAAACTCATGAATGCTATACCCATAAGCCCGGTAACAATAAATGTAATTCCTAATCCCCTCAAAGGAGCAGGAATATTTGAATACTTAATTTTCTCACGAATAGCAGCAATACCCACTATAGCAAGTAACCATCCAATACCAGAACCTATACCGAAAGCAGTCGCCTCTCCAATTGTATTATAAGCTCTTTGTTGCATAAACAACGATCCACCAAGAATTGCACAGTTAACTGCAATAAGAGGTAAGAAAATACCTAATGAAGCATATAACGCAGGAGCAAATTTCTCAACAATCATCTCAACAAGTTGTACCATAGATGCAATAACTGCAATAAACATTATAAAACTCAAAAAGCTAAGGTCTATGTTTGCAGCATCTTCACCCAATAACCATGCCAAAGCACCTTCTTTAAGTACGTAGTTTTCCAGAAGGTAATCAACAGGAACAGTAATACCAAGTACAAACACAACAGCAATACCGAGACCAAAAGATGTTTTAACAGTCTTCGAAACAGCAAGATAAGAACACATTCCAAGGAAATATGCAAATACCATGTTATCTATAAAGATGGACTTTATGAATATATTAAATAAATTTTCCATGTCTTATTTTAATTTATTAGTCCTCAATTAATTCTTTATTCTTACTTCTCTGAACCCAGATAATAATACCTACAGTTATAAGAGCCATAGGAGAAAGAACCATAAGTCCATTGTTTGAATAACCCATGTCGTAGAACGACTGAGGGATTACCTGAATACCCCAGATAGAACCCGCTCCAAGAAGTTCTCGGAAGAAGGCAACGATAATAAGTATTATTCCGTAACCTGCACCATTACCAACACCATCAAGCAATGCCTGCCAAGGTTTATTACCAAGGGCAAAAGCTTCAAGACGTCCCATTATAATACAGTTGGTAATAATAAGTCCTACGAATACAGATAACTGTTTACTTACATCGTAAGCAAATGCTTTAAGGATCTGGTCAACTAAAATAACCAAAGAAGCAACAATAACAAGCTGAACAATAATCCTTATTCTTGTTGGTATAGTTTTTCTCAATAATGAAACTATCACATTCGCGAAAGCCACAACAGCTGTTACAGAAATAGCCATAACAAAAGCAGGTTCTAACTTCGCTGTCACCGCAAGAGCAGAACAAATACCCAGTACCTGAACGGTAATAGGGTTATTCTTTCCCAATGGCTCGGAAACTAACCTGCGGTTTTTGGCTGAAAATAAAGGTTCTTTAGAACTCATCACTTAATTATTTTAAATTCTTTTTAATTCATTATAATTCTACTATTCAGCAACAGATTTTTTCAAGAAAGCTTCATAACCGCTAAGACAATCACTTATCATTGCCTCAACACCTCTTGAAGTAATAGTACCTCCGGATATTGCATCTACACCGTGAATATTATCTCCTGCACCTCCTTTTACTATTTGTATAGAAACAAATTTTCCTGATTCATCAAAAATCTGTTTACCTTTAAAAGGTATCTGAAATTTCGCATTAGATATTTCTGCTCCTAATCCCGGAGTCTCTCCCTGATGATCGAAAGTTGCACCAAAAACAGTATTTAAATCCCCCTTTAAAGATATATATCCCCATACAGGTCCCCACAATCCTTTACCTCTTAATGGGAATACCATAATACTTTCTCCATCCTTATTACAAACATAAACAGGAAGATTTCTTTGTGACTCTTCCTTTAATAGTTCTTTCTGAAGATCCACTGTAAAAGCATCAACGCTTTCTATTTTATCTCCCTTTGTATTTACAACAAAACTCTCAGTTACATATTTACCATATAGTTCTTCTGCATTATCTGCAGTTGCCTCAATATTCACAGATTTCAAAATGCTTTGTTTTTTTTCAATCTCCACATTTCTTTTTTGCTGAGGTTTTAACTGTAATGCAACAAAGGAAAGCAATGCAGCAACTATAATTACCATTATTGCTGCATACATAAATGTATATGTGTTACCTTGTTTATTCATTTCGTTTACTTTGGTAGTGATTAAATATTAACTTTTGCTCTTTTCAATCTTCTGTTAATGTTAGACTGAACAACAAAATGGTCAATCAATGGAGCAAATGTATTCATCAACAATATAGCCATCATCATACCTTCAGGGTAAGCTGGGTTTAATACTCTTATAAGTATTGCAAATATACCTACCAACAAACCGTAAATATATTTTCCCTTTCTGGTCTGAGATGCAGTGACCGGATCGGTTGCCATGAAAACAGCACCAAAAGCAAAACCACCCATAATAAGATGATGCCATGCCGGTATTTCCATAAATGCATTAACAGCAAAAGCATTTAATATTAATCCCATTATCATACCACCAGCAAAAACCGATAGCATAATTCTCCAACTACCAATACCTGTTATTACAAGAATAGCAGCACCTAGTAATATAGCTAGGGTTGATGTTTCTCCAATACAACCAGGAATAAAACCAAAGAACATATCAGAAACTGAAGGAAGATTAGAAATATTACCTGCGGCAGCTTCAGCTAATGGAGTAGCACCTGAGAATCCGTCGGCTTTCTCTGCAATCCATACAGCATCTCCTGATATTTTTGAAGGATATGCAAAGAAGAAAAATGCACGTGCCAACAAAGCAGGGTTCCAAATATTCATTCCTGTTCCACCAAATACTTCTTTACCAATTATAACAGCAAATGCTGTAGCCACAGCAACCATCCAAAGAGGTGCATCTACTGGCATAATCATAGGAATAAGAAGACCAGAAACAAGAAAACCTTCATTAATTTCATGACCTCTCTTTTGGGCAACAAAAAATTCTATACCCAATCCAACAACATACGATACAATAATTAAAGGAAGAACCTTTAAAAATCCGTACCAGAATAATTCTAAAAATGGAGTATTCTGCAATTCACCAACAGATATAAAATGCTGGTATCCTACATTATACATACCAAACAACAAAGCAGGAACAAGAGCCAGAACAACAATAATCATTGTTCTTTTAAGGTCTATAGCATCTCTTAAATGCGAACCCTTATTTGTTGTGTGATTTGGAACAAACAGAAAACTCTCAAATCCTCCAAAAACAGAGCCAAAAGCCTCAAGCTTTCCTCCTTTTTGGAATTTAGGTTTCTGTTTATCTAAAAAACTTCTTAACGCTTTCATTATATAAACTCTTTCTATATTTCAATATAATTATTGTCCTAACTCTTTAATCATAAGATCTATTCCCCTCCATAAGATATCCTGAACCTCAGTTTTAGAAGTACAAACAAATTCGCACAAGGCCATATCTTCAGGGACAACCTCATAGATACCCAATTGTTCCATTTTATCTATATCCTCAACTAAAATAGATTTTAATAAGAATACTGGTAAAATATCCATTGGAAGAACCTTTTCGTATTGTTCACTTACAACAAAAGCTCTTGGCTCTCCATGATAATTGGTATCTTGCTTATATTTACTTTTAGGCAATAACGATGACAAGAAAGTTTTTGAAGCAGAGAATTTATCAAACCCAGGCATTCCCCATCCAAGGAATTCATACTTGTCCCCTTCAGGAACAACAGTAACCTGAGAATCATAGAAACCAAGGAATCCCTTTTCTTCGAGCTTAGTGCCGGTTAGAACATTACCCGAAATCACCCTTTCGTTATCTTCTCTCTTTGTCTTGCCTTCAACTATATCCTTTACAGAACACCCGTTGATCAACTCATAATATCCGGTTTCAGATGCTTCAGATCCTGTAAGAGCAATCATTTTTCTTGCATCATACTTTCCTTCAAGAACAAGTCTACCTATAATAACCATATCCTGAGGACGCAACACCCAGATCTTTTCCCCCTTGTTTATAGGACAAACACGGTGAATCTGAACGCCAGGGTTACCAGCAGGATGTTTACCTGAGAAGTAATTAATAACTACATTCTCGGTTTTTTCGAAAATGCTGCTTCCCTTAACCTCAGAATCTATTCCAAGATATACTGAACCGTCGGTCAATTTTTTAAGAGCATTAACTGCAGCCTGGAAATATTTTTCTTCACCTTTGAGTGCGAACTCATAATTCGGAGCTAATGGCGATGTATCAAAACACGAAACATACACTGCTTTGGGTGTATCCTCGTAATTAGCAATCACATCATAAGGCCTTTGCTTAATATATGGCCATACCCCTCCTTTCAAAAAATACTCTTTGATTTCAGCTCTGCTGGCTTCTTCCAGTTTTAATGGTTCCTGATATTCATACTCAATAGTATCATCAGTTTTTATAACCACCTCAAGAATTTTCCTTCGCTCACCCCTGTTTATGGCAACAACTTTACCACTAACAGGAGAAACAAATTTCAACTCTGTCTTGTATTTGTCAAAAAACAAAGGTGTTCCAGCCTTTACCTCATGTTCAACCCTGACAGTTAATTTAGGTATAGAGCCGTGAAAATCAGTTGGTTTTACAGCATAATACTGTGATTTAATAGTACCAACTTTTTTTAATTCGGCTTCACCTAATAACTTAATGTCAAGTCCTTTCTTAAATTTTATAGTTTCTGACATTTTATTGTTATGTGTTAAAAATCAATAATTTCAAATATTATTAAAAAGAATACAAAAATACAAAAATCCTTTGTTATTTTTGCTTGGCAAAGATATTAAGCAATCACAGAAAATTCAAAAAACAAAGACACAATTAAGATGTTTAGCAACACATTTATCAAATATTTTCTCTTGCTAATAAGTATAATTGGCAATAATCATGTTTATTCTAACGTTTTCAGACCATATAAGGATAGAATAATTGATAAAAAAGTATTATATTTTAGCACACATCCCCAAAACGAACCATTATTACAACCTTTTATTAATTTAAATTCCCAAGAGAAAATACAAATATGTTTTGATTACAAAGGAGAGTACAAAGATTTTAATTATAAAATAATACACTGCAACAGCGACTGGAGTAAATCTGATCTAGGCGAATTTGAATATATCGACGGATTTATCGACAATCAAATAACAGACTACGAAAATTCATTCAACACAAATATAAACTACTGTCATTATAAACTAAATATACCCAATCAAGATGTTAATCTTAAAAAATCCGGGAACTATAAACTAATTATTTTTGATAGCTATAACGAAAAAGATACTGTTCTTATAGCCTCTTTCTCATTAATAGAACCTTTAGTAGATATTAAAGGCAGGGTAAGAACAGCAACAAGACCAGAATTTATAAATACTTCTCAGGAAATTGATTTCGACATAGATCATACAAGACTTAAATTATTTAATGCAGCCACAGACCTTAAAGTTTATATCTGGCAAAACGGGGATTATCTGAGAAGAAGAAAATTAAAACCTGCATTTATAAGAAGCAACATACTCTCTTATGACTATAACGACATAAATGTTTTTAAAGGGGGAAATGAATTCAGAAAATTTAATTCCCAAAATCTTAAATATCTAACCAGGTACATTAAAGATGTAGAATATGACAATGACGAAATAATTGTAAACCTTTTCCCTGACTACAACCGTTTTTATAAACCATACATATACGAAAGAGATATAAACGGTAATTATGTAATAAGCGCAGAAAACAAGACAGATCCAAATATAGAGGCCGATTATACAAAAGTATTTTTCACCCTTGCCATGGACAATCCTCTGGATAAAGAAATATATGTGTTTGGCAAATTAAGCAACTGGAATATTGAGGAAAGATTTAAAATGAAATATAATTTGCAAATCAGGGCTTATACACTCAATAAACTATTAAAACAAGGCTACTACAACTACAAATATGTAGTCTTTGATACTAAAACAAAAGAAATTGATAAAACTTTTCTGGAAGGCTCACATTATGAAACAGAAAATGATTATTTTGTGGCCGTTTTTTATAGAGACATATCAAAAAATTACGACAGGTTGGTTGGCTATAAAAGATTTAATTCAAGTAATGTAAGAACAAGGGATAGTTATTAGGATGTCAAAAACAGTTGTTATTATTATTTTGGTTTGTATTTGCAATCTTCTTTATGCACAGAAGAATGATTTTCCATACGAGCTAAAACTTAAAAAAGAAATATTCTATACAGGCATTGGCTTAGGAGCCTTTACGCTATACGAAATGGAAAAATCCTCGAAGAAAAAATTAACTGAATCCTATATAAACAATCTGAAAATAGAAAATGTAAATAAATTTGACAGAAGAACAATTAATAATTGGGATCCCGATAAAAATAAACTCAGAGAATCTTTTGAACCTGCAATTTGTATGGCAGCAGCAACAGGAACTGCACTTGCAGGATTAAAATTCAATTCATACAAATCTCCTGTAAATAAAATGATAACACTTAGCACTATGTATGCAGAAGGACTATTAATTACCTGGGGGATGAAAAAATGTAGCAAGATATACATCGACAGAAACCGACCTTACGTTTACAATAATGCAGTTCCAATGGAACAAAGACTTAATTCGGAAAATAACCAATCCTTTTATTCCGGAAATGCTGCTATAATGTTTTACAACACAGCATTTATTTCAAAAGTATATAGCGACCTGTTTCCTAACAGCAAATTAAGATATGTTATTGTTGGTTTAGGCTTGTCATGGTCAACATATTCCGGGTGGCTATCTGTTAAATCCGGAAAACATTACATGTCCGACGTTATTGCAGGTGCCGTAATTGGAGCCGCTACGGGGTATTTAATTCCCAGATTACATCTAAGAAAAGGCATAAATAGATCGAAAAACTACCAAATAAGTCTTTCCCCAACTTTATTTGAAGACAACAGGCCCGGTGTAATTGTAAAATTAATACATTAAACTATTGTTTGGTCACTGGAATAGAAAAGAAAAACTTAGATCCGACCATATATTCACTTTCTACCCGAACACTGCCGCCATGTGCCTCAACAATTTTTCTTGCAATTGCTAACCCCAGTCCAACTCCTTTTTCTTTATCTTTAGCCTTTACAGATGTTTTTGAAAACTCCTTAAACAACATTGATAATTCTTCTTCCGGTATTCCTTTCCCCTTATCTATAACACAGGTAATAACTTCATCATCTTTACATTCCATTTGCAAAACAACAGAGGATCCTGCGTCCGAGAATTTTATGGCATTATTTAAAAGATTATTAACAACCTGTATAATTTTATTCTTGTCGATAAATAAATTGACCTCACCCTCACACTTGTAATCCTCAATTATTTCAATATTTTTTCTTGATGCAAAATTTTTATTTAATATCACAGTATTCATAAGTAAACCAACATATTCAACTTTCTCCTTATTCAAAACCATCTTACCCATTTCAATAACAGATAAATCAAGTAAATCATTCACAAGCTTAAGCATATATTCACTCGAAGAATATATAAGTTCCAGCATAGATATACCTTCTTTAGACAATTCGGCAGAATTAAAATCAATTAACAATTCAGACATACTATGAATTGTACTAATAGGATTTCTTAAATCGTGAGCAGCAATTCCCAGAAATAGATTTTTCTGTTGATTAAGAGCAAGTAATTTTTCATTAATATGCTTTAACTCCCTGGTCTTTTCATCTACCAGTTCCTCTAATTTTATAGCCTGTGTTCTTCTTAAATAAACTGCTATTGCAAGTCCTAATATCAATACCATCAATCCTATTGAGAAATACAATAACACAGTAGCATAAAATTCCCACTTAATATTTCTGTTTATTAACTCACTACCCTTAGGAAGATTCTTTACATCGACCCCAAATCGTTCCATTTCAGAATAATCGAAAATATATTTGTTTTCAGGAATCACCAATGTTTCCAACTCTTCGGTATTTCCAGACAAAATTTTAAGTGCTATTTTGGCTGCTTGTAATCCTTGTTCTCTACCCCTTGTTATTTTACCTCCGATAACTCCCTTACCCAAATAAAAATCCCACGATCCAAATATTGGAACCTTTGTCGATTCGTATACGTAACGAAGACCATTCCTATATGAAACAAATTCATTGTTCGCATCACGGTTTATAACTAAAAGATATATGACGTATTCATCGCTCAATTGTTTAACGCTATCACGTAAGCTATTAATTGTGAAATCAGAAAGAAATTCAAATTGCAATTCATTCTTAAAAGAGGGTAACACCATCTTCAGTTCTTTTAAAATTTCATTACCTGTGAGCGTATGATCATTTATAACCTTTATCTTTTTTCTTTGAGGGAACAATCTTCTTATTGAATTAATAGTCTCTGCATGATCAGCCTTTTCTATCACAACCCAATAATTATCCATTCCCTTTATCATTTCAGGAGTAAAATTATTTATACCACAAAAAACGACAGGAATATCCGGAAAAAATTCATCCCTATATTTTAGCATAAATTCTAATGCAGAATTGTCACTAGCAATTACTAAGTCAAATTTTATTTCTGAAGCCAGCGACCTTAACAATCCAACCACCTGATTATAAAACTCCTCAGAAATATTTCTTTTTGCATCCAGATATTCTATATAGACTTTAATGTTATCATAATCATCAAATACGGATTTAATACCGGCAGTAATAGAATCTGTCCAAAGCAACCCCTGATGATAGCTTTGTAATAAAAGAATATTCTTTTCGTTATTTTGTGCATAAATATTAAAACATAAGAGAAAAGCTACCAAAGAAATAAATAACTTATTCATAAATATCTGATTTATAATTTCTGAAAACTATCTTTCCCAATATATGTTACGTAAATAATTATGAAAAGTTAATACTTTGTTGTCATTGACTATTCCACAGTATCAAAAAAAAAGCCGGTAATACCGGGCCCTTTTAAATATTAAGAATAAATTGTTTATTATTCGCTAAAATCCATTTCTGCAAGACGCTTATAGTTTTTAAGTCTCCATTTAGCATCAGATTTCGCAGTCTCAAATAAAGTATCAGCTTCTGATGGATTTGATTTCTTTAATGAAGAATAACGTACTTCACCCATCAAGAAATCATTAAATTTATCAAAGTCTGGCTCTTTAGAATCAAGAATAAATGGATTCTTACCTTCAGCTTCTAACATTGGGTTGAATCTATACATTTGCCAGTATCCACACTCAACAGCTTTTTTCTCTTCTAATTGAGATTTACCCATTGATGCTTTAAGACCATGATTAATACATGGAGCGTAAGCAATAATCAATGATGGTCCTGGATATGCTTCAGCCTCTTTAATAGCTTTATAGTATTGAGCCTGGTTAGCACCCATAGCAACCTGAGCAACATAAACGTAACCATACGACATAGCTATCATACCAAGATCTTTCTTACGTACTTTCATACCAGCAGCAGCAAATTTAGCCACGGCACCTACTGGAGTAGATTTTGAAGCCTGGCCACCGGTATTAGAGTAAACCTCTGTATCAACAACCAATATATTAACATCTTCTCCTGATGCCAACACGTGATCAACACCACCGAAACCTATATCATAAGCCCATCCGTCACCACCAAAGATCCATTGAGACTTCTTGATGAAATAGTGCTCAAGAGCCAACAACTCTTTAGCAACTTCGTGAGACTCATTCTTAAGCGCAGCAGAAAGAGCTTCAGAAACAGCAATAGTCTTATCACCATCTTCTTTAGCATCTAACCAATTTTGGAAAGCTACCTTTGTATCAGCATTAACATCATCCATATGAGCTACCATACGCTCAGCAATACGAGTTCTGATTTTGCCTACACCAGTCATCATACCATAACCATACTCAGCATTATCCTCAAATAATGAGTTAGCCCAAGCTGGTCCACGACCTGTCAGATAATTTTTACAATAAGGAGTAGATGGTGCAGAACCTCCGTAAATAGAAGTACATCCTGTAGCATTTGCCACCATCATTCTTTCTCCGAATAATTGTGTAATAAGTTTTATATATGGAGTTTCACCACAACCAGCACAAGCTCCGGAAAACTCAAATAATGGTTGTTCGAATTGTGAATTCTTAACATTAGTTGGCTCAACAACTTTCTTATATCCTACTTTCTCATCCATGTAAGTCCATCTGGCTTCTTCAGCTTTCTGCGAATCAAGAGGCTTCATTACAAGAGCCTTCTCTTTAGCAGGACAAACATCTTCACAGTTTCCACAACCTGTACAGTCAAGTGGAGAAACCTGGATTCTGAATTTATATTCTTTAAGTTCTTTACCAATAGCTTGTTTAACATCTGTTCCTTCAGGTGCATTAGCCACTTCTTCATCAGTCAACAAGAAAGGACGGATAGCAGCATGAGGACAAACGTAAGCACACTGGTTACACTGTATACAGTTTTCAACCTGCCATTCTGGAACATTTACTGCAATTCCTCTTTTTTCATATTTAGTAGTTCCTGCAGGGAAAGTACCATCTTCTCTACCTAAGAAGGCAGAAACAGGAAGATCATCACCAGCCTGGGCATTCATAACATCACAAACATTTGAAATAAACTCAGGACGGGTTTCATCAACCTTAACCTCTTCCTTTACTTCAATATTAGCCCATGCTGCTGGCACTTCAATCTTAATAACATTCTCATCTTTACCACCTGCATCAACAGCAGAATAGTTCATGTTTACTATCTTTTCTCCCTTATTACCGTAAGATTTCACGATTGCTTTCTTCATCTCGGCTACTGCCAACTCGAAAGGAATTACGTTAGTAATTTTAAAGAAGGCAGCTTGCATGATAGTATTAGTCCTGTTACCAAGACCAAGCTCTGCACCTAGCTTAATACCATTGATGATATAGAAGTTAATCTCGTTCTTAGCAAGATATTTCTTCATTGCATCTGGAAGTAACTCCAAGGTCTCTTCTTTGCTCCACATAGTGTTTAACAAAAACGATCCACCTTTTTTAAGACCTTTCAATACATCGTACTGATAGATATAAGCAGGAACATGACAAGCGATAAAGTCCGGAGTAGTCACCAAATAAGTAGAACGGATCGGGCTATCACCAAAACGAAGGTGAGAAGCAGTAAATCCACCTGATTTTTTTGAATCGTAAGCGAAATATGCCTGACAATATTTGTCGGTAGCACCACCAATAATCTTAATAGAGTTTTTGTTTGCTCCTACAGTACCATCAGAACCTAAACCATAAAATTTAGCCTCATAGGTTCCTTCAGCAGAAACGTGAATCTCTTCACCTACAGGTAGAGATGTAAATGTAACATCGTCAACAATACCCACAGTGAATTGATTTTTAGGCTCAGGTAATTCCATATTTTTATAAACAGCAAGAATCTGAGCAGGAGTAGTATCCTTAGAACCTAGTCCATAACGACCACCTACGATAATAGGAGCATTTTCTTTTCCGTAATATACATCCCTTATATCAAGATACATAGGATCTCCGTTAGCTCCAGGCTCTTTAGTTCTATCAAGAACAGTAATGCGCTTAACTGAAGCAGGAATAGCTTTTAAGAAATGTTCTGCTGAGAAAGGACGATATAAATGAACAGCCACCATACCAACTTTTTCACCATTTTTAGCCTTATAATCTATAACCTCACGGATAGTATCAGTTACAGAACCCATCGCAATAATGATATTCTCAGCATCTTTAGCTCCGTAATAATCGAATAAGTGATACTCTCTGCCTGTTATCTTAACCATCTCTCTCATATATTCCTCAACAATAGCAGGAACTGCATCATAATATTTATTGGCAGCCTCACGCCCCTGGAAATATACATCAGGATTTTGAGCGGTACCTCTTAATTCTGGATTTGAAGAGTTAAGGGCTCTATCCCTAAATGCCTGAAGAGCTTCTTTGTCAACAAGATCTCTTACATCCTCCATATCCAGAGCTTCAATCTTTTGAATCTCATGAGATGTACGGAATCCATCGAAGAAGTTTACAAAAGGAACTCTTGATTTTATAGCTGTAAGGTGAGCAACAGCAGAAAGATCCATTGTCTCCTGTACAGAACCGGAAGCCAACATTGCGAATCCAGTTTGACGGGCAGCGTAAACATCTGAGTGATCTCCAAATATAGAAAGAGCATGAGCAGCCAGAGCACGTGCACTTACATGGAATACGCAAGGTAATAATTCACCAGCGATTTTATACATATTAGGAATCATCAACAGAAGCCCCTGAGAAGCAGTATAAGTAGTAGTCAATGCACCAGCTTGCATAGAACCATGAACAGCACCTGCAGCACCTGCCTCTGATTGCATTTCAACTAATTTAACAGTCTCTCCGAATAGGTTCTTTCTTCCCTGTGCAGCCCACTCATCAACATTCTCTGCCATAGGAGATGAAGGAGTGATAGGGTATATACACGAAACTTCACTGAACATGTATGCAACATGAGCAGCAGCAGCGTTACCATCACAAGTTATAAACTTCTTTTCTTTTGCCATCTTTTTAAATTTTAAATATAAGTATATATTATTGTCAATATAAAAATCCAAATAACCATAAAGGAATAACATTATCCTTTCCTTTTTCTATCATATCTTCAGCAATATATATATCGCCTCCGGCATTTATATTCTTTTGCCTCTTTCCAACAAAAAAATTGTGTTTCCCCTCTACCCGGAAATCGGCATCTGCAAAATAATTTACCCTATATATGTTATTAACCTGATTCAGGAAGAATGTTTTTGCCATAACCTCATCGTCAATAGAATCAGCATTTATAGCATACATAAGATTGGTATTGTGCAGATACACCTCATTGGGTTTTTTACCCGGCTCTGGTTCCTGACCTTCTTCAACAAGAAGATTCAACAATCGGGCCTCTCTCAGATAATAAAGATAATTCATAATAGTAGCCCTGGAAACACCAACTGCTGCACTTAGCTTACTGACATTGGGTTGACATGGAACCTGTGATGCCAATATATATAGCAATTGTTTTAACTTAGGAAGATATTTAAGTTCAATCTGATTTAAATATGGTATATCAAATTCCAATGTCAGATTTATATTTTTAAGGAAATTATCAATATAACTTCTTTCTTCCATAAAAACAGGGAAATATCCATATTTCAAATAGTCGGAGAAATATGCCAGTGGTCTTACATTAACCAATATCTCGTCAACTATCCTATCATGATATTTTAGAATCTCATCCAGTGTGTATGTTCTGAATTCAATGCCAGTTTGAATTTGCAAAAACTCCCTGAAAGACAACCCATTAAGATTATACTTTTTAATAATCTGGTTTAGATTCGGATTATTTTGAATATTTACAATGGATGAGGCAGTAAAAATAATCCTTAACTCAGGATAACTAATATATGCCTGCCTTATTTCCTTTTCCCAGTCAGGATATTTATGTATTTGATCTAAAAGTAGAACTTTCCCACCCCTCTTATAAAAATTATCAATAAAAGATAAAAGACCGGTAGTAGTAAAAAACAGATTATTCATGTTGACATACAAAACTGATGGATCGTCCTTATAATTTGCCCTTATATAATCAAGCAAAAATGTAGTTTTCCCAACTCCCCTACTACCTTTTATTGCAATAAAACGGGAATCTGGATCCAATTTATCGAGTAAGGTTCTTTGAACAACTGATAATTTATCCTTTACTAGTATTCTATGAGTATCTGTTAGATTATTCATTATTCCTAAACTTGGTATGCAAATTTATAAATATATCCCGTATTTTGTAATCTCTGGATTACAAATTTGACCAAAATATGTAATTTTAAATTGATACAAATAAAGATAAATCGGCCTGGACTTACTAATATTAACACATTCCACACAAACACATTCAAACTGTAAGTAAGTACATAAAAATCGTTTAAAACTGTAAGTCTTTTCTGATTATTAAAAAATATATGGCTAACAATAAATATCTAATATATTTTGAATTTTATTTACTTATTATGTTCAATTCCCCTCATATAACCCATATCTTCCCCGCAGTTCGCCCTTACTTTATGGAATGTTTCTCTATATAAACGGCAAAATATATCCAATATGTAACCGGCAAGATACCAGAAAGAGGAGACTTGGTACGGCGTTGGTATAGCGTTGGTATAGCGTTGGTAAAAAGATTGTCTCTGGAAAAATACTCAATAACTTTTCTGTGAATTAAACCAGTGATATTAATTCGATTATTTAATCCTTTCTAAAGTATAATCCCTAATAAGCCCGAAAAGTTCAGAGAATCTATGAAATTCTAGTGTTTCATATTTGTCCTCGGGTGTATGGTAAAATTGCTCCTCTCCATGGGTATATACATGGACTGCTTTTACTCCTTTATTATAAAAACTGTATTGATCGCTGGAGGCTACTGCATTGGTACATTTAAGATTATCAATATAGGATTTTCGTTTATTAATATTGTCAAGTAGGGATTCTTCATTAGGCCATTCTTTCATCCCGAAGAAACTCACACCATTATTGCCTGACCCCACCATATCAAAATTAAAAAGCATTACAGCCTTATCTAAAGGTAGTAAAGGATTTTCAACATAATATTTTGATCCTTGCAAGCCTGCTTCTTCTCCACTAAATAATATAAAAGCAATATTATATTGAGGGCGTTTTACATTTTTCCTGAAATATTTGGCCAACTCCAGCACCATTGCGACTCCTGTTGCATTATCAAATGCTCCCGGATACCGGTGAGAACCCAGATACCCAAGATGGTCATAGTGTGCAGTAAAATATATAGTACTATCATTTTTACCTGGAATATATGAAATAAGATTGTTAGTAATATACTCTTTATGGAACTCATTTCTGATATCCACACTTATTTCTGTAATGTTTTTATTATATAGCTCCTTTTTTAAAATAAAAACAGGATATTTACCCACGAATGTTCGTGCAGAAAAAATAAGTTTGTCGGATAACTTAATTACACCCTTTGCATTAAAAGTATTAATATCAACAAGATTACTCACGAAATCACATAGTTCCTTATTTTTCACTCCAGTAGTATCGAGAACAATAAAACTATTCGTCATATCTTTATTTATAAAATCCCTTAAAGTCTTTTTACTTTTGATAACCGCATTATTTAGATGAACCAAATTAAACCTTCCCCTTATTGATGGAGAAGAAGGGTCTATTATATAATCGACAGTAGCTTCTAATTTATTGTCTCCCAATTTCAACAATGGTTCGAAAGGGAAAGTATTTATTGATATTGAATAGGTTTGAAAATATGAAAACCCCACTTTTGATAATCGTAATTTTTTAAACTCCAATGCCAGTCTTTGAGCTGTTATGCTATCACCCTTACCAACATACCCCCTCCCCTTATACTTTAGCGAACTAAGTTCTTTCACAATACCCTTAACGTATTGCATATCTTGTGAATACAGGTTTATTGATATAAATACAAGGAAAAGGAATAATGTTTTCTTCATTGGTTTAAAGTTTTATTAAATTAAAGCACACCTCAAAAGTACAACGCAAATAATTAATTTCAAAAATGGTTAACTCATTTTTTGAGCCATTCACAATAAACAAATATCACTGCATATTGAAAAATAATTAGTGCTTATTATAAGACACAAATAAACAGTTCCCCTATTATATAACATCCGATGGTCATAAACAAAAATAGCCGGCTAAATAAGCCGGCTATTTTTATATGTTGTATATAATCTATTTATCATTCATAGAAATAAGGAATTCCTCGTTAGTTGTGGTTTTTTCCAACCTATCTTTAATGAAGTTCATGGCTTCAAGAGAATTCATGTCCGCAAGATAATTTCTTAATATCCATAGGCGGCTAAGAATACCTGCATCCAACAACAGATCTTCACGTCTAGTACTTGAGGCAGTAATATCGACAGCAGGATATATTCTACGGTTAGATAGCTTACGGTCAAGCTGAAGTTCCATATTACCTGTTCCTTTAAATTCCTCGAATATTACATCGTCCATTTTAGAACCAGTTTCTGTAAGAGCTGTTGCCAATATAGTAAGAGAACCACCTCCCTCAATATTTCTTGCAGCACCAAAGAATCGTTTAGGTTTATGTAATGCATTAGCATCTACACCACCAGAGAGCACCTTACCAGATGCAGGAGATACCGTGTTGTAAGCACGGGCAAGACGGGTAATTGAATCAAGAAGAATCACCACATCATGACCACACTCCACCATTCTTTTTGCTTTTTCAAGAACAATATTAGCCACTTTTACATGACGTTCAGCTGGTTCATCGAAAGTAGAGGAAATAACCTCTGCCCTAACGCTTCTTGCCATATCAGTCACCTCTTCAGGACGCTCATCAATAAGAAGAATCATAAGATAAACCTCAGGATGATTATCAGCGATAGCATTAGCAACGTCTTTCAGCAATACAGTTTTACCCGTTTTAGGCTGAGCCACGATAAGACCACGCTGACCTTTACCAATAGGAGCAAACATATCTACCACTCTTGTTGAAATATTCCCCCGATTTTTTCCACAAAGATTAAATTTCTCATTTGGGAACAAGGGTGTTAAATGGTCGAATGGTATTCTATCTCTCACAGTATCTGGAGTTCTCCCGTTTATTTTATTTACCTTTATAAGAGGGAAATACTTTTCACCTTCTTTAGGAGGACGAATTGAACCCTCAACAGTATCACCTGTTTTCAAACCAAACAGCTTAATCTGGGACTGAGAGACATAAATATCATCAGGAGAATTCAGGTAATTATAATCTGACGATCGTAAGAAACCGTATCCGTCAGGCATAATTTCCAATACACCGGAATTTATAATTAAATCATCAAATTCGTAAGCTTTTTCTTGTTGACGTTTTTCATGTCTTCTTTTACCCTGCTGATATCTTTCTGTTTTTGTATCTTCCTGATTTTCTTTCTGTTTAGGAGTTTCAGCAGCAGCAGTTTCTTTAGCTTTAGGTTTTATTTCTATTTTACGAGGTTCTTTTGTAGTTTCTTTTTTTACAGCTTTATCCTCTGTATTTTCTTCTACATATAGATCTTCTTCCATCTGTAGTTCAAGCTCTTCTACCTGCTCTTTTACTACCTCAGGTTGTTTTACTACCTCAGGTTGTTTTATTACCTCAGGTTGTTTTTCAACAACAGGAGTTTTTTTAATTTTCCCTTTTCTCTCTTGCTCCTTTTTAACAGCAGTTATTTCCTCTTTTTTTGCAGGGACCTCCTCATTTGCTTCTTGAGCAGTTGATTCTGTTTTTGCAGGAACCGGAGATTTCTTTAAAATGCCACCACTAACGGTTGCAGCCACCTCAGCATCTTGTTTCTTTATACGTATGCGAGGCTTCTTATCTTTTTTATCTTTTTTATCACCGACTTTAACCTCTGAAGCAAGAATTGCTTGCTGATCTAATATTTTATAAATCAGATCTTTTTTCTTATAAGATTCCACCCTCTTTATCTTTAACTCTTTTGCAACATTACGCAAATCCGCTACCAACATCTTATTAAGTTCCAGAATATCGTACATTACTTATTGGATTTATTTGAATATTTTTTTTGATTATTTTTTTGAAGAATTGAATTTTCTGAATACTGAAAACGAGCTGTGTTTCAGTTGTGCAATATTAATGATAATTAATGACATTTCAAAAAAATATTTGTTTTTTTTAGAACAATAGTCATTTATACTGAAATAAATCATTAATTTTCGTTTCCAATTTTCCTAGACTTATTATATTATATATGAGAGTAATATTATACAGATAAATCTTAAGAAATAAATATATGAGAAATTATGAAAATAAAATACTCAAATTATTAATATAAAATTAGCAAATTTAAAAATCAATTATTACTTTAGGGCTAACTAATACCTAAACCTATGAGACAGTTAAAAATAACCAAACAAATAACCAACCGGGAGTCACAATCAATAGATAAATACCTTCAGGAGATAGGCAAAATGGAAATGCTTACAGCAGAAGAAGAAGTTGAACTAGCAAGGGAGATAAAGAAAGGCAATGATAATGCATTAAAAAAACTTGTAAGAAGCAACTTAAGGTTTGTGGTTTCAGTAGCAAAGCAATATCAAAACCAGGGAATGGCACTGGCAGATCTTATTAATGAAGGAAATCTGGGACTTATAAAAGCAGCAAAATGTTTTGACGAGACCAGGGGGTTTAAATTCATTTCCTATGCAGTATGGTGGATAAGACAATCCATATTGCAATCATTGGCAGAAAACTCCAGATTGGTAAGATTGCCATTGAACAAAATAAGTTCTATAAACAAGATAAACAAAGTTTTTGCAAAATTGGAGCAAGAGCACCAAAGAGAACCCACAGCAGAAGAGATAGCAGAGATACTTGAAATAACCCCCAAGGAAGTAAAAGAAAACATCAAGGCTTCCGGAAGACATCTATCCATGGACGCCCCTTTAAAGAGTGATGAAGAAAATAGCCTGTACGATATTTATGTTCCCGCAGAAGATGGGTCTTCTAGTCCTGATAACGGTCTTTACAACGAGTCACTCAGAAAAGAAATAGAACGATCGTTATCGACCTTAAACCCCAGAGAGGCACAAATAATCCGCATGTATTATGGTCTGGGAGATGAATCTTCAAGTTCTCTTGAAGAAATAGGAAAAAACATAGGATTAACCAGCGAACGCGTAAGACAATTAAAAACTAAAGCAATAAAAAAATTAAAAAACACATACAGGAGTCGACGATTAAAATCGTTCCTTTAACATCAGAATTTTCCTTTTCGAGCTTATCCCTGTTTCGTATAGGATTGTCTTTGTGAATTTTCAAATTATCAGCAAGAGACTGCTTATTTCCTGTTGGTATAAGAAAAAATTATAACACATTATTGAGAAGATGGTAGAAAAAGATAAAATTTACTTCCTATGTTTATCTCACTTTCTACTTTTATTCTTCCATTATTTTTTTTCATAAACTCATTGCATAAATATAGTCCGAGCCCTGTTCCCCTTTCACCTTTGGTTCCATTTCTTATCTTATCAAAAGTCATATCAAAGAGTTTACCAATAAGAGGCTCACTCATACCAATTCCATTATCTTCTATTTTAAGAACAACTTCAGAATTGCTGTATCCTGAGCTTATCTTTATATCACCGAAAGGTTCAGAGAATTTTATTGCATTAACAAGAATATTTCTAATTACTACTTCCAGCATATTTTCATCTGCCCACACGCACATACCATCAGGAACAGTTATAGAAATATCGAGTTTTTTCACAGAAATATTAAGAGAATTCTGCTGTATAACCCTATCTATGATTGACTTTAATACAATGACTCCAGGTTCAAACCTAACATCATTAATATTAGAATTAGACCATTCTAAAAGATTCTCCAAAAGCTGGTAACTACCAGAAGTAGAGTCGTAAATTATTTTCAAATACTCAAGTCTTTTCTGATCACTAAAGGAATAATATTCATTTATTATCATTTCCAGAAATCCGAGCTGAACATTAAAAGGAGTTTTTAAATCATGAGCAATTAAAGACAGTAAAATATTCTTAAATTCATTTAACCTGGTAAGCTGAATCTCATTTTTTCTCATTTGTGTAATATCAACTGATATACCCCCAATAATATCACTTTTATTTTCAACATAAACAGGGAACTTAGTTGTTAGCAAATAACAACCATTTATAATATCCTCAAAAGTTTTACTTTTATTTTCCTTTAAAACACAAAGATCCTGTTCCCTGAACTGATCAAGATCCTCTATTGAGAATTTATGATTCCGTATATTCTTACCAGTATCAGAATGAATATTAATATCCTCTTTAAAACTTCTGTTCGCATAAAAGACTTCACCATCCAATCCCCTCATATATGCGTATCCGGGGAAATTGTCAAGAAAAAGAGTGAATTGTTTATTTAATTCAGCATATTGATTTTTTGCATTTATATAATCCGTTTCATCAGTATATAGAGCAATTATTTCACCAGTATTAAGTTTACGCACTATATTAGACCTCCATCCCGATGGTTGTTTATCCTTACAAAATGAAACAGGATGTTCTTCCGATTTTCCCGTTCTCCATACCCTTTTAAACACATCCAGTAAACCAGTCTCTGTAACACCTGGGAAAACCTCTGTAAGGCGTTTACCTACAGTATCCTCCCAGTTAACTGACTCAATTATTTGTGCTTCATTATTAATATCTTCAATTATAAAATCATTCCCATTATCAACAGCCTTATATACTAATATGCCAACTTTTATATTATTAAATAACACATCGTACCTTTCCTTATAGTATTCTGAGTCATTACTTCCGTCCGTCTCATCCTCTTGTATTTCATTAATCAGTAATGAAAATAAAGAATCATCCAATAAAATATTAAAACACACCTGAACCTCTCTCTGACATCCCTGTTTTAGGACAATATTTTTTTTTAACACCTTCCCAAGAGTCAGATAATTATTTAAAAAGTCATTTATTAATAAGTTAAGATCATTTATTTTTATATAATTTGAGAAATGTCTTCCTAAAAAAGAAGGATTTTCAATAGATAAAAGCCGTGCTATATGTTTGTTTACATATTGAACAGCCCCATACTTATCCAAAACCATTATGGGTTTATCTATATTTTTAAACAATGAATAATTCATTCAGTAATATTAATTCAATCCATCAAACTTATTTTCCTAAGGATACCAATCCAAAATATCAATTTCACATATCTGACAAGCAGCTATTGTTGTCCATGAATTCTTAAAATTAATAATTTAAAACGAAAAGAAGGCAGTTTAAAGTACAATAATAAAGAATTGATTACTAACCCTTAAACAGAACAAGTACAATAAAAAACAAATAAATCAACATAATTAATAATAAAAATTTCTTCTACAAAATAAATTTTAATAAATACCAAGAAATACAATATTTGGCCAACAACTATTATTTATTGACAAAGCAATCACAATTATCGACACAAATAAAGAGGTAGAATTAAAATAATGAATTATCTTCAATAAAAAGATTAACAAATATTTTTTACAATTAACATATCTCGGAAAATATATTGAAAAATAATTTTACTGAATTAATTAAAACCTTTTCATCTATATCAAAATCCGGGGTATGGTGTAAAAGCGTTTTTTCCTGAAAAGAAGCACCTAAACCTATAAAACAAGCTTTACCCCCATATGTCTGCACATGATTCATCATTGAAGCAAAATCCTCACTACCCCTGCACACAGAATCACTTAATATAATATTACTAAACATGCCATTTTTTTCAGCTGCATTAAATATCTTTTTTGCCAACATTAAATCACCAACAGCCCCTTTTGCCTCACCCATCTTATTTACAACTAGTTCACAGTTATTCATAACAGCAGATGCATTTAAAACCTGATTGCATCTACCCCACAGGAAGTCTTCAACATCAGTATTCTCCCCCCTTAATTCAATCTCAAGTTTAGAATAATCAGGGACAATATTTCTTCCTGTTCCCCCCTCAATTCTACCAACATTAATTCTTGAAAAACCATTACTGTTTCTACTAATCGCATGAAGGTTTAAAACTGCATTAGCAGCAGCTATAAGGGCATCATTACCAATCTCGGGACATATGCCAGCATGACAAGACTTTCCTTTAAATACAGCATCTAATTTATGGGTAGCGGCAGTGCCATCCTGAGAACACACAATTGTACCCAAGGGCATATTACTCCATACATGAGAAGCCAATATATAATCAACATTATCAAGAAAACCCGACCTGATAATAGCATCTGCCCCCCTTACCCCCTCTTCTGCAGGCTGGAAAAGAAGAATAATTGTACCTTTAAAGTCAGATTTACCTTCCGATATTAAATTAGCCAGTCCTAATCCGATAGCCATATGGGCATCATGACCGCAAGAATGCATTACCCCATTATTCTTAGAAGCAAAATTATTATAAGCCGGAAAATGGTCCAGGTCGTGACTCTCATTAATGGGCAAAGCATCCATATCAAACCTACAGACAACAACCGGTCCATCCCCACACTCCTTTATACCAGCCAGAGCAGTACAATTATTTTTAAAAGGTAATAATTTTTCTTCCCCAAAGATAGCAACAGCCCTACTCCATGCCTGTTGGTTAGCTGTTTCAGAAGGAAGTCCCAAAAGGTTATCACCAGACATAACCTCTTTTCCCTTTTTAACACAGAATCCCAATCTTTCCAATTCTTCAGAAATAAATGCAGCAGTTGCATATTCTGTCCATCCAAGCTCGGGAAACATATGAAAATGTCTTCTATAATCTATAACTTTCTCTGATAACTCTTTTGCCATAACAAATATTTTAATACAAAGCTAAGACCTACTACAGAATAATCCCAATAAATACGTATGTTAAAAAATATATATACCATATATATACAAAACATATGGATATAAGTTATTAAAGACTCTTCCTCAAGCCAACAAACCCATTTCAGGACCAGCGATATAAATAAAAAAGAGGCCATAACAAAAAACTAACGACCTCTTTCCGAAACAAAACACAAAGAAAAGTATTTAATTCCATGCAACAATTTTCCATAGCTGCCACCATTTAATTTTTTTCTTTCCCTCTTTATCCTCTTTTTTGACCTTTCTCAATATTGGTTCCACTTCAACAGATTCTATTGTAATGAAAGACCACCCAAGATCAGGATTATCCTTGTACTCAACAGCCTCTGAAGTTGTCTCCACCGTAATCCAGTATTCTTCACCAATACCAACAGTATCAGTAGTATGCATTTGCAGTTGTTTTTTAGAGTTACACTCAGGACACTCGAAGTCATATACATTAGATTTCAAATTCTCTTTCAGCAACAACCGAACTTCATTCTCTTCCAAACTAAATGGTTTTTCATGCCTGCAGATACCACACTTCACCTTAACACCTTTAAGAACTACAAGCTCCGTTTTAGGATCGATGCTACCAGCTCCCTCAGAAATCAATTTATAAATTCCGGTAACATTCATAGTCTCGCTTTTTAATAGTCCCAGGTCAATCAATCGCTGACTCTCCTTTTCCCTGTCAACTTCTTTCAACATCCATTTAATTGCTGTCATATGCCAATAATTTAATATTAATATTTCAATAAGCCTAAAATGCATACATCTCCCCATTGCGTATACGATTCAATCGCGCTAAGTGTTTAGTCTTCAAAAGATTTTCTTTAAGTTCTCCATATAATAATCACCTATATTTAGTCATTAGAAATAAAAGTATTACCTTTGTAGCAGAAATATGGGGTGCCTTAATATTACGGGCTGAGATCATACCCTTGAACCTGATTCTGGTAATTCAGACGTAGGAAATATTTTGATCGAGACTTCCCCAATTTTTGTTGTTTAAATAAAGAAAAAGAGTTTAAAATCATACTACCCAGAAAGCAGATAAAAACAAAAGAAATTAAAGTTAATTATTTTGCATATTTCCAATGCTACATGGGTATAATAGAAACAGGAAATGAAACGAGTTTTATCATTATCATGCCTTCTGTTTATAGGCATAGCAGTCATTGCACAGAACAATCTTTGTGCAGTTAAGGGGAAAGTAAGCGACGAAGAAGGCAAAGCCCTTGAGATGGCCAATGTTGTAATTAAAGAGCTACAAAAGGGAAGTACAACAAACCAAGACGGTGTTTTTTATATAAAGAACATTAAAAAAGGGAAATACACATTATCAGTAAATTATATGGGCTATGAATCCTATTCGAAATCCCTGACTTTTAATAAAGACATCAACACAGTAAATATTGTACTAAAGAAGAAAAGATTTCTTACAGAGGATGTTATTGTCAGTGCAACAAGAGCATCATATAAAACACCTGTTGCATTTAAAAATATAGGAAAAGACGAACTACAGAAAGCCAATATAGGAAAAGATATTCCTTACCTTCTTGACCAGACCCCATCAGTAGTAGCAACTTCAGAGGCCGGTATCGGAATAGGAAACACAAGCATAAGAGTCAGAGGAACCGATGCATCAAGAATAAACGTTACCATAAACGGAATACCACTTAACGACTCCGAATCACACTCTGTATACTGGGTTAACATGCCACATTTCAGTAGTTCTGTAAATAATGTACAGATACAAAGAGGAGTTGGTAGTTCAACCAACGGTGCTGCAGCCTTTGGTGCTACTATTAATTTCCAGACTACCGGAATCACGAATGATCCTTATGCCAGTGTCGATTTTGCCGGAGGATCTTACAACACATTTATCCGCTCAATCAATCTCGGAACAGGTAAATCCAATAAAGGACTTTCTTTCGATATGAGATATAGCGACCTTAAATCAGATGGATATATAAAGCATAGCTTTTCCGACCACAAATCCGCATACTTTTCAGGAAGCTATTACGGAGACAAAACTCTTATTAAAGCAAATATTATACTTGGAGAGCAGCACACAGGGATTAGTTGGTGGGGAACACCAAAAGAGATGCTTGATACTGACAGAAGGTATAATCCTGCAGGAGTATATTTGGATAAAAATGGTAAAGAACATTATTACAAAGACCAAACAGATAATTACTGGCAGAACCACTACCAGTTAATGATATCTCATGCAGTCAATGAGTCATTAAACCTTAACCTGGCTTTCCATACAACTACCGGTAAAGGATACTATGAGCAATTTAAGGATAGAGATAATTATTTCGCAGATGAAAATATGACTCTGTCATATTACGGACTTAATCCTGTAGTAATAAATGGAGAGACTATAGACAAGTCAGATATTATAAGACAAAAGCATCTTGATAATATATTCTACGGAGTGACAACCTCAGCTATATACACAAAAGGAAATTCCAATTTAATTGTTGGAGGAGGAATAAACCGATACGAAGGCGACCATTTTGGTACAGTTTTATGGACAGAATTCAACGATGGCAGTATTCCTAAAGACCATGAATGGTACCGTAACAGTTCTGTAAAAACCGACGGAAATATCTTTGCAAAGATAAATCAGCAAGTAACAGATAAATTAAATGTGTATGCCGACCT
Organism: Marinifilaceae bacterium; assembly: GCA_963666945.2. GTDB lineage: Bacteria > Bacteroidota > Bacteroidia > Bacteroidales > Marinifilaceae. The sequence continues at coordinate 79,129 of CAXXRT010000016.1, forward strand.
TCAATACCGTCATATTTCCTATGAGATGGAAGGACCAGATGATGACGGTGAATTACTTGATCAGGAGCACAACTACGATTTTATAAATCCTAAACTGGGAATATTCTACGACATTAACCAAAACTCAAATATTTATGCATCCTTCGCAGTTGCTAACCGTGAGCCTGCACGTGCTGACATAAAAGATGCATCTAAAAAAGGAGGTAAAGACTTCCCAAAAGAAGAAACTCTTTACGACTACGAGTTAGGTTACAATTACAGGAAAGAGAAGATTAATATAGGTATAAATCTTTATTACATGGATTATAAAGATCAGCTTGTTCTTACCGGAGAAAAAAACAGCGTTGGTTATTCTATTATGACCAATGTTAAAGATAGCTACAGAGCAGGTATAGAGCTTAACGCAACATATAAATTCTGTGATATCTTAAAATGGTCGGCAAATACAACAATGAGCAGAAACAGGATTAAGGATTACTCAGAGTATGCTAAAGTTTACGATTCTAACTGGAATTATCTTTCCCGCAAATCAGTCAACTACGGTAACACTCAGATATCTTATTCACCTTCTGTCATTGCCTCTTCAATTATTGAAATCAAACCATTGAAAAACACATCTATAAGTTTAAATTCAAAGTATGTAGGCAAGCAATACTTCGATAATACCCAAAACGATGAAAGAAGTATAGATGCATACTTTGTAAATAATCTTTCAATAGACTATATATTTAAATTACCAAAAGTAAAGAATGTTAAACTTCAATTACTGGTAAACAACATATTCGATATAAAATACGAAAACAATGCCTACGGAGGATACGATTATGTAGAAGATAAAGTGTCTTCGTGGTCGTATTATTTCCCACAGGCAGGAATTAATTTCATGCTTAAGGCAAGCATTAATTTTTAATTACGATGATAAACTGGTTACAAACACATTATATTGAACTGTTCGGAGTCATAACCGGACTGATTTACATATATCTGGAAATAAAGGAAAACATATGGCTATGGCCTGTTGGAATCCTTACATCTGCATTTTTTATTATAGTATTTTTCGATTCCAAGTTCTATGCCGATATGGGACTTCAGTTCTATTATCTTGGAGTAAGTGTCTACGGATTATTTATCTGGCTTGCAAAAAGAGACATTGATAATACAGAGATCAAGATACGAAATATCAGGAAAAAGGAACTGATAAAGTACTCCATTGCCACAGTTCTGGTTTATAACGTAATATATTACACACTTGTAAAATTCACCGACTCACCCCTTCCGGCATGGGATTCATTTACAACAGCCCTTAGTATTATAGCAACCTTTATGCTTGCACATAAAATTATTGAACAATGGTGGGTATGGGTACTGGTAAACATTGTCTCATTGGGACTTTATATATATAAAGAGCTTTACCTGACAGCCTTTCTATTTATAGTTTATGCTACAATGGCTGTAGTTGGATATATTGCATGGAAAAAGTCCATGATTGCAGAAGAAAAAGTAGAAATATAACGTTCTGATTAGAAGAAAGCGCGCCAGCAAGATATAATTAGAAATAATAAAACATATTACTTAAAATCTTTGCTACTTTTGCATTAATTGTAGCGAAGATTTTTTGATAAATAACTAAATACTGCTAATAATAAAGATAAAATACATACCAGTCAAGGATAAAGTCTGGAAAGAATACACTAAAGATGAAAGAAGCAATAATAATAGCAAACGGGAGATTTCCCAAATCACAAAGAGTATTGGAGATACTTAAATGTGCTGAATATATTATATGCTGTGATGGAGCAATCAGAAAACTTGATTCCCACAATATCAGCCCTGATATTATTATCGGAGATATGGATTCTGTTTCAACTCCACTATTAATAAAATACAAAAACAAAATATTAAAGGTACCAGAGCAAGATACCAACGACTTAAGTAAATCCTTCAAGTACGCAATAGGACAAGGCTTTGAGAAAATCACCATTCTTGGGGCAACCGGCAAAAGAGAAGATCATACCCTCGGTAATATATCTCTTTTGTACAGTTACAACCGAATAGTCCCAACACAGATAGTAAGCGACTATGGAATATGGAGTAGCTGCAAGGAAACAACAGAATTTGAAAGCTATCCGGGCCAGCAAGTCAGCATATTCAGCAATAAACCAGACACAAAAGTCAACAGCGAAAACCTTAAATATCCACTAAACGGAATGCTGCTCGATGAACAATGGAAAGGCACACTAAACGAAAGCACAGGAGATAACTTCAAAATCATCTTTGATAAAGGAGAACTAATTGTTTTCCGCTGTTTTGAATAAAATATTTTCATTTGTATAACTTTATCTGGTACATAATACGTATATATGTTATAATTTCATTTTAAAAGAAAGAAAAACATATAATATTAAAATTATAAGGGTATGAAAGAAAAAAAGATTTACAATACTGGAGAAAAGCCGGGAACTGGCAAATACAGATGTGTTAAATGTGGGCATGTTCATTTTATACAAACAAACTACGAGGAATTACCCCAATGTCCAAAGTGTCCCGATACCCAATGGGAAAGAGTGACAATAGAACACAATTTTTAACCAAACTTTTATAAAGCCTTAGTGCTGCTATAACCATAGCAGTGCTTTATTTTGTGATATTATTGCTTTTCATTAGCTACTTATAAATATTATTTACGATCATCCTGAAATTCATCTTAACAACAGTAAAAGATGCGAAGTATTTTCTCTTTACCCCTCTGGGGTTTGTGGTCGGTTTATCCTAAGTTTATACCTCACAGAAAGGAGAACTTAGTATAATGAAAGTGAAAATAAAGTTAAAAACACAGATTTGATATTGCGTTGTTAAGGATAAAATCATAGCTTTGTCTCCCGAATTTTGCGACTTATATAAATTGCCGAAAGACAGTTATAGTTTCTCACCTTGAAGCCCAAAGCTAAAGCCTTTGAAAAAAGTAACTGCCTCAGATTTATATAAGGGGAAGGTCTCGCTTATTATTTATTAAAACTTAAATAATATGCCAAAGATGCTGAAAGAACACAAACAGCATTACCGCGAGACATTAAGGCTTGGTCTTCCGGTAATATTAGCTCAATTAGGACAAATCACGGTTGGATTAGCAGATAATATGATGATTGGTCATATCGGAGGAATAGAACTTGCGGCAGCCTCTTTTTCCAATACACTATTCGCAGTAATGCTTTTATTTGCAATGGGATTTGCCATGTCATTAACCCCTATGGCCGGTGAGGCTTACGGTAAAAAGGACTACAACAAGATAGCATCATTTCTTAAAAACGGGTTCACTGCAAATATGAGTATAACTATTATATTTCTTATAGCAGTAACTCTATGTTACTACATAATGCCTTTTATGGGTCAGCCAGCCTCAATAATACCAATGTCTCAATCTTATTTCCTGATTTTAGGACTATCTGTACCTCCTTTAATGTTTTTCCTAACAGGTAAACAAATAGCAGAGGGAATGGCCAACACTAAGGTTGCAATGTATATTACACTCATTGCCAACATTGTAAACATTATTGGCAACTATTTATTTATAAACGGAAAACTTGGGATGCCATATATGGGACTTAACGGAGCTGGAATAGGCACACTGCTTTCAAGAGTTTTTATGGCAATTGCAATGATATTTGTTTTCTATAAATATAAAAAATTCAGAAAAGTAAGTATACTATTAACAAAAACTACTCATTGTCTTGTAACCATAAAACAAATCTTTAAAATAGGGCTTCCCCTGGGTTTACAAATAGTATCGGAATCTGCAGCTTTTATTGTAGCGACCATTATGATGGGATGGCTTGGGGAAAAGGGACTTGCTGCTCACCAGATTGCATTTTGCTTATCGACTCTTGGATACATGATATATCAGGGGATTGGAGTCAGCACAACAATAAGAGTTAGTAATATACTGGGAAAACAGACATATTGCGAACTACCTATAGCCTCGAAGGCGTCTTCCAGAATAACTGTATTACTTGTAATAATTATATCATCATTTTTCTTTTTATTCAGGCACCAATTACCATATTTATTTACCGATGATCCAGAAATAGCCACACTAGCCACACAATTTATTTTATGGCTTATTGCATATCAATTATTCGATGCCTTACAGATTGTATATTCCGGAGTATTAAAGGGGCTATCTGACGTAAAGATACCAGGTATTATGGTCTTTATTTGTTATTTCATGATAGCCATCCCTATCAGTTATTTTGCAGCCTTCAAATGGGGATGGGACGAAATAGGTATATGGATGGGATTCCCTGTAGGACTTGGAGCCTGTGCCCTACTCTTTTACTTCAGACTTAAAGTTCAGGTAAACAAACTTGTTGTTTCTAATAATAAAAGATAAAAATCTTTACAAATAATATATTCCAATTTGTATGATTTTCCAATACTTCAAACCATTTACTCTTGAATTACTGGGATTTATAATAAAAAATGAGCGACATAATAAATAAATGCCGCTCAATATTATAACTCAGTTCAAACTATAACAATATTTTATTACTTTCTCAAGCTAACAAAAACATATCCATGAGATGCACCCTGAGGAGTATATTTTCTAAGTTTAGTATAAATTTCACGGGATTCAATACTAAGCTTATTAAATGCTTTATCGCTACGCATAGCATCATACATCTCCTTTTTTGAATCTTTATACTTTTCCATATATTCTTTATATATCTTATCTAGTTTTGGACGAAGCTTATCAGATTTCTTCTGTAATTCATCTCTTTCCTTAATCTGAGCTTTTGTCAATTTAGGTGCTGGCTTATTAACTGTATTTTGATTACCAACAATTAAATCAAGTTTACCATCATTGTTGTAATCGGCTACTGCAACCTGGCTTAGTCCAGTACGTCCACCATTCTCTTTATTGATAAAATCTGAATCTTTAAGAATACATTCTGCTTCACCAAATTTAGGATTTCCAAGCCTACCTGTATTTTTATAGAAATATACTCCACCTTGTTTAGCTCCACATACTATATCCCATAATCCATCGCCATCCCAGTCAACTATAGCATCAGCATGGTATTTAGGAAGCACATCAATATTTTTATCGGCAAAAACAGGATTTGTTTTAGAACCTTCATTGATGCGGAGTTTCACTCCCCCTCCACCACTTAATAATAAATCCAAATCACCATCGTTATCCCAATCAAAAGCCTTTGCAAAATCAAGCTTATCGTGATTCTTTATATCTTCAACAGTAACGTATTTATTTTCTTTAAAATCGTAATACGTTCCGGAATGAATGTCTGTAGCTGTTTTATCTTTCATTACCTGAACCTCTCCAAGACTACCGTCTTTCTTTCCATAAAAGATATAGCAAACACCACCATAACCGGCTGCTAATAAATCACTATTACCGTCTCCATTTAAATCCACAAACTGTGGGCTAGCTGCAGTACATCACCAATTATGTGCAACTGCATTTTCACCATTAGCCTGAATCATTGAGAAATCTTTATACTCAGGCTCAGATTTAGAGCCATTGTTTTTATAAAACCTGAATTCGCCTTTCCATGTACCAACAATAAGATCTTGAAGACCATCATTATCGTAATCAGCAACTAAAGGTGCCGCATAGGCAGGACTGCAATCAATACACTTCCCCCCTGCCTTGATCGGCGTGGGAGTACCCATTTCCTGAGCAAAAGCAGTAGCCGAAAAGCCTAAGGCTAATACTGCCAACAGAATCTGTTTGTTCATAATCAATTAATTTTTTGGTTTATTATTAATGCCCCTAAAATTATTATGAAATGCAGTATTGGATTCTTAAAAATATGTTAAAAAACTGATAAGGGAAGTTAAAATATGAAAACATATTCTATTAATACATACACTTTTCGTGTTTTTAAAATTATTTGTAAAACCAAATCAGTTTATCATTCATATCTGACATACTTAATAAAGGGTCTTCTGAAACAGAAAACCCTCTATACTAAAATTAAATCAGAAACCACAAATATTGAAACAACTCAATATTTATTTTTTACGAATATATGTTGACTTATTGTCTTTGTCTTCTTAATAGCAATATACCACCGAACAAACCAAGTAACAATGGTAATATTCCCTTATAGAATATATTTACATATATCATATTGCTACGATTAAAAAATATCTCATTATCAGGAGGTCTTACCCTATTTGTATTTACAGGATATTCATCGTACGATAACCACTGGAACATAGCAGGAATAAAGGAAAAGTTTGCTGAATTTATGTTACTACGAGAACGTGATAGTTCACCGTTGCTAATAAAATCTGAATCTCCCAATACTATTATCCTTTGTTCTTTATCGGCAACCTTACGACTCAAGGCTAGAGCTATAGGTGCAGATTTCTCTACCTCTCCTTTCTTTGGATTTAATTCTACTTTTTCATCAATAAAATTAGTAGTCTCCAATTCACTCCAGCTTCCTTCTGTGTTTGTTACAATTAAAGGAGTAACATTGTATCCCTTCTCCTCAACATATTCTAATCCTGAAGCCCCTGGCATTGCTATCTTATAATCATATCTGTATAAATTATACATTTGACTGGAAATATCTTTTGTAGCTCTGGTAATATTTCCTGCAATTACATCCGGAACAACATCCTGCATAGGTTGAACCAATACTCCCTGAGTCATTTTTACTCCTAATTTCTCAATAAAAGGATTTATAACGTCCTGACGATTTGCATCAGAAGCAATAATTAAATTTCCACCTCTATCAATATAATTTTCAAGTTTTGCCTGCTCTTCATTTGTAAAGGATTTTCTAATATCAGCAATTACAATTATATCGATATCGTCAGGTATATTTTTAGATAATGTAAGATTAACACCTTCAAATCCCTGGTTAATTAAAGAAGAACGGAACGAACGATTATTTACAAAAGCGCTATAATCCTTATCCCTGTTTCTATCAATTACACGTTCACCATGACCAGTAAGGAAACCAACCTTAGGAGCTTTTACAACAAAACTCTTTAAAGCAGCAGTAATTTCCGTCTCAGAAGGATGTCTCTGATTATCATTAAATAAACGAAGATATGCCTTTTGTCCATTCTCTCTAACTATCTGACGTACGAAACGATTTCCCTCTGGCTCAAGATCAATCACTTTTTTTATTTCCTCTGGTGATAAGAACATATCCATGTCATAACCACGTGCCTTACACATCTGTTCTGCAATTTCTTTGTCCGTCTTATTTGGAAAATATCTATAAATAGATGAATTTTCTACTTTATCATAATAATAAACATATTTCATTTCCATTTCTGGTTTAAAACGAACATATTTACTAAAACGATCCATATCGTATTTTACAGCACGAGGAGCACCAGTCATAAAGTCATCGTCAAGAAGATTTACGTAGGTTGTCATAGTAAGTCCCCCATCAAGTTTAGCCATAATCTCCTGACTATTCTTTGTCAGTGTATTACTCTTGGTTGCTGTTGTATCGTAGTAAGCCATTAAAGTTGGACGTGAACTAAAATATCCTAACATACAGGCAATAAAAAACACACCAGCATATTTTCCAATAGTAACAAAAATTGAGTTTTTTTGTACACTAGAATTTAGTTTTAGAATACTAAAACAAACAAAAAGAGATATTACAATTAAGAAATACAATATATCCTCGCTACATATTAATCCAGCCATAAGTTCTTTAGTCCTTCCAGCTATCGACAACCAATAAGTAATTTCCCTAACAAAAGCGATTTCCTGCCCTATGCCTCCTATGAAGTTAAATACTGCAAGAACTGCTAAAGTTCCCATTGCAGCTACGACCTGATAGGAAGTCAAACAAGACATAAACAAACCAATAGCAGAATAAGCACATATTAACAAATACGTTCCTAAAAGAGCTGATAATACAGCAGGAAAATCCATATCTTTAATTGTAAAGCCACCAAATACAATAAATGATGATAATATAAGAATAAGAGAAAAGCAATAGATCATCATCGCTAAATATTTCCCTAGTATTATTTTCACATTTGTTATGGGCGAAGAGAATAATAATTTTATTGAACCACTACCAATCTCCCTACTAACTAATCCCATTGTTAATAAAGGAATATAGAGATATAAATTATTAAGCATCATATCAAACAAACTATAACCAGTATAAATACGAGAGGTAACATTATACAAATTATAGCCCAAAACCTGATGTTTTACGCACTTTCCAAAAGTATCAGTAAATTCCATACCCCCCTGAAATGCAAATATTATTAGCACCAGCCAGGCAACCGGAGAATAAAACAAAGTAAACAACTCTGTTTTAGCTATTCTAAATATTGTTTTCATATACAATTATTTAACTTTTTTATAATAGAGACAGGTAATAATTCCTGTCTCTTAATATTATTCCAAAAGGAATGGGAAACATATTCCAATTAATAACTTTTTCTTGTAAACCATATATAACACCCCGCAAAAGCCAATAGGAAAGGAATTATCCCCATAAAGAATATCTTTATCCAAACAGCAGCTTCAAAACCTAAACTCATATCGTTATCAATAGCATAAGGTCTGCGTGTATCAACAGGATACTCTCCATAACTCATCCATTCAAACATTCCGGGAATAAATGAAATATTAGCAGAAGCAATCTTGCTACGAGAACGAGATAATTCACCATTGCTAATAAAATCAGAATCTCCAAATATCATTATACGTTGATCTTTGTCACCAACTTTTCTACTTAATGCCAATGCTGCAGGTAATGATTTTTCTTCTTCTCCTACCATTGGATTTAGAATAGTCTTTTCCTCCAAGAAATCCTTAGTCTCCAACTCGTTCCAGCTACGCTTATTGTTTGTGACAATAAGTGGGGTAACCTTAAACCCGTTATCCTCAGTATAAGACAAACCTACAGTACCCGGCAATGCTATTTTATTACCATTCTCTCGTAATTTTTGTAAACGAAAAGAAAGAGCATCAGATTCTTTTGTTAAATTTCCTGCAATTACATTAGGAGTAACATCAGTAATTTCCTGCACCAAACTTCCTTGCATTAACTCAACACCGAATTGTTTAATAAAAGGATTTATAATAGACTGATGACCAGGCTCTCCTGTAATAATCATATTACCACCTTTGGCAATAAACTTATTCAGTTTCTCTATTTCTTTAGCATTTAAAGGAGTCTTTAAATCTGCCATTACAAGAACAGAAATATCAGATGAAATTTCTTTTTCTCCTGATAAATCAATACAAACACCATCGAACCCTTGGTTAAGCATTGAATTTCTGAACCCACGGTTATTTACAAAGGCACTAAAGTCCCTATCCCTGTATCTGTCTATTACTCTTTCTCCATGACCTGTTAGGAATCCAACTTTAGGCGATTTCACAACAAACCGTTTTAATGCTGCCGAGATCTCCGATTCAGTTGGGAATTTCATATTATCGTTATATAGTCTAAGCCATGTTTTCTGACCATCTCCCGTTACTAACTGGCGTACAAATTTATTACCTTCAGGCCTTAAATCTATTTCTTTTCTTATCTCTTCCGGAGACTTAAACATCTCAAAATCTAAATCACTAATATTTGCAACTCTCTCTGCAATTTCCTTGTCACTCATATTAGGATATCTACTATATAAATTTGGATTATTTGTCCTATCATAAAAATAAACATACTCCATCTCTATATCCGGCTTAAATCGAATATATTTTTTAAAACGCTCTAAATCAGTATTCCTTGCATGAGGTAATCCATTATAATAATCTTTATCCAGAAGGTTTACATAAGTAACAATCTTCAGATCTTTATCCTTAAGTTCTTCCATTATCTCCTGACTCTTAACAGTCAGAGTATTGGATTTAGTATAAGTAGCATCATAATAAGACATCATTGAAGGTCGTGAACTTACATATCCCAAAAGCATAGCAAGTAAAAATACACCACCGTATCTTAACGAATTACCAAGAATTGAAACCCTCTTTACTCCTGAATTTAATTTCAATATACTAAATACTACAAATAAAGAAATTACAATTATGAAATATAAAATATCTTCACTACATATTAGACCATTAATAAATTCGTAAGATCTACCAGATATAGATAACCAATAAGTAATATCTCTCACAAAATCGATATCCTGACCTACACCCCCAATATAATTAAGAACTGCTAACACCGCTAAAGTTCCCATGGCAGCAACTACTTGATAAGATGTAAGACAAGACATAAACAACCCTATTGCAGCATAAGAACATATTAATAAGTACAATCCCAGCAAACCAGCTAATACTAAAGGCAAGTCGAAATTATCAATTGTTATCATACAGAAGATAACAGGTATTGCCATAATTAGAATAAGCATAAAACAATAAACAGCCATTGCTAAATACTTACCCAGAACAATTTTAGTATTTGTAATAGGAGACGAGAACAGTAATTTAATTGAACCACTTTTTATTTCTCTACTCATAAGCCCCATTGTCAATAAAGGCAAATACAAATAAAGATTGTTTAGCATGCCTGAAAATAGGCCCCTCATACTACCGGAAAAAACAGATGATGTTATTCCCCAAAGGCCATATCCCATTGACTTAGCTCTCAATTGATTCTCCATAAGACCTGAAAATTCCATATTCACCTGAAAGGCAAATATTACTAATATTAACCAGGCTATTGGCGAATAAAACAAAGTAAATAACTCTGTTTTAGCTATTCTATAAATTGTTTTCATATTGCTCTATTTTATCAATTAATAAGTTTTTTTATACTTTGATAATGTAGCAAATATGGTTTCTAATGAGACTTTTTCAACATTTATCTCATTCAATCTCCAACCTTTACTCACACTGTATTCAACAAACTTCTCTGCTAAATCATTACTTGTATCAAACTTTATTTTAAATTGATTATCACCTAAATCATTAACATCCACAACGCCTTCAATAGCCTTAAACTCTTCAGGTGTAGGAGGAGACATTAACTTCACCAATAATGAATCAGGTTCAATATAATGATCAAAATCATCCATAGTTCCTTCAAAAACGACTTTTCCAGCCTCAATCATCTTTATATGATCACAAGTATTTTCTACCTCCGATAAAATATGAGTTGAGAAAATAACAAGTCTTTCTTCTGCGATACTATTAATTAAATGACGAATCTCTAATATCTGATTTGGATCAAGACCATTAGTAGGCTCATCCATAACAACAAATTTAGGTTTATGAAGAATAGACTGAGCAATGCCTACCCGCTGCTGAAATCCCCCGGAAAGATTTCTAATAACACGTTTTCTAAAATGAGTAATACCACATCTATCCATGGCAGCCTCTACAAAAGATTTTACATTCTTGCTATCAACCAAGCGTAAATGAGCACAGTGCGTCAAATACTCCTCAATAGTCAAATCGAAATGCAAAGGAGGCTTTTGTGGTAAAAATCCAATATATTTTTTAGCTTCAACGGGATTTTCTCTCATATTAATTCCGTTAATGAATATATCCCCCTCAGTCTGATTAAGCACACCACACATTATATTCATTGTAGTAGACTTTCCTGCACCGTTAGAACCAACAAGTCCTAATACCCCTTTATCGTTATATTCAAAATTAATATCTTTCACAGCCCATTGCTTACCTCCGTTATAAGAATGAGACAAATTACTTACCTTTAATACACTACTATTCATTTCTATATATTTTAATATTATTTAATATCTATGGTTCTGAGGTTAAAAAATAGAGACAGAAGTATCACAATTCAACCGTCTCAGCCCATAAAAAATGAGCCATCAACAATCAATCAATTATCTCTATAAGAGAATTTTATCTCTTAGTTACAATCTAAAATTGTGATACTTCTATCTTATTTGAATTACATAGTAAAATTACTACACTTGTAAAGAATCTGTTTTATTTTTCCTAATGGTTTAGATACTTTATGTAATATTTTTTCGGTTTTACCAGCAAGAGCCTCATTAGAAATATTCATAAAATATACTTCTCCGTTTGCTAAGGCCACACATAATATCTTATTTTGCCAATGTTGATCATCCATAGCAACAATATCGGAGTCAAAAGTAAAATATTCTGAAAAACTAACAGTCTCTCCTATTTCTTCTCCATCCATAGTCCTGCTACAATAATTCAACTTGTTACCCTTAGAAATAAAGACATTCTTCGTTCCATAATAGGAACCATCAGGTACATCAACAATACTATTTTCATCAATATACCCATCAGGAATATTCCTTTGCTTTTTAGCAGTAACATTTAAAGATGTTTTTCCAGAAGTATTTAAATATAACGTAATTTGTTGTTCTACATATTTACCTTCAGGAGTTTTAAAAATATTATACAAACCTTGCCCCATTGACACACTATGTCCATAAGAAAAGAAAAGTTCATTATTCTCGATATTATGTAATTTAATAAAATTTTGTGGATAAGAAACTGTGTTATCCACACCCACAATTTCTCCAGACCTATCTATATTCGTATAACCTTTAACATCTCTTAAAGCAAGAAATCTTTTATTAGCCTTATCATAAGTAAGAACGAATCCACCATTACTCTGAGAGTAATTAACACCATGAATAAATCTATCTACATTAAGTTCTTTAAATTCACCTTCATCATCAAAACCTACAGGATAGTGAGAAAAATAACCAGAATGAAATGCTACATCACTAAAATTCTTTCTACTGAATATTTTCCCATTACTATTAAGAATATAACTAAATTGGTCTGCATACAAAACATCCTTAGGATCAAAATTTTCAGGAACCTGAGAAAACTCCTTCTCTATTTCTAAAGATTTTGTTAAGTTACCTCCTAATAAATCAACAGACCCCTGCCCGCCTTTTTGTACAACAACAACGTGCCCTAGTTCTTCTTGTTTCGAACGCCAATGTTGCCTTAAATACATAGGTTGACTTCCCAAATCTTCTTTCATTGTAGTTTTATAAACATCAAAAAATTCTGTAACCTCAAGTTCAGTTACTATTTCACTAACATTAGGATGACGGAAAAAATCTAATGATGATCTACCATCTTTCTCTGATAAAATAAGCCAACCATTAGCATACTTTTGAGAAATCATCAATGACATAGAAAACTGAGTTGTAAACTTTGATTTATCATCTTTTATTGTAAAAACCAATTGTACACTTTCAGGGCTTGTAGGAGGAATAATATATTCTAATTCTTTAGTATCACAAATAACGGTATCCATATCAAGTTTCCAACTACATGTACAAGAAGCATTACTATCTACAGCGAAAGATAAATGAGGTTTTAATTTAAGAGTATCTCCTACATTCAAATAATATGTTGGTTGCAATCCTGAAATATTTATTTCATTTAATTTCTTATAGTCATAATTACCCTTATCCTCATAACATGAAAACAAGAAAAGCAATGACAGTAATGATATAATAATAATTTTTATATTTTTCATTTTCATACATTTTAAATTAACCTACAACAGTAACTTTCATAAGTGTTACTCCATCTTTCTCATATGTCGGATTTTCTTTTAAATACCTTTTGAATTCTAAGGCATACTTCCTAATTTCTCCTTCCTCCATATCAGATAAATCAGCTATTCCATATAGTTTAAAAAACAAATTAAACTTTTTAGCAGAAAATTCACCTAAATAAACACCCTCTATATGAGCATTCCACCATTTAGGTTTTACTACCATATCGGTAAAATAAATCTTTCTTAAACAATTATTTTTAAAACCAGTTTTAAAATTATTATTATCAACAATTCTTAAAAACAATTTATCCTTTACTGTTTTAAGCCTGGCTGTTTTTTTTATGGTTAAATAAAGTGTATCAGTAGCTTTGTTCGCTTTAAATACAAATTTCTCAGGAAGCACAAAATTCTCCTCTTTGGCAGTTGACGATGTATCAATAACCATCTCAAACACTTTGTCTTCTTGTAAAAGTTTTCCTGTGATAGCCAACTCCAGAGGAATTACAATTTCATCTTTATCCGGATTAACAAAAAATGAAATATCAAGACTATCTATTTTAGAATTCTGTACAAAATTTAAAAAATTTCCAGAACCAAATGTATCCAGCTTATCTTCTGTACAAGAAAATAAAGCAAAAACTCCTAGTAATATTATAATATAATTTTTCATACTAACTTATTCTTAAAAATTAATATTCTCACTATCAGGAATTGGTAAAACAAAAGAACTTTTATCAGACATATTCCATGAAGGCTCAATATTAAACTTTTTATACATATAGAAAATTTGTCCTTCCCCAATAAATTCTCTCCTGGCATCAGCAATAATAGCATTTATATAACTCTCTTCATCACTAACATTTTGAGGTAATGGTTGAACTACATTTCTGGCAACTCTAACCTCTTGCAATTTATCAATAGCCTCCTGAGTCTTTCCAATAGAATATAAATACTCTCCCATTATATAACTCAACTCGCTTCTTCTTATTATTGGGATCATTGATTCATTAATATCCTGAATTTGACCATCACTATCCATCTCCATATATTTTTTAGAAATAAGAGGAGAATAAAAGCTAGGATATTGTCTTTTCATTAATTTATATCTAATATCCTCTCTCTCCTTAGGGTTATATGTGAAAATGCCATAATCTACTATAAGAGTTTCTTCTGGTTCACAATACGATTTAAAATACTCTGTTATCTTTTTGTTATTCAAAGCAAAAATAACTCCATGATACAACTTTGGATATTCTGAAGTCTTTGGTGAATAATTAAAAAGAGGTGTTCCTGCTGATTCAGCATTACATACTTCTTCAGCCTCATTATATGCATTTTCTAACTCTCCAGCATAAGAATAAACTCTTGCTAATGTAGCAGAAATAGCATAATAATGCATTCTGAAAGCTCTATATAAATAAAATAAATCATCTGGCATAAAATAACCTTTATCACAACTAGCACATCCCTCCATACGTACAGTAGTAAGTAACCATTTTTTATGTTCTGGTATTGTATCAAAGCTTCCGACTAACTTTTTAGCTTCTAGCAAATCTCTTTTAATCTTAGCTAAACACGAATCCACTGTTTCTCTTTCTTTTAAAATAGAAGGATAAATATCACAATATGGGATATAAGTTCCTCCATCATCATTAACAGGAGCAGGAGCAAACATTCTTAACAAATCGAAGTGAATAAAAGCGCGTACAGCAAGAGCCTCCCCCTTTATCACTCCTTTTTCTAACTTTCCTCCTTCGAACAATTTAGGATCTTCATTCTCAATATTCTGAAGCAAATTATTACAGTTAGCAATACTTTTATAGGAATTTTGCCATATTGCTTCTAATATACTTTTAACGTCTTGGTTATCGTATTTATAATTTGATGCATATTTTTTAAAACAATCACTTTTAAAATTATATTGTACATAACAATTACCTAAAACATCAAGAAATCCCCATGTCATATGCTTAGCATACATACTTGCAGAAGACATATTTTTATATATACCATTAAGAGCATTTCTATACCCTTCACCTGTACTAAATAATTCCGATTCCTCAATATCATCAGGGGGGGTTACCTCCAACCAATCGTTACACGAAATAATTGTCAATGATAGTAGTACTACAAATAATATATTTTTTTTCATAATTTTTACCATTATATAATTAGAAACTTGCTTTCACTGAAAAATTAACATTTCTTGCAAAAGGATATGAAGTTCCTCTTTCCTGTCTTACTGTTGAAATTCTAAACAAATTATTTGAACCTAACTCAACACGCAACATTCCTATATGAGCTTTCTTTAGCCAATCCTGATCTCTAAAATCATACCCTAATGTCAATGAATTCAAAGAAACCAAATTATTATCCTGTATAAATCTTGAAGTTGGTCTTGTATATTTTGTTCCACTTAGATCAGAGGCATCCTGAATTCTCTTATACATAGAAATATCACCTGGTTTTTTCCATCTCTCTGAAAAAACTCTTCTATCTACATTTTCATGATATATCTGTGCGTTTTCCACTTTTTGAACAAGAGTTGTATTATATTCTTGTCCTCCAAACTTATACATAAAAGAAGAAAATAAAGTGAAATTTTTATAACGGA
The DNA here is from genome assembly GCA_963666945.2 of Marinifilaceae bacterium. Classification (GTDB taxonomy): domain Bacteria; phylum Bacteroidota; class Bacteroidia; order Bacteroidales; family Marinifilaceae. The sequence continues at coordinate 95,236 of CAXXRT010000016.1, forward strand.
AATTAAAACCAAAAGATCCCTGAGCTGTTGGCTCTCTATCTCCAATTACAACCTGATCAGCTACATTCCAAACTTTAGTTATTTCACCATCCCTATTTAGAAAAATTTCATCACCTGTTGCAGGATCAATACCAAGAGACCTAACTCCATAAATTGCAGTTTGAGAAGCTCCTTCCTTATATTTACTCAATGGTTTTGATACCTTTTTATCAGAATCTATTCCTTTAAATACATCATCTACTCTTTCATTATATGCTTTAAGAGCATCAGATATAGATACTAATCTATTTTTATTATGTGCAAGGTTACCATGTAAAGAAAGACTTAGATCTTTTGTACGAAGAACTTCTGTTCTCATCATTACTTCATAACCTTTGTTCTCAACCTCTCCCATATTATCGTAATACATTCTAAATCCTGCTGAAGTAGGTATTGTAACCTGTGTAACCATGTCAACAGTATTTTTATTATAATACGATGCTTTAACAAAAAATCTATCATTAAACAATCCTAATTCAAATCCGCAATCTAGAGTATTAGTCTTTTCCCAGGTTAATTCATTATTTCCTAAAGCTTTTAGAGAAACACCAAATCCTGTCATGTACCACTCATCTGTCAATACTTCATAAGTAGTATTAGCAACATAAGGAGGGAAATTAACTTTACCTGAAGAACCATAAGACGCTCTAAACTTAAGCTTACTTATCAACTCATGATCTTGCAAAAAATTACAATTATGAAGATTAATACCTAAACCACTAGCCCAGAAAGGAGCAAATTTATTCTCACTTCCAAACTCTGAAGAACCATCTAATCTACAAGATAAATCCATCAATAAAATTTCATTGTATGTATAATTTAACGTTGCCAACGAACCAAACAACCTGGTTGTTTTTTCATCAATTGTAGGTTTTAAATAAATCCCCTCCGCATAATTTATAGAATTTAATGTTCCTGAAGGAAATCCTCTATACTCTGAATTTAAATTCCTATAATTAGTAGATTTTGCATTTATACCAAATGTGAAGTTAATATTATGATTGGATATTAACCTATTATAGCCTAAAAGTACATTAGCATCCCATGTCAGATCTTTTCCTGTTTTTATCATTTTCTGACCTGAAGACATGTTTGTACTAGTAATCAAATTAGCATTTCTAGCAGATTTAGGATCAATAAAATCTTCTGAATTAGACATATTTTTAGTAATACTAAACTGACCTTTAATATGAAGATAATCATTGATATAATAATTCATATTTGTATTATTTATCAATTCTTCATATTCATCTATTGAATAACTTTGCAGAGTGGATTCATAAAGAGGATTTGGTTTAGGATTAATTTCACGATGCCATTTTTTTAATTCCTTATGGTAGATACCTTCTTCATTCTTATAAGTATCATAAGGTAATGCTTGGGCATATTCACTAAAACTACCAAATGGGGAATCCTGTGATTCAGTAATATTATATGAAACATGATTTCTTATTTGAAATTTATTTTTCCTGAAATCCAGATAAAAACCAATTCCTTTCCTATTTCTGTATGATTCTTTCATCACACCAGCTTCGTTATTAAAGTTTGCATCTACACCGAAACGAAGATTTTGAGATCCTCCTTCAATAAACAAGCTATGCTTTGTATTTAAAACACTTCTAACAGGCTTTGATAACCAATAAGTATCTACTCCTTTTAAAAGATTATTCATTTTAGCATTATATTCTTGCTGGGCTGTAATCTTAGCACCCACTATACGAGCATACTCTGACTCAGCTTTATACGTCTCATAGAAACCTGCTACCCTCTCCGTTTCCAATAATTCTGCAGCATTCATTAGGTTGTAATCGCTCAAATCAGGAGCAGAGAAAGTACCTGTCATGTTATAACTAACGCTTAACTCTCCTGCTTTAGGAGGAGTAGTAGTAATTACAACAACACCATTCGCAGCTCTTGAACCATAAATAGCAGTTGAAGCAGCATCTTTCAAAATAGTAATACTCTCAATTCTTGTTGGATCGAAGTCATATACTTTTTGCACACTAACCTGAAAACCATCCATAATAAACAAAGGAAGGTTAGGATTATTATTATTTAAGGCATCCCTATCTAACTCCTTTACTCCAATACCAGAACGCCCTCTGATATACATCTCTGGCATAGCATTAGGGTCAGAACCAAACATATTGTTTTCCTCTATTCTGAAAGAAGGATCAAAAGCCTGTAAAGCAGCGATTACGTTTGTCTTAGAAACTTTCAAAAGATCTTCTTTATTAATACTAACAACGTTTCCTGTAAAACTTTCCTTGCTTACTTTAGAATATCCGGTAACAACTACCTCGTCTAATTCCTCTTTATCCTCCACTAATTTTACCTTCAATTCCTTCTTTCCCTGAATACTAACTTCTTTAGTTTTCATACCGATAAAACTAAAAACAAGCATAGTTTTACTGGAAACATCCAGTAACTCTAATTTAAAATTCCCATCTATATCAGAAGAAGTACCGACAGTTGTTCCCTTTATCACAATTGAAACACCAGGTAAAGGATTTCCATTTGCATCAGTTACAATACCTTTTATCACAGTTTTTTGAGGTTTTGCAACAGAATTGTTATCAGATACCTTTCTAATCACAATCACATTATCAACTATCTCATATACCAATCCAGTAGATTGAAATAACTTATTAAGAACCTGTGAAACTGTAGAATTTCTCATTTCAAGATTAATATTCTTCCCACTTTCAAGAATATCTTTCCTATAAACAAATTCATAACAAGTTTGTGATTTAATGTCTTGAAGAACTGACTCCATTGTCTGGTTATTAGCAACAATGTTCAGCTTTTCTGTTTGTGAATATGTTGTTGCACTCAACACATTCACAATGCACAGCATAAAAAACAATTTCATTTTCATAATCAATAAGATTTTACTGAGTCTTCCCCGGGAAGACCCATTGTAAAAAGTCTTTTTTTTCATAACTTTGTATTGTTAAAACGTTAAACTTATCATCTGCTTCCAACAGATGGTATATATAAGGGGGAATCTTCCAAATTCCCCTTTATTTCTTATTTATGGGTTATTATAACTGTATTACCCTTTATTCTAAATTTCACTTCACCCGTTTTCTCTATAATATTTAATAAATCATTAAAGTCACCATATCTGGGAACTATTCCTTTGAATACCATACTTTTAACTTCATGATTTTGATAAAACACATTAACATCGTACCACCTGGACAATTTCTCCATAATCTGCTCAAGAGTCTGTTCCTCAAAAACAAACTTACCATCCTTCCATGCCACATATTGCATCACGTCAACTTTTCTTTTCTCAATGCCTTTACTTTTCACATCAAAAACAGACTGTTCCCCCGGAGATAACTGCAACGATTTATTTTCCCCAGTTAAAACCTTAACCTTTCCCTCTACAAGTGTTGTGAATATTTCTCCATCATCTTTATATGAACTAACATTAAATCCTGTACCCAAAACCTCAATAGTTTGTCCTTGTGCCACAACCCTAAATGGCTTATTCTTATTATGTGCCACCTGAAAGTATGCCTCACCCTCTAAAAATACTTTTCTTTCATCACCAAAAAACTTAACCGGAAATCTTAGCTTAGTCTGCGAATTCAACCAGACTCTTGTTCCATCAGCAAGAGTAATTCTATATTCACCACCTCTGGGGATATCCAATGTATTAAAAACCAGCTTCTCTGATATTATATCTTTTACTTCCGGAACATAATTTATCTGTGCATCGCTTGCAGTAACCAAAGCCCCATCATTCTTAGCTATTGTATCTTTAATAAAACTATCGAGAGTAATTATGGTTCCATCTCCTAGAGTAAGCATTGCTTTTGATTGTCCTGGAACAATGCGACTACTTGCAATATTTGCCTTATCTTCTTTATAGTTGGGATAAAAATTCCACAAAAGACCTAAAGCAAAAATAAATACTGCCGCAATCTTTAAAGATATATTTACAATACGTCTCAACCTGTAAGACCTATACAAACTAATTCTTTTCTCCATTTCCGACTGAGCAGATCTAAAATCAGTCTTATTATATAAATCGAATTCTATTTTTAGATTATCTTTAGAAACTATTTTATTATAAAGATGAAGATTATCTTCATTTTCATCTTTCCATTCATCAAGTCTATCTTTTTCCTCAACGGACAACTTACCAAGTAAATCCCTATATATCAATTGAGAAACCTTATATCTATCGTTATAATCCATAATCTTATTCTTGCTTTTCGTATATATGACGTAGAGATTCAAAAAAGGGGTAAATATTTTTTAACTTTTTTTAATAAAAATGCAATTGAAATGATTTTTACCAGTAGTAACCAGAACTAATACACTAAAAGAGTGAATATTCGCAGAATGTATATCATATTAGGGGATTTTCAAAAAGACCAATCTTTTTCGTTATTATTCACCAAAACTAAAAATAATCCAAATAAAAATATATTTCAATAGATTAAGAAAAGATATCTCCTATAAAGGAAGAAAAAAGAGAGGTAAACAAAACAGGTTCCAGTTTATTTTTCAGCAACCTAATGGCTTCTGCTTTCTGTTTCTTTACAGAACTGTCCGACAGTCCAAGAATTTCAGCAATCTCAATATTTTTAAGACCATCAATAAAACTCAACTCAAAAACCCTTCTATACTTCTCTGGCAATTCATTTATAGAATTATAAAGATGGGTCTTAACCTCCTGCTCCACTAAAGCATCCTTAAAAAACGCCTCATCCCGCTGCAGATCTGAGTATTTATAATGAGTATTCTGTTTTCGAAATAAATTTATCGCCTCATTTTTAATAAGAGTATACATAAAAGACTTAAGAGAATTTAAAGAATCAAAATCCTTGCGTCTTTCCCATGATTTAAAAATCACATTCTGAACACAATCTTCAGCCAGAAAGGAATTATCATCGCCAAGATACTTAATAGCAAACATTCGCATACCAGGATAAACCATCTTATAAAAAGAATCAAGCTTACCGTTCCTGAATTCAGAAATTATCTCATTGTCCGATTTTAACATACCCGCTTAAATGTTTCCGCTGCTAAAATATGAAATTTAAATTTAGGATACAATGAGAAATCCCTATAGAAATATTTGTCTGGCATAATGCTATATAACACAAACTCAAAAGAGGGCTTCCCAAAATAAGGAAACCCTCTAACAAAAATTGAATCAGAAACCACAAATTTGATTATAATATCCCCATAAATCAGGACAGTTTTATTTATTTGAATTTTAGCATACATCAAGGACTTATATAATATTCAAACACATATTTCCAACAAAACAACTATTATTATTTACTATTCAATCCCTTAATTGCATAATAATATAACATTACACATCTTCTTTAACTTTCTTGTTATTAATTGTTTCCAGAATTTTTTCATTCCTTATAATAATCATTCCCTGCCTATCATCAGTTATACCGTCAGTTAATTTATATGTATAAGTAGGTACATTACCATTCATTACCGTTGGTAAATACTTAAATAGAATCTTTCGATTATCCTCTCTTAATTTTTCTCCAACTTCCATTATATGGGTTGATATTATAAAGATTCCCTTTCTATGGGTAAGAGCCTCTGTAATAGCAAAAGTCCCGTCATAAGCATCTTTTACATTTGTTCCTTTGAACAGTTCATCGAAGATAATTACAAGATTCTTGTTTGAAGCAACTTCTTCAGCTACTTTCTTTACTCTTAGTACTTCTGCATAAAAATGAGAGTACCCCTTGGTTATATCGTCTGGTACATTTATGGAAGTATAAATACCATCGTGTACAGAGAATTTCATTGATCTGGCGGCTACAGGAAATCCCATATGAGCAAGATATATTGCAACTGCAAAAGATTTCATAAATGTGGATTTCCCTGCCATGTTAGCACCTGTCAGGAATAACACATTTTTATTATCCTCTATATGTACGTCATTGGCAATTGCATTTGGTACATGTGGATGATAAACTGCCTCTATATCAATTAAATTTTCTTCTTTCTTTAGAGCTGTTGCATAAACAAATCCTCTTTCGCGTGCAACACTAGAAACGGTAATATAAACATCCAGTTCGTAAATGTATTTTAATAAAGTTTCAATATCATTTATTAATAAAGCTCTAATAGTATAATCCAGTTTTAATACATCCCTAAATTTTAATGCAGGCTTCGATAAATATCTATAACATTGCTTTAAGTGCCTATTATTTAAGATATTTAAAATTTCTATTACTGTACCATAATATGGAGTATTCTGTGATTTTAATTCTATTTTTTCAATTACTGATTTTAATTCATGAAATTTATTGAGAGTAAGAATCAATCCTTCTTTTAATACCTCGTACTCTTTTTCTTTTGCAATAAGATTTAGTAATCTTATTTGAGTAATATTTATAGCTGCAATAACTCTATTTCTTGACTCCGCATTCATCAGGTAATTCTCCATTAATTCAAACTCCTCTGAATTAAATGGCAGGCACACTTCCTGATCATGAAACAATGCAATAATATTTTTTCGATTATTTATAGATTCATGATCTGTTAATGGAACACGGAACATATTCTCTAATAACCTACTACCCCCATTGGTAATAGTATTATTAAAAAGACTTACTATAGAGTTTAATTTATATTGCCCCAAAAGATTAAGATCGTTTAGGGTCTGCTTGTCGGTTACAAATTCCATTATAAGTTACTTTTTAAAATATCAAGAATTTTTTCATTGTTAATTATAACCATACCATGACGGTCGTTAGTAATCCCTTCTGTTACTTTATAAGTATATTCCGGAATTTTACCTTTCATGACAGTAGGAAGATATAAAAATTTGATATTATTTTTTAATTTCTGTAGATCGTGACCCGCCTCTATAATATGCGTTGAAATTATAAAAACACACTTCCTGTTTTTGGCAAATGCATCTGCAATAGCAACTGTTCCCTCATATGCATCCTTCACATTCGTACCTCTAAATAACTCATCGAATATAATTATCAGACCATCACTATTATTTACGCTTTCTGCCACTTTCTTTACCCTGTTGACTTCTGCATAGAAATGAGAGTATCCCATATTTAGGTTATCCGGAAGGTTTATTGTTGTATACATTCCTGTCTGCAGACTAAATCTCATTCTTTCGGCTGGAATAGGAAATCCCATATGAGCAAGGTAAAGAGCTATACCGAAAGTCTTCATAAATGTAGATTTACCTGCCATATTTGCACCTGTCAGGAATATCATATTATTTTCCTCACCCACAATAATATCGTTAGCAATAGGTTTCTCTAATAATGGATGATAAACTTGATACATCTCGATAACATTACGTTGTTCTTGAACTATTTCAGCAAAACAGAAATTACGGTTACTTGCAACTTTAGCTACAGTGATATAGACATCAATATTATATACAAAATAGAGTAACTTTAATATCTGATCCCTAATAGTAAAACGAAAAACATCATCATATTTTGATGTATCAATATATGATAAAGATTTTGGTAATGGTTTGCCTATAATGTCTGATATATCAGAATTATTTAATATTGTTTTTACTTCTTCTATTGATTTTTGAGACTTAGGTGGTAATTGATTAATATCTAATTGCGATACAAAATTATTCAGGTCGATAAATAATTCAATTGTATTCAAAACACCTTTATGAATCTCATTGAATTGTGTATCAGACCCTAAAGAAATATTACATTTACGTTTAAAATCGTAATCATGTGCATAAAGCTTAGTTCTAGGATCTACTTCACTTAAATATTCTTCTATTATATCAAATATCTTATTTTGGAAAGGAAAACCAAGTTCAATTTTACTAAAAAACTTTATAATACACACCCTATTATCTATTTCTTCTTCTCTTGATCTGGGATATAAAAACATATCCTTTAGAATTTTTGCTCCTCCCCGTGTGCTGGTTTTATTAAAGATATTGTATATATCATTATTCTTATTATTCGCAAAAATCCTTAGATCGTTAATTGTCTGTTGATCTATTTTAAAAGCCATAATCTGTAATTAATATTAATATTTCAAAGACACAGGAAAATATTAAGGCTGGAAAAACCAGCCCTAATATTTAAATTATAATTAGCGGCTTCTTCTTCGTAGCCAGATAAATACACATCCAAAAGTTAATAATACAGATAAGAAACCTTCAAAGAATATATTCCAGAATGTTATATTACTTTCTTTCAAATAGAATAATTCGTTATCTATTGCATTAGGACGTCTAACATCAATTGGAGATTCACTATCTGTTAACCAGAAAAATAATCCATTAAAGAAATCGAAATTAGCAGCTCTTATGCCTCTTCTGTTTCTACCAACAGCTTCTCCATTACTGAAACAATCAGCATCACCAAGAATTAAAATCTTTTGTTCCTTGTTATTAATCTTACGACTCAAAGCCAAAGCTTCAGTAATAGGACAACAAATCTCTGTTTTAGGATCGAAATGTGCTATATCATCTACAAAATTTGTAGTTTGCAATTCATTCCACGATCCAAGGGTATCACATACTTTAGATGGCTCTATTGTATCGGTAACTAATACTGGAATAGCTTTAAAATCTTTATTCAGATTCTCATATGATATTGCAACAGCTCCCGGCATAGCAACGACCTGACCGTAACTCACCATTTTATGGAATTGATAAGCCAATTTTTCGCCTTCAGCAGTAAATTTACATGTCACTAGATCCTTGTCATAACCCTTATTGTATTGAACTACTTGCCCCTGTAAGAATTTAACGCCAAAACTTTCTACCAAAGGATTCATAATATCTTGTCTTTTCCTGTCACAGGCTATTACTAAATTACCTCCTCTATCGATATAATCATTTAATACATTGATATTCTCTTCAGAATAAGGCTCTCTTCCTTCTGCAATAACAATAATATTGATATTCTTGTCAATAGGTTTTGATAAATCTATTTCTTTAAAATCCATACCATTATTTACCAAACTCGATCTAAATGTTATTTCTTTTGCTATAGTATGGAATCCTCTATCTCCAATATTATTAACATCTCTTTCCTGATGTCCTGACACGAAACCAACAACAGGAATCTCCGTCACAAATCTTTTAAATGCAGCTGTCTTTTGACTTTCAAAAGGGAATGTATACATATCATTATATGTACGAAGAATTGATACTTTTCCGTCCTCAGTTTCAATCTTTCTGACGAAACGATTCAATTCCGCCTTTAAATTCATTTCGTCTTTAAAAGCACTAGCAGGTTGGTATCTGTTCTTATTTACTGAATATACCTTAGTTACCTTATCTAAAATTTCTTTTTCGCTTAAACCAGCATAACGTTGGTGATAGCTTTTTAATGCATCTTCTTCAATAGGAGGGGCATAGTAATACTTGTATCTAATTTTGATATCTGGCTTAAATCTTCTGTATTGAGTATATCTTTCTAGATCGTTGTTTATATTACTAGGCAAACCACTCCAAAAAGCATTTCCATGCAAATTAACATATGTCGTAATAGTTGTTTTACCTTTTACTTTTTTAATTATATCCTGACTATTTTTAGTTAAAGTATTTGAGTCTGTATATGTAGAATCATGAAATCCCATTAAATATGGATTTGTACTTAAATACCCCAGAAAGGCAACTATTGCAAAAGATCCAATATATCTGAGACAAGAGATATATCTCTTACTTTTCTCTCTTATACCTTTTAATCTAAGTATTGAAAATGACAGGAACAGCCCAGAGACAAGTATAAAGTATAACAGATCTTCACTGCATATTAACCCACTAACAAAACTTTGACATCTACCACTAATTGCTAACCAATAGGTTATGTCTCTTACAAAATCTACACTTTGCCATAATTGACTTACAGAATTTAATGCAAAGAATGTTGCAAATGTACCCATTGCCGCAACTACCTGATACGAAGTTAAAGAGGAGAAAAATAGACCAATAGCAGAATAAGTACAGATCAACAAAAATATACCCAATAATCCAGTTAAAGCTAGTGGAAAATCAAAATTATCAATCACAAAAGAACCAAAAAGAACGAATATGAAAAGAATAAATGTCATCGCTAAGGCAAATATCACTGTAGATAAGAATTTACCCAATACGATATGCATATTTGAAATAGGAGATGAATATAATAACTTTACTGATCCTGAACTAAATTCCCTACTTAATAACCCCATTGTAAGCAATGGAATATATAGATATATATTTGACAGCAAACCCGCAAACCATCCTCTCCCTGATGCGAAAACAGTTGCTGTCATATTGTATAAGCCATAATTTAGTTCCTTGGATCTTACAAAGTTTTCCATGAAAGGCATAAAAGAAAGACTTGCCTGAACAGTGAAAATTATAAGTATTAACCATGCTATTGGAGAATAGAACATCTTCTGTAATTCTATTCTTGCTATTTTAAATATAGTATTCATTTTTATTACTTTTTTGACAATGCTGAGAAAATTTCATTTAACGAACTCTTTTCGGCCCTTACTTCATCAAGCCTCCACCCCTCTTTAACACTTGTTTCGACAATTCGCTGAACTGCTCCATTCATGTTAGAGAATCTTAATCTGTAATCAGGACCTCCCAATTCCTCAACACTGGATATTCCCTCTACTTTCCTTATAACATCGACAGAGGGCATTTCTAAGAATCTTGCAAAAATAGTGTCTGGTGCTATATAATTATCAAATTCGTCTGTTCTTCCTGAAAACACTACCTTTCCATGTTCTATCATAATGATAGTATCACATATAGCATGAACTTCTGTAAGCATATGCGTTGATAATAACACTGCTCTCTCTTCTGCTATCTCTTTAATCAAACTTCTGATTTCCAAAATTTGATTTGGGTCCAGTCCATTAGTAGGCTCATCAAGAATTATAAATAATGGCTTATGAATAATTGCCTGAGCAATGCCCACACGTTGCTGATATCCTCCCGATAAATTATTTATCAGCCTTTTGCTAAAATGAGATATGGAACATTTCTCCATCACTTCATTTACGGCCTTTTTTACTTCCTTTCTGGGTACCATACGAAGATGTGCACAGTTTGTCAGATATTCTTCTACTGTGCTATCTTTGTAAAGAGGAGGAATCTGAGGTAAAAATCCAATATATTTCTTAGCTTCAATTGGGTTTTCTGCCAAATCAATTCCATTTATTAAAACTTTACCCTGAGTTTGCTTTAAAACACCACTCATAATATTCATCGCAGTTGATTTTCCTGCTCCATTAGAACCCAGCAAACCATATATCCCTTTTTCGGGAATATCAAAATTTAAATCTTTAATTGCCCATTGCACGCTATAGCGATGAGACAAATTTTGTACCTTTATTATACTATCTCTATTCATATTAAAACAATTGATTTATATTTTAAGTAACAGGTATTTTTCAACCAGTTAATTTTATTTTATTATATATTAAATGTCCTGTCTGGAACATTGTACATTCTATCCGAAAAGTGTATCAGTGTAGAATTCTAAACGCAAATCAACTTTACCAAAAATAATTTATTTACACTTTTTAACAAATTAATTGATGTTAAAAAAAGATTAATATTTTCTTAAATTATTTTTAGTAAAACATACTAATAAATTAATTTATTATCATTTACAATAATTATTAAAGACATAATTTTTTTAGAAATATCTCTGCTATGCAAATAACATATTTGTTTTACTGTCTCTTTCTTTTGAACCATAATAATGTTCCAAATATTCCTAATAAAGCTGGTATTAATCCCATAAAACCGATTTTTACATAAAGCATATCTTTACGATAAACATACAGCTCATCATCAGATGATCTCTGTCTGCTTGTATCAAGGGGATATTGATTATACGAAAGCCACTGGAACATACCTGGAATAAAGGAAATATTTGAAACATCCAAATATCTGTTTGAAGCAGATAATTCCACATTACTTATAAAATCAGAATCACCCAATACAATTATTCTCTGTTCTTTATTAGCAATATTTCTACTTAAAGCCAATGCCAGATTATATGATTTTTCTGATTCTCCAACATTAGGGTTAAATTTTGCCCTTTCATCCTCAAAGTCAGTAGTTTCAAGTTCATTCCAAATTCCTTTTTCCTTAGTAGTAAGTAAAGGAGTTACTTTAAAACCACTAGTTTCACTATACTTCAAGGCTGCTACTCCTGACATAAGGGTTTTATAATTATAGCAATAATTATAATACAGTTTTTTAGAGATATCTTTGGAATCTTCAGTTAAATTTCCAACAACCAAAGTAGGATTTTTATCTTTCCCAGGTTGAACTAAAATACCAGGTAATAAAGACACTCCAAATTGTTTTAAAAACGGATTCATTATATCATCTCTATTTACGTCAGATGCTATAATTAAATTACCTCCTCTGGAGATATAATTATCCAATTTATTTGTCTCTTCTTTTGTAAAAGACTCCCTAATATCAGCAATTACAATTATATCTATATCATCAGGTATTTCCTTTTCCAACGAAAGCTTTACTCCATCAAATCCTTGATTTATTAAAGAGTATCTAAACTTCCTGTTATTGACAAAAGCACTATAATCTTTATCTCTATTCCTTTCAATTGACCTTTCTCCATGACCTGTTAAAAATCCAACCTTAGGAGCTTTTACCATCAATCTTTTTAGCGCAGTAACAACCTCTGTTTCTGAAGGATGTCTTCCATTATCATTAAAAAGTCTAAGAAATGTCTTTTGACCGTTCTCTCTAACTATTTGGCGAACAAAGACATTTTCTTCAGAACTAAGATTAATGGTGTTTTTAATTTCCTCAGGAGATAAAAAGTTCTTAAAATTATAATCATGAACCTTACATAACCTTTTAGCAATTTGTTTTTCATTCATATTACGATGACGATAGTAAATATTAGGATTATTCACTTTGTCATAATAGTAAATGTAATTCATCTTAATCTCTGGCTTAAACCTTAGATATTTAGCAAAGCGTTTCTTATCGTCATTAACATTTTCAGGACTACCTACATAGAAATCATTATCCAAAAGATTACAATATGAGTTTATTGTCATCCCCCCCTCAAGCTTTGCTAAGATCTCCTGACTATTCTTTGTAAGAGTATTTGACTTAGTTGCTGTTGAGTCATAATATACTTTTAAAGCCGGAATAGTTGTTATATAACCCAGTAGAATTGCAATCAAAAGAGCCCCAATATATTTAGTTCCAACCTTTAGTAAAGAATGATTGTTAGTAGATGAATTTAGTTTAATTATACTAAATATCAAAAACAATGAAATGACTATTATAAAATATATAAAATCCTCACTACCAATCAATCCAACCAAGAAATCATCTGTTCTACTTGATATAGACAACCAATATGTTATATCTCTTACAAATTCAAAACTTTGCCCTACTTCTCCAATATAATTCAACACAGCCAAAACAGCAAAAGTTCCCATAGCTGCTACAACCTGATATGATGTTAAGCAAGACATAAACAAACCTATAGCTGAATAGGCACATATTAATAAAAACATCCCCAAACCAGCAGTAAGTATAGTCGGAATATCTAGGTCTTTTATTCCAAAAATACCGAATATAATTAATGGAGTTAGAATTAGAATAAATACAAAACAATACATTACCATTGCAAAATATTTTCCTAAAACTATCTTTATATTAGTTATTGGAGAGGAAAAAAGCAGTTTTATAGAGCCACTATTAATTTCTCTACTAATTAAGCCCATTGTCAACAATGGTATATACATATACAAATTTTTCTGCATTGAACTAAACAAGGCATACTTTGTAAATACCTGAGCTGTGAGATTATAAAGACTCTTTCCCAATGCATTGTATTTGATACATTGATCTAAAGAATCACAAAATAACATTCCTGATTGAAAAGCAAAGATCATTAACACAATCCATGCAACAGGAGAAAAAAACAGAGTACGTAATTCTGTTTTAGCTATTCTAAAAATTGTTTTCATACAAAAAATTTTAAGGAAACATAAGATCTCCTATTAAGTACTAATTAGTCTTACGCTTAAACCAAATATAACAACCAGAAAATATTAATAACAAAGGTATAATCCATATAAATAATATCTTTACAAAAATACTATACTCGTATCCAAGACTAATATCATCATCAATTGTTCTTGGTCTTCTTGTATCTATTGGATAAGCACCATAACTCATCCATTCAAAGATTCCTGGAATAATTTCCATATTTTTTGCACCAATCTTGTTACGCGCACGAGCTAACTCCCCGTTACTAATAAAATCACTATCTCCAAATATCATTATACGTTGTTCTTTATTTGCCTTTTTACGGCTTAATGCGAGTGCAGCAACATAAGATTTCTCAACTTCTCCAATATTTGGATTCAATAATGTAGGCTCTTCTAAAAAATCCTCTGTTTCTAATTCATTCCAACTTAAAGAATCATTAGAAACTAAGAGAGGCATTATTTTAAAATCCCCGTTGTCTTTATAACTTAATCCTGCTGTTCCTGGTAAAGCAATTTTATAGCCACGAGCAGCCGTCTGCTCTATACGATAAGAAAATTTTGTAGCTTCATCTGTAAAATTTCCAGCCAAAATATTAGGTGTTACATCCTCAATCTTTTGAACCAGATTTCCTTTCATAAGCTTAACACCAAATTGCTCAATAAAAGGATTCAATAAAGAGCGGCGCTCTGGCTCCCCTGCAATAATCATATTTCCTCCTTTGGAAATATAATTATTCAATTTTTCAATTTCCGAAGAATTAAGAGGCTCCCTTAAATCTGCTAAAACAAGAACAGAAATATCTTCCGGGATATCATTATTTCCGGAGACAGAAACATTTACACCGTCAAAACCTTGATTAATCATTGAATTCCTATACGAACGATTATTCACAAAAGAACTATAATCCCTACTTCTGTTACGATTGATTGTTCGTTCTCCATGACCGGTTAAAAAACCTATTTTTGGAGATTCAACAATAAAACGTTTAAATGCTGCTGTAATCTCTGACTCACGAGGATGCTTCCAATTATCTGAATAAATTCTAAGCCAGGAAGTCTGTCCGTTTTCTCTTACCAACTGTCTAACAAACTTATTACCTTCAGGTTTTAAATCAATAATTTCACGTATTTCTTCAGAAGATAAAAATGTATCAAAGTCCAGATCATATATTTCTGCCACTTTCTTGGCCATATCTTCCTCTGATAAGTTAGGATATTTATTATACAAATATGGATTATGCACCTTATCATAGTAATATACATACTTCATTTTAATATCTGGCTTAAACCTTAAATATTGTTTAAATCTCCCTTGATCTCCCTTAATAGCTGCAGGTAAACCGTAAAAACAGTTATTATCCAGAACATTCACATAAGTGACTATTGTTAGGTCTCCATCCAGCTTACCTATTACATCCTGACTATTGGGAGTCAAAGTATTCGCTTGTGTATAGGAAGCATCGTGATACAGCATAAAAGAAGGTCTTATACTAAAATACCCCAATAAAATAGCAATAAATAAAACACCACAATACCTCAAGGTATTGGAAATCTTAGAACGACATTTAACTTTTGAATCTAATTTTATAATACTAAATATTACAAATAAAGATATTACTATTAAAAAATATAGTACATCTTCGCTACAAATTAGTCCTTTTATAAACTCATAAGCTCTTCCTGAAATTGACAACCAGTAAGTTATATCTCGAACAAATGCAATATCCTGTCCTACTCCTCCAATAAAATTTAAAACTGCCAAAACAGCTAAAGTACCCATGGCTGAAACTACCTGATATGATGTCAGACAAGACATAAATAATCCAATTGCAGCATAAGAACATATTAATAAATATAAACCAAGCAAACCAGATAAAACCAGGGGTAAATCAAAATTATTAATAGTAGTTGCACTAAAAAAGACTGTTACTGCCAGAACTAAAATAAGAAGTAAGCAATAAATTAACATTGCAGTATACTTACCTAATATTATTTTTACATTTGAAATAGGTGAAGAAAACAACAATTTTATTGAACCACTTTTTAACTCCCTACTTACAAGTCCCATGGTTAATAAAGGCATATATAAAAATAAAACACTCTGCATTTTAGTAAATAATCCCAGACCTAACCCACCTGTAAAAATACCATTTGTTATATCCCATAGAGGGTATCCCAAGGACTTTGATTTTAACTGAGAACAAAAAAAATCTGAAAACGCTAAATTAGCCTGGAATGCAAATATAACCAACACAAGCCAAGCTACAGGAGAATAAAATAATGTAAATAACTCCGTTTTAGCTATTCTATATATAGTTTTCATAAATTTCCTAATTTTTAATTTTGCTTATACTTTGACAACTTAGCAAATATGGTTTCCAGTGAAACTTTCTCCATATTTATTTCTTTAAGTCTCCAACCATTTGCAACACTTAACTCTACTAATCTTTCCGCTAAATCATTAGTTGAACTATACTTAAGTCTAAACTTATTATCCCCCATAACATCAACGTTAACAACCTCTTTTATAGATTCCAATTCCTCTATTGCTGGAGGGGCCATAAAAGAAGCCTGCAAAGTATTTGGTTCTATATAATGGTTAAATGAATCCATTGTTCCATCAAATACCAAACGCCCGGATTCAATCATCTTAATATGATCACATGTGTTCTCTACTTCCGACAATATATGAGTAGAGAAAATTACTAAACGTTCCTCAGCTATATCATTAATTAAATTACGGATTTCCAATATTTGATTTGGGTCAAGACCATTTGTAGGTTCATCCATTACAACAAATTTGGGATTATGAAGAATTGATTGAGCAATACCAACTCTCTGCTGAAATCCTCCCGACAAATTACGAATTACTCGTTTCCTAAAATGTGTAATGCCACATCTGTCCATTGCAGCTTCAACAGATGACTTTACTTTCTTACTATCAACTAAACGCAAATGAGCACAATGAGTTAAATACTCTTCTATAGTTAAATCAAAATGTAATGGAGGTTTCTGCGGTAAAAAACCTATACATTTTTTAGCCTCAACAGGATTTCCCCTCAAGTTTATTCCATTTATAAATATTTCCCCTTCTGTCTGATTCAAAACCCCGCACATAATATTCATTGTTGTTGATTTACCAGCTCCATTTGAACCAACTAAACCTAATACACCTTTATCATTAAATTCAAAACTTAAATCTTTTATTGCCCACTGCTTACCTCCATTATATGAATGTGATAAATTTTCTACTTTTATTATACTACTATTTTTCATCAGATATAAATTAATGTTAACAAAAAAATAAATCAGGAATTATTATACCAGAAAACTACTTCCAATACATTTATAATTATGCAAATAAAATAAGCTATTAAAAAATACAAGAATCCTCCTATAATGTTTATAGAAATAAACATTTCATATTCTCAAAAACTAATTTATGTAAGTTAAGAAAGTTGGGGTAAAATACCCCCAACTTCTTTAAAAGACTAATACTGCCACTTATAGTATTTCTTATCAAGGATATCTACAATCTTTCCAAAATTATTTTTTGAAGTGTAAAGTAAATCCATCTTTAGCTCTCCCAAAAATTTATCAGAAATATCGTACAAAAGAAACTCCCCTGTTTCGAAGCCTATGGCCAGTTTATCATTCAAATCCTTGTTGAATTGAATACAGGTTATCTTCTTATCTCCAAAATCAGCTATTAACACAGGCTCTGTTCTTGTTCCCCTGTCGAAAAGATAAAGTTCACTGTTATTTGAACCGGAAGAGATAAATACGTATTCCCTGTTTGGAAGAGGAACAATCATACTATTCTCGTTAATTCTGGAATTAGGAATCTCATACTGCTTAATTGTTCCTACCAATGAAATATACTGATCCAAAGCAAATTCCTGAGCATAATATTTTTCTTCTCCTGGCTCCTTATAAACCGCAAAAAACGAGCCTTGGTAATAAGCTTTTGTAGATGCATACTTACAGCAAACAAATTTCTTATCTATATTGTTTAAGTTTATGATATCTTCCGGAATATTTCCTTTGATAACAGTCATTTCACAACTCTGGTCTCCATTATAGCTATCTCTTACCCCAAGAAAACGATTGTTTAATTTATCATGTATTAAGAAAAATCTTGATTTAAATACTTTTGCAGGAATAATATCCCCGACCGATAAACCTCCCTGGAAATATGCAGGAACTTTTAGAAAATAGCCACTATGCATATCCTTGTCTGAACACTGCTTTCTTACAAACATTCTACCGTCATAATTCAATATATAACTAGATAAAGCACAATGGATCACATCAACCGGTTTAAAATCATCGGGCAGTGTTTGTCCAACAAATTCCTTTTCCAAACTAAACGCTTGTTTTAAATATGTTCCTTCCAGGTCAATAACTCCCTGACCTCCCTGCTGTAATACAGTAACCTCTGAATTAGAACAGCTCCAGTGAGAAGGCCAGTGTTCGTATAGCATAATGGGATTGGAACCTAATTCTTTTCCATCATTGCTATTTTTATAAGCATCTAAAAATTCCTTATAAACAATAACCTTTTCCTCTTGTCCGGTTCCCATATTTACCGTCTTGGTACTTGGTTGTACAAAACAAATCCTTGACTTCCCATCCTTTTCAGCAAGAACCATCCAGCCAGTCTTATATTTTGAAGCAACAGACACACTCGCTTTCCAAAAATATTTTAAATCATTTAATTTATTGTAAAACGGTCAAATACAATGTAAAAGAACCTGCTGTATCTGCTACATAAGAAAACTCTTTCTCATTAGAAATAACTTTCCCCCCATCAATTTTCCATGAAAATTTTAGCAAATCGTCAGATAAGCTATCTCCGCTAAATTTTAATACAGGAGAAAAAAGGACAGTATCACCTTCATTTATTCCATAACTATAACCTATATTTTTTATAGTTATATTATTCAAATCTAAATAGCTATAGTTTCCCTTGTCTTCATAGCATCCAACTAATAAGGAAGCAATAAACAGCACTATTATATATATTTGTTTCATATTCATTATTTTATCCAATTACACTTACATTCATTTCAGAACCATCTTCTTCATAAACAGTACGTCCTTCTTCTTTTTCTTTTATAAGATAATACTTAAAAATAATGGCATAACTTCTTATCTCGCTCTCATTACTGTCTGATAAATCTCCAACTTTTGTCACTTCCATAAAAAGTTTAAACTTTTTCTCCGAATATTCCCCAAGATAGAAATCTGTAACATCATCATCCCACCAGGAAGGTTTAGAAACCATATCAGAAAAAATAATATTGGCAAATCTAAACTCAAATGGACCCGCGAAAAAAGTTTTCATTCTCAACTATATTCAAAAAAAAGCTTTACTTCCTTAGTTTTTAATTCAACAGAATTTATCAGCTCTACATTTACTGTGTCCTTTGACTTTCCATTTTTCAAAGACTAAGTTCTCCGGTAATTTAAAATATTTACTGTCAGCTGTTGTATATTGCTCGTTCACGGCTACTTTATAACTCAAATCTCTATCTAAAGGCAATCCAGCAAGACTAACTTCTAAAGGAACAATAATTTTTTCTTTCCCCCGGAAAAAAGAAAAAAGATAAGGATACACTGTCTGTCTTCAACGCTTTTAGAGAAATATATATATCTTCCTCCGGAATACTTTTCAATTTCCTCCTCTTGACAAGAAACTAAAAACAATAAACATATTATAAATATCAAATACTTTTTCATAATTCAAAAATTAGTTGTTTACAAGATTCCAAATCTGGAGTTGGAATAACAAAGTTCTGAGACATATCAAAAACATGACCCTCTGAAAACGATATCCAAATTCAAACGCTTATAGAAATAGAACATCTGACCTTTCCCCAAATAAACTCTTTCTGATATTCAGATTTAATTTCTTTCATAAAATTTTCTTTACTGCTAACATCAATAAGTTTTTTGGATCCTCTTCCATCTCTTGAGTTTTTTCACCGCCAGTCTTGCTTCCTCTTTATCAAAATCATACATACATTCTGCATATATTAGAAGCATCTCGCTAAATCTTATCACAGGTATCATCTTATTGTTAAATTCACCGTATCGTCCATCGTTCTTAAAATATTTCTTTGATATAAAAGCATCACCAACCTTTTTCTCAATAATTCTTGCATATCTATAGTCCTTCTCTATATCATCAATTACTCCGGAACATTCAGTTCCACTTCAAATAATTCCTCTATATTATTTAATTCCAAAGTCCATAGGACCATTAGGTACCGCAACTCTCGTATAATTCAGACAACTTATCGTTATACAAAGCAAATATCACATCGTCATAAAGCATTGGTTATTCCATCTCCAATATCATAAGTATTTGTAAACTTAAAATATTTTAGATCTATTAAATATTTTGCTTCTTTTAAGGCTTTATCCATATCGCCTTTTATATAGATAGACTCTGGCTTTTTAATGCTTTTATAGCATAATAGTTTAATCTGTAACCCCTGAAACTTAAAAAATCGCCCAGACCGTATGCAGTAGAATGTTCCAAACCTCATTTCTCTACGCTGCATTATTACGCTATTAATAGAATCAAATTTTATGCGTACACTGCTCTCTCCTATTTCCAGGTCAGAAATTATTTTATCCAAAATGGTATTTATGTCCTTTTTTTCAGATATTATGGAAGGAAATTTCTCACTATAAGGAATACCTTCTTTGGAAGAGCCGGCAACAAAAGATGGGCCAAAAATCCTCAACAAATCAAAATGTAAAAATGCCCTCAAAGCATAAGCTTCACCTTTTACTAAATTAAACTCGTCCTCTTCCTTCTCCATCATTAAAAATCTCCCCACTGTCCTTCCTCTAAATGTTGAATTATATTATTTGCAGTTCGCTATCGCGTTATATGATTTTAGCCAGATATCATGCTATACGTTGTTTTGCATAGCTGTTTTTATAATCATATTGATCTTCCTCTATTGTATAAAGATAGGCATAGTCATTACAAATTATACAAACTATTTATAATCATAAGTCTGAGCCAGGACATCCATATAACCCCCATGTCAATTCCTTGCCGTACATCTCTTTAGTTGAAATGTTATATTATACACCCCCAATAATGCATTTCTATATCCCTGAGAAGACTCAAACAGTTCGCTTTCTTCTCCTACCTGTCCCTGAGGTGTAACATCTAACCAATCCTGACAAGAAAATAAAAAGATTGGTATTAATACATATAAATATCTTTAATTTTTTCATAACTTATATGTTAAAATTTTGATTTTATAGAAAAAATTAATTGTTCTGGCAAAAGGATAACTTAGACCTCTTTTCCATTTTCATAGTACTAAAGCCTGAAAATATCGTTCGAAGAAATATCCAGTCTTAAAAGACTCATTCCCCAGCGTTTAATTAATTTAGTGTTAAAGTCATAACTTAATGTAGCAGAACTAAATGAAACATAATTACAATCCTGAACAAATCTCTCTGTTGGCCTTGTCATGTTAACATCCGCAATGTCCTTTAAGCTTGTGAAATCACCTACATTCCTCCACCTGTCTGTTAAAATTCTTTTGTCAACATTATCAAGTAGTTATACTGGCATTCTCAACTTTGCTAACAAGAGTGGAATTATATTTTTGTGCACCGTACTCATACAAGAAAGAAGTAAACAATGTGAAATTCTTGTACTGAACATTAAAACCGAAAACTACCTTGTACTTTGGGCTCCATATTTCCAACTATACTTTGTTGATTCTGCATTCCACTCATACGACACACATCCATTCCCTGTTGATATATAGCTCCTTCCCTGTCATGGGATCAATACCCAAAGATTTCATTGCGAAAACAGATGTCGTAGAGCCACCCTCTTCATACTTTCTTAACGGTTTTGTATACTTTAACATCGTAATACCTATAGTAGTAATCCTTATAATAGTCATTAACCTTCTCGTTATATGCTTTCAAAGATTCGGAAATTTTAAGAATCTGTATTTTTTATTATGAGCCACATTACAGAACACAGAAAACAAAAGAATTTTTATTTTGCAAAACATTAAAACTCATTTTCGCCTCATAACCCTTATTCTCTATCTCCCCTATATATTATCTTTGTAAGAAATAAAACCCGAAGAACCCGGAATAGTTAAGTCTGTAATTAAATCTACAGTTTTTTTGTCATAATAAGAAACGTTAAAATACAACCTGTTTTTAAGCATAGTTGTTTCTAATCCTATATCGAATGTATTGGTCTTCTCCCACTTCAGATCCCTCGTTTCCTAAGGCCATTAAATACGCTCCCGCTCCATTTTTATAACCAATAATTCTCTCTTCAATTTTATACATATTTGTTGCACAATAAGCTGGAAAGTTTAACTTTTCCTGTTTGTCCATATGAAGATCTATTATTTTTCATTCTGCTAAAAAAATGACTGGTCCTTCATGAAGTCAAGATTTATGTATATTCATTTCCAACTCCACCCCGACCAGAATGGTGCAAACCTCTGTTGTTTGATCCAAACTCTGATGAACCATCAACTCTACAAGAGGCATCAAACAAATAGATATCATTAAATGTATAGTTGACAACAGAAATAAATCCTAACAGTTTTGTCGTATTTTCATATTCAATTGGCTTCTCCACTATTTCCTTTGCATAATTCGGAGAACTTAGTTTACCAGATGGAAACCCTCTGAACAAAGAAGTGGTGTTTTCTGATTTCTGGTAACTTGATTCCAATCCTAAATTAAAATTAAAATTGTGCCCTCCTATCTTTCTGTTATATGCAGTAAAGACTCTACCATAGTACCTTACCTGATCTCCTCTGTCACGGCATAATTTACCTTTTAGGGAAATATCTTTCAATTCTTTGTTGCTCTTTATATTAGATCTTGGATCTAAAAATTCATCGGCCTTAGTATTTTTTAAAACAATGCTAAATTGACCTTTTATTTGCAGATAATCATTAACATACCAATTGATATTTAAATTATCCATAAATTCATAATATGATGACTCATTGTAACTGTCCAAGGAAGCCTCATATAATGGATTCTCCTTGGGATTACCTGATTGCCAAAGTTTTAACTCTTTAAGGTATTTTCCGTCCTCATCTTTATATTCATCATATGGCAACTTATCCGTATACTGACTAAAAACACCATAAGGAGATTCCTGGGACCTCATATCTGTATAAGAAATTTGATTTCTTACCTGCAGTCTCTTATGGTTATAATCTAAAAAGAATCCCATGCCTTTTCTGTCCCTGAATGATTCTTTCATTACCCCATTATCATTGTTATATTGTAAATCAAAACCAAATCTCAGACTTTTTTCCCCACCTTCTATGTATAAGCTATGCTTATGGTTTAAAGCAGTGCGCAAAGGTTTAGACAACCAGTATGTATCAACACCCTTACTTATCTGTGCAAGCTTCCCATAATAATCTCTTAAGCCATCAAATTCCAATCCTTTATCCGATGGATCATACAAACCCGCCAATCTTTCTGCCTCAAGCTTTTCTTCAGCATTCATCAAATTATAATCAGTCAAATCAGGATACACAACGCTACCTGTTATATTATATGAAATTGTCAATTCACCTGACTTAGGTGACTCAGATGTAATAACCACAACCCCATTAGCAGCCCTGGAACCGTACATAGCTGTAGCAGCTGCATCTTTTAATATTGTTATGTTCTTTATTCTATTTATATCGTAATCAAATACTTTTTCAATACTTACTTCAAATCCATCAAGAATAAATGTTGGTAAATTAGGATTACTTTTCATTGCAACTCTTGAAAAATTTGCTTCATCCAATTCCTTTGTACCTATACCTGATCTTCCACGTATATACATTTCTGGCAAAGCATTCGGGTTTGATCCCATATCATTATTTTCCTCTATTCTAAATGATGGATCAAATGCTTGAAGGGCTTGAATAATACTTGTTTTTGAAGAATTTAATAATTCCTCTTTGCTCACAGTAACTGAGTTTCCTGTAAAACTCTCTTTATGAATATTTACATATCCTGTAATAACGACTTCCTCAAGTTTTTCTTTCTTTTCTGTCAGAATTACCTTTATTTCCTTACCTTCTATCACTTTTACTTCCTTGGTTTCCATTCCAATAAAACTAAAAACAAGAGCCGTTTTTTCTGTTACCTCAGGTAATTCAATTTTAAAAAGACCTTTATTATCTGTTGATATTCCAACGGTAGTTCCTTTAATGATAACTGAAACGCCGGGTAAAGGATTTCCTTTTGCATCAGTCACTTTACCCTTTATTAAAGTTTTCTGTGGCTTTGTAGTTTTTTCCTGATGATACACAAGCACAACATTATCCTCAAACCTATAATGTAGTGGCAAATCTTTAAGTACTATATCAAGAATTTCCTTAACCGTGGTGTTCTTGAACTTTGCATCAACCTTAAAAACTGACACATCCTCGTGATTGAACATGAAGTTATAACCTGTTTTTTCGTGGATGACAGAAAAAACTTTGTCCAGATTTACATCTTTTAATTGCATGTCTATTTTGGCATCCTGGGCGTTGACGGAGGCCTGTAATTGAAACATGCTAATAAGGATTGCAATACATACTAATTTCATCCTAATTACAATTTGATACAATCTTCTCTTGTGAAAAAGAAGATAGTTGTGCATTTTTTTCATAAATTTGTATTTGAAAGTTTAACATTCGATTCATCATGCCCGATGAATCTGTAAATAAGGAGAATGCGTCAACATTTTCCTTATTTTTTTTTCTTATCTGATATTATCTTATTTTATCTGATATTATTATTGTTCTGTTTTTAATTCTAACATCAAGCCTGTTGGTTGCTTTTAACTGGTCCACTACATATTCGATGCCTTTATCTTTTTTAAACCATGCTGTAAAATGGTAATCCTTTATACCTTGGTTTAAATAAAATATCTCTACATCGTACCAACGGGATATTTTTTTCATTATATCTTCCAATCTCTCATGGTGAAAAATAAATTCTCCGTCTTTCCATGACACATATTGACTAATATCTACTTCGCGGACAGTTAAATTATTGTTTCCAAGAACAGCCTGTTCTCCTGGTTTAATAAATCGCGATAGTTTTGAATCCTTGTCAAAAACCTTTACTGAACCTTCAGCCAGGGTGGTTTGCACATATTCCTCATCTAAGTAATCCTTTACATTAAAAGAAGTTCCATACACCTGAACATTTTGTCTGTCGGAAACAACTATAAATGGTTTATTCTTATTGTGTGTCACTTTAAAGAATGCTTCCCCTTTTAAAAAGATCTTCCTTTCGTGACCACTAAAAGAAACGGGATATTTTAATTCTGTTTCTGAATTCAACCAGACTTTTGTGCCGTCGCTTAAAGTAAGCTGAAATTCTCCTCCCCTGGGTACAGATACTTTATTGAATTCTATCTCCTCCGCCTGGTTTTCTTTATCGTATACTAATTCGTTTTTATTTCCCCTTGCAATTATTTCCCCTCTTTTATCTATAATCGCTCCTTCTGTTTTAGTATTCAATTCAACAAGCTCACCGGAAGCAAGTGTAAGCACTGCCTGACTTTTCCCCGGTTTAATTGGCGCTATTTTTTCAACTATTTTTTCAGATGTTTTAAACTCCACTACATAATATGCTCCGGTGATAAACAAGACTGGAAATATTACTGCGGCGGCATAAGACATTATTTTCCTGTATGAAATATGGGAAATCCTGCGATTAGAAAGCTTTTTCTCTATAGCTAACCACGACGATTCTGATTCTGTACTATTGATTTCCGACTCCAATATAAAACGCTTTTTTAAAAGAAGTAAGCGCCTATATTCATCCTTATTCCTGGAATCAGATATCCAATTATCAAAAAGATACTTTTCATTTGTAGAAAGCTTCTCCCCAGATAAACTGAGATATACTATTTCTTCGATTTGTTTATTCATTTTTATCCCTTTTTCATTATAAGTACACCAAGGGATAAAAATAGGGTAGGTTATTATTTGACTTTTTTTAATAAAAAAAGAAAATATATTAATTCAGCTTTTGATTTAATAGATTCCCTAAGAATCTTATAAGCTATTTTTATATGGTATTTAACTGTGTTAACAGATATTCCCATATCTTCTGCAATCTCAGCATATTTTAGTCCATACACGACATTAAGTTCTAAAACCTTTCGTGAAGTTTCAGGCACTTTCTCTATTTGTCTCCTGATATTTTCTGCAGTTTCTTCATCTATCGTGACACTAAAATTTCCAAAATCAGCAGCTGTTTCCTTTGCAAACTTAAGTTTAACAGCATTATGTCTATTGTAATTTAGACATTTGTTTTTTATTGATTGTTTAATATATCCAAT
This sequence comes from Marinifilaceae bacterium, assembly GCA_963666945.2. Lineage (GTDB taxonomy): Bacteria > Bacteroidota > Bacteroidia > Bacteroidales > Marinifilaceae. The sequence goes on from CAXXRT010000016.1 coordinate 121,649, forward strand.
AAGAGACTTATTTATATCTAAATTTTCACGATTCTCCCAAAGATTAAGAAAACATTCCTGCACTATGTCCTCAATGGCGCTTATATCTGAAACAAGACATGATGCATATCGCAGCATATCTTTATGTGTAGCAAGAAAGAATTCCTTAAAAGCCTTATTATCTCCTGATTTTATATTTTCTGAAAATAGATTCATAGTTTCATTTGCAATTGGGCTAACAAATTTAATGTTTTTAGTGAATTATCAATAAAATTTCAATTAATTAAATATTTAGATAATAAATTAATATTCTTATAAAATTCGATAGCAACATCATCTTTAACTTATATCTTCACATATATTTATAAAATTCACAACCGGATAAAGATCAGACCAAAACCGTTCTTTGTGTTAGGTTTGTGTTTGGTTTGCGTTAGCTTTATGTTACATAGCTAAGACAAAGTAAGCAGAAACCTTATAATAATAATTCAAAATATCCGGAGAAGACACCTAGGTAATATATTAATATATCAAGCACAAATAATCTTCTAAATATCCTATTAAAACAATATCTCACAATATTTACATAATCCATTAAAAATATCAGCATACTATAAACTACAGGACATATCCATATAAAACATTAGCCTATAGTATCTTCTCAAAAAATATCTTCTAATATTGAATAAGAAAGCAACATTTTTTGGGTATATAGCACTGATTATTGGGCAAAAAGACTATTTTTGCGCTTAGTATTAAGAATAACGTTTATAAAGGAGACAATTATGAGTAAGTACGAATTAAATAAGAACCTTGCCCAAATGCTTAAAGGTGGGGTAATTATGGACGTTGTCAATCCAGAGCAGGCTAAAATAGCTGAAGCTGCAGGAGCTTGTGCAGTTATGGCTCTAGAGAGAGTTCCATCTGATATAAGAAAAGATGGTGGTGTAGCAAGAATGTCTGACCCTCAAATGATTAAAGAAATTCAAGCAGCTGTTTCTATTCCTGTTATGGCTAAAGTTAGAATTGGTCATTTTGTAGAAGCCCAGATTCTTGAAGCTATAGGTATTGACTTTATCGATGAGAGTGAAGTATTAACTCCGGCAGACGAAGTTTACCACGTTCAAAAAGATGCATTCAAAGTTCCATTCGTTTGTGGTGCTCGTAATCTTGGTGAAGCTCTTCGTCGTATTGGTGAAGGTGCTGCTATGATACGTACAAAAGGTGAAGCTGGTACAGGTAATGTTGTACAGGCTGTTACTCACCAGCGTCAAATGTTGGAAGATATCAGAAGAGTACAAAGTGCTTCTAAAGAGGAATTAATGACTCTTGCAAGAGACTTTGGTGCTCCTTACGATTTGGTATGCTACGTTCATGAAAACGGAAAACTTCCTGTTGTTAATTTCGCTGCAGGTGGTATAGCTACTCCAGCTGATGCTGCACTTATGATGCAACTTGGTTCTGAAGGTGTATTCGTTGGATCTGGTATCTTTAAATCAGGTGACCCGGAAAAACGTGCAAGAGCTATTGTTCAGGCAACAACTTACTATCAGGATGCAGCTAAATTAGCTGAGATTTCTGAAGATCTTGGTGAACCAATGTCAGGACTTGAAATAGATACTTTAGCAGCAAGATTCGAAGAAAGAGGTTGGTAAGATGAATATAGGTATTTTAGGATTCCAGGGTGCTATAATTGAGCACAGAAAAGCAATGGAAGAACTGGGATGTGAGGTGACTATAGTGCTTTATCCAGAAGATCTTGATAAGATTGATGGGATAATACTCCCAGGAGGAGAAAGTACTACTATGAGCAAATTACTTACACGTACTGGAATGAGAGAACCTCTTACCAATAAAATTAAAGAGGGTCTTCCTGTATGGGGAACATGTGCAGGACTTATTTTGCTTGCAAAAGAGCTTGTAAACTGTGATAAGGTAAATAGTCTTAAACTGATGGATATATCCGTTAAGCGTAATGCTTACGGTACTCAAATAAACAGCTTCAATACCAATGTGGTTATTGAAGAAGTTTCTAAAAATGAAATTCCACTGGTTTTTATCAGAGCTCCTTACATCACATCAACCAGCAATAATGTTCATGTTATTTGCGAAATAGATGGTAATATAGTTGCTGCTAAGCAGGATAAAATGCTTGCTACATCATTCCATCCGGAATTGACAGACAATCTGGAATTCCATAAATATTTCATGGAAATGTGCAGATAAATACTATTCACATTTTACTTTCTTGAAAAGAAAATATATAAAATAGGTTGCCTTCAAAGCAACCTATTTTTTTGTAGTATATCAGAAATAATTCATTACAAAAAAATGCCTTTAAATTTTTTTAGCTCAGAAAAATGTATTAATCTTGCAGCAATTTGGGCAAAAATAAAACATTAAGCGCTGTATCTATTTTAGTCCAATAAATATAGAAACACACTTTTTTAAAATATTGGAAAAAATGGAGATATACAATCTAGGAGAATCGGGATCGTTGTTTAACAGGTTTATGAGTGAGATAAGAGATAATAACATCCAGAAAGATTCAATGAGATTCAGGAGAAACCTTGAGAGAATTGGTGAAATAATGGCTTACGAAATCAGTAAAACATTCGAATCTAAAGAAAAAATAGTAGAGACCTGTCTCGGTTCTGCTCAAGTAGAAACTCCACACACAACTCCAGTGCTCGCTACCATATTAAGAGCTGGTCTTCCTTTCCATCAGGGATTATTAAATTACTACGACGATGCACATACTACTTTCATTTGTGCTCACAGAAAACACAATGGCAACGATTTTGATATAGTATTCGATTATATTGCTTCCCCCGATTTAACTGGAAAGACTGTAATCTTAGCTGATACTATGCTTGCCAGTGGTCTTTCTATGGAGATAGGATATAAAGCACTACTTGAAAGTGGAAAACCCGCACACGTTCACATTGCTGCAGTACTTGGAAGCCGTGAAGGAGTTGACTATATAGCAAACAATATTAAAGATGAAAATGTAAGTCTTTGGGTTGGTGGAATTGATCCCAAACTAAATGAAAAATCATATATTGTTCCAGGATTAGGCGATGCCGGAGATCTTGCATACGGAGCAAAACTTAATAATTAGAATTTCTTACTCTAATTAATTAATTCTTCCAGAAAAGAAATAAAATAAATAAGATATTAAAAATGGGAATCAATAAAAAAGATTCCCATTTTTTTGTCTATACAGAAAGCATTTTTACAACTATACAGTTTCAATATGCTCTTTATCAGTTATTTTCTCACAATAATGACATTTAAGAGAAATATGCTCTTTATTTACTACTTTAAATTTAGTTGTAACCTGTTCATGATTTGTTATACATTTAGGATTAACACATCTAACAATACCTTCAACAAAATCAGGAACATTAACAATTTTCTTTTCTACAACCTCATAATCTTTAATGATATTTATCTTCACCGATGGAGAAACAAGAGCAAGCTTATTTACTTCTTCATCACAAAGAAATTTATCAGAGATTTTAATAATTCCTTTTTTAGTCAATTTGCTACTCTCGTATCCCTTACCAAAAGTAATAGCAGAATCATAATTCTGAAGTCCCAGTACATTAATAACGTTAAACAATTGATCGTTGGGAATATGATCGATAACTGTACCGTTTTTGATTGCACTTACCTGAAGTTCTTTATTTGATGCCATAACATTAATTTCTTTTAAAATTTCACTAATACTAAATAGAATTCTCCAATAATTCAGACAATTAATTTTCAGGAGTCAAGCCCATTGCCTTGCAAATTATAGCCTGACGGGCAAATACCCCATTAAGGGCCTGCTCGAAATAGTAAGCCTTAGGACTGTCATCAACATCAATATCTATCTCATTTACCCTTGGCAGCGGGTGAAGAATTCTCATATTTTCTTTAGTTCCTGAAAGCATTGAATTCTTAAGTATATAAACGTTTTTCACTTTCTCGTACTCCAATGGGTCGGCAAAACGCTCTCTCTGTACCCTGGTCATATATAGTATATCAGCATCGTCAATAACTCCATCAAGCTCAGTATGTTCAACATACTTAATACCTTTTTCTTCAAGAAACAACTTGTATCCCTTAGGCATTTTTAGGGAATCAGGAGAAACAAAATGGAATGTAGGATTAAATAAAGACATAGCCATAAGCAATGAGTGAACTGTCCTTCCATATTTAAGGTCTCCCACCATACAAATATTAAGATTATCAAGTGTACCTTGTGTTTGGTAAATTGTATAAAGATCCAGCATAGTCTGGGTAGGGTGCTGATTTGCACCGTCACCGGCATTAATTACAGGCACTTTTGCTACTTCACTTGCATAACGCGCAGAACCTTCAATAGGGTGACGCATTACAATCATATCACAATAGTTGTCTACCATCTTAATAGTGTCCTTCAACGACTCTCCTTTTTTAACACTGGAAGAAGATGCATCGGTGAAACCTACAATACGACCTCCCAAACGGCTAATGGCTGTCTCAAAGCTTAAACGAGTACGTGTTGACGGCTCAAAAAATAAAGAAGCAATTACCTGACCTTCTAAAAGATTTTGGTTTGGTTTTTCTTCAAATTTTCTAGCCATTTCCAGCACTTCAAGAATTTCCTCTTTCGAGTAATCGAAAATTGATACTAAACTGTTATTGTTCATCACCTGTAAATTAATAATTATTATATTCGACACTTTATTATTAAGCACAAAAAAAAACCAACAATTGTAAAATTTTATAAATTACAATGTTGGTTTTCTTAACGAAAATATCTTAATGAAGGACCTTTCGTCCGGTTTAGGTTCTAGATGCCTTCGAATAATATGTTCTAATCTTTTGCTCATCTAAAATGCAAAATTAAGGAGAAAAATCTCCTGAGCAAAATATTTTTGCACTTAATTATTAAAAATATTTTTCAATATAATCAACAATATCTGTAGCAACCTGAATTTTAGAACTTAAAGGATAATCCTTTTCAGTACCATTTCTTTCAATTATTTTTATTTTATTGGTATCAACACCAAATCCTGCCCCCTCATCCTTCAATGAGTTTAACACAATAAAATCCAGATTCTTCTTTTCAAGCTTCTTTTTAGCATTGACAAATTCATCGTTTGTTTCCAGAGCGAACCCGACCAAAAGCTGGTCTTCAGTCTTTCTCTGCCCCAATTCTGCTGCAATATCTTTATTTGGTGTTAGTTCAAGCGAATAGTTTTCCTTACCTCTCTTAACCTTATTCATCTCCTTGTTTAAAGGGGTAAAATCAGCTACAGCAGCAGCCATTACAGCACCATCGCAATCTTCAAAATTATTCATACAAGCCTCATACATCTGCTGTGCGCTTTCAACATCAATTCTTTCTATATTAGGATTAGATGTTTTTAAAACAACAGGACCGGCCACTAAGATCACTTTGGCACCACGATTAGCCAATTCTTCAGCTATGGCAAAACCCATTTTCCCAGAAGAATAGTTGCCAATAAATCTTACAGGATCTATCTTCTCATAGGTTGGACCTGCCGTTACTATAAATTTCTTAGATTTCAGCTTTTTTTTTTGATCGAAAAAATAAGAAACATATTCAACTATATTCTCAGGTTCTTCCATACGCCCCTTTCCCATAAGTCCACTGGCAAGTTCACCTGTTTCAGGCTCAATAATAAGATTGCCATAAGACTTAAGTACTTCAATATTTTTTTGAGTTGCCGGATGTTTATACATATCAAGATCCATAGCCGGGGCAACCATTACAGGACATTTAGCGGAAAGATAAGTTGTAAGAAGCAGATTATCTGCCACTCCATTTGCCATCTTTGCCATAGTGTTAGCAGAGGCAGGAGCTATCAAATAAAGATCGGCCCACAATCCAAGATCTACATGAGAGTTCCAGTCACCATTCTCAGGATTATAAAAATCTACAAGGATAGGATTTTTAGATAATGTGGCCATTGTAAGAGGGGTAATAAACTCTTTTGCCAAAGGAGTCATAATCACCTTTACATTTGCACCCCTTTTAACAAGGAGCCTGGTCATATTAGCAGCTTTATATGCAGCAATACTTCCTGTAATTCCCAATATAATATTCTTACCTTCTAACATAGCTTAATGTAATATAGTTATAAACAACTAAGCGTTGAGCCAAGTTCACAAGCTTTAACTCTCATGAATGGCACAACGCTTTAATTCTTTTATAATATAGACTATCCCACAGGGATTAATCTTCTTTCTCTTCAATTACCTCTTTGGAAGGATTACGATAATAAATTTTATCCTCCAAATATTCCTGCACAGCAATAAGTGTTGGTTTTGGTAGTCTTTCATAAAAACGAGAAATCTCTATTTGTTCTCTGTTTTCAAATATCTCCTCCAAATTATCTGTATAAGAAGCAAACTCTTGCAGTTTCCTGTTAAGCTCATCCTTCATCTCTACAGAAATCTGATTGGATCTTTTCCCCATAATCACCACTGCTTCATAAATATTCCCCACTTTTGCAGCCAATTCATGTGTATTTCTTGTAACTGTGTTGTTTGGGGCTGTTGTTTTTTTAAAATCTATCATAGTCGATTAAAAATTTAAACTTTGCTCCTGAATATTATTCTTCTAATTTAATTTTTGATAAGAAGGCTTCAATTTTCTTAAATTTCCTCACCATATCTTTCTTATGCTCACTTTCAGGAAATTCATCGATAAATGAATAATATTCCTCGCGTGCAGCATTATAACGTTCAACCATTTTTTCCTTAACTGAGTTTACGGCTAACTCAAAACGTGAATTAAATAGCATATACAGAATTTCCTCTCTGTGGCGCGATTCCGGAAAATCTTTCACACAATTCTGAAGTGCTATAATTGCAGCCTTATATTTTTCTCTGTGATAATACGATTCTGAACTCAAATATGCCCTATATGCCAATTTATCTCTCATCTCATCGATAAACTTATTAACATTGTCCATCTTTGAGCTATTTGGATATCTGTTTATATACAATTGGAACATCTCAATTGCCTTTTCTGTTTCAGATTGATCCAGACGAGGATTGGGCGAACTCATGTAATAACAATAAGCCCTCATATACATACATTCCTCAGCAAAAGAACTCTCTGGAAAAGTACGTACAAAATTATTAAAAAGATAACCTGCTGTTGCATAATCCCTCTGTCCATATGAACAAAAGGCAGTATAGTAAGCTATTGTCTGAGCCTTAGAAGTCCCACGATATATATTACGAACTGACTCGAATAAATTCTGAGCTCTTAAATAATCTTTTGCATTATAATATTCAACTGCTTTTTTGTATTTCAGATCATAGTCCTCAGACTTTAATATTTCCTGATACTCACTACAAGAAGAAAACAATAATGTAATTATCAAAAATAAATATATAACATGTTTCATAAGTCTCTTTTTTTGCGTTGTGCAAAGATACTGCAAAATTTTCAATATACAAGCCTTTTAAATATGTATTTACATTTTTGAACTCATCACCTGTTGTAAAAAACATCAAGCTCATTTTTTAATTAAAACAAAAATGTTACTTTTGCCTCTCGTAATGATTTGTTAGTAAATAAAAAATTATATAATCGTGGATATATTCGATAGAGTTAAGAAAAACATGGGAAACATTGGGCAATATGCAAAGCAAGCTCATGGTTATTTCAGTTTCCCCAAGCTTGAAGGAGAAATTTCTCCAAGAATGAAATTCAGAGGTAAAGAAGTATTGACATGGAGTTTAAACAACTACATTGGTCTTGCCAATCACCCTGAAGTTAGAAAAGCTGATGCTGAAGCAGCAGAAAAATGGGGTCTTGCCTATCCTATGGGTGCAAGAATGATGAGTGGACAAACTAGCCTGCACGAAGAACTAGAGGAGCAGTTGGCTGATTTCGTTGGTAAACCTGATGCATTCTTGTTGAACTTCGGTTACCAGGGAATGGTATCAATTATTGATGCCATGGTTAGCCGTCACGATGTTATTGTTTACGATTCAGAGTCTCATGCCTGTATTATGGATGGTTTACGCCTGACTCCTGCAAAACGATTTGTATATCCTCACAACGACATGGATAACCTTCGCAAGGAACTCGAAAGAGCAACAAAATGGACCGAAAGAACAGGAGGAGGAATTCTTCTTATTACTGAAGGTGTATTTGGTATGGCAGGTGACCTTGGAAAACTAGACCAAATCGTTAAACTAAAAGACGAATTCAATTTCCGTATTCTTGTAGACGATGCTCATGGTTTCGGTACTATGGGTAAAACAGGAGCCGGTACTCCGGAACATTTCGGTGTTCAGGACAAGATAGATCTTCACTTTGCTACTTTTGCTAAAGCAATGGCAGGAATTGGTGCATTTATAGCTTGTGACGAAGAAATTTGTCAATACTTACGTTATAATATGCGTTCTCAGACTTTCGCGAAATCTCTTCCTATGCCTTTAGTTGAAGGTTCAATGAAAAGACTTGAATTATTAAAAACCAGACCTGAACTTAAAAAATAAACTTTGGGAAGTAGTTGATGCTCTTCAGTCAGGTTTAAAAGAAGCAGGATTAGATATTGGTGTTACAGAATCACCTGTTACTCCTGTATATCTTTCAGGAAGTGTAGCTGAAGGGACTCAGGTATGTATGGACCTTAGAGAAAATTACAATTTATTCTGCTCTATAGTAGTATATCCTGTTATTCCTAAGGGTCAGTTATTACTAAGACTTATTCCTACGGCAACTCACTCGTTGGAGGATGTTGAATATACAATTAAAGCATTTAAAGAGGTATCTCAGAAACTTGCTAATGGTGAATACAGCAAAGAAGTATTTGCCAGCGTATTCTAAAAAGAAACACTCAACATATTTAAATGAAGGCTGCACCAATAATGCAGCCTTTTATTATATTTGCAAAATTAATACAAAAGTTTTTACCGTGGGAAGAAGAAAAAAACCATTATTGCAGCATATAGAAATAGAAAAACTAGCGGCAGAAGGAAAGGCAATAGCTAAAATTGAAGACAAAGTTCTTTTTGTTACAAACGTTATTCCTGGTGATATTGTTGATGTTCAGGTAACTAAAAAGAGGAAAAACTATATGGAAGGACACCCTGTCTTTTTCCATAAACACTCTGATATAAAAATAGAGGCTTTCTGTGAACATTTTGGTATTTGTGGTGGATGTAAATGGCAAAATCTTCCCTATGAAGAACAGCTGAAATTAAAACAACAAGAAGTAATTGATAATCTTGAACGTATTGGAAAAATAAATTTACCCGAAGTAAATAAAATCATCCCATCTGAGAAAACTATTAATTACCGTAACAAACTGGAATTCACATTCTCCGCCAGTCGATTTCTTACAAAAGAAGAAATTGCAATGGGAGATGATATTAAAAGGACTCCCGCACTTGGCTTTCATGTTCCTCGTTTATTCGACAAGGTTGTTGATCTTAATAATTGCTATCTGCAAAATGCCCCATCAAATGAAATCCGCCAGACTGTTAAAGATTACGCAATAGAAAATGACTTAAGTTTTTTCGATATAAGAAATCAACATGGATTCTTAAGAAATCTTATTATTCGTACTGCATCCACTGGTGAGATAATGGTTATTTTATCGCTTTTTCATGAAGACATAGAAGCTAGAGAAGGGATATTAAATCATGTTTATGAGAAGTTTCCTCAAATTACATCCTTAATGTATGTAATTAATTCTAAGGGCAATGACTCTATAACAGACCAGGATATTGTTCTTTATAAAGGCAGAGATCATATATTTGAAGAGATGGAAGGCCTGAAATTTAAGATTGGCCCAAAATCTTTCTACCAGACAAATTCAGAACAGGCCTACAATCTTTACAAGAAAACAAGAGAATTTGCAGGATTGACAGGCAATGAGGTTGTTTACGATCTTTATACAGGAACAGGAACAATAGCGAATTTTGTCGCAGCGAAAGCATACAAAGTAATAGGAATTGAATATGTACCCGAAGCAATTGAAGATGCCCACATAAATTCTGAAATAAACAATATTAAAAACACTATATTTTATGCAGGAGATATGAAAGATGTTTTAAATGCTTCTTTTATTGAACAGCATGGCAAACCTGATATAATGATTGTAGATCCACCTAGGGCAGGTATGCATCCTGATGTAGTGCAAACAATTATTAACGCCGGTCCAGAGAAAATAGTTTATGTTAGCTGTAATTCTGCAACACAGGCGAGGGATATTAATCTTATGAAAGATTTTTATAACGTAACTAAAGTACAGGCAGTAGATATGTTTCCACATACTCATCATGTTGAAAACATAGTGCTTATGGAGAAAAAATAATACGTAATAATATATTTACACGTAAGGTTATTTAAAAGAAATATTATATCTTTATAATCATGATCCAGATTAAAAGTATAATATTTCTTTTCATAATATTATGCGGAAATTTTACTATTTTCGCACAAAATAATTCCTCGGGATTAAAATTCACTAATCCTAAGCATAAAAGATTCTCCCTCGAGTTTAAATTATCAAATAATAATATAATAATTCCTATCAGCATAAACTCATCAGATACCCTATGGTTTATGCTGGATAGCGGACTAGGGACAACCCTTATCACAGAACTTACTGAAAAAGACTCTATCAATATTAATTATGCCAGTAAAGTGCAATTACATGGTTTAGGGGAAGGGGAACCATTAGAAGCACTAACTTCCTACCAAAATTCGATATCAGTAGGAGAAATATCTTCCGACAACGAAAGACTCAATGTGTTGTTGACAGATATATTTAATCTTTCAAAAAAGGCCGGCACGCAAATACACGGCATACTTGGTTATACAGCATTCAAAAACACTATTGTAGAAATTGACTATATCCGTAACATGGTAATATTTCACAATCCCCAGAATTATATCTATCCCAAAAGAAAATCAAGAGTAATTTTGCCTTTGGAAATAATTAATGAGAAACCTTATATAAATACATGGATAACTCTAAATAATGGGAAAAAAATAAAAGTAAGATTATTAATAGATACTGGATCGAGCCTTTCCTTGTGGCTACAAAAAAGCAGGGAATCAGGGATTACTATTCCGGAAAAGACAATAGATAATTTATTGGGACAGGGATTAAATGGAGATATTTATGGTAAAATTGGCAGAATAAAATCAATAGAATTCGGTAAATACATTATTGACCAACCTACAGCAGCATTTCCCGACACTTCCTCAATAAATCAGGAACTAATAACAGACCATAGAAATGGCAGTCTTGGTGGGGACATATTAAGAAGATTCAGGATCATAATTGACTACCCAAATAAAAAGATCACATTCTTTAAAAATAAACATTTTAAAAAACCATTTACATATAACAATTCAGGAGTAGAAATTGAAACTCCTTTTCCCGGGATAAGATACTATGTAATTTCCCATATAATGGAAAATTCCCCAGGGAAAGAAGCAGGCCTGGAAGTTGGTGATCAATTAATAAGAATAAATAATATCCCTGTCGGAAAACTTAGCCTCAGATCTGTCCACAGAATACTAATTTCAACTAAAAGAAAATACATAAAACTTGAAATTAACAGGAATGGGGAAAATAAAAGTATAACTATTATAACCAGAAAGCTAATATGATAAAACTACTAGTCATAGCTTGGAGGAATCTCTGGAGAAATAAAAGACGAACTCTAATAACAACCACATCTGTATGTTTTGCAGTTATAATTTCTACCCTATTGAACTCAATTCAGGAAGGCAGCTATAATAGATTTATTCAACATGCCGTTGAATCTTACTCAGGACACCTACAGGTGCAACACAAAGATTTTCACGATTCAAAAAGTTTAATTCATAGTTTTAAAAACATTTCCTATTTTAATAAAATAAAAAACATAGGCAATGTAAAACATATTACCAAAAGATTATCTTGCCATGCTCTTGCTTCAGGCAAAGGAATGTCTTATCCTGTATATATAATTGGAGTGGTTCCGGGGAGAGAAGAAAAAATGACCGGATTTTCCAAAAGAATAATCAAAGGTGGCGATCTTATAAAAAGCCCAGAAGGAGTAATTATTGGTGATGAGTTGGCCCGCATACTAAAACTGGAAGTCAATGATACCATTTGCTTCTCAGGTCAAAGCTATAACAACAAGTCAGTATCAGGGAAATTTAGAGTTAGAGGTATTATCTCCTACCCCTCAACAGAATTCAACAAGATTGTTGTATATATGCATATTAATAAATGCAGAGAATTATTCGATGCCCCAGATATGCTGACTTCAGTAGTTATAACATGTAACAACAATAAAATTGATAATGTAGCGAAAAAGCTGGAGAATATCCTCGGTCCTGAATATAGGATTATTAGATGGAATGAAATCCAGACTTCTCTTTTAAATATTATGAGAGCTGACAGAGCAAGTGGTACGTTTGCTGCATTTATATTATATCTTGTCATCAGTTTTGGTGTATTCTCAACAATAATGATGTTATTTCTTGAAAGGAAAAAAGAGTTTACAGTCATGATTGCCCTAGGAATGAAAAGATCCAAATTAATTTTTACAATTTTTTCAGAAACAATATTTATTGCTGCAATTGGTACTTTCTCGGGTATAATTATATCGTTACCTATAATATGGCATTATATAAAAATGCCAATAAAACTTACTGATGATAAAGCAAAATACATGAACGAAATGGGCTTAGAACCATTTATAAACTTTTCATTCGACATTAATATTTTTATTAAACAAGCTTTAATAATCTTTATTATTACAATACTATTAAGTATATACCCAATATACAGAGTGAGAAAAATTAAAATCAAATCAAATATCCACAACTAACATACCGACAATGTTATTATCTATCGCATATAGAAACATATGGAGAAATCCTTTACGCACATGGATACTCGTTTGCTCAATAGCAGTAGGAATGTTTGCAGGAATATTTTCTCTTGCTTTTTCCACCGGAATGCTCAGGCAAAAAACCGAAGACACTATATACAATGAATTGTCGCATCTTCAAACACACAAAAAGAAATTTGCAGACATGAACGACTTAAACCTCTTCTTTCCAGATGCTTACGAGAAATGCATAGAAATAGGCAGTATAAAAGGAGTTAAAAGCACTACTTACAGAATAATTATAAATTCTATAATATCATCCGATAAAGCAACCTCAGGGGTAAAAATATCAGGCGTTGTTCCTGAAATTGAAAAAACGACAACAAACATCCACAAAAATATTATTGATGGCAATTACTTTACATCTCATAATAAAAACTCCATTCTAATTAGTCAGGATGTAGCTAAGAAATTACATTTAAAAGTAAAATCAAATGTTTTGCTACAATTTCAAGATCTTGAAGGAACAGTCACTAAAAACAAATTCACAGTATGTGGAATTTATAAAACTGGAAATATAGCTTTTGATGATGGAAACGTATTTGTAAGATACGATGATTTAAGAAGACTTTCCAAACTACCAAGGAATTCGGCACATGAAATTGCCATTAACGTGGACGATAAAGACAATATGATTAGTATCGGAGAAAAGATTAACGAGCTATTCCCTTATCTTACTACGGAGAACTGGAAAGAATTGGCCCCCATACTTTCTATGATGAATAAAAACAATTTTTTATCTACATATCTTCTAATAATACTTATACTTATTGCCCTGAGTTTTGGTATAACAAATTCAATGTGCATGGTTATTTTAGACAGGATAAAAGAATTAGGAATGCTTATGGCTGTGGGAATGAATAAAGTAAGGATATTTTCAATGCTCATGCTTGAAACAATAAAAATCACAGTACTGGGAGGATTTATTGGTATATTCCTGGGAATGGTAGCTATTGAAATTTCTGGAGCTACAGGATTAAACATATCATCGTATGAAAATGAAATCAGGGAAATGGGGTTTGATTCAATAGTTCATCCATATATATATAACAATCAATTGTTTTGGGTAATATTACTAGTTCTTATTACAGCTATTCTATCTTCAATATATCCGGCACTTAAATCCCTTAAATATAAACCGACAGATTCTATCAAATCGGAATAAAACATTCAGTATGAGTATAATCGATATAAGAAACCTTACTAAAATATACAATGATACAGCTATAAAAACAACTGCTGTAAACAATATAAACCTGACTATAAACGAAGGAGAATTCACCGCTATTGTGGGACCTTCAGGTTCTGGCAAAACAACTTTCCTGAATCTTCTTGGAGGACTGGATAAACCTACACAAGGGAACATATATATAGAAGGTACCGACATTACAAAACTTAACTCCGGGAAACTTACAAATTACCGTTTAAACAATATTGGCTTTGTATTCCAATCATTCAACCTTATCCCCGTTCTTTCAGCAAGAGAGAATGTGGAATTTATTATGCATCTCCAGGGAATATCAAAAAAAGAAAGGATTAGAAGAGCTATCGCCCTACTAAACGAAGTAGGTCTTTCACACAAAATTAATTCCAGACCCTATCAGTTATCGGGGGGACAACAACAAAGGGTAGCCGTTGCAAGAGCACTTGCCTCGAAACCTAAATTCATTTTAGCTGATGAACCTACTGCAAACCTTGATTCTGTTGCTACAGACAAACTCCTGAACCTGATGCATGAATTGAATGAAATTGAGAATATGACCTTCATATTTGCAACGCACGACTACAGAGTAGTAAAAAAAGCAGAAAGAGTCATTTACTTTGAGGATGGACAAATAATAGATGATGTGACCCAGTAACAATATCTACTAACATAATATTTTAACAATACCCAACTTTAGTCTTGTTTTGTAATTATAATTATTGTAATTTGGCTTACGAAATCACAAACTAAAATATTATGACACACCTAGTAGAGGGAAATAAAGCACCTTTTTTTAAAGGAATAAATCAGGATGAAAAAGAAATTAGTCTTGATAATTTTAAAGGGAAAAAATTAATACTATATTTTTATCCTAAAGACAATACTCCAGGATGCACTGCCGAAGCATGCAATCTAAACGACAACTATACAGAATTGACTGATAAGGGTTTTGAAATTGTTGGGGTAAGTCCTGATAGTCCTGCATCCCATCTGAAATTTATTGCTAAGCACAATTTAAATTTTAATCTTATTGCAGATACGGACAAAAAAATAATGGAAGATTATGGTGTATGGGGAGAAAAAAAGATGTATGGAAAGACCTATTTTGGAGTTATAAGAACTACATTTGTGATTGCTGAAGATGGTACTATCCTGAAAATATTCAACAAGGTAAAAACAAAAGACCACACAGCACAGATCTTAAATGAATTAAAAAAATAAATAACAATAAATATAAGAAAATGGCAGAAAAGGATACAAACAAAGAAAAGTTGAAAGCCTTACAACTTACCCTTGATAAAATTGAAAAGAATTATGGAAAAGGAGCAATCATGAAACTGGGTGATGCCCCTATTGAAGATATTCCTTCTATCCCTTCAGGTTCTATCGCTCTTGATATAGCTCTTGGTGTTGGAGGTTACCCTAAAGGACGTATAGTTGAGATATACGGACCTGAATCTTCAGGTAAAACAACCCTTGCTATTCATGCAATTGCAGAAGTACAGAAACAAGGTGGAATAGCTGCAATAGTTGATGCAGAGCACGCTTTCGACAGATTTTATGCTGAAAAATTAGGTGTTGATACTTCAGAATTACTAATCTCACAGCCAGATAACGGAGAACAGGCTCTTGAGATAACCGAACAGCTTATTCGTTCTTCTGCCATTGACATACTTGTTATTGACTCCGTTGCAGCCCTTACCCCTAAGGCAGAAATAGAAGGAGATATGGGTGATTCCAAGATGGGACTTCAGGCAAGATTAATGTCTCAGGCATTGAGAAAACTTACCGCAACCATAAGCAAAACAAATACTTGTTGTGTATTCATTAACCAGCTACGTGATAAAATTGGTGTTATGTTTGGTAACCCTGAAACTACAACAGGAGGTAATGCCCTTAAATTCTACGCTTCTGTTCGTCTTGATATTAGAAGAATAGGTCAGATTAAAGATGGTGAGAATGTAATGGGTAACCACACCAGAGTTAAGGTTGTAAAAAACAAAGTAGCACCTCCATTCCGTAAGGCAGAATTCGATATAATGTACGGAGAAGGTATTTCTAAATCAGGGGAAATAATCGATCTTGGTGTTGATTACAATGTAATTAAGAAAAGTGGTTCATGGTTCTCTTACGGAGAGACTAAACTTGGTCAGGGACGTGAATCCGTTAAAAACTTAATTATGGACAATCCTGAACTGGCAGAAGAACTTGAGAATAAAATTGTTGAAGCTATAAACAACAGCACCAATAATTAATCAAACAATTTCTTTATAATACTTAATACAGAGCTATCTATGATTTTAAAATCACAAAATACGCATAGTATATAATATTTTAGAATCATGATAAACTCCATATGACAATTGAAAAAAATACAATCATATGAAAAGAAGTAAATACATTGGGATAATTGCCCTACTTGCCTGTATTGCCTGTTCTCCTAGAGAAAAAACAGACAAAGAGGCAAAAACATACAAAACTCCGGAAATGAAATTAAAATCAGATAAAATGACCCCGGAAGTATTATGGTCGTTTGGTCGAATAGGCGGTGTTACCGTCTCACCCGACGGAAAAAGCGTTCTTTACGGAGTTACTTATTTCAATAAAAAAGAGAATAAATCTTACCGCGATCTTTATTTGTTACCTGTTGCCGGAGGGGAAGCAAAACAGCTCACTAATACAACCGAGAAAGAATTCGGGGAGTCGTGGACTAAAGAAGGTAATATTGTTTATTTATCTTCAAAAAGTGGTTCTGTACAACTTTGGCAAATGGATGTTGATGGTAAAAACCACACTCAGCTAACTGAAATTGAAGGAGGCATTTCAGAATACAAATTCTCTCCTGACATGAAGAAAATTGTATATTCTAAAGAAGTTAAGCTTGAAGAAAATGTACAGGATATGTATCCTGATCTTGATAAAGCTAATGCCAGAGTCATAAACGATCAGTTTTACCGTCATTGGGACCATTGGGTAGAGACATACACACACCTTTTCGTTGCTGATTTCTGGAAAGGGAAAAAAATAAAAGAAGGAAAAGATATCATGGAGGGTGAGAAATGGGAATCACCTGTGCGTCCATGGGGAGGAATGGAACAAGTAGGATGGACTATAGACAGCAAAAACATTGCTTACACCAGCCGTAAGAAATACGGAGTAAAATATGCTCTTTCAACAAATACTGATATTTACTTTTACAACCTTGATTCGGGCGTAACTGAAAATAAAACAGAAGGAATGATGGGATACGATATGAATATGGTATTCTCTCCCGATGGAAAATATATGGCATGGGAAAGCATGGAGCGCGAAGGTTATGAGGCAGATCAGATCCGTCTATTTGTAATGGACCTTCAGACAGGTGAAAAAAGATACATGACTAAAGGATTTGATCAGAATGCCGGTCATTTAACATGGAGCAAAGATAGTAAATCGATATATTTCATCTCCGATTACCATGCGACGGATGAAATATACAAGATTGATATTGCTGATGCTAAAATTCAAAAATTGACGGAAGGAGTTCACAATTACACCTCTGTTGAACAAGCAGGAAACGAACTTATTGCAACAAGAGTATCTATGAGCAAGCCAATGGAGATATACAGAGTAGATCCTAAAACCGGTAATGCTACTGAGATTTCTTTTGTAAACAAACCTCTTCTTTCCCAGCTTACTATGGGTAATGTTGAGAAAAGATGGGTTATGACAACAGACAACAAACAAATGCTTGTCTGGGTAATTTATCCTCCACACTTCGATAAAAACAAAAAATACCCTGCAATTCTTTACTGCCAGGGTGGCCCTCAGGGAACAGTTTCTCAATTCTGGAGCTACAGATGGAACTTCCAGATGATGGCTTCAAACGACTATATTATTGTTGCTCCAAATAGAAGAGGTCTTCCTGGATTCGGTAAAGAATGGTGTGAACAGATATCAGGAGATTATGGTGGACAGAACATGAAAGACTATTTATCTGCTATCGACAACGTTAAAAAAGAACCTTACGTTGATGAAAACAGATTAGGTTGTGTTGGTGCATCATACGGAGGATTCTCTGCTTACTGGTTAGCAGGTCACCACGACAAACGTTTCAAAGCATTTATTGCACACGATGGAATGTTTAACCTTGAGTCTCAATATCTTGAAACAGAAGAAATGTGGTTTGTAAACTGGGATCTTGGCGGTCCTTACTGGGATAAGAACAATAAGATTGCACAAAGATCTTATGCCAACTCACCACACAAATTTGTAGATAAATGGGATACTCCTATTTTAATAATACACGGAGAAAAAGACTATAGAATAGTTGCTTCTCAGGGAATGCAGGCATTTAATGCAGCACGATTAAGAGGTATTCCAACACAATACCTTTACTTTCCGGAAGAAAACCACTGGGTACTTGGTTGCCAAAACGGTATTCTATGGCAAAGAACATTCTTCAACTGGCTTGATAAATGGCTTAAGTAATAACAACAAATGGGCTACCGATCAGGTGGCCCATTTATTTTATCTTTATATTACCAGAAACTTTTGTAATCCGGCTCTTTTAGTATATAGCTCTATTATTCCAGATAACCACTCCAATAAAAGCAATCGGGGAAATTATCCTTAATATCCACTTCATCTTTAAATATTCCATAAACGGCAGCGCCACTACCAGACATGGCCGCATAAGTTGCACCATGATTATAAAGACTATTTTTTATTTCCCCGATCTCAGGAAATAACTTAAAAACATTCTGCTCAAAATCGTTGATTACATTTTCTTTCCATTGATGAATATCCAGACAACTAATATTTCTTAAATCAAACTCAGGTGCGCGAGGGGTGATACCAGAATAAGCCATAGGGGTAGAAACAGATATTTCCGGCTTTACTACCACCATAAACATATCCTTTAAACTTAGCTCTGTTTTTTCAAACAACTCCCCTTTTCCATGTGCAAAGACAGGCAAATTATTAATAAAGAAAGGGCAATCGCTACCTAATTGCGAGGCATACTCCTCTAATTGTCGATTATCTATAGAAAGATTAAAATTATCATTCAGCAATTTAAGCATAAATGCCGCATCGGCAGATCCCCCACCAAGACCAGCACCATAAGGAATATTTTTATGGAAATATATTTCTACAGCAGGGATTTCATATTTAGAAGATATTAATTTATATGCCTTAACGACAATATTGTCTTCAGGGGAACAATCGACCTCAATCCCTGAAGCTTCGAACTTATATTCCCCCCTTTTAAGACTGGAAGATTCAACAACCTCAAGAATATCGCATAAACCGAAGGGATAAAATACAGTTTCCAGATTATGAAAACCATCTGTTCGTTTTTCTATTATATTTAAACCAAGATTTATCTTGGCATTAGGAAAAGCTATCACTTTATTTTATTTTCTTTTATATCACTTCTAAAATCTAATGTTGGATTCTCGTATTAACTCAAAGCTCAACCATTAACAATAAAAACTTTATTAACGCTTAAAAGTACTCTCAATATAATCAAGAGATTCCGGCCCCATATTAAAAACAAGATCCAAAATACTCAAATTAGGAACAAAACCTCCCTTATCACTAAATACCTGAGTATATTCGGTGGGACAAAATTCAATATCTTCTTTTCTTCTGTTTTTTTTAGGATGTATACCTTCCCTCCAATCAGATATATCTTCAATATCAACTATATAATCATCTGTCATCCGTATCTCAGGGGAGATATCCAGAATTTCATTTATCACCTCGAGAATTCTGTTGTTAAAATCGAGAAGATAATTAAAATTCTTATTGAATAATGGCTCAATATCATCGATATAATATTCATAGAAAGGCGATCTGCTGTAAGCAGATTCTATACTTTTAAAATGTATCTTCTGCCAGTTTGTAATATACTCAATCTTTACATCCTTAGTCAGAACTTTTTTCCTTGCCCCTTCAATAACGGGTACACTCAAAGTCAACTTTCCATTTGCCCCATAAATATCGCATCTGTTACGGTAACTTTGTTTTCCGTAACTCTCATATTGCTCTATAAGTACCTTATTGTACTTTACTATCTTACTAAAATATTGTATGGGTGGAAAATATGCCGTATTTAATAACACTCTACTACTATTCATTTACTCATTTATTTTTTCTACAGCTCTTTTTACTATATTATCGTGATCGAATGCCAGTTTTGGTAATTCGTTTAAATCAAACCATCCGGCTTCCGCTGCATCATCATCTCCTTTAACTTTACAATTATTGCTTGTAGTCTCCCCATAATATACAACTGATACAGTACGACCTCTGGGATCTCTGTCAACATCCCCAAAAGCTGCAAGCTGTACAAGTTCAATATTATCTAATCCCGTTTCTTCCTTTAGTTCACGTTGAACTGCAATATCTAAAGATTCGTCCATATCAACAAAGCCACCAGGCAGTGCCCAGTAACCTTCATAAGGAGGATTTTTACGCTTTATCAATAAAATTTTCAGTACATCTACTTCCTTCAGAAAAACAGCAGCGTCTACTGTCAATGAAGGACGAGGATACTTATATATATACATATTCCGGTTTTTTTATTATTTCCTTTTCCTTGTTCTGGCATATATTAGCCATATGACAAATACAACAACTAAAAAATATACTAATACATGATGCTTTTCCATAGTGTTTTTCAGATTAATATTTAAGTCTCTTGATGCATTATACTTATCTTATTATTCTTTTTATAGTCTTCAGGCTATGAGTATATCTTTTTAAATCTTCGTTATAAATACCTTGATGATCAACATTATCTATTCTTACACGGCCCGAAGCATGAATTATTTTATGATGCTTCCATATAATACCAACATGCGTTATCAAACCTTCTTCATCTCCAAAGAAAGCAAGATCGCCAGGTAAAGCTTCTTCTACAAAAGAGAGGGTATCACCATCTAAAACCTGCTGACCGGCATCACGCTTCAGTTTAATACCATTTAATTTATACACAATTTGAGTAAGTCCGGAGCAGTCTATACCATAAGGGGTTCTCCCTCCCCATAAGTATGGGGTATTAAAAAATTTCAGGGCACAATCAATAACACTCTCCCTTATTCCTTTATCTCCTGGCAATTTGGAAAAGGCTCCATTTAAACTATACTCAAAGTCTCCTATCCTGAAATGATTGCTGGATTGCTGAAAATAAGGAAAATCGCTTCCGGGTACAATAAGCTTATTTCCCCACGTGTCATTACGACTGACAATATTGAATGTTTCCGTAGCCAATGACATATTTTTTTCATCTATTCCAGCAATAAAAGATTCGTCAATACAAGTAACCATCTTGGAATCAATCCAGCCTTTATAATCATCGTATAACAATCTAACATACACCCATTTTTCTATCTCCTCCAGTATTTCATATTGTTCACCAAATAATATTTGAGTAACCATCTCACTTCTCTCCGAGGGTTCACTTCTAACGGGTATTATACTTAGATCTGCTATTCCAAACTCCATATTATTGTTAATTTTAAAATCAAAGATAAGTATTATAATTCAAAAATTATCCTATATAAATATTTTTACCTATTATTGCATTTCTAATAAATTCTACAATAAAAACTCAAACAATTGATATGGACAAATTTATTGATTCAATTATGCAAAACCTTCCGGTTATTATTTTATTAATTCCAATTTATATTCTTATTCAAAAATCGATCTCCACTATTAATAGTTTTGCCGAAACATTTTATTTAAACCACTTAAATAATAAAAATAAGGGTAATAATATTCCGGATAATCTGAAATATCAGGCATACGAAAGATTAATACTTTTTATTGAAAGGATTAAACCGGAATCGTTAATCCCGAGAATAAACAATCAAAATCTTAAGAATTCAGAACTACAGTTGGCCTTAATTGAAGAAATAAGAAAAGAATACGAATATAATTTAACCCAACAACTATACATAAGCAACCAGTCGTGGGATGCCTGCACAAAAGCCAAAAACAGCATGATAAGTATTATAAATACAGCATCACACAACCTTAACAACAACAGCAACCCCATGGATTTAATAAACAATATATTTAAATTATATATAGAACAGCAGCACGATATTAAAAATGCAATCACAATTATTAAAAAAGATATAGCTTAATTTTATTAACTTTGCAGTTGTTTAAAATTGATACACAGTATCAAATTAATATAATTATTCTCATTTTAATGGGATATTGTTGTTGTAGAAAAATATAATGAATGGCATCATTTGAGGAACTAAAAATTAGTAAACAAATAATAAACGCTCTTGAAGAAGCTGGATACGTAAATCCAACTCCTATTCAAGAAAAGGCTTTCTCTCCTATTAAATCAGGTAAAGATATAATTGGCATCGCACAAACAGGAACAGGAAAAACATTCGCATACCTGATTCCCCTTTTGATGAAGCTTCATTATGCCCAGGGAAGTATGCCCAGAGCTTTAATTATTGTTCCAACAAGAGAACTTGTTTTGCAGGTTTGCGAGAGTATAGAAATGCTTACTCCATATATGGATATTAGGTATGAGGGGATTTATGGCGGAACAAATATAAGAACCCAGCAAGACAAGCTGATTGACGGTCTTGATTTGCTTGTTGCTACCCCGGGAAGATTCATGGATATTTACATGAACGGAATAATACGTACTAAAAATGTTAAAACAGTAGTAATCGACGAAGCTGATAAGCTTATGGATCTTGGATTCATGCCACAGCTTACAAGTATTCTAGATGTTCTTCCGGAGAAGCATCAGAACATGCTTTTCTCTGCTACATTTTCGGATACTATTGCAAAGCTTTCTGAAGACTTTCTGCTCAATCCCATAAGAATAGAAGCTGCCCAGCAGGCAACTCCTGTGGATCATATAAATCAGATAAGATACGATCTTCCCAACATTCTTACAAAAATCAATTTTCTTAAGCTACTTCTTGCAGACAAAGAGGAATTTAGAAAAGTGATGATTTTTACAGAGACAAAAAAGAATGCAGATAGGATTAACGACAGATTAGCTGATTTCTGGAAAGACGAACTAAGTGTTATTCACTCGAACAAGGCTCAAAACACAAGACTAAATGCTTTAAAATCGTTCAGAGAAGGCAGATCACGAATAATGATCGCCTCGGACGTTGCTGCCAGGGGTATCGACATTGAAGATGTGAGTCATGTTATAAACTTCGATATACCTTCTCTACCAGAGGAATACGTTCACAGAATCGGTAGGACAGGAAGGGCAGGAAAAAGCGGTACGGCTATTAGTTTTGTTGGTGAAAAAGAAGTAGAGAGAATTGAAGAAATAGAAAAACTAATAAATCAGACTATAGCCTCTGAGGATTTGCCCGAGAAGTTAGAGATATCGGATATACTTCTTGACGAAGAAAAAATTCAAACAAGAAACATTCAATATCAAAAGGGAGGGATAAAAGGAGGTGGAGCCTTCCACCAGAAGAAGGGTAAAAACAAAAAGATAAACGGCAAAATTTACAAAAAGCGTAATAAAAGATAATATGCGCTTTAAGTATAAAAACTAAGCATATTTTAGAATAAATATTATTTGAAAAACAAATAAAAAGAACATACAAAATGAAAGAAGCAGTTGCTATTCTTTGCGGAGGAGGTCCGGCTCCAGGAATAAATACAGTCATAAGTAGTGTTAGTAAATCTTTTTTAAGGGCAGGATACAAAGTTATTGGTGTTCACGAAGCATACAAAGGTCTTTTTTCTGAGAATCCTGAACTGACAGAAATCAATTATGAATTTGCAGACAGAATATATCATAGAGGAGGTTCAGCTATTAAAATGAGCAGACACAAACCTAAAAATGATGAGTTTTCTGTAGATTTCTTTGTTAAGAACAATATCAAATTATTAGTAACTATTGGTGGTGACGATACTGCTTCTACTGCCAACAGAATCACGAAATTCCTTAAAGAGCACGATGTTGACATAAAAAACATCCATGTTCCTAAAACTATTGATAACGATCTTCCTTTACCAGATGGAGTTCCTACTTTTGGTTTTAACTCAGCAATTCATACAGGTGTTGATATTTGTAAAACCATTAAGGTTGAGTCATTGACAACTCAAAACTGGTACATTGTTTCAACTATGGGTAGAGAAGCAGGGCATCTTGCCTTTGAAATAGGAAAATCCATTCATGCTTCAATGATTGTTATTCCTGAGATGTTCAATAAGACACAAATTACAATTAAAAAGATTGTTGATCTTATTGTCTCAGCAATGATCAAAAGAAGATTATTGGGTGTTAAACCTGGTGTTGCTATTATTAGTGAAGGAGTCTTCCATTATCTCAGTGAAGAAGATATCTGTTCTTCAGGTATCGTATTCTCATACGATGACCACGGTCATCCGGAACTAGGAAATATCAGTAAGGCCCACATCTTTAACACATTGATTGCTAATAGAGTTAAGGAATTAGGACTTGATATTAAAAACAGGCCGGTAGAAATTGGATACTCACTTCGTTGTTGTCCTCCTGTAGCATTCGATTTGGCCTACTGTACATCACTTGGTATGGGAGTTAAAAAACTATACGATGAAGGATTCACTGGTTGTATGGTTGCTCTTAATACTAATAAAAGAATAATTCCTATATATCTTAAAGATGTAGAGGATGAGAAAGGTAAAATCAAACCTCGTTTAGTAGATGTAGACAGTGAAGAAGTATCTGAGGTGCTTCTAAACAACACATATTACATTACTGAGGCAGACTATGATAATGCCAGAACAATAATCCCTAATCCTGAAGATTACGATTATTTTAAAATACTAAACTGGGAAAAAGTTACTGAAACAGTATAAATAACAGAACTATATAAAGTCTTGTTATGGACTAATTTTATTATCAACCGGCAGGGAGCCACTGTTCCCTGCCGGTTTTTTATTACCTAAAAGCATATCCCCTATCTGCCCTTGTCCCAAAATACAGATAAAGACTAAAAAAGTTTTTAAGAGATAAGAAAAAGAAAATTTATAGATATTTACGATTATTGTCCGAAATTTATGGACAGAGTTAAGATTTCATAACCTATCATAGATCTATTCATTCCTATATTATATTTATAGTGTATTCTTGCTTTATAATAGATTTGTGTTTTGTCTATACCAAAAAGCTATTACAAACCAATTACAAAAACTGGAGGAATACGGAAAAATTGCATGTCATTTACATTACATTTATGGTAAATATCTTCTTTCCACCCGCAAATAAAAAACACAAAATACAATTGTTTGTAACATATGTTACAACCTCCCCTGCAAGCCTGTCATATATTTGTATTAGAAAATAATTAATACAGAAACTACAATACTAAAAATAAAGGCAATGAAAAGAGAAATAATAAAAATTGACGAAGAAAAATGCAACGGATGCGGACTGTGTATTCCTAACTGTCATGAGGGGGCCTTACAAATAGTAGACGGAAAGGCAAGATTGATTAGCGATCTTATGTGCGACGGACTAGGCGCCTGTATAGGTAATTGTCCACAAGGTGCTATAACCATAGAAAAAAGAGAAGCTGAAGCATACAACGAAACGTTGGTCATGGAAGAGATGATAACAAAAGGTAAAAACACAGTTATCGCCCACCTTAAATACCTAAAAGACCATAATGAGCAAGGATTGTTAAAAGAAGGTATGCAATTCTTAAAACAAAACGAGGATAAATTGGATTTTGAGATTAGCGAAATAATAAATGCAGTTATGAAAGAGGAAGTAAACCAACATTCCGGATGTGGTGGAGGATGCCCTGGTTCTGCACCAATTGACCTTAGACCAGTAATTGAAAGCAAGCCACAAAATGAGAATAGAAGTTATTCTGCTTTAAGACAATGGCCGGTACAAATGCATCTTATTAACCCTACTGCATCGTATTTTAAAAACTCAGACCTGCTGTTAGCAGGTGACTGTGCGGCATATTCTTGTGGGAATTTTCATTCAAAATTACTAAATGGAAAAACACTTGCCATTGCCTGTCCGAAACTCGATCAGGGACAGAATATATATCTTGAAAAACTTACAAAGTTAATTGATGACTCCACTATAAATACTCTTACCGTTACGATAATGGAAGTACCATGTTGTGGAGGTCTTCTTCAAATAGCCAGGACAGCGATTCAAAATGCAAAAAGAAATATACCATTGAAACTTATTATAATAGGAATTGATGGCAACATTATTAAAGAGGAATGGGTATAAATATTAACACAAATACCGATATATCAACCAAATACAAATAAGTATACATAGTTTATGTATAAATTATATAATCAATAATACGAACAAAATTTATACCAATAAAATTTATTTATGATGAATAAAATGTTTTGTTACCAGTGTCAGGAAGCAGCCAGAGGAACTGGCTGTACAATAAAAGGAGTCTGCGGAAAAACCCCTGAAACAGCGGGCTTATTGGATGTTCTTATTTACACAACCAAGGGATTATCTATTCTTGCTAATACAGCCAGAAAGAACGGTATTGAAGACGAAGATGTAAACAAATTTACCATCGATGCTTTATTTATAACCATCACTAATGCCAACTTCGATAACGACAGAATAATCAAAGAAATAAGAAATGGTATTAAAATAAGGGAGGATCTGAAAAACAAACTTAAAGATAATGGTATAGATATTGGTTCTAATCTACATGACAGCGTTACATGGAATCCTTCCGACGATCTTTCCATAATGAGCAAAGCAGCATTTTGTGGAGTTTTGGCAACAGATAACGAAGACATAAGATCGTTAAGGGAATTAGTGATTTACGGAATAAAAGGAATGGCTGCCTATGCAGAACATGCATGGAATCTTGGATATAAAAACAATGAAATATATGCTTTTATTCACAGAGGACTTGAGGCAACAACAAATAACAGTCTTTCTGCAGATGAATTGACTGCCTTGGTATTGGAAACGGGAAAATTCGGTGTTGATACTATGGCTTTACTTGATAAAGCCAATACTGAAAGCTATGGTAATCCTGAAATTACTGAGGTTAATATAGGTGTTCGCAACAATCCTGGTATACTAATCAGTGGTCACGACCTTAAAGATATGGAGGAACTCTTAAAACAAACGGAAGGCACAGGGGTTGATGTGTATACCCATTCAGAGATGCTTCCTGCCAATTACTATCCTGCATTCAAGAAATACGAACATTTTGTTGGTAATTACGGAAATTCCTGGTGGAAACAAAATGAAGAATTTGAAAGTTTCAACGGTCCTATTTTAATGACTACAAACTGTATTATTCCACCAAGAGATTCTTATAAAGACAAGATTTATACTACTGGTACAGCTGGATATGAGGGCACAAAACATATAATTCCCAATAGTGATGGACACAAAGATTTCAGCGCAATTATTGCACATGCTAAACAATGCAAACCTCCTGTACAAATTGAAGAAGGTAAAATAGTTGGAGGCTTTGCCCATGCTCAGGTTTTTGCTTTGGCCGATAAAGTTGTTGATGCTGTTAAAAGTGGTGCGATCAAGAAATTTGTGGTAATGGCAGGATGTGACGGACGCTTTAAGGAACGTGAGTATTATACGGATTTTGCAAAAATGCTTCCTAACGATACCATTATTTTGACCGCTGGTTGTGCTAAATACAGATATAACAAATTAAATCTTGGAGATATTGGAGGAATTCCAAGGGTACTTGATGCAGGACAATGTAACGACTCTTATTCTCTGGCTGTAATTGCCCTAAAACTAAAAGAAGTATTTGAATTAAATGATATTAACGATTTACCTATAGTTTATAATATTGCATGGTACGAACAAAAGGCTGTTATTGTTTTACTGGCACTACTGTATCTTGGAGTAAAAGGAATACATCTTGGCCCTACATTACCCGCTTTCCTATCTCCGAATGTAGCAAAAATACTTATTGAAACATTTGGTATTGGTGGGATTAATAATGCAAAGGAAGATGTTAAAACATTTCTAAGCTAACAATAGATATATAAAAAAAACGGGTTGTATATAAAATACAGCCCGTTTTTATTATAGGTTTTTTCTACTAATATTCTCTTCTTCTTCTTTCAAAACCACCTCTGTTGTTGTTAGCAGGTTTAGGTCTAGATTCGTTAACTTTCATAACCCTACCCATCAATTCAGCACCGTTAAGCTCTTCAATTGCTTCACGAGCTTGAGAATCATTATTCATCTCAATAAATCCAAAACCTTTGCTTCTACCAGTCTCACGATCTTTAACAATCTTAACTGATTCTACTTCTCCGTATTCTTCGAATACTTGTTTTAAATCTTCGTCACCTACATTGTAATGAAGATTTCCTACATAAATGTTCATTGTAAAAAAATTAATAATTAAAATAAAAAACAAGCTTTTACACTTTTATTATAATATACAAATTATCAGGAAAATCAGCCTGCTTTCTGTCTGCAATAAATTTAAATGAAAATAAAGCAACACGGGAATGTTTAGGTGGGTAATCCTGAAATATTGTGCTTTGTATCTGTACTATCTCTAAAAAATTATATTAAAAACTCAACCTAACGGCTATAACTAACTCTATGAAAACAAATATATAACAATTTATTCAAATAGAAAACAAAAATTTCAAACAAAAAAGACGCTCAAAAAAATTAAGCGTCCTTTAGTGATCCAGCTGGGGTTCGAACCCAGGACCCCATCCTTAAAAGGGATGTGCTCTACCAGCTGAGCTACTGAATCATCAATAATTTCATAAAAAATTTGACTCTCAAAATTCTCTTGTGATCCAGCTGGGGTTCGAACCCAGGACCCCATCCTTAAAAGGGATGTGCTCTACCAGCTGAGCTACTGAATCATCCTTTGTTTTTAGCAACTGTTTTTCTCAATTGCGGTTGCAAAGATACTTTCAATTTTTAAACTTCCAAATTAACCAAGGCATTTTTTGTATGTTTTTTATAAATAAATAAATTCCCGATTATATTCCCTTAATTATCAATAATATGATTATTTATTGATTTCGGAAGATTATTTCAATAGTTCTGTTAAATTTATTACTTTCCCGGTAAATCTTAAATTATCAATATTAAATAAAGGAATTATCTATATATACAAAAAAGGAATTCTATATCCTAATATGTAAAAAAAAGAATCTTTTTAGTGTTTTTACCTTTGATTATTTAATTTTGCATTTAAAACAGAAACTTTTAAGTACTTTTAATAATTACATATAGGCTTATTATATAGCTTTTAGCTAATATAACAGATTACCTAAGGTAAAATGCATTTAGCAATTAATAACAAAATTATAACCAAATGAGAAAATTAAATTTATTTCTATTTATAGCAATCTTATTATTATCTGCACAAAAAATATTTGCATATAATTTTTATACTAAAGAAATTCATAAAGGTTTTTTATATAAGGAAGATATCAAATTACATATATCAAATCAGCATGGCAATATATCAGTAATACCTGTTGAACAAGATTCTATTACAATCGACATTACTGTTTGTGTTGAACATTTCGACGAAGAAAAAGGATTAAAGCTACTTGATGAAGTAAATTTCAACTTCAGTCAAATTAACAATACAGCCAAATCCGAAACAGTAATAACGCATTTATTTAAGACAGGTCTAAAATTCAGAATTGATTATATCGTTAAAATGCCATCGGGAGTAAAACTTGATATAAATAATAATTTTGGAGACATTTTTCTGGACGGAACAATTAAGCAGGAAACAAAAATTAATCTCAATTACGGAAAATTAACAATAAATAAAATCACAAACACGGATAGCCTGGCTAAACATTTGATTAAATTAAATTATTCTCAGGCGAAAATCAATGTTTGCGATAATGTGAAACTGATATCTAATTACTCTAAAGTAAAGATCAAAAACAGTAAAGAAATAATTCTGGCCAGTAGCTTCTCAAAACTGGAATTAGATTCCAATGAATATTTAATAGCCAACTGCAATCATGATACATATTTCATAAAAAACACCATATCAACAGATATCTTAAGAGGGGCAAAAAGCAATATTTCAATAGGCAAACTACAAGAGGAAAGCAAATATAAATCTTGACGAAGGGAACATAAATATAGTAGCCAACAATAGCTGCAAGGATATGAATATAAAAACAAAGAATGTTAACGCACATATATATATGGACGAAATCCTATCTTATGGCTTCCAGATAGAAACAAAAAACTGTAATATTAAATATCCTGAAAATGCCGAAATCATATCAAGCGAAAAAAACACATTTTGAAGATACGCAAATAATAAAAGGGATATTGGGCAAACAGGATAATATAAATTCTAGAATAATTATAAACAGTACTAAAGGGTCTGTTGTAATTAAATAAAATCAATTACACTCCCTATAGATACAGTCTAAAAATAACAGGTCTGAAATGCCTGTTATTTTTAGACTTTTATTTTTACAAAACAAATCAAACTTTTGATGTTAAATCTACAACTTTGCTTATTTCCATAAATGAAGCCCCTCTGGCAGGACCAAAACTACCTCCGATTACTAAAACGTAATCCTCCTGAGAAAAATAATGTCTATCAACTAAATCATTAAGAGATTCTTTTATAAATTGATCTCTACTATCCAATAACTCTACATAATTAGCCTTTACCCCGTAGGAAAGAGACAATTCCCTCATTATTCTTTTTTTATAACATCTTGCATAAACAGGAATATTTCCACGGAAGGCTGGAAAGATATCTTCCTGTTCTCCCGGTAAGAGTATCAACCAACAACAATTGCCTTAATAGGTAAACTTTACTGGTTGCCCGGACTGCAGCCATGGCCAATACAGCAGTTACTTCATTATTTATTCGGACAAGATTTTGTTTTGCATCTGCCTTAATATCTTTTTCTATCTCCCTGGCAACACTTGTCATCACCTTTACCGCCTCTACAGTGATATTTCCCATAAGCAGTCTCCCCACTTAACATAATGGCATCTGTTCTGTTATAAATGGCATTGGCAATATCTGTAACTTCTGCTCTTGTTGGACGTGGATGCTCTATCATAGAATGTAACATTTGTGTAGCAATAATTACAGGCTTTTTACTTTCAATACACTTTTCCACTATTCTTTTCTGAACCACTGGAATTCTTTCTGCCGGAATTTCAATTGCCAAATCTCCACGAGCCACCTACAATCCATTATTCCATAAACATGATCTAATATCTCGTCTATATTGTCTACCCCCTGCTGATTTTCAATCTTTGCAATAATTTTAATATCACTATTATGCTCATCTAATATTTTCTGAATAGCTAATACATCCTCCTTATGTCTAACAAAAGAGTGAGCAATAAAATCAATATCCTCTTCAATAGCAAAATGAATATAATCAATATCTTTCTCACTTAAAGAAGGAAGATTTATTGAAACTCCAGGGATATTTACACTTTTTCTATTTTTAATTACACCACTATTTAATGCTTCAATTAAAAGCTTATCTGCCTCCTTCTCCCTAACTATCAGCTCAATATCCCCATCATCGATTAGAACCTTATCTCTCCACTGAAAGATCATCAACAATATCTTTATACGAAACATTTAATACATTTTGCCCTGAATCAGACTCGGGCCCCTTCATAAAAAGTTGGTCTCCCGATTCAACTTTAATCCCTTCACCAATATTTAATGTCCTGATTTCAGGACCTTTGGTATCAATCAGCAACGCTATCTCCTCAGAAACAGCTCTTACATTCTTCATTACTAGTAATGATTCTTCTCTATTCTGATGAGCTGTATTCAACCTTACAACATTCATCCCCTCATTATATAATTCCCTCAGGAAATTAACATCACATTTCTTGTCAGAAATAGTTGCAACTATCTTGGTCCGTTTTTTCATTTTTATTATATTTTAGAAACTTTATATTCACTATATAATACAAGTTAATATCATTATGAAAACAAATAAATACTTTTAATCTTAAATATAAAGATATCTATTTGTTGTTACGTTTATTTTACAATCTGAAAAAAACTTTCTATTCCTAATTTATAAGATTCTAATCCAAATCCCATTATTGACCCCACGCATTTGGGTGCTAACAACGATTTGTGCCGAAATTCCTCCCTTTTAAGTATATTGGACATATGTATCTCAACAACCGGAGTTTCCACTCCTCCAATAGCATCAGCAATTGCAACAGAGGTGTGTGTATAGCCACCTGCATTTATCAATATACCATCATAAGAAAATCCTGCTTCATGGATTTTGTTTATTATCTCTCCTTCTACATTCGATTGATAGTATTCAATAATAATATTCTTATAATTATTTTTGAGTTTTTCTAAATAACCTTCAAAAGATTCTGAACCGTAAATCTCTTTTTCTCTGACACCTAAAAGGTTCAGATTGGGACCGTTTATAATCAAAATTTTCATAAATGTAAAAAATTTAACTCTTTATATTTTATAAATATAACAAAATACTTATTCTTACGTACAAAAAGTTTGTATAAGTTTATCTTAATTTACGATTTAGTATTTGTTAAAAAGTGTTAAACGATTTAACTATAAATAAATTTCTATTAAATTTACGCCGTAATCTAAATTTTATAATATGAAATGGGAAAACAGCAATCGAGAATTTTAAAACGTATCTTACGCTTAGAGAAATCATTATCTCAAAATTCTATTGATGCCTACATAAATGACATCAATAAGTTAATCAAGTATTTAGATAGTCAAAACAAGAAAATTTTACCTACTCAGGTGGAATATGAACACCTTAAATCTTTTGTTGCATGGATTAATGACGCAGGAACAAGTCCACGCACACAAGCAAGAGTTATTTCTGGTATTAAGTCTTTCTTTAAATACTTATTGTTAGAAGGGATAATTGACAGAAATCCTACGTCACTCCTTGAAGCTCCTAAAGTAGGCAGAAAAACTTCCGAGTATCTTAACTGTCGAAGAAATAGACACTCTTGTTAACGCCATTGATCCAAACAAAGCGGAAGCACAGGAGAAACAGAGCTATTCTTGAGACTTTATATTCCCTGTGGTTTAAGAGTTTCATGAACCTTATAAACCTTAAAGTTTCTAACCTTCATTTTAGAATGGGATTTATTAAAATTGATGGAAAAGGAATACAAAGAGCGTTTATTATTAGGAGAATTCCAGTTAGCGAGAAAGCCAAAAGAGAAATTAAACTATATTTAAAAAAATTATAGAAGCAAACTTAAAATCGAATCAGAGTTTGAAGATATATTATTTTTAAATAGACGAGGTCAAAAACTTTCAAGAGTTATGATTTTTACAATCATCAAAAATCTTGCTAAAAAAGTTGGTATTAAGAAAAGTATCAGTCCTCACACTTTCCGTCACTCTTTCGCATCACACTTAGTTGAAGGTGGAGCCGACTTAAGAGCTGTACAGGAAATGTTGGGTCATGAATCTATTTTAACAACAGAGATTTACACACATCTTGACATGAGACTATCTTAAAAGATACGATCAAACATTTTCATCCAAGATCAAGAGAAAAATAAAAAGACTTTTATTTAACATAAATTAAAGGTGCCTTAAAAGGCACCTTTTTTTGTTATTACTTCGGCCAATAAAATAAATGCTCGTTTCATATATTCTAGTTAAATTTGTAAAAATTTAATAAATATGACTATGACAGAAAACAAAGAAAATAAAGCTAAAGAGAAGCAATATATTGTAGAAAAATTAAATTCAGATAATCCACTGATAATAAAAGAAATACTAATTGAATTAAGAGATAAAGGAAATTCTGAATACATCCCCTTATTATTTGATCTTTTACTAAAACATCAGGACTCAAAAATTGCTGATACTATTAAAAGTTTTATTAGTGACATAAAAGATAGTTCACTAAAAGAAATATTAATAGCTAGTATTAGAAACAAAAAATTCAATAGAATAAAAAAAGATCTTCTTACTATTTGCTGGGAATCAAGGTTTGACTTCAGTAGCCAACTCAATATATTTGTTGATTGCCTTATTAATGATGATTTTATTTCAGCATTCGAAGCCCTTACTGTCATAGAAAACTTAAATGCTGATATTTCTGAGGAAATAAAAAATGAACAAATCAAACGACTTAAAGAAGCTATTACGGATACAGATAAAAATAAACGGCAACTTATTCATGATGCAATACATATTTATTTCTCAAATAAGATATTCCGAATTTTAATAAAAATTATACTGTACGTAAATATTCAAAATTAATCCCGTCTATTTTTTCTATACGGGATTTTGATTTTTTGTACTTCTCCCTGTCTTATCGAGAGTAGCAATCTCACAAACATTATCGTAATTTTGTTCTACTATATCCAGATTTTTCTTCCTTGATAAGCTTCATAACATCATTCATTGCAATATAATGAAACTCAACTTTATAATAATCATTTACAGTCTTGCTCCAGGTATTTTTGCATTATTTATTGCGTCTGATGCTGCACTTCTATAAGCATTAATCAATCCACTCACTCCTAATTTAGTACCACCAAAGTATCTCACAACAACAATAAATATATTAGTCAAATCATTCGATAAAATCTGCCCTAAAATAGGCTTTCCCCCAGTAGAGGAAGGCTCTCCATCATCATTAGCCCTAAACTTATCTTTATCTGCCCCAAGCACATATGCATAACAATGATGCCTGGCATCGTAATACTCTTTTTTCAAACCATCCAAGATATCCTTTACCTCGTATTCTGTTGCAACAGGATATGCGAAAGCTAAAAATTTACTTCCCTTTTCCTTATAAATGCCGGTACTCGCTTCTTCAATTGTTTTATAAAGATCATTAGCCATAATACTTACAAAAGAGTTAATGTCAATATCGCTATTAGCGCTAAAAAAAATACCAATTTTATTTAACAGTGTTATTCTTTCTCTAAATATAAATATTCCTATACATACATTTAAAAAGACAATCCCCGTATTAATAATACAAAACACCACAGAGCTATCAAAAGCCATACTATTAAGAGTCTTAATAAGGAAATATAAAGACCCGTAATTTGCAATGCCTAATAATAATCCTCCAATAAACCTATCTAAAGAAAATAACCTTTTTACACCTCCTTTAAACAATACAAAGAACAAAGATATGACAAATGCAATGCCAAAAACAATACTTGTAAAAAAATTCCTCTCCTCCTATAATTAAAAAACTTTGCTGTATAAATTTTATAACAGAATCAACTATTCCCGCACCTATGAATAAAATGATAGGATACAACAGCCGACTTTGCCATAAAAAGCTTACTATCGGATTTGTACACAACCATAATAACGGAAAGAATTGCCAATATAAAGCCTATAACTTTATACGAATTCAAACTTTCGCTATAATAAATAACGGAAAAAAGGACAGGTACGACAAACGACATTTTACTTGCAAGGGTAGTTCTTGAAATCCCGGCAAATTTTGGAGGATAGTGATATAATGAAAAAAAACGGCAATAAATAACCACACCCGTTATTATTGCCGGAAATATAATCTTTGCATCTATTTCTATTACTTTATTTGTTCCAACACTGCTAATTAAAGATAAAACAAATGCCCCAAAGTAATTGTAACAAATCAAGGCTAAAACATCCCTACCATATCTTTCGCATGCCTTAAACAAAATAAAAATAGCAGCCGAAGAAAATAATAGAAAGAATCAAACTATTTAAACCAGAAAGAATCAAAACTGACTCATCTTTAGTTTCCTGCTTATAACATCTACCTGAGTTTTAAACGTTTTATCGGTATCAACTAAATTAGATACTGTTTTACAGGCATACAGAACTGTTGCATGATCCTTTTTACCAATTTGTGCTCCCTATAGCTGAAAGGGATGATTTAGTCATTTTCTTACAAAAGTACATAGCTATTTGTCTTGCCTGCACTATCTCTCTTTTTCTTGTTTTTGCCTGAAGCAAATCCAATGGCATATTAAAATGATCGCATACAACCTTCTGTATTACATCAACGGTAACTTCCCTTTTCTGTGCCTTGGTTCATCACACCAAGAATAGATTCCGCAACCTCTATAGTTAATTCCTTCTTATTAAGAGTTGCCTGTGCTAACATTGAAAATAAGAGCCCCCTTCCAACTCCCGAATATTTTTCCCTGACATTACTTGCTAAATATGCCAATACAATCATCGGGAATATCTATACCGTCAGCATATGCCTTTCTTTTTAAGATTGTAAGTCTGGTCTCATAATCAGGAGCCTGTATTTCTGCAGAAAGCCCCCATTTAAACCTTGAAAGAAGACGATCTTCCATCCCCTTTAAATCTGCCGGAGATTTATCTGATGTTAATATTAATTGTTTTCCTGATTGATGCAGATGGTTAAATATATGGAAAAAAGTATTCTGTGTCCCAGTCTTTCCTGCAAGCTCCTGAATATCGTCTATTATCAACACATCAATTAATTGGTAAAAATGCAAAAAATCATTTACTTCATTATTCCTTATAGCCTCGGTAAATTGAGTCTGAAATTTATTTGTACTAACGTACAAGACCGTCTTTTCAGGATGATTTCTCTTCACCTCCAGACCAAATTGCCGTGTGCCAGATGGGTCTTTCCAAGACCAGAATGTCCATATAGTACTAGGGGATTAAATGCTGTTCCTCCTGGTTTATTAGATATTGCCATTCCTGCAGAACGAGCCAACCTATTGCATTCTCCTTCAATATAATTTCCAAATGTATAGGTAGGATTAAGCTGAGAATCAATATTTATCTTATTTGAAGTGATTTCAAAAGGGTTCTTTAATTGCTTTCCATTAACATTAGGAACTATAACAGGTTTATTGTCTAATATTAGGATTATCGTTAGCTGGAACTTTCATTGCCAATGGTCTAGCAAAATCATTATGTTTCGACAACAACTGAATATTCAAGCTTAGCTCCCACACCAAGTTCGGACCTTAATGCTTTACTTAATACGTCAATGAATTTCTCCTCCAAGTATTCATAAAAAAAATGACTTGGCACCTGTAATGTCAAAATATTGTTTTCCAGTTTTACTGGAGTTATATGCTCAAACCATGTTCTAAAACTCTTAGGAGGTATCTCATCCTGTATCACACAAAGACAATTTATTCCAAACTTCAATATGATTGCTACTCATTTGTTATTAAGGGATTTTTAAAATATCTACAATACTACTATAATGAAGCCACTAATATCCGGAAAAAAAACCAATAAAAAAAACTAATATAATCTTGATTTTTTCATTTATTTTACAATAGATAGATATTCAAGACATTAACCACTTTTATTACTTATACTCCAGATTATTAGCAACATATATCCAGATAAAAAGAATCAATACTAATATTTATGTAAATCAAATTATTTGTCTTATTTTCTATATACTCAAACTAAACTAACAGTAATAAATCTTAATTATCAAGGACTAAAAAAGAATTACACTTAACATATTACCCAAAGCTTATATTACAAAAATACAAAAACAAAAGTTAACAATAAAAACAACAAATAAATAATTTAAATCCCAATCCAAATTATCTATAATACACTAATTTTTTCAATATAAACCTGAGGATATTCTGACTTTAGAGATTTGAGAATTTTCTCTGCTACCTTTAATTTCTTATACCTGTTGTAAATATACAAATATATCCCATTGTGATAATATTCTTCAAAAAGATACTTCGATTTAAATAATTTATCACTGACATCTAATTTTATATTCGATGATTTAACTACAACAGCATATATATACCTTGATCTTGCTTCTCCGTTTGAAAAAATCAACTAAAGAAAATCTAACAAAACGCTTTGGGATTTTTCCTTATTTCAATCATCAATTTATTTAGATTCTGAGAAGTTTCATTTAAATTATTATACAAATCCCTATTATTCAATAATGCCCCAAGAGATCCTTCATCCTGACTTACTTTTTGGGTAATCACATTTATAGTTGAAACGGCCTTATTTATTTCTCGCAAACTATTTCCAATATTTGCATCCACAACAGAATCACTAAGTGCAGAAATATTTTCTAATATATTTGCTATATTATCATTGTTTGTCCCGCAAATTTCCACTTACACTTTCAATATTCTGGAATATATTACCCAATCTGCTACCTTCTGATTTTACAATTGAATCGAGAGAACCAGAAGTACTCTCGATATTCCTTAGAGTCCTTCTTATACTACTGAGACTATTTTTTATGTTACTTTTGTTTCTTCTGTAAAGATATACTGAATTACAACCAAAACTGAATCTAAAGATGCAAAGCATTCTTTCAGCCTTAGTTTTCAGTGGCAAAATCTGCATACTGACTTGATCCTTCAAATCCTTTTCAATATCACCAATTAGAGTATCTCCTTCCTTAAGAGTCATTTCAGATATGCCGGATTCCAGATTTATTGCCTTAGTACTCATTAAATCCTGACTAAAATTCTTGCCCTTGAATCTTTAGGCAACTTAATTTTCTCATTAACAGTGAACTCTACTAAAACCTTCTCTGATCTTATTCCTGAAAATCTAATATCACTTACCTGACCTACCTGGTATCCCCTGTATTCAACAGAACTTGATACTTTTAGACCATCTACTCTTTCATAGTAAGAATAATATACCGTATCTTTTTTAAAAAGACTTCTTCCCTTTAAAAAATTCAGGCCTGTAAACAATATAACTACTGCTATTATTAATACAATCCCTATTCTGGTTTCATTACTGATTTTCATATAATCACATTTTTCGATTAAATAAGAAATTTACCATTATTAAAAAAGAAAATAATGGTGATTATATATATTCCTTTTATAATCTTTATTTATATAAATATAATAAAAAATTAACACTATTCAGTCATTTACGAGCCACACTAACAGAAATCCTCTTTCCATTATTAAAAAGCTACTATAAAACTATCCTTTATCACCGGCTTAACTTCCCTCAATAAAACCATTGCCTTATCAAAGCTTTTCACCTCTCCTATCATATATTTATAAGAACCATTAATAAATATCTCCTTTATATCCCCTATTTTTTTTACCCTGTCATTAAATACCTTCATTTTTTTTGAAGAAGAAGCTATCTGTACCCTAAACAACACTCCTTCTTCTTTAGGAAGATCCTTCTTTTTTACAATGTTATAGCTTTCTTTCTACCCCCAATTTATATCTCTTAAAAGCAGAGAATAGAGATTTTGCCATTTTTCCTGCCCCTGATTTAGATTTTAAAAAACTTGACTTCTGTGGGATGTGTAATAAAACCCAGTTCTACCAAAACAGAGGGCATACTTGTCTTTGTTCAGAACCAAAAAAACCAGCCTGACGTACATCCCTGCTTCTCCTTCCACTTCTGGCAAAACTTTGTTCTACATAATCAGCAAACTCAAGGCTCTGTTCAAGATGCTGACTCTGAAGCATGTTAAACATTATATAGGATTCAGGCCTGGAAGGATCAAAGCCTTCATATTTTGTATCATAATCCTCCTCATACTTAATTACAGCATTTTCCTTCATCGCCACTTTAAGATTCTCATTTGTCTTATGTACTCCCAAAGCATAACTCTCTGTCCCATAAACACTAGGATTATTTACGGCATTGGCATGTATGGATATAAACAAATCCGCCTTACATGAATTAGCAATCTGTGCCCTTTCGTACAAGGGAACTGCAATATCTTTATTTCTTGTATAAACAACCTTTACATCTGTAAAATTCCTACTAATAAGTTCACCAAACTTCATAGCTACACTTAGGACTATATCTTTTTCATAGATATTTTTACCTACTGTACCTGGATCTCTGCCTCCATGTCCAGCATCAATACATACAGTTTTTATTTTGTAATTATCATTTTGGGCGAACCCCAAATTAACACCTAACATAAAACAGATTAAAACAGAAAATATGAAAGCTTTTAAATTCATAATCAAAAACATTGCACAGATTTATAACTTTTTTTACAAGGTTTATTGCAAAATATCAAGTTAAAATTCCATAATTTGTTAACTTTGGCTCTCCCGAAGGCAAAAATAAACTGTCTTCAGTAAGCGTTAATAATATTACAAAAATAATATTAAAATTTTTGCAATTGAAACCACAAAATATTCTTTTTATAATTCTATTGTTCCTGTTTTTAGTAAAATTGGTTTATAATAGATGGAGCAACAACCACTTATGCCATCGCTAATTCTGACGAAATAAGTGTTGGTAACCAACTATTATGCTCACAACAAGACACCACAGTTTCTGACACAATATCAAGCGATACTATTAAGAAGAAACCTCTATTTACTGACCTTGTTCAATATTCAGCCAATGACTCAGTTATTTTCTCTCTGGATGGACAAAAAGTCTTCTTATACGGTAATGCAAAAGTAACTTATCTTACTACTGAGCTTACTGCCGATTACATTGAACTAGACCTTGATAATGAAACAACCCTTGCCAGGGGTGTTCAGGATTCTACAGGAAAAATTTATTGAACGCCTAAGTTCAAAGATGGTACACAAGAATTCGAATGCAATCAACTAAAATACAACTATAAAACTGAAAAGGGTATTGTAAAAGAAATAATAACTGAAGAAAACGGAGGCTTTGTTCAGGGTTAAAAAGACAAAAAAACTTGACGATAAAACATTCTGCATAAAAAATGGATGGTATACTACATGCGATGAACACGACCACCCTCATTTTTACGTAAAAATGAACAGGGCAAAAATGATAAAAGACAAAAAAGTCATTACAGGATTTCTTACTTGGTAGTGGAGGGTGTCCCCCTTCCTTTAGGGATTCCATTCGGATTTTTCCCTATTACTAAAAAAGGTTCATCCGGACTTATTATCCCCTCATATGGAGAAGAAAAAATGAGAGGCTTTAACCTAAAAGACGGTGGATATTACTTTGCAATAAGTGACCATATCGATTTTACTATTACTGGGGATATATGACTCAAATGGT
>CAXXRT010000017.1:0-110295 GCA_963666945.2 Marinifilaceae bacterium
CTCAATCCTTCTCTTTGTCAGTAGTTTTGCTTCCCTCTCTTTTCGGTCCGTTGACCTTCTCTATCTCTCTGTTATCGTTTGAAAGCGGGGACAAAAGTATGTCTTTTTTCTTTTCACTCCAAATGTTTCTGAAGTTTTTTTTCAAAAAGTTTTTCGCTTTTGCCTTTCAGTATTTTGTTATCGTTTCAGAGAAAATATCGCTACTGCGAACTTTTCCTTTCTACAATACATCTCAACATCTCAAACCCTCCTATCATCCCTTCTGTTGCCTACCCTCTCTCTCGAAAGCGGATGCAAAATAAGGGCAATTTTCCTTACCAAACAAATATATCCAACACTTTATTTGAAACTTTTTCTTAACACTCTGATTGTATGAACGATTAATTTCTGCTTTTGTTTTAGAAAATTTCTATTTACAAAAACGATTTCTATAAAATAGACCAAAAACAATAATTTAGCCCCAAAGTAATAGTCGATAATTGATGTCACAATAGACCTCTAATGCAAAACAATTATAAAATTGCCCAAAATATAATACCAATTAATTTTATAAATGTTATGCTTATCAAAATACAAATGATATTATCTCTATCTGAATTTGTGAAATAAAATGTATTTGCAATCCATCTCTTATACTAATAATATCCTTTCATGAACGTTTTCTCAATAATATATTCAAAAACACCAATATTGTTTTTAGGAGAAAACATACGAAAAGAATACTTTATACACCTTTAAAATCAACACAATGAATAAAAACAACAAAAACTTAATCAACCCTTACTATTCTAACTTCTGTTCTTCTGTTCATTTTTCTCGCTTCTCCAGTATCATATCGTCTACTGGCCTAGAACTTCCATATCCCTTATACTGTAATCTATCTTCCGAAATGCCCCTATTAATTAAAAAAAGATAAACTTCTCTGGCCTCTTTTAAAAGACAACTCCATATTATACTCTTCTATTCCAACATTATCTGTATGACCACCAATCTCTATTTTTATATTATCATTCAACTCCAGATATTCTTTTAACCTAAACAATTCAAAAAAAGAATCCTCCCTTAAATTAAATGAATCGAATCAAAATAAATATTAGAAAGATTTACCTCAGAATTTATACAAATTGGATGCAGTAATATATCCTTCCTATTCCTAGAATAAAACACACTATCAGACAAATCTATCTTTTTCAGAATAAAATTGATAACCCTTAGCAATCACATTTAAACAAAAAACATCTTTACATGGGAGACATAAAGAATAATTTCCACATACAACCACATCATATATGCCATTAAACTCTTCAAAACATGAATATTTACAGACCTTAATTTCTGCACATACATTTTTACCTGTATTTGCATCATAGATGCCTCCATATATATAACAAATAGGACGAACTTCAACAGGCTCTGGCAAATAATAATAAAATATATCCCTATCACCCTTCTTTGTCACTGATGAAAAATAGACTGTACTTCCATCGGGAGATACCGCAATTCCTGTATATTATCATACCTATTATTTACACCTATATTTACAGGACAACCCCACTTACCATTTTCCATTTCCACCTTATATACATCGTATCCCCCCATCCCCGGCAGACCCTTTGTTGAAAAGAACAAAGAAGAATTATCAAAATATACAAAAGGAGCCATATCATCATCAGCAGTATTAAAAGATAAAGATACCGGCTCAGACCAAATCTGCCTCCCATCCTTTAATGTATACAAAAGCCTGGACTCCCATATATCACTTTTGCCCTTTCCTCCTTTTCTATTACTTGCAAAATAAAGAGTCTTTCCATCAGACGATATGGATGGCTGAGACTCCCATGCTTCTGTATTAACAGGAAAACCAATATTAATCGGCTTAGTCCAGCCATTTTCGCACCGACTTGAAAAATAAATATCGAAACGACCATAGCTATCACTCCTGTCGCAGGCAGAAAAATAGATATATTTCCCATCTGCAGTCATAGTAATATTCCCCTCATTAGCAGAAGTATTAAAAGGCAAAGAAGTCAGATTTTTCCATAACACTTCACTTCTAGTCTGATTTTTCTTACCCAAGTCTGATTCATCTAATATCCCCCTATTTACACCACCCTTCAAATTTTCATCTGTATATTTTTTTTAATGCATCATCTTTATTATTCTTTAAGTCATTTTCAGTAATTAAATTCAGATTATTATTTAAGCCTCCTTTTACAGCTTTAAAAAGATCTTCATTTTCATATTTACCCTTACCTATTTTTCTGGTAAAATAAAATTCCTCTCCAGAAGCAGAAACAAATGGCCAATACTCATCATCATCGGAATTAACAGAAGACAAAGGAAAAAAATCAACACTACCGTAATCTTCAGTCTTTTCCATTATGTATTCACAATTCCTTATAGCAATCTCAGCTTTATTCCTTTTATTATTATCAACATATGAATATTTCAGAAAATTATTATAAGAATCGATAGCATACTTATAATATTTCTTTGCAAAAAATAATTCTGCCAAATTAAAATGAACATTAGGGAAAAAAACAGGAGATATGTATATAGCCTTTTTAAAAGAATTAATCTCACCCATTGTATCCCTGAGTAAATGTTGAATATCCCCTCTAAGCAGCCACAACTCAACAAAAAGAGAATCATGTTTAGCACATTTTTCAATTTCTATAATCGCATCCTTCGCATCCCTCTGCCTATAATATCTCAATGCTTTATAGTAATGCTTTTGCGCTTTCTTCGATCTAGTTGTCAATATATTCTGTGAATACGCTCCCAGAAAGAAAAATATAAATACAATAAATACAAAATACTTAACCATAACTCCAATTAACCAGAAAAAACAGATCTAAAATACAGAAATAAAGAAACCATCAACTTTATCCACAAATAAGAAAAACACTAACGTTTTCTTGATTCAGCCATTAAAGCAAAAAGAGGATATCCATTACCACAGATACCCTCCCCTATATTTTTAATATCCAAGTCTGATATACTCAATCAAAAGACCTTAGAATAAATCATACAATTCCATATCTTATAAACAAAAATCAAACTATTTTGGACAACATTAATTTTAGTAATTCTCGCTCTTTAGCTCAAAGTAAGCCTGAGAATGTAGGCACGCAGGACAAGTTTTGGGGGCTTTTTTACCTTCATGAACATATCCACACTTTCTACAGTACCATTTTTGGGATTCTTCACTTTCAAAAACCTTTTCTTCATTAAGATTATTCAATAGTTTAGTATATCTTTCTTCATGCATTGCCTCAACCTTAGCTATCATTCTCCAAGCAATTGCTATTTCTTTAAACCCTTCTTCCTCTGCAACATCTGCAAACTCAGGATAAAGTTCAGTCCACTCCTCATTTTCACCTTCAGCAGCAGCCTTTAGATTCTCAGCAGTATTACCTATCACACCAGCAGGATAAGCAGCTGT
Source organism: Marinifilaceae bacterium (assembly GCA_963666945.2). Lineage (GTDB taxonomy): Bacteria > Bacteroidota > Bacteroidia > Bacteroidales > Marinifilaceae. The sequence goes on from CAXXRT010000017.1 coordinate 3,446, forward strand.
AATTTCAACCATCCCTCCTTCTAGGAAGCTAAAAAATCTTTTTTGCATGCATATATTCCTGTTCTGCTGTCTCCATAAATATTGCAGCAATTTGCTCTAAACCTTCTTCTCTGGCCTGTTTTGCAAACATTGTATATCTGCCTCTCGCCTGAGATTCCCCTGCAAAAGACTTAAGTAAATTCTGTTCTGTACGAGTAGCTTTTACTGATTTGTTCATAATATTATAATTTAATCTTCATTTGTTTGCTCTGTATCTTCTAAATCCTCAACATTAGGTTCTGGTTCGTTGGGGTTAACAACCGCTATTTCATAATGCTGCAAAGGATCTTTAGAAATTTCTTCATTTATTACTCTGTTTCTATATACATCTATAGCAAGATACAATGCATTTCTAAAACCTTCTTCCGATGCTATCCCCTTTCCTACAACCTCATAAGCAGTTCCATGAGCAGGAGATGTACGCACTTTAGGCAATCCCGCAGTAAATACCACGCCCCTGTTATCTTCAAGAGTTTTAAAAGGAATCATTCCCTGATCGTGATACATGGCAAGAACGGCATCGAACTTTTTAAAAACTTCCGGCTCCAAAGAAACCATCAGCCGAAAAAGGCCCAATAGCCATAATTCCCTCTTCCCTTGCTTTTTCAATAGCAGGAATAATAATCTTAGCTTCCTCTTCTCCCCACATTCCTTTATCTCCAAGATGAGGATTTAATCCTAGCACTGCAATTTTAGGCTTTCTTATAGAGAAATCAAACTCCAAAGAGTTATGCATTATACGAAGTTTCTCCAATATATTCTCTACAGTAATATTATTTGCAAGCTTTGACATAGGAACATGCCCTGTAACTACACCTATCTTAACAGATGAACCAACAAGAATGGTCATTGTTTTTTCTGCATTCATTCTCTCCGAAAGATATTCGGTATGACCCGCATAATCAATCTTATTAGCATAAACAGAATGCTTATTTACCGGGGCTGTAACCAATACATCAATAGCACCTTTCTTAAGATGATCTGTTGCTAACTCAATAGCTTTAAAGGCCGATTCTCCTGAAACAAGAGACTCTTTCCCAAGCTCTACCTTAACAGTATCTCCCAGACAATTAATAATATTAACCCTCTTAAAATTAGCCTCATGAGGATGATTAATATTATTCAAACTAAAATTCTCAATATTCAGGGCTTTTCTATGATAAGCTGCAACCTTAGGTGAACCATAAATAACGGGAGTACAAAACTCCAGTATACGATTATCCATTAATGTTTTCATAATAACCTCATAACCTATACCGTTAATGTCTCCCTGGGTTATTCCAACCTTTAAAACAGATTCTTTCATTCAAAATAATTTTAATACTTGACAAAGTTAAATAATTTTTAGGCATTATCAAATTACTTATTTTAAGCAATACAACAATACTTTTTACCAAATAAATTCAAAACATTTTTATTAACAGCTCGTATTCGAACAAAGCCTATGAAATCATGTACACTATCGAACAAAATATAAAATACTGATATTAATATATTAACAAATTAATATATTTTTCATAATTTCAAAAAAATATTAAAATAAATATCATGAAATCAATAAGTATTATTTCTCTTCTCACTATTCTATTACTAAGCACAGCAGCTATAGCACAAAAAGAAACAAGACTGTTTAATTTCCCAAGCATCAACAACAATAAAATTGCCTTTTCATATGCAGGCGACATCTATATTGTCAGCAGCGAAGGAGGTATTGCACGAAAACTCACCTCACACGAAGGCTACGAAATGTTTCCAAAATTTTCTCCAGATGGAAAACAAATCGCCTTCACCGGTCAATACGACGGAAATACAGAAGTGTTTTTAATTCCATCCGAAGGAGGCACACCTAGAAGATTAACATTCACCTCAACACTTAGCAGAGATGACCTTGGAGACAGAATGGGACCCAATAACATAGTAATGGACTGGACTCCAGATGGCAAAAGCATAACCTTTCGTTCAAGAAGACATACATTTAATTCATTCACAGGACAATTGTTCAATGTTTCAGCAAAGGGAGGTGTTTGTAAAGAAATACCTTTAAAAGACGGAGGATTCTGCAGTTGGTCACCAGATGGTGAAAAATTAGCATACAACAACATATTCAGGGAATTCCGCACATGGAAACGCTACAAAGGAGGAATGGCCGACGATATCAGAATCTTTAATACAAAAACAAAAGAATCTACAAAGATCACCGATAATCCAAGTCAGGATATTATCCCAATGTGGGCTAGCAATGGAAAAGAAATATTTTATATTTCTGACAGAGACGCAACAATGAACATGTATGTGTACAATACAGAAACAAAAGAAACAAATCAGCTTACAAATTTCTCTGAGTATGACATAAAATTTCCTTCCATAGGAAAAAATAATATAGTATTCTCAAACGGAGGATATATTTACAAACTTAATACAGACACTAAAGAATATAAAAAAGTTGAAATCAAGATAGCTAATGACAATATCTATTCAAGACCCAAATTAAAGGATGTAAGTAAAAACATAACTACAGTAGCCATTTCCCCCCATGGCGAAAGAATAGCTATATGTGCACGAGGAGATATATTCTCCGTTCCCACATCAGAAGGAATAACATACAATCTTAACAATTCATGCGAAGCAAACGACAGAGATTGTACCTGGTCCCCAAATGGGAAATACATAGCTTATATTTCAGACAAAGACGGAGAGTTCCAAATATATTTACATATAGTAAATTCAAATAAGAAAGACATACAGTTAACTAAAAAATTCAAGACATACATTTTCAATATTAAATGGTCACCAGATAGCAAATATATACTTTGGAACGACAAGGAAAACCGCCTACAATTAACCAATATCAACACAAAAAACACAAAAACAATAGAAAAATCAGCAATTTCGCCAATACATCAGTTCAACTGGTCTCCCGACAGCAAATGGATAACATATACAAGCCCGGAAAAGACCATGAGCAAAGTAATGCTATACAACCTAAAAGACAAAATAAAAAATTCGGTTACAAAAGGATGGTTCGATTCATCTGCTCCCAATTTCAGTGCCGACGGTAAGTATCTGGTATTTGCATCAAGCAGAACATTTTCTCCCATATATAGCAATACAGAGTGGAATCACGCCTATAACAATATGGAAAAATTATATCTGGTAACTTTGAGAAAAGATACTCCATCGCCATTTGAACTTAAAAATGATACAGTCAAAATTAATGAAGAAAAGGAAGATAAAATCAAAAAGGTGGAAAACGGAAAAAAGGATGAGAAAGAAACAGATACAAATATCGACATTGATGGACTACAAGACAGAATAGTAGAAATACCTGTTACGGCTTCAAATTATCACTCTATTCATCTAATTAACGACAAGATATACTACAAAAGATGGGGCAACCAAAAAGGCGATTACCTTTACGATCTAAAAACCAAGAAAGAAACCCCCATTGAAGCAGAAATATTTTTCTCACCAGGTTACAAAAAAGCTCTTGCAAAGAAAAATGCCAAAATGCAGATCATTGATTTACCAACATCAAAAATTGATATTACAAAACCTATCGATCTAAGTGGATTAAAAAAACAAATTGATTACCACAAAGAATGGACTCAGATTTACGATGAAAGCTGGAGACAAATGAGAGATTTTTTCTATTCACCTACCATGCACGGTTTAGATTGGAATAAAATGTATGGACGATATAGACAATTGCTTCCATATGTTAATCACCGCACAGACCTTACTCTACTATTAGGGGAATTAATAGGAGAATTAAATGTGGGACATGCCTATTCTGCAAACGGTGAACATCCTATGCCAGAGAGAATAAATATGGGTCTTCTTGGAGCAAAATTCAATAAAGATAAGTCAGGATTCTTCAAGATAACAAAAATTCTTAAAGGCACCAACTGGAATAATGACACAAAATCACCATTAAAAGAAATAGGTATCAACATAAACGAAGGAGATTTCATACTGGCCATAAATGGGAAATCTCTTGAAGATATTGACAACATCTACGAATGTCTTATTAATATGGCAGACAAAGAAGTCGAACTCACAGTAAACACCAAGGCCGACTTTGAAGGAAGCAGAAAAACAATAGTGAAACCTATTTCCGATGAAGGACCTCTATATTACTACAACTGGGTACAAAACAATATTGAGAAAGTAAATAATGCCACTAATGGAACAGTTGGATACATACATATACCAGATATGGGACCTGATGGGCTAAATGAATTTGTCAAACACTATTACCCTCAACTGACTAAAAAAGCACTTATCATTGACGACAGAGGTAATGGAGGAGGAAATGTATCTCCAATGATAACAGAAAGACTAAAAAGAACTGCAACTTTCTTTACTATGCATACAAACCACAAAAGAAGGAAGTATAAATCCTGTTGGAACCTTTATAGGCCCTAAAGTATTATTAATAAACCAATATTCTGCTTCAGACGGTGATTTATTCCCCTATCGGTTTAAATACAATAAACTAGGGAAAGTTATTGGAAAAAGAACATGGGGAGGTGTTGTCGGCTATAGCGGATATATTAGTGTAGTAGATGGCGGCCATATTGTTACCCCATCATATGCACCCTACGCAGCAGACGGAAGTGAATTTATAATTGAAGGACGCGGAGTTACTCCTGACATAGAGATAGATAACGATCCATATAAAGAATTCATGGGAGAAGATAAGCAACTTAATAAAGCCATTGAGGTTATACTTCAAGAACTAAAAGCTAAAGGTAAAGAAATTCCACCAATCCAGCTTTCCCTGATAAATCCCCCAAAAAATAATAATAAAAAGAAAGAGTCCGGGGCCACGGACTCTTTCTTTTTAACTCAAAACTCCTATATTAAAGTTTTGAGTCAATTGATGTACATATCCATATCCACAAATTATTTTCAAGAATAAACAGACATCATTCCATTCACATCTGTCCAAATCTCAAGATGATCTGCCCCCCAAAGAAGCAGCAATAAGAGCAGCTGATAAATCAGATCCTCCTCTCCCCAAAGAAGTTGTATACCCATCTTTAGTCTTTCCACAAAATCCATTTACAACTTTTATGCCTAAAAGGCCGTTCTTAAAAAAGAACGGCCTTTGATCTATAATGTAAAATTACATTCTTATTTATTTCCTTTTTTCTTAGCAACAGCAGCAGCAACTCTTCTAGTTGTATCGTGTGCGATAGGGGTAGCAATAAACAATGAAGAATAAGTACCTATTACCACACCAACTAGCAAGGGCAAATGTAAATCCTTTAATTGAAGTACCACCGAAGATAAATATCGCAAGCAACACAACAAATGTTGAAAGAGATGTTACATAAATGTACGGCGAAGTGTAGAGTTTAAAGCACTATCGGTCACCCTCTACCTCATCACGCTTAGGATGAAGTTTTAGATACTCACGAATACGGTCAAATACAACCACTGTATCGTTTATAGAGTAACCTACTACAGTCAGGATAGCAGCAATAAATGCCTGATCAATCTCAAGAGAGAAAGGCAACTACTCCGTAGAACAGAGAGAATATACCCAATACAATAATAGTATCGTGAGCAAGAGCAACAATAGCACCAAGGCCGTACTGCCACTTAGTAAAACGACCCATTATATAAAGGAAGATGACAGCAAGAGCAAACAGTATAGACCAGATAGCAGCCTGACGAATATCATCGGCTATAGTAGGCCCCACTTTTTGTGACTGCTTTCTGTTTACTTCCATAAACTCAGCCTTCGTTTTACCATCATTCAAATAAGGCTTAAGACCTTGATAAAGCAAATTTCTCAACCTCATCATCCACCTCTGTATCTTTTTCTGCAATCTTATATTTTGTAGCGATCTTAACCTGATTACCTGCACCAAAGGTCTTAACCTCAGGAGCCTGACCATAAACACCAGCTAACGTTTGAGCTACATCTTCTACGGGCACAGTCTTATCAAGCTGTACAACGTAAGTTCTACCACCTGTAAAGTCAATACCCTGATTCAATCCGCGAACGCCTAAAGAAACAATTGAAATTCCGACAACAATAGCCGAGATAACGTAGAACATTCTGCGCTTCTCAAGAAATTTAATATCGCTATTTTCTTAACCACCCATCGGTCATACTTGTTGTAAACGAAACAGATTTTGTTCTTAGAAGCACGTCTGTCAAGTATTAATCTGGTAATAAAAATAGCACAGAATAAAGATGAGAATATACCAATAATAAGCGTAGTAGCAAAACCTTTAATAGGACCTTCACCAAAAACGTAAAGAATAAAACCTGTTAATAAAGTAGTGATGTTACCATCTATAATTGCAGAATAAGCATTATTATAACCATCCTTGATAGCAAGTTTAAGTCCTTTTCCAGCTCTAAGTTCTTCCTGAATCCTTTCGAAAATAAGTACGTTAGCATCCACCGACATACCGATAGTAAGCACTATACCCGCAATACCTGGTAATGTCAGAACAGCACCTAAAGATGCAAGAACACCAAAAATAAAGAACAGGTTAGCAATAAGAGCTAAGTTTGCTGCGAAACCAGCACCCTTACTATAGAAGAACAGCATGTAGAACAATACTAATGAAAAAGCAATAATAAACGACCACATACCAGACTGGATAGACTCTTTTCCTAAAGAAGGACCAACAATCTCTTCTGATATAATACGAGCAGGAGCAGGCAATTTACCTGATTTAAGAATGTTTGCAAGGTCTTTACCCTCAGCAACAGTAAAGTTTCCGGTAATAGAAGAATTACCTCCCTTAATCTCTGTATTTACCCTAGGAGCAGAATACACATAACCATCAAGAACAATAGCTATACAACGCCCAATATTGTCTTTAGTCATACGGGCCCAAGTCTTGGCTCCTTCACCACTCATTGACATAGAAACCTCAACCTCAGCCTGAGACTGACCGAATCCCTGACGCGCACTCACAACAGCATCACCATCAAGAGGAGCCTTCTGATTACGAGTAGTAACTTTTATTGCATGTAACTCAAGAATCCCTTCACCCTTAGCCCAATCCGGAGCTTTAACACCCCACATTAAACGAACGTTTCTTGGGAATAGAGATTTTATCTGGGCTTTGGCAAGAATCATATTTACTTTTGCAGTATCTCTGGAAAAAGCATAACCCACAACGGATCCCTGAGCCAAATCACCACCTCTTCCTGTCATTGGTTTCAATACAGAAAATAATGGATATCTTTTAGCCAGTTCCTCTTCGTTCTGGAAAGAAGCAAGAGAATCATTTTTAACAGAATCCTGTAGCTCACTCATCAGACCTTCTTCTTTCTCTGCCTTGTTGTCTTCCTTAGCTTCTTCTTTTATTTCTTTTCCATTATTTAGAGTAGCCTCAGCGTCTTTTATCTCTCTTAATTTTTCATTAGCTTTAAGCAGGTAAGGATACACTTCAGCATTTTCGTATGTCTCCCAAAATTCAAGAGCAGCAGTACCCTGAAGTAACTTACGAACCCTTTCAGGATCTTTTATGCCAGGAAGTTCAACGATTATACGACCTGAAATATCAGCTTTCGTAATATTCGGCTGAGCAACACCAAAACGGTCGATACGAGTACGTAGAATATTAAAAGTATTATCGATAGCTCCGTTAGCCTCCTGTCTGATAACCTTAATTACATCCTCATTACTGGCACCATATTTAATTTTATCTTTTAATTCAATATTACCAAAATATCAGGAGAAGACAATTTAGCGTTAGGGTCGATAGACTCAAAAGCCCTGGCAAAAAGAGTCACGAAGTCTTCCTGACTATCTTCCTGCATTTTCTTAGCCTGAGAAATAGCCTTATTGAATGTAGGATCCTGTGAATGGTTCGCAAGTGATTTAATCAAATCAACCACATCAACCTCCATCGTCACGTTCATCCCACCTTTAAGGTCAAGACCAAGATTTAATTCCAACTCTTTACATTCCTTATAGGTAAATTCCTTAATACCGAAGAAATTGTAAACTGACTCGCCCGCAAATACTGTCTAAATAAGCTTGCTCTTTCTGGATATCACCCATAGCAAACTCACGAGCATCATTTTCAACGCTTTTTGTCTTAAACGTAAAATACAACTGATATAAACTCACTAGAGCAAAAGCAATAGCAAGTAATCTTATCGCACCTTTATTCTGCATGTGATCTTAGGTTTTTATAATTTGTTAATTTTATAGACTTTCCAAAATGTCGGACAAATATATTAATTTTTTTAAAACATACACTGATATATTGTCAGCAATAAACAAAAAAATTATAATCTCAAAACATAAATTTTATAAAGAAAAAGACAATAACGATTTGTCATAATCAATAAGGGCCTTAAATTTAACAAGAATATCACTCTCCCGAGCAAACCATTAATACATCTACTGCAATGTCTTTGATACATGGCATTAATATTGTCAAGATCGATTAAAGCAATATGAGGATCCTCTATCTTAAAATCACCAAAAGCAAGAGATTTAATAACGGCGATCTGCATAATCCGGGATTTCACCACCCAATCCACCAGAGGACATCTCCCCCATATTTTTATCAAACACTCTGAAATTCTTCAAGAAAATTTATATCTACAACAGTTTTTGACGCCCCCCGTATCCACGACAAAAAAAACCATCATATTTCCCATCCACAACAGTAACTAATCAGTATATGGTAGCTATTCTCTTCCAATTCAATTATTTCAATAGGGACATTAACCCTTTTTTTCCTACTCAGTTTAATCATATAACACCATTCTTACAATTATCTAAAAAGATTCCCGAACCAAATATAAAAAAAAAGCTGCCCATTAGGGCAGCCACTAACCATAAAACCGCAAAATATCCAATAAACTAATCTATAACGCACATATCTGTAAGAACATTCATTGTCGATTTAACTGCTTTAGCAGACTCGTCTAGCAAAGCTTTCTCCTGAACATTCAATTCAACTTCAATAATTTTTTCAATACCATTTTTACCAAGAACAACAGGTACACCAAGATATATGTCATCATGACCATATTCACCTTCAAGGTAAGCACAAACAGGGAAAATCCTTTTTTGATCTCTTACGATTGCTTCTACCATTTGAGCAGCAGCAGCAGCACAGGAGCATACCATGCAGAAGTACCCATAAGGTTAACTAATTCGCCACCCCCAAACTTAGTTCTCTCAATAATAGCATTAAGACGTTCTTCATCTATAAGTTCTGTTACAGGAATACCAGCTACAGTAGTGTATCTTGGAAGAGGCACCATTGTATCACCATGCCCTCTCCATAAGCAATGCTTGAATATCTTTAGGAGAGACATTCAATTCTTCCGCAAGAAAAGATCTGTATCTGGCAGTGTCAAGAACACCAGCCATACCGAAAACCTTGTTTTTAGGAAGTCTGGAAGTCAGGTATGCACAATAAGTCATAACATCCAAAGGATTTGGAAACAACTACAATAATTGCCTCAGGCGAATACTTAATAGTATTTTCAGTCACTGTTCTAACAATACTGGCATTAGTAGCAATAAGGTCATCTCTACTCGATTCCCGGACGACGAGGTAGTCCTGATGTTATAACAATAACCTCGGAACCAGCAGTCTTCTCGTAATCGTTAGTATACCCCTTTAATACGGGTATTGTAATAATTTACCGGTGGCAGTTTCCCACATATCAAGAGCTTTCCCTTCAGCAAGGCCTTCTTTGATATCTATAAGAACAACCTCATTAGCAATTTCCTTTTGAGCTATACAATTTGCACATGTTGCGCCAACGTTGCCTGCTCCCACTACAGTAATTTTCATTTCTTTTATAATTAAAGAACAACAATTAAAAAAAATTATTCTACGGGCAAATATAAACAGTTTTTTAAATCAAGAAATTTTTCTTTAATAAAATTTCAAAAAAAATCTACGGAATCGTTTTCGTCCCTTAATATTTCAACCTTATTTCACAATTACTAAATTAAAGCTATACAAGAATTTCATTAGCTTTATTTTTTTATTAATTTAGTAGATAAATAATTGAACACACAAAGAAAACCCATAGATATGAACGAAATTCAGATAAGCAAAATTTACAAAAAGAAGAAAAACGATAGAGATATTTTTCAGGAATTAATGCCATTTAAGGTAAAAGAAATATTGCTTATTGCTACTTATTACGATGCTTATACCATAGTAAGAGAAGGACAGTTCTCCGACAAAATATTTGGAGAATATTTACAATTAAACCTCTACGCAGCACCACGATTCACAAGTGTTACAAACGAGGAAGAAGCGATGAATGCTATGAATCAACGGCATTTCGACCTAATAATCATCATGGCAGGCCTGGACAAAGAAAGCCCAATTACAATAAGCAAACACCTAAAGGAGAGATCACCAGGCACACCAATATTAATGCTAGTAAACAACAATTCAGACCTCACCTATTTCACCAATATCAGTGATAATCTGGCAGACACAATAGAAAGAATCTTTGTATGGAACGGTTCTACCAAGGTCTTTATGGCAATGACCAAATACATAGAAGATAAAATGAATCTCGATCCAGATGTAAAGATAGGTGATGTAAGGGTAATTCTTCTTGCAGAAGACTCCGTTAAATACTATTCCAGATATTTACCATTGTTATACACTTCAATAATGATGCAGACTCAGGAAGTCATTAAAGAAGAAAGTCATACCGATGAGATGCACAAAATATTAAAGATGCGTGCAAGACCCAAGGTTATACTGGTCAGCTCATATGAAGAAGCTATAGAAATTGTAGATAAATACAAAAACAACCTAATATGTGTTATATCCGACGTCAGTTATTTCAGGAACGGAAAGATTGACGATGATGCAGGAGTAGATTTAATTAGCTATGTAAATTCAAAAGACGACAGAATACAGATACCCTGTCTTTTACAAAGCCACGATGCGTCGAATGCATTAAGAGCCAGCATTATCGGGGCAGACTTCATAAACAAAAACTCCGATACCCTTGCACTGGAGATAAATACATACATAAACGAGAAACTGGGATTCGGCGATTTCATATTCAAAAACCAGCTGGGAAAGACAATTGACATAGCCCGTTCTATAGAAGAATTCGAGAAAAAGCTCAGTTATGTCCCCGATGAATCACTTCTATATCATTCAAAACGTAATGGCATTTCCACATGGTTAATGGCAAGAGGAGAAATCAACCTTGCAAAAAGACTAAGAAGATACCAGATAGAGGATTTCAATTCTGTTATTGAGCTAAGAGGAATTTTGTCTAAACGTATTTGAAGCTTCAAGATTAAAAAAAACTAAGAGGACGAATTATCAATTACAAGCAAGCCCTTGTTAATTCCAACAGATATATTACCCGACTAGGAAAAGGTTCGCTGGGAGGAAAAGGCCGTGGACTTGCCTTCCTAAGCAATTTTGTGGAAAACACACATTTTAGAAAGTTACTGCCAGATATAAACATAGAGATACCCAAAACCTCCATTTATAGGGAGTTGAAGAATTCGATAACTTCCTTGAATTAAACAAACTAAGAGATAAGATATATTTAAAACAAGATTACAACGAAGTAAAAGAACTGTTCCTCAACGGAGACTTAAGCGAGAGTCTTTCAAAAAAACTACGTTCGTTTATAAAAATAATGAAAAACCCATTAGCTGTACGTTCATCGGGACTATTTGAAGACTCTCTTACGCAACCATTTGCCGGCGTATATTCAACATATATTATCACAAATAGTCACAAAAATATAGAAGTCAGACTTCAGCAACTGGAAACCGCAATTAAACTGGTCTTCGCCTCTATCTTCACAGATTCAGCACGTTCCTATTTCAATGCCGTAGATTATAAAATAGAAGAAGAAAAAATGGCAGTCATAATACAGGAAGTAGTTGGACAGGAGATTAACGGGAAATACTACCCAAATATAAGTGGTGTTGCCCAATCATACAACTATTACCCATTCTCATATATGAAGCCAGACGACGGCTTTGCGGTTATTGCACTGGGATTGGGTATGTATGTAGTAGGTGGGGAAAAGACACATAGATTCTGCCCCAAACAACCCAAAACTTCAGTTAGAATCAATACAGGATAAAATAAAAGATTCCCAGAAATACTTTTATGCTCTTGATCTAGAGAAACAAGATTTTTCATTAACAGATGAAGGGGAAGTTGCAGCAATATCGAAATACGATATCTCTGAAGCAGAAAAAGACGGGACACTAAAACACTGTGCCTCAGTTTTCGATTACAGTAACGACAGACTCGAACCTTCATTAACCGTTAAGGGTCCCCGTGTAGTTGATTTTGCAAATATACTGAAATACGATCATATACCACTTGCCAAAACTCTTGATATACTCCTTGATATATTCAACCAGACAGTGGGATCGCCTATAGAGATTGAATTCGCTTTAGATATGAACAAAGGACGGCACGAGCTACCCACATTATATCTTCTACAAATAAAACCCCTAATAAGAAGGGAAATGGACATAGATATAAACCTTGACGATTTTAAAGACGAAGAAATTCTATTAACCTCAACCAAAGGAATGGGCAACGGCAAGATAACAACCATACAAGATGTTATTTACGTTGACGAAAACAAATTCGACAAAATAAAAAACAGAAGATATCGCAAAAGAAGTATCAGAACTAAACGAGATACTCAAAGAACAAGGCAGAGAGTACGTACTTATAGGTCCTGGAAGGTGGGGAACAAGGGATAAATTTACAGGAATACCTGTATTGTGGTCAAATATATCCAAAGCCCGTATAATTGTTGAACAGGGACTTGAGGATTTCCCATTGGATGCATCACTGGGATCGCATTTCTTCCACAATGTAACCTCTATGAATGTCGGCTATTTTGCCATACAAAATTCAAGTGAAAACTCATTTGTAAACAAGGAATTATTAAACAAACAGAATACAGTACACGAATATGAATACGTAAAACATATAGAATTCAATTCACCACTACATATCCTAATGGATGGCAAAAAGCAAATTGCAATTATTTCTGTTCAGAGTAAGAATTCCTAAAAATAAAATAAAGATGCTGTCGCAACACATGCGAAAGCATCTTTTAAAATTGAATTATATACTATAAATTGAATTAGTCAAGATTTAGTCTGACCTTTAAAATGCATACTAATTCAATTTAGAGTAACAAAAAATCCAGCCCTTAAAAGGCCGGATTTTAAACTGCATATAAAAACTTGGGAAACGTAAATTCTATGTTTATATACAGAAATTTTAGGGTTATATATCATTATCTGACCACTACATATGGAGGGGCATGCACAATAGACGAAGATTTTGTAACTTTAGAATAAAACTCACTAGCTATATTAGTATCTTTCACCTTATCGTTTGCTATAAAATGCTCAAAGGTATACTGCATTCCGCTTAGTTCACAAATACGCTTTACAATCGCTTCTCTACTTGGGGCATTAAAATATGGGCGCATATCGTCCATTACACTTTTCAATTCCGGACGCCACACTCCCATAGCATATTTATATCCTCCTTCGAAAGCATCAACCTCTTCATATCCCTCTACTCCTATAAAATGACTCCATTTAATGGTCGACAGGTCATCAGTTAAATCTATATTGGGATAAAAGCCATATTGCTCATTTTGCTTTATCCAATCCTTATTTAATTGAGGAAGTTCCTCGTTTGAATATATATATTCATCAATTAACTTAGCAAAAGCGTGTCCTCCAGCTTCATGCTGAACCACTCCCTTAAAAGTCTCATAAGGCTTCTGATTGCACATAGGACATATTGCAATGGAGGCTCCATCGGTAAACATATAACAGGTCCCGGCATAACGACTGCTATTAGCGACCAGAATAATCACAGTCTCACTTAAATTATCATTGATAGGAGCTTTTTTTGCATATTTAAAACAAAGACTTGTATCACAACTCATCAGAGTTGATGTTGCAGACTCGTAGGTAGCACTGAATTTATTATCTACACGTGAACTATAATCACTTATTCCCTCATCGTTTGATATAGCGCGTACAATCCAAGTCGTAAAATAATCACGATAAGATTTGTAGGGTTCAATATCAAATAGATGTTCAACAGCTTGTTCCATTGACTTGTCATATTTACCTCCCGACACACAATCCTCTGCTATAAATCCATCCCCCAAAAGCACAATATTAATTCCATTTCCTACAGAAGCCTTGGTATACGAGTAGTAAGAACCATCCAACAATCCTGCCTCCTGTCTAACAGAAATTGTTTCAGTTAAGCCAGAAAGTGTGGTCACAGAAACATCACCCTCACGCACTTCCAATAAATTATTTGCTGCAATCTCTATTTTAAGCTCACTCTTGCTATTCTGCTCCAAAAATTTAATCCAATCGTAAGATGTTGAAACTTTCCAATCCTCATCACTATCAATATTTATAGTTACAATCTCTCCCTCAGATATTACTTCTATTAGTTTGGTTTTAATATTTAAATAAGATACCGCCTTATCATCTCCACAAGCACCAAATATAAACAATACAAGAAGAAAATAAATTATATTTTTAAAACGTTTCATTGCATAAATTATTTCAATTTAATTCTTTATATAAATTAACTCTGCACAACCTGCCCCTCTATCCAAAGCTTATATTGTGAGTTTTTGGGATCATTACAAAACAGAGTGATTGATTTTTGTTGTGTACCTCTACGTCCAGAACTATTAAATTCAATTTCAATATTGCCAGATTTCCCCGGGGCCAGAATTCTTTTACCTATTACCACTCCGGTACAACCACAAGTAGTTTGTACCTTATGAATTATTAAATTTGCCCTTCCATTATTTTGTATTTTATAAGAATGTTTTACTTTATCGCCTTGTTTTATCTTCCCGAAATCAAAACGCGCTTCATCAATATTTAAAACTGGATATCTGTTATCAGTAAGATGTTTTGATTTTTCAAAGTTTTCAAAAATATCTCCCTCCACCGTCACAATAACCGGTTTATTTTCCCCTTCTATTTTAAAAAGTATGCTTTTAAAAAATTTTCCGAGATTTGCCACATTACTTTCTGATACAATAATCTCAATTTTGCCACATCTATTCGGTGCAATGGTTTTATCCAATATTTTTACATCCAAACTTTTAGAAGCATTTAATGCAGAAATATGCTGATTATTAGACGTTGGATTATATATCTCTATTGTATCCCTGTAAATCTTATCCAGTATAACTTTTCCGATTGATACCTGCTTCTTATTACATAAAAGGTTACCAAAAGTAAATACAAATTTCTTTTCGAACGAAATTGGTTCAGCCTCTCTTTCTCCTTGTAATAGAAACTCAATAAGTTTATCTGAATTATTATCAATCGCTGTAAGTTTTACTTTAAACTTTCCCTCATATCCAGACTCTTTGACTACACCTTTAATAATAGCCTTCTGGCCAGGTCCAATTTTTACAGGCAAATTATATAAATTTATATAATCAACAGAAGAAAGTATATTATTAACTACTACAGAATCTACGCCACAATTATGTAGTCTAAAATTAAAAATAGCCTGCTGATTATAATGCACTTTCGCCAACTCTATCTTATCAGGTATAACCCTTATATCATGTTCCTTACATGATATAACAGAGAAAAGTAACACTACCAAAGCGAACCTTAGTGTTATTTTAAGAAAACACTTTAAAAATCTCATAGTTTTCCATATTTTAAAAATGATCTCCCCTATGTTCACGATTTCCATAGGAGAGATATAATAGTGACTTTTTAGGTTATTTACTCTTGACTAATTGCGTATTCTTTAACAGCTATAGCCCAACCATCTCCCAAGTATTTTCCAGACTTATCGAATCCTGCAATATACATATGACCTGTACGAGCTTCTGCAGCTTGTGTAAAATCCAGTTTATATGAATAGTTTATCTCATTTCCTTTTTGAACAGAGCTAACAAATTCAACTTTTGCCCAATCAACAATCTTTTCTGAAGGGAAAGGATTAGATAAGTTATATATATCTGCACTTTCACTTAAAATTACTACACGTAATCCTGCACAATGCTGACTATTAGTAGAAACATTTAGAGTTAACTCACAAGCTGTAAGTGGGCTTACAACAGAAGCATAAAAAGGATCTTCAGATACCTTAGTACCTTCAGGTGCCTCAATAATGGAAGAAACAGCATAGAATAATGATGAGTTTTTCTGGGTTAATTTAATTGATGGATCTCCTGGATTATTCTTATCAAAATCCCCAGCCTCTTCAACATCCATAACAAATATACTCACTTCTCTAAAAAAATCCCCCCATTCGTCATTATACTCACCATAAAATGTTACACTATACGATGAGCTATTTAAAACCTCCTGTTGGTTTATTAATGACTTTTCAACCTTTACAAAATTACAAAAATCCAGTCCAAAAGGTGTTGAGCGAAAAATTAATACTGTATCCCTTCCGCTGTTTGGAGAGGATACTACATCAAAATTATAAGTAATTGCCTCGTAGAAAGGAGACTGTTCCGGCGCAATTACAGTAAATTTAGAAACTTCTGTTGCAGCACACTCTACAGGAAACTCTTTGGTATATTCACCATTTTTTTGCTTAAAAGTGATAAGTCCTTTTCTAATTTCACTATCGTAATCTCCTGATTTCAAAGCGATGGTTGCTTTATATAGCCCCTCATCAACTTTTTCAAGCACGGCGTCATTAATCCATGAAGGCAAAGTAGTATTATCAATATCCAGCTCTACATTAGTAACGATTGGATTTATTTCAAAACTTTTAACTTCATTAGTAAAAGTAATCTTACCATCGTAAATCGAGATAAATGGAGCTACTCCTATCTGTTTAATCTTTTGAGTTACATCTGTTTCTCCAAATTTAATTAAAATAGATGTATTTCTCTCATCAAACAGATCATTGGCCTGTGTAGTAATAGTAAGCTCCCTTACTGTATTATCACCGCTCATAGGAGATACCTGTAACCAAGATTCATTAATATCTGATACAGACCAATCTTGTGTAGGATTAATTGTTATTTTAGTAGTAGAGGCTGTGGCAGGCAGAACTACCTCGGATATACCTACTGTTGGAATTTCAACAGGAACTTCAACCTCTTTTTCAACAATTTTTTCTTTCTCACATGATGTGAAAACAATACAAAAATTAGCCAGCACACAAAACGTTAATGTTGACAAAAATAATGATTTTTTCTTCATAATTTTATTTTTTTAGGTTAATAATATTAGGATACTATTCTTTATTAAAGAGTATCCTGTTTTAATTTATAATTGATTTTGATCTTCAGCTTCATTCATAGCCGGATTTGTAATAAACTCTTTTGAAGGAATTAGCAATACAAAATTTTTGGAATTTGGCTTTAGTTTAAGAGGATAAGAATGATTAGTATTTGGATACTGTCTGGAAAACCCGGATTCCAAACGGATAATATCGAACATTCTAAAACCTTCTCCCCATAATTCTATCCTGCGCTGTATTAATATCTCATCAAGAAGTGTTTGCTTGCTACGACTTTCAGTAGAAAGAAGTGTTTGAACTTTACCATCAGGAATTAATGCCAATAATTCAGAATAATACTCATTTCTGGGACCTATTAATTCCAACAAAAGATTACGTGCATCACCGTATTGTTCAAGCCTGCATAAGGCTTCAGCTTCATTAAGATACATTTCAGCAGCTCTCATATAAAGATAATCACCAGTCAGAGAAGAAGGATTTTTTACATAGTATTTCTGTTGATTATATCTAACATTGGGTCCAAAGGTATTTTGAATTTCTTCCTCATCAGAGATAGAATTGGGATTAACGAACCAGTTTAACCTGATATCTAAAGGATGAATCATATCGTAAAGCCAATTCGAAACCAATTTTCTTGATGTCTCAGCATGCATTGGTAAACGCGCATCCATATGTGCCCAAAAAGAGGCATACGCAGTAGTTTGAGTACTCGAAATCTCACTTCCCCACATCCACTCCGAGTTCGCAATGGAGTTAAATCCAGACATAAGGTCCGCCACACTCATCAACTTCATTCCTGGTTTGTGACGAGCTTTTTTGGCAGCATCAGCTGCATCTTTCCAATTATGTTGCACTAAAGCAACCCTAGACTTTATACCCCATGTAACATAAGCATCAATATGGGTTTTATTGATCTGTGACTCTGCATCTTCAAAAAAGTACAGTGCACTATCCAGATCTGAATTTATTTGTTCATATACCTGCTGAACAGTACCACGTCCTTTACCCTCTGTATTTTTATCGGTTACTTTAGTATAAACAGGAACACCGGGAGCATCCTCATTACCATTATAGGTATGCTGAAACCAACGTATAAGATTAAAATATGCAAATCCCCGCATTGCATAGGCTTGCCCCAGTAAATTGGCGCGCTGTGCCTCCTTACCAGCTTCATCAGGAGTATATGCGATAATCTCATTCATCTGATTTATTACCAGATACCACATATTCCATAACTCATAGGATGTCCATGAGGAAAAATTGTAATATTCTCTGATTTTATAAGAGTAGTGATAATAATACCATCCATTACCCAATTCTCTCTGAACCATATCATCTCCCATCAAATCAGCTGCAATCTGGGTAGAGATCAATCCGGAAGATTGTTCCAGATTAGAAGGAGTCCATCCCGGTGCAGCCAGGGCACGATATATTCCGTCCATAGCTGCAAAGGCTCCATCTACCGATTCATATAGTTTGTCGGTAGGAATATCACTTCCTGTCTCCAGATCAAGATAATCAACACAGGAGGCAAACACTAATAATACAGAAATTGATAACAGGAATCGTTTAAATATATTCATAGTCATTCTAAATTGGAATCATTGTTCATAAATATTTAATATTAAAGGTCATTTACACTCCATCTAAAAATTTAAATCAATATTAAAATTCCAGCTTGATGTAGGGGCATAAGAATAGCTCTGACCACCTGTAAAGTTATACTGGGGATCCATACCCTTCAAGGAGGTAAATGTGTGAATATTATCACCGATGACACCTATACGAAGAGTTTTTCCATTGGACCTATTACTTCCCAAAGAGAAAGTGTAACCAATACCTAAACTTTTAAAACCCAAATAAGATGCATCAAAAAGATTACGATCAGTAGCTTGTATCAGATAACCATTTTCCAAACGAGGAATATCGGTTTTATCTCCTTTGTTTCTCCATCTCCTGTTCATATCTTTATGCCAATTTCTGCCAAAAGTATCAGATCCCATAATGGTCGCATAATTACTATCCAAAACTTTGCCACCTACAGAATAAGTCAGCAAAATAGAGATATCAAAACTTTTATAGTTAATCTGGTTTGAAAAACTTCCATGAAATTTAGGTTCTCTGGAACCCATCACTTTATAGGCTTCATACTGCGGAGTATTCATTTTCACTCTTTCGTTTTTATCATTATACCCCCAGTATAATTGATCACCTGTATCTTCAGATACTCCAGCTGATTCCGGAAGATAGTACGAATATATAGGTTCGCCAACTTTAATAATCATAGCCCCTTGCCGAATGGGGGTATCATCAGCTAATGCAGTAACACGATTGCGGTAGCAGCTTGCCAGTAATGTAGTATTCCAACTTAAATCGCTTGTTTTTACCGGAGTAATTCCAATAGTAACATCAACACCTTTATTTTGCATATCTCCTACGTTCTCATATATTCCCGAATAGCCAGAAGAAAACGGTAATTCACGAAAAAGAAGCATATCACTGGTCTTCTTTAAAAAGTATTCAACCGATAGAGAAAGACGACTAGCAAACATCTTGGATTCAATTCCAATATTAAAGTTCCCGCTCTTTTCCCATTTTAGATTTTTATTTTCAAGCTGTGAGGCAAGCAATCCCGGACGATATCCATTGGAATAACCATACTTATAAGTACGCTGCCAGGCATTATATGCACCAACTGCATCATTACCCTGTTCTCCATAACTAACTTTAGCTGTTAAATTATTCAACCAATCAAACTTTTTAAGTGCAGCCATCTGGCTCAACCTACATGAGCAACCAATTGACCAGAAACTTCCCCATCTGTTACTTGTATGAAATCTCGATGACCCATCTTTACGAAAACTTGCCGACAAATAATATGTATCATTAATATTGTAGTTTACCTGAGACAGATAAGATACCAAACGATAACGGTTGGTTGAGGAGTTTGAATTTTTAACAGTACTTCCTTCACCTAACTCTTCGGAATCTCCAAAAATAAAACCCGTACGACTGCCAATAAGATCAGACATTTCTCTGTCGTAATATTCGTGACCAAGCATAATGTCCAAAGCACTATTGTCGAATTTCTTATTATAATATAGAAGTTGATTGGTTGTATAACTAAATAAACGTGACCATATTTTAGTCATATTTCCTTGCGAATTGACCGCATTTCCAGAAAAGGGATTATAAAACTGATGATCAGAAGCATTGGAATAGTCCATACCCAGATTTAACACAAAACGGAAATCCTTTAAAAAAGAAAGTTGATCTAAATTTTCTCCTGACAGATCAAAAAAACCACGCATACTTGTATTTTCATCCTTGGAACCAGCCTGATCTTCAAAAAGCAATGCTACAGAATTAAACCTCTGCAGATAGGGACGTTGGTTACCATAATCGTATTGAGGATTTCCATCTTTAAGTACAAGATCTCCTGTTGATGCATCACGAACATACAATGGATATATTGGAGCAATAGTCTGTGCAGAATACCATACGTTACTTGCACTTGATCCTGATGAAGGAATATTGGCTGACTTTGTTAATGCAAACGAGGAAGACAGTCCTATCTTACAATATTCATTTAATTTGCTCTCCACATTTACACGAGCAGAGTAACGTTCAAATCCTGATCTTACAGCTAATCCTTCCTCGTCAAGATAACCAAACGAAAGGTAATACCGGGTTTTATTATTTCCTCCTCTTGCCGATAACACATATTCTCTGCGAATTGGTCTGGAAGCCATAACCTTGTCTAACCAATTATCCTGCCATTTAAGCTCAGCCCCTGAAACCATTTTCCCGCTTGATGGATTTATAAGCTTATCTGAAGAAATTGTAAACGGATTATACTGTTCTCCTCCTAAATTATCCATATATCTGGTCATTGCCGCTAAATTTGCCTGCGACTCAGAAAGACCAGCTGACATAAGATTAAAACGGGTGTAATCATAGTTTGCCTCCATAAATTCCTGTTCATTCATCATTTCATATTCCGGCAATGCTCGTTTTATTAATCCAACAGAGGCTTTAAATGACATACTACTTTTCCCATCTTGTCCCTTTTTAGTTGTTACCACAACCACTCCATTGGCTCCTCTTGAGCCATATAATGCAGATGCAGAAGCATCTTTAAGAATGGTCATGGTTTCAATATCTTGTGGGTTTAAAGCACTGGTACTGCCTTCATAAGGAACCCCATCAACCACATAAAGAGGTGTAGCCGATGCATTTATTGATCCAATTCCCCGAATAATAATAGCTGATCCGGATCCCGGACGTCCACTTCCAGAGGTACTCATAACTCCGGCAACAACACCGTCCAACGATTTTGTGACATTAGCCACAGATCGTTGTTTAAGACGTTTTGCAGAAACCACCTCAGCCGAACCGGTAAAAGACTCCTTTTTTGCTGTACCATAAGCAACTACCATTACCTCATCTATCTGTTCCGCATCAGATTTTAACATTATTAAATAAGTATCTCTTTGATCTACGAGTAAAGTATAACTTCTCATTCCAACAAACGAAAAAATAATCTCACTTTTATCGCTCACTTTTAGCTTCCAGCTTCCTTCAATATCGGTTGCGACTCCTATACTGGAGCCAACAAGTACTACAGATACTCCAGGTAAAGGTTCGCTAGTTTTTGCATCTATTACGCGCCCTGAAATCTCCCGCTCCTGCCCAAAGGATAAAAGCGAAAGAAAAAGTAAAAATATAGTATAGAAATAATTCATTTGATTAATGTTTTATAATACGTACTTGCTCCTTTGAGTCTCCCCATTCCGCCAATAAATGATATACTCCAGATGGCAAATTGGATAAATCACACTCTACGATTTGTTTGGTTGTATCACTTAGAGTAAACAAAACAACTCCTTCTGAATTGGCAATTGATATCATAACCTTTTCTTCCCCTTCAATTGGAAGTACTACCGAAACCTTATTAGAAACAACAGTTGGAAAAACACGCATATTATTACCGGTAAGCATATACCACTTTTCAACAGAAGATAAAGGCGAGACATTACCCCAACGATCTAAAGACTCAATAGCTATATAATTAAATCCTTCAGACAAGTTGTTCAACTGATAACTAACCATTTCGCCGGCTATTTTATCTTTCATGTCTACTTCAATAGGATTCATAGAAGAAATATCATTTGCTGTAAATGGCTTATTGCTTGTATATATTTGGTAGCTCTCGGCCATGCCATCACGTTCATCAACAGGAACTACCCACTCCAACTGACAATTATTATCTGCAATTTTCTTTATATTAATTTCAGAGACAGCAACGGGGCCAATACCATCGTTAGGATTTAATGCTAAATCGGCACGTGCTATACCACTACCCATCATTTTCCAATAATCCGGCTCATCCAAGGAAATATCTTTTACTGATTCCAATAGTATCTTGCGTAAATTATCTGCTGTAAAGTCAGTTCCACCCATTTTTCCCACAACTAGAGCAGCAATTCCTGAAACATGAGGAGTAGCCATACTGGTTCCATTCTTATAACCATAGGCATAACCACCCGATAGGGATGCGGGAACAGTACTTAATACACCATAGTTTTGTTCGTTCATTCCGCCAGGAGCGGCAATATCTACCCACCTTCCTATATTAGCATAATACTCCCTACGATACTGTTGGGAATAAGTTGTTGCCGCACGTTCATTGAGGTGATTAGTGGCAGTAACAGCTATACACTCAGGATAAGCAGCCGGATAATAAGTTCTATCCATAGCACCATCATTTCCTGCTGCCACAATAACAATACCTCCACGCATGGGACTATCAGGGAAAAGTTCCGGATTTCCTGCTTCTTCAACAAAATACTTGATTGCAGCCTCTACACTTGGCTCAGTAATACCAGGCTGATTATATCCCCAGCTATTTTGGGATATAACTGCTCCCATATCGGCTCCATAAACAATAGCTTTGGCAGAATTACCAGGCTGACCGTTAATAGTAAATATCTGACAACTCATAAGCCTTGCACCATCTCCTTTACCTGTTCCTCCGGCAACTCCGCAAACCCCTATACCATTATTATTAACTGCAGATACAGTTCCCGCAACATGAGTTCCGTGCCCATGAGCCGTTATATTTCCTGTGTTATCACAAAAATTAAAACCATAAATATCATCTACAAATCCATTTCCATCATCATCTACACCTGGCTGGCCATTTTTTTCAGATTCATTCACCCAAAGATTATCAATCAAATCGGGGTGAGTTACATCTATTCCCCCATCAACAACAGAAACAATAACCTTATTGCTTCCTCCAGTTATTTCCCAGGCCGAGAAAAGCCCAATATTAGCCTCTTCTTTAGGTGTTTGTAATTCTCCTCTATCATAGTGCCATTGCTTGGGAAGATATGTATCATTGAAAGGATAGTCTCTTCTGACCTCTTTAGTTGTTTTTTCTGTTAACGGAATAATCTTTCCATTGTCCATTGACACTACCTTATAAGCCGGATCAACATGCTCAAATAGTTCTGTTGTATCATAATCAAAAACAGCACAAGGAGTAATTGCTAAAGTATCAAGTGTTATCTCGTACCATAAATGCAACCCGTGTTTACGGTGTAGCTTCTCCACACGCGGAGTTGTTATAAATAAGGGTTCTATTTTTTTTACGCTATAATGCTGCGCCAACAGATCAAGCGATGACACCCCCGTTTTATTTTTTGAAACCTGAGTCTCCTGGTATTGTTTTAATTGCTCAACTATATCATCCGAACGGAATTTAACCCTCAAAACCCCGGGGATAATATCATTAGTACTAACTGAAACCTGCGTTTCACTTTGTAAAACAATATCCTCATCGATCTGCTCCTGACATGAAGTTAAAACTAAAGCCGTAAAAAAGCAGAGCGAAATATATTTAATTATTTTATTCATACTTAACCCAATTAGTTATTAAAAACAATATCCTAGCCCTACTGCCCAGCTATTATGATATAAAGACT
Source organism: Marinifilaceae bacterium (assembly GCA_963666945.2). GTDB lineage: Bacteria > Bacteroidota > Bacteroidia > Bacteroidales > Marinifilaceae. The sequence goes on from CAXXRT010000017.1 coordinate 27,730, forward strand.
CCTTTTTGGCTCCCATACGGTAAGCACCCTCCAAAGACATATTCTTACCCTGAAGTTTAATACCACAACTGAAGTAGTTACGATTACCCCAATCTTCGCTCTGGTAATGATATCCTGTACGCAAAACAACAGACTCTCTCCAGCTATATTCTGCTGATACCATATACTGATGACTTGCAAGATCGTTGGATAATGATTCATTTATAGACTTAAAAACAGAATAGTCTGTAGCTATAATATTCCCATCTTTATCGTATTCAACACCAGGAACCAACAAACGTTTTGCCTGTATAGCAAAAGTTACTGTATGTTCATTTGGATCAATATCCCACTCCACCGATCCTCCCAAAGAAAGATGAGCAGGCAGATAAGCCTTATTACTCTCAGAACTGTATTCTAAGGGTTTTCCTATGTGTCCAACCACCAATCCTGCACGCCATATTATGTCGTTATCAGGTCTTTCATAGAACACCGAAAGATCAGTTGATACCGAAAATGCCGACTCCCCTTCAGATTTTAATAAATCCGAGTTATATAAATGCAAAACCAAACCAACTCCCCAATAAGTACTCAGTTTATAATTATAGGAAAGATCCATGATATATTCGCTGGGTGATATCTCACCTTTATCTATACCCTGTTCATTGTAGATCGATATTGATGAGAATTTAAGATATCGCACTCCCACACCAAAGGCATGCAGATCAGAAAGTTTGTAGTATCCTGAAATTGCTCCCAAAGACAAAGTTTCGTCATTCATTTTTAAGGAGGTATAGTTTAAGGATACTGCTGATTTAGATTTAGCAAACAAATATTTTGCACTATTCCAAAATATTGAATTGGCATCAGCAGAAGTAGCCACCCCATTATCTCCCAATCCTATAGATCTGTTATCAGGACTTTGAGAGAGTAGTTGCCCCCCATGTACAATCTGGCCAGATGCCAATAAGGGAGCAACAAACAATATTATAGATATATAAATATATTTTGTCATATTCTATTTTAATTGGTAATCAATACTGCCACCGGCTTTAACTTCAACCACGTTATTAACCTGATGTCCACCGTCGCTAACAATCCTTGGTACATCCTGATAAACATAGGCAACTATAGATAAATTTTCTTTTTTGAATTCTGTTGGAATAGTGTATATTGTTTCATATATAAACTCTTTTCCATCAGTTCGGTACTCTTGAGGAATTTCTATTCCAAAATCATCAGGAGTTAAATAATCACGAACTACGTGATTATGCTCGTAGTCGTTAATCACTTCTACCAGTTCTGTTTCCGGATTACGATAAGCCTGGGGAGAAATAAGCTTACTCTCCTTTAACCATATGGCCAATCCGGGAGTATGAGGATAATTGCCACGGGCTGTTGTGAGTACTTTTACCTTAAGTTTATCTCCTTCAATACTACTTTCAATAGCTATATCTGCGCATGCTTTATTTTCTAAAACCAGGTCGAAACGCTCATATTCGCTCATATAGGTAATATCATATTCAGCATCAAGCTTAGCCTTAGGATAGCCTCCTATACAGTTGAACCAACTAGCCATTCCCCCTTCAACAAATCCCAGGCCACTTTCCTCATCACGAATTACAAAGTCACAATCCTCCTTCTGTCCAAAATCTCCATAAAAATAGAGAGTTACAAAATCTCCTCCTTTGTTTGGTTCCCAATTATTTTCACGTTGTGAAGCCATATATGGGCATACAGAACAGTTTGTGGAACTCCATACAGTTAGCAAAGCACGTTTCTTTAAAGCCTCAACTTCTGCTGCATTAATTACAATTTCATTACTAAAGGCTCCTTCATATTTTGCAATAAACTTGTAGTCACCAACTGTATTTGTAGTAAATTTATTTCCTGCAAGTTTTTCTGTTCCATTATAGATTTCAGCATTCTGGGTAATAACTTCTCCACCAAGTGTTACCGTAAATGAAACCTCTGTAGTTCCATCAGCTATAATCTCTTGATTATCGGCCTGAAGCACTATGTCCAACGATCCCGAATCATCTGACGAACAGGAAAAAAACGAAAAGGCACAACAACAATATGTTATTAACGAAAATAATATATTCTTTAGTTTCATAATTTTATAAATTTAAATTTAATAGGTTAAAAAGAACTGCTTAAAGCGATATTTAAACCGGTATAAGCCGGTGTATACCGACAGACCCCTCCAGAGCAACTATATCCTGCACGATAACGCCCATAGCCTAAAGCCAGGCGAGTCCGACTTCTGGAATAACTAAGTCCTCCGTTATAATAGTGAAGTTTAGTTAAACCATGATTATACATATCATTGATATAAAAACTAAATACCGGAGCTACACTATACTCTATCTGACCGTAAACCCAGTCCTTCTGATAATCATCAGATTGCAAATATTGCAATTCCATACGTACTGCATTTCTACGATTTATTTTGTAATAAATATCCAAAACTCCAATATTCGATTTATATATCGAGGCAGGTTTTCCTGCTGAAAGAGTATTGTATGTTTGGAAAGATCCAAGAAATTTTGTTTTTAATTTACTTCCCCAGCGCTTTACTATATCGAAGTTGATATCCTGATAAAGATGGTCCTGGCCAAATGCAAGAAACTCATAACTATCTATACCGTCTCTTTTAAGATTATAGAACGAAGAGTAATTGACATGTAAATTCATACCATATTTACCTCCTATTACAGAACCACGTGGTATATTGTAGTAAATATCACACTGTGTACCTATCTCTCCATTTACTGCAGTTGTATGTGGGTTAAGGTTGGCTAATGCATATTCATGTTGCCTAACCAATGCAGGCAAGTAGTTTAAATTAGATACCAACCCACTTGCTGTTCGCTCTGAACGAATATCCATATATTCCAAACGTCGGCCTGTAATCATAATCCCCAAACCCGATCTTGCATAACCCAGGTTACATAATAAGGCTGATCCTCTGTTTTTACTATTGTTGTTAACAATAGATGGATCCGGTGATTTTTCAACATATTCAACATTAAGCTGGAATCCCTTATGCTCCAGGTTAACTCTTCCTGAATACAAATCCACCTTTTCAGGAATATCTTGTGAACCAAGATATTGGTGATATCTATTAATCCAGCTTCCTTCAACAGTAAATTTATCCAGTGAAAGTTTTAGTATTTCTGAAAGAGAGAACTCCAGGTCGGCACCTCTCACCTTTCCTTCACCATAGTCCATAAATTTTCTCTGACGTCCGACAAAACCTTTAGCACTTATGTATTTAGCCGAGTAAGCAACATGCACACCTTCAATAGCATTATTAATTCCCAAAGAACGATCTTCCCAGCTTCGGAATATCAATCCATTCCCAAACTGATCGTAAAAATCACCGACTGTAACCCTAAAATTACAATCGCTGAAAGACACATACTTATTTATAAGCTTACCGTCTTTCAACTCTTGAGGATAACCTAAAAGAACGGGGTAGTAGCCCTCAAATTGAACTCCAAAATCAAAATTCCCCAAATTATAATTTAATTTCAGATAGTTATTAGTAGCAAAATTATCTTTTGGTTTTTCCGATCCAATCTCTTTATCTGCCTGATAAATTAATGAATTTGATTCTATACTTCCAGATAAAATACCACCTTGCTGTGCTTTAAGACTATAACAAGCTATCAACACAAATACGCATAAAAGTAAGCTTCTTATCATCTTTTCAACTCCCTTAATTTATCGTAAACATTTTCCTCTGACAAAGGGATATATCCGGTATGGGAATAAACAACTTTGCCATTTTTATCAAGAATGAAAAGCTGTGGCTGCATAACCACATTCATCGAACGCTTCAATGCCTGATTAGAATCGAGATATATGGTGAAAGGCCAATTTCGGCCTTTAACCATACTTTTTACTTTAGAAGATGAACGATTATCATCGGTTGATATTGCAACAATTTTAAAGCGAACTTCCTCAGCAACATCTTCCCAGGTTTCGTTAAAAGCGTCTAATTCAGAAATACATGGTTTACAGCTTGTACTCCAAAATGTTAGCACTACCGGGATTGAATCAGACATAATATTTTTAATATCTACACTCTCCCCTTTCAAATTTGTCACCTTTACAGAAGGCAGCTGTTTTTGAGCTATTGCACAATAAAAAGATAAAATGACGATTATTAATATTGAAAATCTTTTCATATCTAATTACTTACCATTAATAATATTTGCTTTAATCTCAATATTATGCCCCTGAGCTCTCTCAACTCCTTCATATGGTGGAGTTAAACGAGTAAAACGCTCTTCTGCTGCACCCTGCCCAAGAATTCCTTCTATAATACTTCCATCTTCATCTTTGAAGAACACCCCACAAACCATATAGATAACAAATTCTCCATTACAAGCATATAGATAGGATTGATTCTCACATTTTTCAAATACTCTTGGATAAGTATGCTGTTCTGTTGTATGAACCATAAAAGGAACAGTAACAGGCTCTCCCCAAGGATCATAAGTATTCAAAGTACCAGCCTGCTGCATTTCTACTACAGGAGTTACTTTCTTAGGATTAGAATAATCTAGTCTGATAATAAAATCATCAGCTGCATAAGGTTTCTTAACCTTAATTGCATTAGGATCTATTGATCCATCACTATTACGAACAACCTCCATCGTTACAGTGTGATCAGGTTGATAAGGGAAAAGTCCGGTACTATGATTATACTCTCCAGCGTAAAGTTCCGGAACAAAATCACATCTTTTAGATATATGTAGCTGTAATTCACTGTCGAAAGACGCAACTTCTCCGTTAAGTGCCTCCAAACCAAATGAAAGGGTATCTACTGTGGCACGTAAACTTTCGGGGTTGATATCTATATTTATATCAATCCAATATTCACCTGCTGATATAATGAAAGAACGACCTTTGGGGAAATTGTAATCAACACCCTCTTCCATTGTACTTCCAAAACGTTTTGTTATATTATATTGACGATCATGCCCCACTGCAAGAGGAGATACTACCCTGAAAGTGATTCTGGTATTCACGTCAGCAATTTCTTCCCTGATAATGCCTTTATTATCAAAATAAGCTATATCCGGACCATCATAAATTCTTTCCTCTGCATCGCAAGCTACTAATAAGAGGATTATAAAAATTAGAAATATATTTTTATTCATAGTCAATACATTTGTTATTAAAGTGCGTTACTTGGATTACCTACCATATTTGAATTGGGTACTTCTAACTCCGATTTTGGAATAGGCCATACAAAACGTAAATTCGTGGATTCTATTTCCAAAGAGCTGGTTGCCGGTTGAGAATTTTCCTGACTTTCGCGTTTAAATCCTTTACCATATCGTTTCAAATCATATAATCTATGTCCTTCAAAACAAAGTTCACAAACCCTCTCCTGCTGAATTTCTTTATAAAGTTCTTCACCACTTGTCGAAATATGGTAGTAATTTGCAATACGTGCTTCTCGTAAATCCCTTAGATCATTATTGGCCAAAGAAGTTTGCTCCAAATGGTAATAAGCTTCTGCTCTTATAAGGTAAAGTTCTGAAAGACGAAAAACCTTAGGCATATTCACATATCTATTGCTTGAAGCACCATAGTTAAGCTCCTGATTACCGGGATATTTCCTTAATGCCTCTATAAATCCATTGTGAGTGTAGTTTGTAGTACGTTCCTCAAAAAAGATATGACGCCTTCCATCCATATCGCCATAGATTTTAAGAAGGGTAGGAGAAGGCATAAACTCAGGATAAAATTTCCCCGAACCATCATATCTGCTAAAATTTTGAGCTAAAGATCCTAATGATTGATCTTCTGATGTATAACCTATTTTCCATATAATCTCGTTACCTCTGTCAAAACGCCACATCTCTGCATATTCACTACTCCATGCATTTGCTACATTCCCGTCAGAATATGCTTTTAACAGCTCATAACGGCTATCCTTTATAACTTCAGTAGCAGCATCAATAGCATCCTTCCATCTATGCATATATAGATTTACACGTGCAGTTAAAGCATATGCAGCAGCTGAAGTAAAGTATATATCGTCTACTTTACGGTTTTTTATTTTCTGTGCTTTTGTAAGATCATCCAGTACTGCCTGGTAATACTTATCCATTGTAACACGACTGGGACTTATTAACTCAAGCTTATTTACAATAGGAAGAGCAAGTTGACTAGAAGCTGTCTCAGGATCATAGGCAGGAGCATAAAACTTAACCAATTCAACACGAGCCAAAGCACGAGCTAAATAACACTGAGCTTTTATATCGTTCAATTTATCTATGTTTTCCTGAAGATCAGCTTTCTTTTCCTCTTCTGCGCTACTTAACTCCTTAGTCCATTGAGCACCAAGTTTATCTGCCCCCTGCAGCAAGAAATTCGCACGAAATATAATAGCATAATAAGCGTTCCATACACTTGAAACATACTCACTTTGGGAACCAAAAGTCCAGTTATGTACTTCCCCCAGTTGACCACCGTTACCCAATACGTAGTTGACCATATCGCACTGTACATCGGGAAGTATCATCCCATTGTATGCTAAGGCACCTGTATTTTTAAACATTGAGTAAACACCTACCAAATAGCTTTCACAATCCTCTATTGAAACTATAGCATCATCAACAGGTAAAAGGTTTTCGGGTTGCTCATCAAGAAATGATTGGCAACTAAAAAACGGTATAAGCAATAGAATTGACCAAAGTCTTATTTTTTTCATAATCTTCTCTTATCAATTAAAACGAAAAATCTAATCCAAATGTAAATTGACGTGCTGTAGGATATCTTCCAAAGGTTACATTTGTATCATCCTCAGGATCGTAACCCTCAAATTTAGTCCAGGTCAAAAGATTCTGGCCCTGAACATAGATTCTGGCACTTTTTATTACATTGGTTCTTTTTAAAATACTTGAAGGAACGGCATAACTTATTGTAACATTTTTAAGACGAACAAATGAAGCATCATCTATCCATTGATCTGAATTTACCTGCACAGGAATATCGGCACGCGCTATATCCGTAACATCTCCAGGTTCTCTCCAACGATTATGCACCTTTTTAGACTGATTCCAAGTAGCAACGTAACTGATATTAGGATTTTCTGTAAAAAAACGCATGTTATTCATAACATAGCGATTAGCCACCCAGTTAAAGAATGCCGATAATGTAATCCCTTTATATGAAAAATTAGTTGTAAAACCACCATTTAGAGGAGCATAATAAGTTTTTCCTAATAACACTGAATTATCTTCACTGTACTCATTTACCACATTACCTTCTTTGTCGTACCAAAGCGCTTCTCCATTGGCAGGATTTACCCCTGCATAACGTGGCATAAAGAATGATCCAAGAGGTTCTCCCTCCTTAACCATAGATGCTGTTAAACTGCTAAGAAACTGATCTGCACCGTCGTAAAGTTTTTCTATTTTGTTTTGATTATATGCAAAGTTAGTGCTTATATCCCAGTTAAATCCTGATGGATTTGACAATAAAGATAATCCTAATTCCACCTCTACTCCATGGTTGCTCATTTCACCTACATTCTGTGTTTGTACAGAATATCCTGTAACAGTAGACAAAGGAACATCCATTAGCATATCTGTTGTATAACGACGGTATACTTCCGCCTTCAGGTCTATACGATTAACTAAAGAAAGTTGTACTCCTAAGTTTGTTGAAAAAATGTTTTCCCATGTTATATCTTTATTTCCAACAGATGAAGTAGGGCGCATACCGTCTATATTGTTATAAACAGCACCATTGGTTACCCAAGACATATAGTCGTAATATCCTATCTCTGAATTTCCTGTTGTTCCAACACTTAAGTTTAAACTAGCATCATTAATAATGTTGTTATCACACAAAAAATCACTCTTCTTCATATTCCACATAAAACCTAATGACCAGAAATTTCCCCAACGATTATCTTTTGCAAAACGAGAAGATCCATCACTACGCATACTAAAATCAAAGAAATATTTTTGATCCAGATTATATTCTACCCTTCCGAAGAATGAAAGATAACTATATCCGCTTGTAGTTCCGCCTGTTGCCAGCGTAGGTTGTGTTCCCGCACTTAAACTTGGAAGACGATCGTCCTGTATTCCTAAGTTTTGAGCTGCAAACGCATTACTTCTCATTTGCAATGCCTCCTGACCTAAAAGTAAAATAAATGAATGACGGCTATTGATATTAAAAGAGTAGTTTAGGGTATTTGTTAAGGTAACTCTGAAGGTTCGTCCATAACTCTCTGCAGCACTACCACCTGACTCCTGGTTATAGATATAACTAGGTAAGGATTTAGATGATCCACGCATAATTAATCCATCAATACCTCCCAGAGTTTTTATATAAAGGCCTTTAATCGGATTAAGTTCCATGGAAAGTGATCCAACCATCTTAATATCCTCATTATCAGAAGGGAATTTGTCCATATAATAAAGAAGATTCTCCGTATTGTCCCAACTCTGAATTAAAGATCCGTCTTCATTTCTAACCTTAAGATAAGGCTTAGCCACCAAAGCAGCAACAGCAGGATTGAACATAGTTCTACTGTTTTCTGTTTGTTGGTAATTACTATATCCTAAAGAAATATTACTACTTACCTTTAACCACTCTTTCATACGTCCCTCTAGATTAGAGCGGAAAGTTATACGCTCAAGTCCGGAATGAGGAGCAATACCTTCTTGTTCGAAATAAGCTCCTGAAATATAATAAGACAATCTCTCTGAACCACCTACAACAGATAACTCATAGTTTCTAGTTTGCCCCTGACGATAAAGTTCATCTTCCCAGTTTGTATTTATTGTAGCTAACTCTTGGGTTTCTGCACTTCCTGCATAACGAATACCCAATTCTTGCTCTAATTCAAGAATCTCTTTGGTATTCATCATTTCATAGCTACCTTTCATTAAATTAGAGACTCCGTACTGACTGCGAAAATTTATTCTGGAATCTTGTCCGTAACGGCCTTTTTTGGTTGCAATAACAATAACACCATTTGCTGCACGAGAACCATAAATTGATGTTGATGAAGCATCCTTCAATACAGAAATACTAGCAATATCATTTGTATTTATTGAAGAAAAATCTCCTTCCGAAATAGCAACTCCATCCATAATATAAAGAGGAGCAGTAGATGCAGCCATGGAGCTTACTCCACGAATTTTTACAGAAGAGGTTGCTGTAGGCTCACCTGAAGAGGTCGTAATCTGAACCCCTGCAATTTGTCCCTGAAGTGCCTGATCAAAACTTGCTACAGGTTTGGATTCAAGAACATCTCCTTTTACACTTGCAACAGATCCTGTAACAGTTCCTTTTTTCCTTGCACCACCGTATGCAATAACCACAACATCATCAAGTTTTTCCGATTCAGAATCCAAAACAACATTTAAAGTCTTCTGATCTGAAATTTTTACTTGATGACTTTTATATCCTACAAACGAAAAAACCAGAATATCTCCACTTTTTACTTTTAAACTGTATTTCCCATCTATATCACTCGCTACTCCGGTAGAATTACTTTTATTTAGAACTGTCACACCTGGTAACGGTTCTTTATTGTCACCCGAAGTTATAACTCCCTTTATAGTCCTGGTCTGCGCCAACAGACATATCGGACACAATAACAATATTATTATTAAAGATATATTTTTCATTTAATAATTAATTTTTTACATTCATTATACTCATCCCCGAATCAAGATCACCATTTCCTCCCCCTATACTAACAGAAGAATCAGGACAATTTGTCACCCCATATCCCTCTTGTTGCGGGCATATATAAAAATCAAAACTAAATCCGGGATAACCTTGTCCAAGATCAATAAGAGCTTGTGGAATCTCCCCGGTAAACCTATTGTTTGACAATCCTAAAATACCTAAAGATTTCATTTTTGCTAAAAATTCCGGAATTGTACCTTCTATATTATTACCACTTAAGTCCAAAATCCCTAAGTTCACAAGATATTTAAATCCTTCAGGAATAGATATAAAGAGATTGTTGGATGCGGTAAATGATTCTAAATTCTGTAATTTATCAAAACCATTAGGAATTACTGTAAATTTATTATAGTCAAGTTTAATTCTATTAACAGATGTACAGCTTGTTAAAGAAGATGGCACTACCCCTGAAAAATTATTATATGCAAGATTTAATTCTATCAGGTATGTTTGTTTGAAAAAATCATCAGGCAATGTACCGGTCAGCTGGTTATCAGACAAATCCATAGTCTGAATATAAATTAATCCACCAAACGATGAAGGTACTTCACCTGTCAATTGGTTTTCACAAACAATTAAATTCGCTAAACTATTACAATTAGATATCTCACTTGGAATACTTCCAGACAATAAATTTCTAGCCAGATTTAACGTTTGAAGACCTTTAATATTTCCAATTGAGGCTGGAATAGAACCCTCAAACTTATTATCATAAGCCAATATCGTCTTAAGATTCAGCAAGTTTCCTATCTGCTCGGGGAAATTACCTGCAAAGTCATTTCTGGAAATATTAAGATAAATTAATTCATTAAGTGATAAAATTGATTCAGGAAAGATATTAGTAGATGCGGTTCCATCAAAAGACAATTCTAGTGAACGAGATATATCCAAAGATTTTAATTTCTGCATTTTTGAAAATATATCAGGAATCTCTTGAAAAAAGTTATGAGATAGTTTCAACTTTTTCAAATTAACTAACTCACCTATAGATTCTGGCAAGCTACCGGAAAGTTGATTTTCAGACATATCTAACTCCTCCAAATTCTTTAATTTTACAATAGAATTTGGTATTGATGTAAAATTGTTATCGACAGCCGCCAACCTGACTAAATTAGTTAAATTTCCAATTTCGTCAGGCAGTACCCCAAAAGCCTTAAGATGCTCAATATTAAGAATTTTCAACTCTGTTAAATATCCTATTTCTTTAGGAAATTCTTCCAATCTCCATGGAGTCCAACTAAAAGACATAGGAATTAGACTCATATTTAATTCTACTACACGATGTTCCTTATTAATGATCTGTGTAGCAACACCTTTCCATGTTGTTATCGGCTTATTTACATCCCAATTCTCTGACCAAAACTCAGGATATATTTCAGGATCTAGTACGGAACTGAAGATTTCAACCAAAGCCACACTATCACGTTGTCGAAGAGATTTAAATTCACCCTCTTGTGTTATATCTAAAGAATATACTTCATCTGAACAATTTAACTTGAAATTAACAACACCTTTACGGGAAAATTGATCACTATTTGGATCTAATTTAAAAGTACAAACAGTTTTACCAGCTTCTCCTTTAGATGGAGAAAACGTTAACCAACTTAAATCTTCGCTGGCAGTCCATTCATAAGAAGATGTAATAACTAATGTATCTTGCACACTATTTTTTTCTATTGAAATATGCGATCGTGAGAAACTCAAAATGGATTTTGGTAGCTGCTTTACAGATATGATTTGAGTCTTCCCATCGCTAATTACTTTAACCTCAGCATTACGTTCAGCTAATTCATCGTTTGCTTCAAGAGTTATCTTAAAAACTCCATTTCCGTTTCCGCTGCTGGGCGATATTATACACCAGCTCGCTGTCGAAGAAGCATTCCAGGAATCTACAGATGTTACCTTAATTATGTATTCAGTAACAGAGGCATTAAGTTCTATCTCTGTTTCAGATAACTTTAATTCCGGTTTTACCTCATCATCACTACAACCGAGTAAAGAAAAAAGTAAAATAGAGATCCCATATATAAATAATTTTCTCATATTAATAATATCTTTTCCTGTTAATAAAAATGAATGAGGAAATTATGTTATTCCTCATTCTTTTATATTTTAAATAATTCTCAATTATTGAACAGTAAGTTCATTGCCTTTTAAAATATTCTCTTCAGGATCCCATTTTTCCCAAATCTGAACTATGGAAGAGGGAACAACTCCGGACAAATTATTATCATAAAGATGAAATGTTCCTAATGCTTTACACTTAACTAAATCAGAAGGAATTGTTCCTGTTAATTGGTTTGCATCCAATGTTAATATTGTAAGAGATGCAAGAAGGCCAAAACCTTCTGGAATTTCTCCGGTAAATGCATTACGGGAAGCATGAATTTCTGAGGCTCTGAACAATGTTGTCAAGGGATCTACAGGGCCGGAGAATTTATTCATGTTTAGATTTACATTCATAAGATTAGTTGCACCAGCTAATGAAGTCGGCAAGGCATTAGAAATTTCATTACACTGTACAGCCAAAGAATATATTGGTAAGTTCCATATAGATTCGGGCAAGAATGTAAGTTTATTATAAGCCATATTAATATGGCGCATAAGAACCAAATCACTCCAGTCTTCAGGCAAAGAATTAATTTGATTATCATAAAGCATCAGTTCTTCCAAAGCTTTTAAGTCACACAGAGATTCGGGAACCGACTGCAAATTATTGCTTGAAGCAACAACAAACTTTAACTTTGGACAATTAACAAACTCAGGCAAAGAGCTTAGTTCACAGTGTGCAAGATGTAACTCTAATAAACTCTCCATATTGTTTACAACAGATGAATGCAGCTCTTTAATTGGATTTAAATCAAGACGAATCTGCTCTACCTTAGGACAATTCTCAAATGATGGAGACTCGTTTAAATTATTTTCAAAAAGCCATACATATTGTAAGTTTGGTTTATTTACAAATTTAGGAGCCGCTCCGGAGAATCCATCTGATACATAACGATATTTAGCAACAGTATGTCCATCAGGTTTAGTGTCAGTAATATTTTCAAACACTCCATTTCTGGACATCTCAATTATCCTAATACTATCCATTTGGGAAAAATCAGGAAGAGTTCCGCTAAAATGATTTTGCTGCATCATTAAAAATTCCATATTCTTTAAATTACCAAATGATGCAGGTATCTGACCCTCAAAGTTATTTCCATTTAACCAAAGTGTTTTTAATGTACTACAATCTCCTATATTTTCCGGTAAGTTTCCTGAAAAATTATTATCATTCAATACCAGATAAATTAAAGGAAGTTCAAATAACTTGGAAGAGAGTGTTCCACTAAAATTGTTTTTACCCAAAATCAGATTCTCAAGATATTTGAAATCATACATAAAATCCGGAATCTCTCCTGACATTTGGTTATCCTCAACAGAAAACCAACGTAACTGATCAAGATATTTCAGACATTCGGGAAGTTCACCTTTCAAGCCAAAAGACTTAGGCATAACTTTAGTTACACGCATTTCACCATCAATCTCCTCAAGTAAAATCTCTTGCCATTTATCCATTGGAAGATTAAAATTCCACTGAACGCTCCAACGATCACCTCCGGTAGCATTATAAAACGCTACCAAAGCTAAACTATCGCTTAATCTTCCGGGAGTTGGCTCTACACGATTTACCGATATTATCTTTGATTCTGAACCATCAGCCATTAAAAATTCCACTGATCCCTGAATTTCAAAATCTGACCCCGAAGCTGCATCAGCTGCAATTCGAACAGTATGTTTGCCAGCAGCACCATTTTCCGGACTAACCTTCAGCCAATTATTACTCTTTGTTACCCATGGACCGGGAACCTCCAGTACTATTTCAAAAATATCTCCCAACATAGAAACGTTATGTTGTGCTGATGAAATATTTAATCCCAGGCTAATATCTTCATCGTCCTGACAACCAACAAAGCTTATAAAGCCTAGTAGAAGAGTTAATATAAAGCAAAATTTATTTTTCATGATATTTAGATAATATTTAAAGCTATTAAATCCCGGTTAATCCATAACCCTCTTGCTGAGGAGCAATATTTTTCTCCGCTTCCCACAAAGAATAGTTTGCATTTTCCTTAATTTTTGCAGGAATCTCTCCGGATAATTTATTTCCTTTAACAACTAAAACATTCAGATTTAACGCATTAAAAACAGATTCAGGAAGGTTTCCTGTAAAATTACAATCAGCTAAATTTATTTTTGATATTGCTGTATTACTTATAAATAGATCATACGGTATAGCTCCATTACAGGATGTTCCACTTATATCTATTTCTTGTAATGCAGCATAATAATCTCCATCCGGAAGTGTCCCTATTATATTTTTTATTCCACTCAGCTGTATATTACCAAGATTAACATTGGTTTTGAATATTGTGGAAACATCGCCCTCTAATCCAACATTACCGGAAAGTCTTAATTCAAAATTTTTCGATTGTGCAAAAAAATCATTCAATGAACCAGATAGCTTATTTGATTCTAATGAAAGAGTATTTAGTTTTGTCATCCAAATTGGAATGTTTCCTGTTAGCATATTATCGCCAAGTATCACATGAGCCAAACATTTAATATCTCCATATGACTCGGGGATAGTTCCTGATAGCGAACAATCATAACCCTGAATAACTATAATAGAATCAAGTGCAGCCCAACTTTCGGGCAAAGAACCGGTAATATCTTTATTTGCAGAAAATCTAATGTCATAGATCCTACTACAATTTGTAAGTGCTGGCAATTCTCCGGAAAAGTTATTATAAGCAAGTTCCAAATGCTCTAGATTTGTCATATTATCAAAACGATTAAGCAAGGAACCTTCAAACTGGTTATTCTCCAGAACAAGTATTCTAATATTTTCACACTGGGCAATCTCCACTGGCACTTCTCCGGATAGTTTATTGCCATCCACCATTAAACCTTCCAGCTTTTTTAAATTACTAATAGACTTAGGCAAAGTCCCTGATAATCCGGCATACTGAAAATTAAGATCCTCCATATTTACAAGATCTCCCAGTTTTTCAGATATCCCACCTTCAAACTGGTTACCATAGAGGTGAAGAGTTTCTAATTTAGTCAATGTATAGATAGATTCAGGAATTTTACCTGTATGCCCATTAACTAAAGCAAGAAAGTAAAGATTTTTCCATTGCGAAATAAACTCAGGAATTGGAAAGTTCAGAATTCCGGCAGTAATAACAAATTTACGCATCTCTGTCAAATTAGCCATCTCCTCAGGGAAATTACTACCAACCAATCCATTATCTGGCATAACAAGCTCAACTACTCTTGTTTGCCCATTTATATAATCAAGTTTAACACCAGGCCATTCGCTAAGAGGAGTTTCCAAATCCCAACTAACTTTCCAATTAGGACCTTTAGTTGCTTTCCATAAAGAAACCAAAGCTAAACTATCCTGATATCTCAAAGGTTCAGCAATAGAACCGGCCTGAACTATCCATACACTGTCAGTCTTGCTTCCTAAGGTATGAACAATGTTTAAAAGAGAACGACGTTCTTCCTGGCTTGGATTCTTTGTCGCATTAATAGTAACAGTGGCAGCATCGGCAGAAGCTGAGCCCTGATCAGGTGTTACAGTAAACCAGTCTGAATTACTTCCTTTAAGAGTCATCCAATCCACATTAGAGATAATCTCTAACTTTCCTGATGCCTCGTCACTTGTCAATAATACTTCATTTGTATTCAGTGTTAAAACAGTATTTTTAGGAACTTTTAATTCATTGTCATCATCGCTACAAGCCACAGCTATAACACTCAGCAAAAGCGTTTTTAATAAAAACTTGAATTTTTTCATGAAATTTGTAATTTAAATAGTTATTTATATTATCGTAATTATTATTCAATTGGGGATACGTTATAACAAGTACCATCAGTAAATCCAAAGCCCTCCTGTTGAGGACAAACAGATTTTAATGGCTCTGAATTTGAATATGCAAATCCAGATGCTATTGCATCGGGGAAATCTCCTGAAAGTCTGTTGTTTGCCATAGTGAAAGCCATCAAATCTGCCTTTCCGGAAAAGAAATTCTCTGGCACAGATCCGGTGAAATTATTATTGGCCAAATCACATACCAATAACTTTGTCATACCCTTTATAAGAGTTCTGTCCAATGGCCCCTCAAACTTATTGTCGTTTATAAAAAAACCAACCAGATTCGGGAAATTTCCTGTCCATCCCTCCTCAACTCCGGTAAAATTATTCCCGGGAATATTAAGACTCACAAATGTTGGAATAGACTCTAAACTTTTAGGCAAAAGACCTCCAAGATTACAGTTAACCAACCACAGCATTGTTAACTCTGTATTAGTCCAATGCTCTGCCGGAATAGAACCTGTTAGCTGATCTTCGTCATAAAAATTTAATCCGTAAAGAGCAGTTAATTTTCCAATCTCGGCAGGTAATTCCCCTTTTACACCAACCTTATTCTCAAATGCTATAGACCTTACTCTTTGCAAGCCATTAACCTCCTCTACATAAACAGCTTCCCAGGTCTTTATTGGCTTAGTTAAATCCCATGGACGAATCCACTCGGGACCACCTAATTTATGAAAGACCTCTACAAGTGCTATACTATCCTGCTGCAATTTGTATAATGAAGCTTGAGTAACATCAAAACCTTTATTAACTTCATCATCATCATTTAATTGAAAAGTGACTTTAGATTTCCTAATATCCTCCTCACTCACATTCCTTGATAAAAACACTTTAACCGATTCACCATCTTCACTGGCTGTTCCCTCTTCCGGAACTACCCTTATCCATGATTTAGCTTCTTCATCAATTATCGCTTTCCACTTCCCTGAGGAAATAACACGTAATAGTACAAAATCACTCTCACCGTTTGAACGATACGCTGTAGAATTAATATTCAAAAAGCGCTCTTCATCAGGATCAGGCTTAGGTTCTATTTCAGAATCTCCTCCATCAGAAGAACAAGAAAAAAACAATAAAATCATCAATGGATAATACCACTTAATCAAATTTTTCATACTTACAATACACTATTAAAATTTATGTTAATTATCACAATTTATAAAACCATAACCTTCTTGCTGTGGGCATATATTTGCACTATTATTAGGCAAACCATAAGCTTCTATTATTGCTTCAAGTAAGGTTCCTGAAAGACGATTCCCACTCACCATAGGTTTGGGGAATATGTTTTTAATAATAGAAGCCAATTTATCGCTCAGATTTCCGGTTAAATTATTATCATTCAGAAAACAGGTTAAAAGATTTAAATCCCCTAATTCAGCAGGAATCTCTCCCGTTAGTTTACAGGAAGACACATCAATAGTATGAAGTTCTTTAAGATTTCCTATTCCTTTCAGAGTTCCCTCTACAGAATTACCAGATAACATTAGAACTTCAATATTAGGAGTCAACATATCTTCTATCCTCAACTCTCCACCTATTTGATTCCCGCTTAAAAGAAGTTCCTTAAGGTTTTTCATTGAAGTCAACCACTCCAATGTTCCGGTAAACTGATTACCATCCAAATGCAGTAAAACCATATTGGACATTCCATTAAATAGTTTATCGATATTTCCCTGAATTTGCATTGATGACATTTTAACTATTTCCAACTTTTTTAAGCTGTTAAATGATTCAGGTAGCGAAGTAAACGAACTGCCTTTTGCATGAAATATCCTCAAATTAGTAAGAGAACCTATATCTGATGGTAATGAATTAATCTTTTCACAATAAGCTATATAAAACTCTTCCAATTTTGATAAAGAAGTCAAATCTTCGGGAAGAGATGTCATATTTTTAATTCCGTTTAAATTCAATACTTTTAAATTAGACAGGCTTCCTATACCATCAGGCATTGCCCCCATCAGCATAGCGGTATTCACATATAACTCCTCAAGGGAGGTAAGAGAATATAATTTGGAAAATTCTTCCATTTCAAAAGTTATCCCTCCAGATAGACATAAAAATTTCAATTCCTTAAGATTATTAATGTTATCGGGAATTTTCCATTCCATTAATGCACCTTTATTTATTGAAAGAGTATCACACTTAGTCAGATTAATTATAGACTTGGGAATAGAACCACTAACCTGAGTCATTCCATCAATAGTAAGGTTATTTAACTCCACTAAATCTCCTATTGATTCAGGAAGTGTACCCTTAGTTCCTGAAACGGCATCAAGCACAAGCCCCATAACACGCAACGATCCACTTACTTCAGCTAATCTTACTCCTCTCCAGGTAGACATTGGTTTTGTCAAATCCCATGGGTAATAACGTCTATCAACACTTGCCTCTCTTGGTCCACCTGCAGACTTCCATTCTTCACCATTAAGGGCAGTATAAATATCTACAAGAACCAGGGAGTCGGTCTGAGCCGAATATATTTTTTCAACTTTTTCTTGTTCAATTGCTACAACAAGTGAATCCACATTATTATTTAATGTGAATTTGACATTCCATTTACGTTCTGAATTAGTTTCATTTTTAGGTACAGAGATCTCAACTTGACTTTCACCCTCACCACCCTTCTCAGGAGTAAATTTTAGGATACTACACTCAGATAAGTTTGAAATTTTCCAACTTGCTCCTTCTGCAATAATTTTAATATTAATTTCCCCTCCATTGGCAGGAAATTGATATTTTTCAACAGAACTAGTTATTGAGAAAGTTGTAACTACAGGTTCTTCTTCTTTATCCTTACTACAAGAAAAAAGAACAAATAAGAATATGCACAACATACT
This sequence comes from Marinifilaceae bacterium, assembly GCA_963666945.2. Classification (GTDB taxonomy): domain Bacteria; phylum Bacteroidota; class Bacteroidia; order Bacteroidales; family Marinifilaceae. The sequence goes on from CAXXRT010000017.1 coordinate 46,222, forward strand.
GAAAATTGACTGTTTCATCATCACTTTAGTTAGTTTTATTTATAAATTTGTTGGTATAGTTGCAATTAATATTTTCGTTCTATATCTTACTTTGACTTATCTCTCTCATCTGTCCCTTCCTCTGCCTGTCCTTTTTCCACATCCTCCCCGCCGAATTCTTTGTAAATTTTTTTGAGCGCTGAAAAAAGATCTTCCAGAACATTTTCCGACTCTTCCTGTTTTTCTATATTCATAAATAAATTTTTAATTAGAATCATATGATGGAATAAAGAAGATAAAAAAAAAAGGACGAGTTAAATTTTCCGCCCAAACAAAAACAATACATGCTTTCTATTTACCAAAACAAACATGGTTTCCAATCTGGTTACCTGATAGTTATATTTGTTTTAAAAAATTTACTAAACCAGCCAAAAATCCTCTTTCTATGATATAATTCCCCTTGGAAAAAGACAATAAACATCGCCAACTATCACCATTGATTGATAATAGTACAATTAATCTGGAACAATTAAACAAAGGGGAAATTGATAATAAAACGGCTGACGAGAATAAATTATCCCATCAAAAATTCAAGATATAGGTGTACAAGTATAATATTTCCTAAAAAAATACTTATATGAAATTGTCTCTTCTTTTGTTCCTTAAAAATCGGCCAAAAAGGAAACTAAGTTTGTATCAGTATTAGATAACTGTAATTTTTTTCTAAGCCTAACTCTCATAACCTCGACGCTCTTAACGCTTATACCTCTAATCGCAGCAATCTCCTTTGAACTAAGATTAAGACGTAAAAGAGCGCACAATTTTATTTCATTAGGCGACAACTCGGAACAATATTCCTTAAGCTTATTGTAAAATTTAAAGTGAACTTCATTAAAATGCATATTAAACTCATTCCACAAATCACCTTTCAAACTATTCTCCATATCAAAACGAATAGAGTCTATCTCACTAGCAACCTCACGCTTGGCTTTCAATTTTAATTTAATTAGCCGAGAAATTACATTTTTAACCATCTCACTATTTTTCATCAAAAACATAACATTAGTAGCAAGCTTTTTATTTTTATACTCAAGATCGTAAATTAAACTTTCTTTTTCCAATTTAATTCTTCGATTCCTATTGTAAATTAATGCATATAGAATAATTAGTATAATAACCAATGAAATCACAAGCACTAGGTAGGTTTGAAACCTATGAGATGATTTCTCATTTTCAAGATTAATTTCAGCAATTCGCTTCCCCATTTTATATTCGAAATCAATCCGATTTGATCGCGATATTATACTATCATTTATAATATTAATTCTTGATTTCAACAATTCCCGAATATAACGATTTGCCAATTTATATTCCTTTTTCCATTCATAAATATCTGAAAGCAACTCCAATGCATTGCATCTGTTAACCAACGACCGATGTCTATCCGTTATCGATTCAGCTTCATTAGCATATTTCAAAGCGCTGTCTAAATCCCCAGCCCTCATATAAGCATTAGCAACAACAATTGCACTCTTGGCCATTCCCTCATAATCACAAATAGCACTTCTATAATTCAATGCTTTATTTCCGTAATAAAGGGATTTATCTAAATCATCTCTGTTTAAATGAACACGTGCAATGTTATTACAACACTGCCCAAGCTTATAATAATTACTAGTATCAATCATACTATAGGCCTTATTGAGATAATATAAACTACTATCGCAATCTTGTTTGCATTCGTACACAAGTCCTATATTGTTATAGATAGTATATAATAAGGAGTCTGCAGCACCATCTTTCGAAGAGTTCTTCTTATAATTAGTTAGCGCATTCATAAAATAAAACAAAGCTTCATCTACCTTATCAATCCTAAGATAAACTCCTCCTAAATTATTCTGAGCAGACATAATAGCTTTCCTGTCATCAAGATTTGTGTATATATCCAAAGCCCTAAGTAACATCGACAGAGCCTGATCATAAATCCCAAACTGAAAAAACATTATAGATGTCTTTGAATATTCAGCAGCAGCTAAAGAATCCTGAGGCATTGCCTCAATAAAATCACTAATCTCGCAGGTATATTCCAAAGCTATTTTATTATCTCTATTTTGGTAATAATTTACGAGACCACGAAGAACATCAATCTTTTCTATTGGTTTGGAGGCCTGTGCCAATTGAATTATTAGCTGTTCTTTTTGCGGAACCATAACTTCGTACCCAAACAACAAATAGGGAATAAGAATAAAAATAATTAGCAATATTCGACTCATAAACTTAGTATTTATATCTGCGCAAAATAGTCATAAAAATGATTTTTATGAAATTTTAGTAGATAATATTAATTTTATAAAAGTTTATTAATATTCGAATACAATCCGATTAACCTCATCCCAGTGAATAAACTCATAGTCAGTGGAAGACTTGAATATCAATACTCCGTCATTTTTGTAGTTTACGTCTGTAGAGGAACCCAGAAACAGTTCCGCCCCGTTCTTAAGCTCTACTTTAGAGAACAATCTGTTTACCGGCTCTATAGATTTTATGTATTTAAAAGGGATACGGTATTTTAGTCCTTCATTCGATCCATCAAGCATTTCTGAGTTCATTGCCTCATCAAGATCAAAAACTATTATTCCCTTATGGTATGTATTTTCATTTACATATACAGTCCCAGACAGTCTTTCTGTAGATTTAAAATCAGCATATGAGACACCTGTTTGATCTGTAACTTTATCGAAAACAACGGATATAAACTCACTCCAATCTACAACTACCCTTCCTGTATTAGGCATATAAACGGCTATCCCCCTGTTCCTGCCATTAACATCATTGCTACCTGTCAGATACAGCATTTTGCCATTATTCAAGGTAACATCGCACCCCCTACTTGCTTTGCTTATTGATTTAATATTCTCAAAATTAACAGATACCTCACTTCCATCATAAACCCCATCGAGTTTATCTGATAAAAGATTTTCATCCCTGTCCCAAAATATAAATCCGGTAAAAATTCCATGACTGCAATTTACTGTTCCATAAATTAGTTGGCCAGGAATAAAATCAATATCATCAGGAACAGACATAAATTCAACTTTCTTTAATTTTTCCCATTCAATTTTCACCATTCCTAAATTTATGTCGTTCACTAAGATTGTCTTTCCAATATCATGTCTATAATTCTTAACATTTATAAACTTGTCATCTTTAACCTCTACATAAACACTCCCATTTTCTGACACCTCGATTGAACGAATATTTCCAAACCTGGTATCAAAAACATGATTAACAGGCACGTAATAATTCCTGTTTATTATTCTTATATCCCCGTTTTCATCAACAATACGTTTTCTATACTCTCTTTTATCCTCAGGAACATAATCGTAATAAGGATTATCTATTTTATCGGCATTAAAAATATTTGCCCACAAAACAGATCCATCACCCCAACTTATGTAACCTGTATAAACATTACCCTCTTTGGTAGTTATCTTTCCATATATAAAATTCTTAGATTCCTGGGAAAAAACATTTCCCAACGATAAGAAATATATAAATACCCACAAACATATTATTCTAAACATCATAATCTTACCTTTTTTCAAATTCAAATATAAGACGGTCAGCAAAGATAAAAGTTACAGGGAGACATAAAAAATATATTAAACATGAATCATAATGAGACAACTACCGTACAAAAACGGACACTTTTATTGGAAAACTACTTTATATTAATTAACTTTAGCCAAAAATAAAAAACACAAACAACAGACATACAACTTTTTACAAAACAAAGGATTCAACATATAAATATATGGCATATTTATTGTACAATATTTAGATAAAAGATAAAAAACATGTTAGAAAAGGTAGGAAAAATATTAGCAGTAGACGACAATGAAGATATTTTATTTTCACTAAAGCTACTTTTAAAAGGTCATGTTGAATTAATACGCTCAACAACAAACCCGGAAAACATACCTGAAATGATGGCAAAGGAAGATTTCGATGTTGTTCTCCTTGATATGAATTTCACGAAAGACGCTATCAGCGGTCAGGAGGGATATTACTGGCTAAAGAAAATACTGGAAATAGACAAAGAAGCAGTAGTTCTGTTTATCACTGCCTACGGAGACATAGAAAAATCTGTAAAGGCAATAAAAGAGGGCGCAACGGATTTTATCCTTAAGCCCTGGCAAAACGAAAAACTTCTTGCCACCATAAATTCAGCCATTAAGCTGAAAAGATCTAAGAACGAAGTCAACAGATTAAAGACGAATCAGAAAGAGTTTAATGCCATGCTGGCAAAACCTTTCAGCAACTTCATAGGGAAATCTGAAGGCATGCTAAAAGTCTTCGAAACAATAGAAAAAGTAGCACAGACTGATGCCAACGTGCTTATACTGGGAGAAAACGGTACGGGTAAAGAACTTGTTGCCCGCGCACTGCACCAGCACTCTCTAAGAGCATCTGATATTTTTGTCAGCGTAGATATGGGGTCCATAAACGAGAATCTTTTCGAAAGCGAACTTTTCGGTCATGTTAAGGGAGCCTTTACCGATGCCAGAGAGGACAGACCCGGTAGGTTCGAGATAGCCACAGGCGGAACAATATTCCTTGACGAGATAGGAAACCTTTCCCTTCCAGTTCAGGCAAAACTTCTTACAGTTCTTGAGCAAAGAAAGGTCGCAAGGGTAGGTTCTAACAAACAAACCCCTATAGATGTTAGACTAATTTGTGCTACCAATAGCAACCTTGATCGTTTAGTTGACGAAGGAAACTTTCGTCAGGACTTGCTTTACCGTATGAATACCGTGGAGATAATTATCCCTCCTTTAAGGGAAAGGGCTGATGACATTCCATTACTTGCCGAACATTTCCTGAAGATATACTCTAAGAAATACAACAAGAAATTTAAAACATTACCGAAGGAAACCATTGATAAATTAGTTAGTTTTAACTGGCCTGGTAACGTGAGGGAACTTCAACATGTTATTGAAAGGGCTATTATTATGGCAGACTCAGACAGACTGACTCCGGAAGACTTAAACCTAAAAGCAAAATCAAGTTCCTCTGAAACAACGGAATTTGACTCTTTCAATCTCGATGAAGTTGAGAAAAACATTATTAAAAAGGTATTAACACGACATGGAGGCAATATTTCCAAGGCAGCTAAAGAACTTGGACTTACACGTACTTCACTATATCGAAGACTGGAAAAGCATGGCCTATAAGAATTTTAAGATATATCTTATTATAAGAACATTGATGTTAACAGCATCAATATTTTTCCTTTCTTATCTGGTATTAAACACAGATCTGTATTTCACGTTTGCTCTTATTGGAATACTTATCGCATACCAGGTTTACAGTCTTATCACATACCTTGAGCAAACAAACAGGATATTAAAGAACTTTCTTGAATCTATCCGTTATTCCGATTTTTCAAGAACATTTGAAGTTAAGGGCATGGGGGAAACATTCGACACCCTCATAGATTCCTTTAACCTGGTAATAAAAGACTTCAACAAGATACGGGCTGAAAAGGAGAGACATTTCTCCTACCTTCAATCAGTACTTCAGCATATTGAAATCGGAATGATAGCTTTCCAAAGGAATGGGAAAGTTGAATGGATAAATAATGCCAGCAAAAGATTATTCGACATTAAAGGCCTTGACAATATTAACAATCTCAAATCTTTCAGTCCCGAGCTTGTAAATATTCTCCTAAAGATGAATAAAGACGACAAGGCTTTAGTCAAGGTTGTTCACAACAATAATATAATGCAGCTGTCCATCTCTGGCACCATTTTTACAGTCGAACAAAGGCAAGTTCTATTGGTCTCAATAAAGAACATTCAATACGAACTTGAAGAAAACGAGATAGAATCATGGCAAAAACTTATCAGGGTTCTTACCCACGAGATAATGAACTCAATAACACCTATATCGTCCCTGTCAACAACAATAAATACCGTTTTAAAAGAATTCTCGTGCGACAAGTATGACAAGCTATCCGAAGACGAACTTGAAACATTAAAAGACGTTACAATGGCTCTTGAGACCATACACAAACGAAGCGATGGACTTATTCACTTTGTGGACACATACAGGAATCTCACAAAAATACCAAATCCAGATTTCAAAATATTCCCTGTAAGTAAATTATTCTCAAATATTGAGCAGCTATTTAAAAAAGAAATACAGGAAAAAGGAATTATCTTTAGCACAAACATAAAACCGGAGAACTTCACTCTTTCTGCTGATGAACAACTAATAGAACAAGTTATAATAAACCTTGTCACAAACTCCATACACGCTTTAAATGGAATAGAAACACCCCAAATTATTCTTGAAGCAGAAATAAAAAGCAATGGAAGAAAAACCATAACTGTATCGGATAACGGCCCAGGGATATTAAAAGATGTGCTTGATAAAATATTTATACCATTTTTTACAACCAAACCAAAAGGATCCGGCATCGGTTTAAGTTTATCCAAGCAAATACTACGTCTTCACGGAGGTACAATCTCAGCTTTTTCTGAACCAAACAAACAAACAAGCTTTACTCTATATTTTTAAAACAAATAACAGGAGTTTACGTCAAACATTTAAAATTTAAGATCTTAATAAACTTGGATTTCTCATAATCTTTAAGTAAATTTAAAAGCAAATAATAACCCTAAATATTATTTCTATGACAAAAACTCTATCATTTAACGAACTCCGCAAGATTAAGGATAATTTACCTGATGGCAGCATGCAAAAAATTGCAGAAGAACTAAAATTAGATGTAGAAACTGTTAGAAACTATTTTGGCGGGACCAACTATGAAGAAGGCAAAAGCGTTGGTATTCATATTGAACAAGGTCCCAATGGTGGAATAGTTGAACTTGACGACACTACCATTCTTGAGGTAGCTGAGCGTATTTTAGGAGAGTGTTAGCTCCTTTTTTTTTTAAATTCCAATAATTTCATATTTTGTGAGCTCTCTTTTTGAAAGAGGGCTCTTTTTTTATCCCTTTTGCATGGCAAAATGTTAAAAGCCGAATATAGTTAACACCAAAGTCGGAGTTTATGAAAGCTTACCACAAAACTTGTACCTCCTTTCTGCTTCCTATGTAACATAAACCTAACACAAACCTAGTACAAGCCTAGTACAAACCCCAAAGGGAGTATATCGGAAACACAGGCTTTATATTAACTATTAAAGGAGACCATAAAATCAAAGAAATCATGAAAGTCTTATTTAATCGGGTAAGGACAAAAATAAAAAAATAAAAAAAAGATGCCCATACAGAGAGACATCTTCAATATATAACTGAAAACATATTTTAAATCTATTTGATCTGGCTGTTAGGAATCTCCGCCATGCAGTCGGTTAAACAAAACTGCAAGATTCGAATAAATCATGGTGTCCTGAACAATTATATTCTCAGGAACCTTCAGTCGTGATGGCGTGAAATTCCAGATAGCTTTTATACCCCATGCCACCATAAGATCCGCAACGGTCTGGGCATTCTGCAACAGGCACGGTAATTATACCTATCACAACCTTTCTTCCTGCCCGCCATATCTCTAAACTGGTCAATATGCATAATCTCGATACCATTAACCTTAGTACCTATCTTATATGGATCTATATCGAAGGCAGCCTCAATATTTAATCCAAAATGCAAAAGCCCCCCATCCTGTAATAAAGCTGATCCCAGCGAACCTGCGCCAACCAAAAAGCACTATCCATTATGGTAAATCCCAAAAATTCAGTTATGATAGATATAAAACTTTCCACCTCATAACCAACCCTGGTCTTACCAACTATATCTGTATACGAAAGATCTTTTGTTACCTGAGTTGGGTCTATTCCCATATAGTCAGCGATCTGGGTAGAAGAGACATATTGCCTCCCTTGTTTACGAAGACCTTTAACAAAAGCTAGATAAAATGGCATGCGTTGTATGGCGGGAACTGGTACAGCACGATTGTCTTTCCTCGGCATAAACATTTATTTTTTTACTTTTCAAGAAGCAAATATACGATTTTTTCTCAAATACTGACATAAATCATTATTTAATTTATACCACCTCTGCAACAACAAATGTACTGCCACCAACAAAAACAAGATCGTCGACACTGGCCATTTCCTTAGCCTTTTCAAGAGCTTCGAGCACTGTTTTATAACTCCCCCCCATTAATCCAAAGTTTGATGCCTTTTTTTGTAGCTCAAGTTCGGACAATGCTCTTGGTATAGATGCTTTAGTAAAATAGTATGTCGCATTTACCGGCATCATAGAAAGCACTGAATCTATACTCTTATCGTTTACCATACCAAAGACAATGTGTAAATGACTGTACTCCACCTCATTTATTTGCTCCAGAACACACTTTATTCCTGCTTCATTATGACCCGTATCACAAACAATCAAAGGTTCATTTCCAAGAATTTGCCATCTTCCCATTATTCCGGTATTCTCAATAACCTTGTCAAAGCCTTCGCAAATATCTTCTTTGCTTATAGACAAACCCGATTCCATAAGCTTTTCAAGAGCAACAAAAGCTGTGACAACATTTTTTGATTGATAAATACCTGAAAGTCCTGATACCAAATCCACTAAGCTATTATTTATGGCAGATTTAAGGCTCAATCTTCTTTTATTATTCTCGTATCTTGAATTAATGACATTATAGACATGATCGGCAAAGACAAGGCTTGTTCCTTCCAGCTCGGCTTATCTGTAAATATTTTAGCCGTTTCTTTTTCGTATTCCCCTATAACAACTGGAATATCTTTTTGATAATACCTGCTTTCTCTGGAGCTATCTTAGTCACACAATCACCAAGAAGTGCTGTATGATCGAGACTAACATTTGTGATTACCGATATTTCAGGGGTTATAATATTTGTGGAATCAAGTCTTCCTCCCAGTCCAGTTTCAATTACGGCATAGTCAACCTTCTGCTCAGCAAAATACTGAAAAGCCATAGCGACAGTCATTTCAAAAAATGAAGGCTTCATTTCACTAAACCTATCTTTATGCTTTTCAACAAATTCAACAACATATTCTTTTGATACGGGTTCCCCATCAATCTTTATTCTTTCCCTAAAATCCTTTAGGTGAGGAGATGTATATAATGCGGTTTTATATCCTGCCGTCTGCAAGACAGATGCTAATAAATGAGAAACAGATCCTTTCCATTTGTCCCCTGCTACATGAATTGTCTTAAACTTCTTATGAGGATGAGATAAAAGACCAAAAAAAAAAAAAAAACAAAAATAAAAAAACCCTGTCAAGCTCTAAAGTATTATCAAGATTAGCCTTATAGGCTGGCCTGCCCTTTTCTCTGAAACATGGGCAATTGTGAAATAGCCAATCTAGTGTTTCCTGGTAGTTCATATGTTTACATTTAAACTTTATTTGCATTTGTGCATGATTTACACAAGGTTATGCTGTCGGATTACAAAAATAATATTGTTTATATATTTTAGATTCGACAGCATATTTCCCGGCACACAAATTAACAATTACAAAATATAAAGTATAACTTTGCGTGGATATAATAGAAAAAAGGCAAAAAAAATGACTGACACATTTCACAATTGCAAGGAACATCCTGAAAACAATGCAAAATACGAAGGATTAGCTGTTAACAAGGGAATTGAACAACCCCCAACCGTTAATCCCAACATTGCCCAAAGACTAAAACTGGCAAAAAGAAAAAATTATAGTGTAGATGAATATGTTAATGGCATTTTCAATGGAAACATCAACATGCTGAGCCAGGCCATTACCATGATTGAAAGCTCAAAATACGAACATCAGGAGATAGCTCAACAAATAATCGAAAAATGCCTGCCTAAATCCGGTCGTTCTATAAGAATTGGCATTACCGGAGTTCCTGGTGCAGGTAAAAGTACTTTTATTGAGTCGTTTGGTTCGTATCTGACTTCTCACGAACACAAATTAGCAGTTCTTGCAATTGATCCAAGTAGTGAAAGATCGAAAGGAAGCATTTTGGGAGACAAAACCAGAATGGAGCAACTGTGCAACGATCCGAAGGCATTATTCGTCCTTCCCCCTCGGCAGGTACTCTTGGAGGTGTGGCCAGAAAGACAAGGGAAAGCATGATTCTATGCGAAGCAGCAGGTTTTGATACTATTATAATTGAGACTGTTGGTGTAGGTCAGTCTGAAACAGCTGTTAAATCTATGGTTGACTTCTTTCTGCTTCTAAAGATTGCAGGTGCGGGAGACGAGCTTCAGGGAATCAAAAGAGGTATTATGGAAATGGCAGACGCTATTGCAATAAATAAGGCAGATGGTAATAAATATTGAGAAGGCACAACTTGCAAAGGCTCAATTCCAGAATGCACTTATGTTGTTTCCTCCTCACGAATCTGAATGGAAACCCAAGGTTCTTACTTGCTCTTCTATTGAAAACACAGGGGTTAGAGAAATATGGGAATGTATCCTCGAGTATGTAGAGGCTGTTAATAAAAATAATTACTTCGATAAAAACAGAAGCGAACAGGCTAAATACTGGATGTATGAGACTATAAACGAAAGACTAAAGTCGAACTTCTACCACAACAAAAGCATAAAAGGAGATGTTGCCAGGTTTTGAAAACAATGTTTTGGAGCATAAAATAAGTTCGTTTATTGCAGCCCATAAACTTTTAGATGACTACTATAAGAGTATTAAGTAATTTTAACACTCGTATTAACATATATTTAACACCGGAAAACTAAACAGACTGTATTATTTTGATATCTTTGTATGATTACATATATTGATTAACCACAAATATATTTTATGATGAAGAGACTATTACTTGCAATTTGTGTTATAGCGACTGTATTTACATCGTGCGACACAACTCCTAAGTACGCTATAAAAGGTACTGTTAAAAATGTTGATGCTAAGAAAATTTTCTTGAAAGAATATCAGGGAAGAAAAGCTGTAGTTATCGACTCAGCGGAAATTAAAGACGGAAATTTTGTTATTGAAGGTACTGTAGACAAAACAAAATTGTGTGGTCTATTTACTACAAAAGAGGAAAGAAGCAGACCTTTTGCAAACATTTATGTAGAAAACGCTGCTTTCACTGTTAGCTTCGATCAAAAAGATCCTAAAGCAACTACTATTACCGGGGGTGTAGCCCAGGAAATAAGCAATAAATTTATTGCTATTGATAAAAAATTAGACACAGACACAAAACCTCTTAACGACCAAGTACATGGCTATCATGCAAGATAAAGACAACATGAAGCAAGAGGAACTTGAAGAATCTATAAACAAATTGAGAGAAGAATATTCTTCTTTTGCAGAGAAAGCTTCTGATGAAAAAATGGCTATTGTAAAAGCAAATCTTTCTTCAGTGGTATCTGCAAATGTATTTGCTCAGGCTTTCAGAGATATGGATATAAAAGAAGCTAAAGAAATAGCAAATTCATTTACTGGGGAAGCTGCCGAAAGTGAAGCTATTAAATCTATTAAGGAAAAAATAGTTACTCTTGAGAAAGTTGCAATAGGACAGCCTGCTCCTGATTTCACTTTAAATACTCCTGAAGGAAAAGCTTTATCACTTTCTTCATTCAAAGGTAAAGTATTAATTGTTGATTTCTGGGCTTCATGGTGTGGACCTTGTAGAGGTGAAAATCCTAACGTTGTAAAAATGTACAAGAAATATCACAAAAAAGGTCTTGAAATTTTAAGCGTATCTCTTGATAATAATAAAGAGGCATGGGAAAAAGCTATTAAGGACGACGGTCTTATCTGGAATCATGTTTCAGATTTAAAAGGATGGGGTTCTTCAGCAGCTAAACTTTACGGAGTTAGTGGAATTCCTCATATTGTTCTTATCGACAAAGAAGGGACTATTGTTGCCAAAAACCTTAGAGGTGAAAAACTTGAAGAAAAAGTTCTTGAGTTTATAAAATAATCGAATATCTAGCTATAAAAGGGCTGTTTTTTAATTTAAAGCAGCCTTTTTTTTTTAAATAAAACCAAGTCCCCATAAGCTGCTTTTACTATATTTATAAACAAAAAGAAAATACTACATTCATGCGTAATATTTTTGCTTATATCTCACTTATCTTACTTCTAACAATATCCGTTGGTTTTTCCTCAAAAAACAATGACAATAATAATTTTTATGCAGAAACGGAATCATCCCGACATTGGATAGATTCAGTATTTAAGTCATTAAGTCCCAAAGAAAGGCTTATGCAACTATTTATTATCCATGCCTATTCAAATAAAAATGAGAACTACAACCAAAAACTTATAAATACAATTAAAAAATATAAACCCGGTGGTATAATTTTTTTCCAGGGTGATCCTAAAAAACCAGGCCCTACTGACAAACAAACTACAGGCTTCAAGTAAAACACCTCTACTTATTAGCATGGATGCTGAATGCGGACTCGGTTCAAGATTAGAAAACACCATATCTTTTCCCAAACAAATGACTCTTGGGGCTATCCAGAACGACAGTATGATTTATGAAATGGGAAGAGAAATAGGGAGACAATGCAAAAGAATGGGGATACACATAAATTTTGCACCTGTAGCTGACATCAACAACAACCCTCACAACCCTGTTATCAACAACAGATCTTTTGGCGAGGATAAAATAAATGTTTCAAAAAAGCCATTGCCTACATGAAAGGTCTTCAGAAAGAAGGAATTATTGCTGTAGGGAAACATTTTCCGGGACATGGGGATACTGAAACAGATTCCCATATTAGTCTACCCGTGATTAAACACACAAGAGAACATCTTAAAGAAACTGAATTATCCAGTTTTCAATCTTTAATTAAAGAAGGTATAATAGGTATTATGACTGCCCACCTTAGCATTCCTTCACTAGATTCAACTGGAATAGCTGCAAGTATGTCGAAAAATATTGTAACAGATCTTTTACAAAAAGAAATGGATTTTAAAGGTCTTTGTTTTACAGATGCCCTGAATATGAATGGTGCAAGAGTTGGCCTTGGTCCAGGTGAAACAGATGCAAAAGCTTTAATTGCAGGAAACGATATATTACTGTTTACAGCAAACATTGAGAATGCTGTAATAGAAATTCAAAAAGCCATAAAGTCAGGAAAGATCACTCAAAAAGATATTGACTCTAAATGCAAAAAAGTGCTGAAAGCTAAATACTTCTGCGGACTTTATAACAGCCGGGAAATAAATACAGACAACCTATGGAGCGATCTTAATACAACCAATAGTTTTGTCCTGAAAAGAAATTTATACTCAAAAGCGATAACCCTAATTAAGAACGATAATAATTTAATACCCCTCGAGAGATTAGACACCCTTAATATAGCTTCTGTTGCTATAGGCAGTAAACAAATTACCAGATTTCAGAATACTCTGTTGGAATACACTTCTGTGAAACATTTTAATATTAGTTCTAATGCAACAAAAGAAGAATTTGATAAGTTAATAAAAGATCTTTCTCCATATAATCTTGTTATTATAAGTAAGCATAAAAACAGCAATAGCAGAAAATACCACCACGGAAATACCAAAAACAGTATAGACTTTATAGACAAGATCTCAAGAGAAAAAAAAGTAATATTGAACTACCCGGGTAATCCATATGCTCTTGCAGAATACAAATCGAAAGATATTAAATCTATATTGATTTCATACGATGAGAATTTGTTAACAGAAGAATTATCTGCACAGATAATTTTTGGGGGAACAGACTGTATGGGAAAACTTCCGGTAAGTATTTCAAGTACATATAATTGTGGTACAGGCTTTTCCACAAAAAAAACCAGACTCGGATATGCCATGCCAGAGAATGTAGGAGCAGATTCAAAAATACTAAAACAAAAAATAGACAGTATTGTAAACGATGCTATTAAAAAAAAAAGCAACACCGGGATGTCAGGTTCTAATAGCAAAAGATGGTTATATAATCTTTAATGAATCATACGGTTATTACACATATAAAAAAAAACAAAAGGTTACTCAAAACAGTATTTACGATATCGCATCTCTAACAAAGATTACTGCTACTCTTCCTGCACTTATGCAACTATTCGATAAAAATCGCATAGAACTGGATAAACCACTCAAAGAATATTTACCGACGGTTAAAAATACCAATAAAGAAAATCTAATAATAAAAGACATTCTTATTCATCAAGCTGGATTAAAACCTTTTATCCCCATTTTTTCAAGAGCTAATAGACAAGGAAAGAATGAATGGAAGTCTTTACAGCAGAAGGATGAATGCTCACAATTCGTTTAAACTAGCCCCCTATCTTTATATTGATCCTAATTTCAAATATAAAAAGGGATGTTTTAGTTCTAAAAAGCATGACAACTACAATATAATGGTGACCCCATCTCTATATTTAAACGAAAAATACAGGGATACCATTATTAGTATTATCTATAAATCTGAAGTGGACAGTACTCCTGAATACCAATACAGCGATCTAGGCTTTATACTATTAAAGAAATCTATTGAAAACATTACTAAAATGAGCTTAGAAAAATACTGTTATGATAATTTTTATAAAAAGCTGGGAGCCAAAAGGACAAAATTCGATCCACTTAAACATTTCTCAAACAAAGGCATAGCTCCCTCTACATACGATATAATATTCAGAAAGCAGATTCTTAGAGGATATGTCCACGATCCGGCTGCAGCATTACTCGGGGGTTATGCAGGAAATGCCGGCCTTTTTTCGAATGCATTAGGTCTGGCAAAAATAATGTCAGTTTATTTGCAAAAAGGTAGCTACGGAGGCGAAAGATTCTTTAATACATCAACAATAGAAATGTTCACCTCCAAAATATGTGATAACAAATGAGAACAGAAGGGGACTTGGATTTGACAAACCGGAAACAGATAATGACAAAGAAGGCCCCACATGTAAATCTGCATCATCCTTAAGTTATGGCCATTCAGGATTTACGGGAACATATGCATGGTGTGATCCATCGAACAACACCATTTACATTTTTTTATCAAACAGAACTTACCCGGAGGAAAACAATTCCAAACTTCTGGATATGAATGTAAGGACTAATATTCAGGAAATAATATATAAATCCATAAATTCATTCAACAAACAAAGACAATAACATAATTTCAAAAAGAACAAAACTGGGCTATCACTCGAGTATGCCATAATATAGCCTTAATTTGATGTTCTTGAGCATATATTTTAATGTTAAATAATCAAAAATACTTGATTCATATCTTTTTTACAGATTATAATACACTACATATCTGAACATTACATCGTTTTCTAAAAAAAACACTTTATTCTTGCTTAGTATTACCTAATCGCTACCTTTACATATGTTTAGCAACATATAAAAGCAGTATTTTGCTATAAACATAATTTTTAACTTAAGAGATAAGAAAACTAATTTAAGTTTGATTAATCAAAAAAGTCATGAGTCAAAAGACAAAAGTCATTAAAAAGGAAGAAGTTGTAATCAGGTTTTCTGGGGACTCCGGAGATGGGATGCAGCTCACCGGAACACAATTCTCGGATACTTCCGCACTATTTGGAAATGATGTATCAACTTTCCCTGATTATCCCGCAGAAATCAGGGCACCACAAGGAACAGTTGGAGGAGTTTCAGGATTTCAGGTTCATTTTGGGAATACTGAGATCAATACACCAGGCGATTACGCAGACGTTTTGGTTGCTATGAATCCTGCAGCCCTAAAGGCTAACCTAAAATGGGTAAAACAAGCTGGTACTATAATAGTTAATCTTGATTCTTTCACTGAGAAAAATATTCAAAAAGCAGGATACGAGTCAGATCCATTAGCTGATGAATTATTACAAGATTACAACGTTATTACTGCGAATATTACAGAACTAAACAAACGAGACTTTAAAAGAATCTGAATTAGATCAAAAAAGTAAACTTCGCTGTAAAAACATGTTTGCCCTAGGTATGGCGTATTGGATGTTTGACCGTCCAATAGATCATACAATAGTATTCATTGAAAAGAAGTTTGGGAAAAAACCTATGATTAAAGATGCTAATATCTCTGTATTAAAAGCAGGTTATAACTATGCTTCCAATATACAGGCCTTGGCATTCCATTATCAGGTTAGTCCTGCAAATATAGAAAAAGGCAAATATAGAAACACTACAGGAAACAAGGCTACTGCTTGGGGGTTAATGGCAGCAGCAGAAAAAGCAAATTTGCCTCTTTTCTGTGGTTCATATCCCATTACTCCTGCTACTGAAATACTTCAGGAACTTGCATTAAGAAGAGACTTAGGTGTAAAAACTTTCCAGGCTGAAGATGAGATTGCAGGTATTTGTACTGCAATAGGTGCAAGTTTTGCTGGTAATCTTGCAGTTACTACTACTTCCGGTCCAGGATTAGCACTTAAAACTGAAGCATGTGGACTTGCAGTAATTACAGAGCTTCCTCTTGTTGTTGTTAACGTGCAAAGAGGAGGACCTTCAACAGGATTACCTACAAAAACAGAACAAGCTGATTTAATGCAGGCCCTTTACGGAAGAAATGGCGAAAGTCCTATTCCTGTAATAGCAGCAAGTACTCCTGGCAACTGTTTCGAATATGCATTTAATTCTGCAAAGATTGCACTAGAACATATGACTCCTGTTATTTTATTAACAGATGGATTCTTGGCTAACGGAGCACAGCCTTGGAAAATTCCTGCTATGAAAGATCTACCTGAGATTAAAGCACCATTTGCCACTGAAGCAGATACCGATTATCAACCATATGCAAGAGATGAGAAAACTCTGGCTCGTAAATGGGCTATACCGGGAACAAAAGGATTAGAACATAGAATAGGTGGGCTAGAAAAACTTGATGTCACCGGAACTGTTTCATACATCCCTGAAAACCACCAGGTAATGTCTGAATTGCGTGCTAAAAAAATAGATAAGATTGCTGATACAATCCCGGAACAAGAAGTATTCGGAGATCAGGACGGAGGAGATCTTCTTGTTATTGGATGGGGAGGAACACAAGGACATCTTCTGTCTGCTGTAAGAGAACTGCGCAAAGAAGGTAAAAAAGTTAGTCTAGCTCAGTTCAACTATATTTATCCTCTTCCTAGAAATACAGAAGAAATTTTAGGCAGGTTTAAGAAACACCTTGTTTGTGAGTTGAACCTTGGACAGTTTGTGAATTATTTAAGAAGCAACTTCCGACAATTTGATTTTAAGCAATACAATAAAGTAATGGGTCTTCCATTTACTGTAGGTGAAATCAAAGAAGAAATCAATCAATTATTAGAGGAGAAATAGGTCATGGCTGAAACAAAATATACACCAAAAGATTTTAAGAGTGATCAGGAGATTCGTTGGTGTCCCGGATGTGGAGACCACGGTATAATAAACTCTGTATACAAAGCGATGGCGGAAATTGGCTATCCAAAAGAAAGCTGGGCAGTTATTTCAGGGATTGGATGTTCATCAAGATTCCCTTACTACATGAATACGTACGGATTCCATACTATTCATGGTAGAGCTGCTGCTATAGCTTCAGGGGTAAAATGTTCTAATCCTGAGTTAAACATACTTCAGGTTTCCGGAGATGGTGATGCTATGGCAATTGGAGGGAATCATTTCATACATGCGATCAGAAGAAATATAAACATGACTATGCTTCTTTTCAATAATGAAATTTATGGTCTTACCAAGGGGCAGTATTCACCTACTACCAAGTATGGCAAAGTAACAAAAACATCTCCTTACGGAACAATTGAGCAACCATTTCACCCTGCTGAATTGGCACTGGGAGCGCAAGGGAAATTCTTTGCCCGTTCGATTGATACGAATATTAACCTTACTGCTGATATTCTTGTTCATGCAGTAAAACATAAGGGTGCGTCTCTTGTTGAAGTACTACAAAACTGTGTTATATATAACGATGGCGCTCATGCATTAGTGACAGACAAAGAGCATAAATTAGACCGTCAGATTATACTCGAGCATGGTAAACCAATGATCTTTGGTAAAAATAACGACAAAGGGCTCATGCTTAGCTCTAAAGGTAAAATTGTTGTTGTCCACTTAGGAGAAAATGGAATTTCTGAAAAAGATCTTCTTGTTCACGATGCTCATAATCCCGATCCACATATTCACTGGTTGCTTGCTACCATGGCAGCACCTGAATATCCTGTTGCATTAGGGGTTATTCGCCAAGTAGAGGCTTCTTGTTATGATGAACAACTTGAATTACAGATTGAAGAAGTTAAGAAAGTATCAAAAATCAAATGTATGGATGATCTTCTTAACAGCGGAGATACATGGGAAGTTAAATAATAATCATATAAAAAAAGGAGGTTTAAACCTCCTTTTTTTTTATATGATTTCTCTGATATTCTTTTAATCTATTGCCTTTCTTCGCTTATAAGCAGGTGTATTTTCAATCTTTCTTATCATAGACTCACTCATCTCGGGTTTCATTACCACCTCCCCATAATAAACTTCTCCTGCGGCTCTGGTTTTGCTGACTGAAGATTCGGAAGACTTACCTAAACGGATAGATATATTGTCCTCTTCATCCACTTTTTGATTATATGCACCAGGTTCTTGCGGAATTACCAATTTTTCATCTGATACTACAGATTCATCAATATAAATATTTTCACATTCCTCATCATTATCTTTCTCTTCAAAATCATCAATATCAGGTACTCCTTCTGGAATAGACTCTATTTTTTTATCTTCTACATCTTTTTTTTCTGTGGGGTCCTGAAATTCTTCTTTTTTAACAATATCAATTGGCTTGGAGATATTTTTATCGGATATTAAAGTCACATTTATATCCTCCTCATCCCCCTCACTTTCTGGCAATGACAATGTTTTAGTGTAAGCGCCATTTACGTCTCCATCTTTATCTTTAATATCAACTTCATTATCGACAGGCAGCAAGTCTGGTTTGCTATCTAAAATACCCTCTTGATGATTATTCCCATTAATTTCAAGATCCTCTCTTGGAGTATCTACTTGAGTTAAAACTGAATTCTCATCAGATATTTTTGTTCCTTTAGAATCAATATCTACTTTATTATTAAAAAAGGTTTTGGCTTTTGGCAGATTCGTGATATATGGAGTATCAATCATTTCTTCAATAGTTTTAGCCTTGAAGCCAGTTGCAACTATAGTAACAGAAATATCTTCATTAAGATTGGGATTAGATCCCACTCCCCAAATAACCTGAGCTTCTCCACCTACTTGCTCTAAAACATGATCTGTAATTGTGGTCACCTCATCCATGGTAATTTCATTATCACCTTCTCCAGATACAATATTAAGAAGTATTTCTTTGGCCCCGGTTATCTGATTATTATCAAGAAGGGGAGATTCCAAAGCAAGCTTAATAGCATCAATAGCCCTATCTTCCCCGCTAGATCTCGCAGCTCCCATCACGGCAACCCCGCTATTTAGCATCACTGTTCTAACATCTTCAAAATCTACATTCACATAGCCTGGAAGTGTAATTAATTCGGCAATCCCCCTTGCTGCATTTGCGACAACATCATCAGCTTTTGCAAAAGCATTACTGAGGCCAAGGTCGCCATAAATCATTTTTAATTTCTCGTTATCTATAACGAGAAGAGAATCCACATATTCACTTAATCGAGAGATACCTTCTACAGCCTGCAAAATACGCTGAGGCCCTTCAAAACGAAAAGGTATAGTTACAATAGCTACTGTTAGAATTCCTTTTGCCTTAGCTGCCTTTGCAATTACGGGAGTCGCACCCGTTCCTGTTCCTCCTCCCATACCGGCAGTAAGGAATATCATTCTTGTATTATCAGTAAAACTATCTACTATATCATCAAGATTCTCTATGGCCGCTTGCTCACCATTCATAGGATTATTTCCTGCTCCATTCCCCTGAGACAATGTGATTCCCAATTGAATTTTAGTAGGAACAGAACATGCCTCCAAAGCCATGGCATCAGTATTGCACACAACAAATTCCACATCACTGATACCTTTACTGTACATGTATTCTACAGCATTAGAACCACCACCCCCAACTCCTATTATCTTTATAATTGGTTCGTATGACGTATCCATATTAAACTCCATTATATCATCTACCATGGAAGATTCTTTTTAGCAATTAGCAATTCAATATTACATTTCAGTATCCTTATCTTCAAAGATCTGACTAAATCGACGTTTAAACCAGGTATCTACACTTATATCTGTATTAACACTGAATTTATCCGACTTTATATTATGTTTGGGTTTATTCGTTTTGACTTTTCTTTTAACCTTAGCTTCTTTTTCTACAATATCTGGGTTTTCAATTATAAGTTCTAATTTTGGTAATTCCTCATCCAAATTATCATCGTAAGATTCGTCATAAACAGGTAGAGGTTTACGGTGAAATCCCGTTGCAATAATAGCAACTCTTAGTTTCTCATCAAGAAGATGATCGTGTCCTGCTCCCCAAATAATGTTTATACCTACACCAACAAGTTCTTTAAGATATGAGGTTATTCCACCAATTTCATCCATTGTTACTTCTTTACTTCCTGAAATAATATTAAGAAGTATATTTGATGCGCCCATAATATCACTACTATTTAAAAGAGGCGAATTCAAGGCTTCCTTAAGAGCATTAATTCCTCTTTCCTCTCCCTCTTCCTCACCAGCACCCATTACAGCAACACCTGAGTTTTTCATTATACTCTCTACATCCTTAAAGTCAACATTAACAAAGCCCCTGACGGTGATAATTTCTGCTAAACTCTTTGTTGCAACCAGTAAAACATCGTCTGCTCTAGAGAAAGCTTCTGAAAGTTTTAGATTGCCATACATATCCCTGAGCTTCTGATTGTTTATCACCAACAATGCATCCACATGCTTACTCAGCTCCTCAATGCCTTCAAGTGCTCTTTCCAAGCGCTGGCGGCCTTCAAAATAGAACGGTATGGTTACTATCCCAACGGTTAATATCCCCACTTCTCTGGCTTCTTTAGCAATCACAGGTGCTGCACCTGTTCCTGTTCCTCCACCCATACCTGCAGTTATAAAAACCATTTTCGTATTATTATCCAAAATAGATTTTACATAGTCGATATCTTCCAAAGCAGACATTTTACCTCTGTCTGGTATGCTTCCAGCCCCAAGTCCTTTAGTCAACTCTTTACCTATTTGAATTTTCACAGATATAGGGCTATTACGCAATGCCTGTATATCTGTATTACACACTACAAAATCAACGCCGGTAATACCCTGATTATACATATAGTTAACAGCATTACTACCACCTCCACCAACACCTATAACCTTTATAAGCGAGCTCTTCTGGGGTTTTAAATTTACAGACAATAGACCATCTTCCGTTATCATTGCTTGTTTCATTTATTTGAAAAAATCTCCAAGAAATTTCTTTATCTTATTATGGTTTTTAACCTCTGCCTTATGTGCCATTAGTCCCAGCACTGCAACGTAAGCTAAATTCTTATTAACTTTATCCGTCTCAATAATATTTTCACTAGGGTAACCTAATCGTACTTTCTTCCCTGTCTTTACTTCCATTAATTCCTTAATATATGGAATAGTTGAAGATCCTCCACATAAAACAATGCCTCCATCCAATTTATCCTGAACGTTTGATAATTTCAATTGATAATTTATTCCATCAATTATCTCCTCCATGCGACACTGAATAATATAAGAAAGTTCTTTTAAATTTACACTAATTGGTTCTTCTCCATTTGAAGTAGGAGCACGAAAATCCCTGTCTTCAGAATATTTAGAATAAGATACACCTTTACTTAATTTCATAATTTCAGCTTGCCTCAAGCGCAAACCAAACCGTGATTTTATATCGTAGCTTACCACTTCCCCACCAAAAGGAATGACAGAAGCATGTTTCAACAGTCCATTATGATACACCGCTATGTTTGTCGAGCCACATCCTATGTCAACCATTGCCACACCCCTTCTCTTATCATCGCTGGTCAATGCCACATTGGCGGAAGCAATAGGACTTAGTACAATATCTTTAACTTTCAGACCACATGCTGAAGTACACTTCTCAATCCTCCGGGTAGTAAAATTTCTTCCAACAACAACATTAAATATTCCATCAATTCTTTTACCAGTCATCCCAACTGGATTAAGTACAGGAGTTCCCCTGTCAACAGTAAACTCCATGGGATAAACGCTAAGAACCTTCTCCCCCTGTTCCATCAACACTCTGTTACTTCTATTTTCTAGTTCTTTAACATCCTCAGAGCTGATCTCGGTTATCCTGTCAAATAATTTATTCTCTCTGTTTTTTACATTCCTAACATACTGCCCACCTATAGCAACGTTAACATTTTTTATAAGTATACCTGTTTTTTCTTTAAAGCGTTTAAGTAGTTTCTCAAGATCATTCTTAACTCTTTCTTCATCAACAATTTCACCTCTTCTAACACCTGTTGATGCGATTTTCTCTAAGCCAAGAATATGCCATACATTATCATCATCCATAACACCAGCGGCAATTGCTATCTTGGATGTACCTATATCTAAACCAGCATAAACTTCTTTATTCATAAATATTTATTTTACACAGACTACCTGATTTTCATACTTAAGATTTATTTCCTTGTACCTTCCCCAGATTCTATTCTCTTTCCCTTTATCAAGAAAGGACTTAAGTTTAAACATCTTTCCCCGATAATCATCAAATCCGCCAAGAAGAATAATAAATTCGCCCATCTTAGGTATTAACACAACCTCATTTTCTTGGTTAATATGTATTTGTTCAATAAAAGATGCCCAGAAAGCCTCACTATTAATGAATTCACAAAAATCAAATAAAACTCCTCTAGCCATTTTTTTATCAACATTACCTGTTACGACACATACTCTTGATGTAAATTTTGAAGAAAAAGGCATTATCTCTCTATCTTCATCAACATAAAAGTTTCTATCTGCCATAACCCGAAACAATGGTTTCCTTTGCAAAAGCTTTAGCTTTACAACTCCATTTGCATTATTATATATTTCAGCATTCTTTATACAATTGTGGGTCTCAACAATCCTTTCTATACTATCCCTGTTTACACTGTTTAACTTCTTTCCCTTTAAAGGACCAAATTTAACATTAATTAGATTAATAATCTCTTTTTTATCGACAAATCTGTTTTCAAGGCTATCAATAATCTCTATTTCATAATCACTAAATAGCAATGCTTCTTTTTCATTTTCCACGAAAAATAGTATTACTATAAAATAAGATATCAATATTATCCATAGAGATATGAAAACAAACTTTTTAGCCATAATTATTTTCTGAACTTTTTGTCTAAAATATTACTTATAGGTTTAACAAATCTGTCAATATCCCCAGCTCCTAAAGTTAACAAAACCCCGCCATCAACAGTCTCAATATTATCGAGTAATTCCTCTTTTGTAGTTACTAATGTAGGAATATCCATCTTATCAGCTATAATACCAGAATTAACTCCAGGAATTGGTTCTTCTCTGGCAGGATAAATGTCTAATAATATTAAATTATCTAATTTACCCAAACTTTTTGCAAAGTCATCCGCAAAATCTTTTGTTCTTGAATATAAATGCGGTTGAAATATTCCGGTTATTTTACGACCAAAATACAATTCTTTAACTGAAGATATTACCGCTTCCAATTCTTTAGGGTGGTGTGCATAATCGTCGATGTAAATATAATTATCTGACTTAAATCTTATATCAAACCTCCTTACCACTCCCTCAAAACCACTAATAGAATCATACAGTTCCTCAGCAGAAACGCCACAATGAAGAGCTACTGCCATAGCAACAACGGCATTCTCAATATTCACCTTTCCGGGGTAATTCAATCTTAAAGATTCAATAACACCATCTGGAGTATGTAAATCAAATTCATATGCTCCTGCTACAAGTCTTAAATTTCTTGCATGGAAATCTGCATTATAATTATCCAATGAATATGTATATGTTATTTCCGGAAGATCATTAAATTCCAAACCATACTTGTGAATCAAACAACCTCCTTTATTAATCTGGCCTATAAATTCATTGAAGGTTTTTTTTATTTCACTGTGATTACCATAAATATCAAGATGATCGGCATCTACAGAAGTAACAACAGCAACATCAGGAAAAAGCTTAAGAAACGAACGATCGTACTCATCAGCTTCCATAACTATCCATTTTGAATCATCACTAATTACAAGGTTACTGTCAAAATTTTTTGAAATGCCTCCTAAAAAGGCAGAACAGCCAACAGATGACTTCTTTAAAAGATAGGATACCATGGTCGATACAGTAGTCTTTCCATGAGTCCCAGAAATTCCGATAAGACTAGAGGATTTAGCAATCAAACCTAGCACCTCTGATCTTTTCCCTATTCTAAAATTATGGTTTCTAAAATAACTCAATTGTCTGTTACTTGAAGGCACAGCAGGTGTATAGACTACAAGAGTTGTTTCTCTATCCATATATTCAAGTGGAATAGTTACAACCTTATCGTCGTAAGTAACATATAATCCTTCACTATTCAATCGTTTCGTCAGCTCTGATTCAACCCTGTCATATCCCCCAACCTTAAATCCTTTTTCATTAAAATATCGGGCAATGGCACTCATACCTATACCACCAATACCAACAAAATATACTTGCTTTATGCTTTCCAGAACCATAAACAATTTTATTTATTAACAATTTTATAAATCTCTTCCGCTATAATTTCTGCTGAATTTATATAAGCAAAATTACCTATATTTTGCGACAAAGAACGAATTCTTTTTTCATCTTTTACCAATTTCAATGCCTCAGAAAGAAGTATAGATTTAGCTTCTTTATCGGCAATAAACAAGGCAGCATTTTTATCGCTAAGTGCCCTGGCATTTTTTGTTTGATGGTCTTCAGAAACATTTGGAGAAGGAACAAGTATTACTGCACTCGAAGTC
Source organism: Marinifilaceae bacterium (assembly GCA_963666945.2). Taxonomy (GTDB): domain Bacteria; phylum Bacteroidota; class Bacteroidia; order Bacteroidales; family Marinifilaceae. The sequence continues at coordinate 71,128 of CAXXRT010000017.1, forward strand.
AGGCAAAGTTCTGATATTGTACAGGCTCCTGCCCTGGAAATAATGACATCTGCAACAGCATATATTAGATCCATCCTGCTTATAAAGGACATAATTTTAAGAGATGAATACTTTCCCCTATCATATCTTTCCAGCATTTCATTATAATAATAGCTACCTGTTTGCCATATTATCTGAACATCTTCACTATTCTTGATTTCTTCAAGACTATTAAGTACGCTTTCGTTAAGAGTTCTTGCCCCCAAACTACCACCTACAATAACTATCGTCTTCTTTTGCGGATCCAGATTATAAAACTCAATAGCTTCCTTTTTCTTGCTTTTTATATCCAATATATCTTGCCTTACAGGATTACCTGTAATCACTATCTTATCAGATGGGAAAAATCGTTCCATATTTTCATAGGCAACACATATCTTCTCTGCTTTCGAAGCCAACAGCTTATTTGTAATACCGGGATATGAATTCTGTTCCTGCAAAACTATAGGAACCCCCATTTTAGATGCCATATAACAGAGAGGTCCACTGGCATATCCTCCTACACCAACAACAACATCAGGATTCCTCTTTTTAATTATTTGTCTCGACTTAATAAGACTGAAAAACAATCTATATAAAGTAACAAAGTTTTTAAATGTAAGTCTTCTTTGAAGCCCCCTTACTGGAAGACCGATTATTTCATATCCAGCCTCAGGTACTTTCTCCATTTCCATCTTTCCTATTGCTCCAACAAAACTAACATTAGCTTTCTCATCAATTTTCTTTATTGCATTAGCTATTGCTATAGCGGGATATATATGACCACCTGTGCCTCCTCCGCTTATAATAACATTTATCGACATATTGTTAATAATTACGCTATTTTATTTTTAATATCTCAGGAATGTACAAAGATAATATAGCACATCCAAAAGAAATCATCTATAGTTTGAAAATCTTAAATTTATTTTAACAATAACTCACGGTATTATTAAAAACAATGTAATGCTCACATATAATTACTTATTCTTCTATAGAGTTCTGTTCTTCTTCCTGAATAGAACAGCTGACACTTAAGATCATACCAAAGGCAATACTAGTAAATATGAGGGACGATCCTCCCATACTAACCAATGGCAATGGTTGACCCGTTATAGGGATAATACCCAAGGCAACACACATATTCATCATTGCCTGAAAAACCATACTTATAGCCAAACCGAATGTTAACAATGCCGGAAAAACTTTAGTACTTTTTCTCACAATTATTCCTGCTCTGTAAATAATAAATAAGTATAAAATTAAAATCCCAAATCCATAAATCCAACCGCCTTCTTCTATTATTATTGCATAAATAAAATCAGAATAAGGAAGAGGAAGAAAATTCCTTTGAAGACTATTCCCCGGCCCTTTCCCAAGTATACCCCCCGTGGCAATAGCTATTTTGGACTGCTCGATCTGATAATTATAAGTCTCATCTGATTTTTGGTCTTCGCTACAGCTCATGAAATTCTTCACACGGTTATGAATAGAACCAAGCCTGCCAACATGTGGTAAATGTGGGGCAACAACAACAATAATAACTAGAAAACCAATAAGACTAGCCATGAGAATTCCCAAAAGCTTTAATCTCACCCTGCCAATAAATAGCAAGAAGAAAACTACCGAACCTAAAAGAAACGCGGTAGAAAAGTCATCAAGAAAAATCAATAACAATATAAAACCTGATACAATTAATATGTGCTTAAAAGCAAGATCGTCACAATGCTTCTCTTTCTGGTTAAGAGACAAAACTCTGGATATGTACATTATAAGTCCTATTTTTGCCAACTCAGAGGGCTGAAATGTCAGCCCTATACCTGGTATTGCAATCCACCTGGCAGAATTATTCACCTCTGTTCCTGCGAATTGTACTACTATAAGCAAAAAGACAGATGCCAGTAATACTAATCCTGAAAAGACAGAATAATACTTATAAGGAATGGACTTAAATATCAATATAAGACCAAAACAACCGGTAATCAATACCAACTGCTTTATTAAAAAGAATGCAGTATTTCCCCCTCTCTGTAAGTATGCGAGAGTTCCGGTAGCACTATAAACAACCATAATAGAGATAAGAAAAAGCAGCATAATAACGCCCCAGATCACCCTATCTCCATTTAACCTGAAAACTTTATGAAAAAAATTTTCTATCACTATTTATCTTTTAATTTAATAACTGAATTCTTAAATTTAATACCCCTATCAATATAACTTTCAAAAAGATCAAAACTGGCACAACAAGGAGATAATAAAACCACATCTCCCTTTTCTGCTATGACCGCAGCTTTTTCAACAGCCTCATCTGTACTTTTAGCCTCTTCAATAATTGATATTTTACCTGAAAAAGCTTCTTTTAATTTTGCATTATCTTTTCCAAGACATATTAGGGCTTTTACCTTGCTTTCAATAAATTCATTTAACAATGAATAGTCATTGCCCTTATCCTTTCCTCCAGCTATCCAAACTACAGGACTCTGAACACTATCAAGGGCATACCAGCATGAATTCACATTTGTGGCCTTTGAATCGTTTATATAGAGGACATCATTTACTGTACAAACAGGTTCCAGTCTATGTTCCACTGCCTTGAAATCTGCTAAACCCTCCTTTATTAATTCAGCCTCAACATTCATATACATTGCAGCATAACAAGCGGCCATAGAATTATAAATATTATGGGATCCTTTTAAAGCTAAATCATCCAATAAAACTTTTATATGTCTTCTTTTGTAATCTAGTTCAAAATAATTATCCCTTACATCTTTTAAAGAAAAGCCTGACTTATATGCCTTGATATTATAGGAGTCTATATTTTCCATAGTCAGAATATCATCTTTACAAAAAGCAAAAGAACCATATTCATTCATATTATTTATAATCCTGAATTTTGAGGCAATATATTTGTCAATATTATATTCATATCTATCTAAATGATCTGGAGTAATATTCATTATAACCGAAAAATCCGCCTTAAATCCATACATACCGTCAAGCTGAAAACTGCTGAGTTCAATAACATAACAACTATGTCTGTCTTTTGCCACCTGATAAGCAAGACTATAGCCCACATTTCCAGCTAACCCTACATCAATACCTGCTTTTTTAAGTATGTGATATGTCAAAAGAGTCGTTGTTGTTTTTCCATTACTTCCGGTTATACAAATCATTGTAGCATCAGTATAACGATAAGCAAATTCTATCTCATCGATTACCGGAATGCCCTTATTTATGAATTCTCTTATAATAGGAACTGTTGGGGGAACACCAGGACTTTTAATCACTAATTCTGCATCTATTATTTTATCTATAGTATGTTTGCCTTCTTCCCACTCAATTTTATTCTCATTAAGAATATCCTTATATCTATTTTTTATTAGGCTATTTTCAGTAACAAAAACATCCCAGCCTTTTGCGGCTCCCAAAACAGCGGCTCCTGTTCCGCTTTCACCGGCACCTACTACAACAAGCTTCTTCATGTGTTCCAGTTTATTTGTTATCTGATTTTCAATGTCATTATTGTTATCACAGCTAATAAAATCCCGATTATCCAAAAACGCGTAACAATCTTTGGCTCAGGATATCCCTTAAGCTGGTAATGATGATGCAAAGGGGCCATCTTAAATATTCTCCTCCCCTCAGAATATTTTCTTTTTGTATACTTAAAATACGACACCTGCATTACTACTGATAAATTCTCAACAAGGAATATTCCACAAAGAATCGGAATAAGTAATTCCTTATGAATAATAATCGCAAAGACTGCAATAATGCCCCCCAGTGGTAAACTACCGGTATCCCCCATAAATACCTGAGCAGGATACGAGTTATACCATAAGAAACCTACTGTAGCTCCTATAAAGGCAGCAATAAAGACCACCAACTCTCCGGAAAGAGGAATATACATTATATTCAGATAATCAGCATACAACAAGTGTCCTGACACATAGGCCAAGATACCCAAAGTGGCTCCTGCAATAGCAGAAGTCCCGGTTGCCAAACCATCCAATCCATCTGTAAGATTTGCCCCATTCGATACTGCTGTAACAATTAATATTATAACAATTATAAAAACAACCCAAGACAGAGATTCTGCATATTTCCCTGCAAAGCCAACCAATGATCTATAATCAAATTCATTGTTTTTCACAAAAGGAATTGTTGTTTTTGTGGATTTCTTATCTTTTAACAAGGCTTTCCCTCCATTATTTACAAAACCTTCATCAACAACCTCTATATTATACCCTATCTCACTAATAGATGCCTTCTCCCTAATTACTACATCATCATTTAAGTATAAAGTAAGACCTACAATAAGTCCTAAACCAACTTGTCCTACAATCTTAAATGTTCCTTTAAGACCTTTTTTATTACCCTTGAAAACCTTAATATAATCATCAATAAACCCTATTGTTCCAAGCCAGACAGTGGTTACTATCATTAAAATCACATAAACATTATCCAATCTTGCAAAAAGTAAAACGGGAATAAGTATCGACATCAATATAATAACTCCCCCCATTGTTGGAGTCCCTTTCTTTTGCATCTGCCCCTCAAGACCCAAATCTCTAATTTCCTCACCAATCTGTTTTCTCTGCAACAAACGTATTATTTTCTTACCGTAAACAGTAGAAATAAACAAGGATAACATTACAGCCATTGCTGAACGAAATGTAATATATTCAAACATTCCCGCACCTGGTAAATCAAATTGATTTAAATACTTAAATAAATGATAAAACATAGATTAATTATTAAAAATTTCGGTTAATACTTCTTTATCATCAAAATGATGTCTTACTCCGTTTATTTCCTGATATGTCTCATGTCCTTTTCCTGCAATAAGAATAATGTCACCTTTTTGAGCCAGCATTGCTGCTGTCCTTATTGCCTCCTTACGATCGGTAATACAAAGGGTTTTGCTAAGACACTCCTCATCAAGTCCTGTTTTCATATCTGATATTATCTGGTTAGGATCTTCGCTTCTTGGATTATCAGAGGTGAGAATAACCTTACCACTTAATTCACAGGCAACCTTTGCCATTTCAGGTCTTTTTGACTTATCCCTGTCTCCTCCTGCACCAACAACAGTAATAATATTTTGCTGACACTGTTTTAATTGATTTAAACTCTCCAAAACATTCTTAACAGCATCAGGAGTATGGGCATAATCAACAATTCCCATCTTACCATCCTTTGATAAGATACTTTCCATTCTTCCATTTACAGGTCGCAAAACACTCAATATCTTAAGAATTTCTTCTTTCTCTATTCCAAGCAAAATAGCTGTAGAATATACGGCAAGAAGATTGCTCGCATTATAGTCACCAACAAGACAAGTCCACACTTCCTCTTCATCAATATTAATAAGCATTCCGGTAAAATGCCTCTCTACTACTTTACATTTAAAATCAGCAAAAGCCCTTACTGAATAAGAAAATTTATTCGCCTTTGTATTTTGAAGAACAACACCTCCGTTTTTATCGTCTATATTCGTCAATGCAAAACTATCAGGCTTTAGATTATCAAAAAATTTCTTCTTTGCCTTTATATATTCTGAGAATGTTTTATGATAATCCAAATGATCATGGGTAAGATTAGTAAATATTCCACCGTCAAAATCAAGATAAGCAATACGATTCTGATCTACTGAATGGGAGCTCACTTCCATAAAGCAATACTCACAACCGCTATCTGCCATCATACGTAGCAATTTATTTATCTGAAGAGAATCAGGAGTTGTATGTGTAGATTGGATTTCTTTTACACCAACAAAATTATTTACTGTAGATAACAATCCCACCTCATATCCAGCCATCCTAAAAGCCCTGTACAAAAGTGTTGCTATAGTTGTTTTTCCATTTGTCCCGGTAACACCTACAAGCTTTATATCCCTTGAAGGATTACCGTAATAATTTGAGGCAATAGCTGCTAAAGCCAAAGACGTATCTTCAACAACAACATATACAACCTCATCGTTCTTTTCCACAGGTAAGTATTCGCAAACCACTGCTTTTACTCCCTTAGATACTACATTTTCTATAAAATTGTGACCATCAAACAACGTTCCTTTCAACGCCACAAATACATCACCGGATTCAATCTTACGAGAATCAAAATCCACGCTATTTATTTCTGTATTCAATTCACCATAAACAGAAACAAACTTAACTCCATTTAATAAATCACTCAATATCATTATGCCAATACTAAATAAATTACATTACCTCTTTTTATTCTGGTTCCTGGATTCAACGATTGTCTTTTTATGGTACCTATACCCTTACATATCACTTTTAAGCCCATATTCTCAAGTAAGAACAAGGCATCTTTCAAACCCATTCCTCTTACATCAGGCACTCTATCCTTAGAAACTTTAATTTCTTTATAATCAATATAAGACTTATCCTCACGAACTTTAACCCAGTCACTGTTATTATATCTATTTTGTACATTATATCCAAACTCTTTTGCAATAATATTCAAATCTTTTTTAAATCCGTTACTTAAAGAAGGCATTCTAACACTATTATCTTTAACTTCAACGGGTGGATGCATAGAATATGTCATTGCATAAACTTTATCTGAAATAGCCTTAAATAGCGGAGCAGCAACAGTACTTCCATAAAACCCTTTGCTCCTGTCAGGATTGCTAATCGCAACAACACAAGAAAACATAGGGTTATTGGCAGGGAAATACCCTACAAAACTTGCTCTGTATATTTTACTTTTATATCCTTTACTACCTTCTGCTATAAGTGCAGTTCCTGTTTTCCCTGCAATTTTATATTCACTTGATTTAATATTCATTGCTGTCCCACGCTCAACAACTCCTTCCAGCATATCGTGAACAATATTCAAGGTCCTGTCTGAACAAATCTTAGAAGACAGAACTTCATCCTCGAACTGCTTAATCGTTTTACCCCTATATCTGAGTTCTTCTACAAACTTAGGCTTAACCATTTTACCATTATTAGCCACAGCATTGAAAAAAGTTAAAATCTGAAGGGGAGTCATACTAACCTCATAACCTATACTCATCCACGGCAGGGTCGTCCCGTACCAATCTTTATCTCCGGGATATTTTATCCTCGGCCATCCTTCTCCTTTTATTTCAAGTCCAAGAGGTTCATTCAATCGCATAGAATACAGTCTGTTCACATATCTGGACGGATTCTCTCCATAAAAATTATTTATCAATGTGGATATTCCCACATTCGAGGATTTCTCAAAAATCTCACTGACACTAAGTTTTCCATATCCCTCACGATGGGAATCCTTCATAACCCTATCATAAAAAACGCATTTACCTTCCCCGGTATCTAAGGAATCCTGAGGAGAAACATATCCATCCTCCAACAAAGCAATTACAGATGCTAATTTAAAAACCGAACCATACTCAACAGATTCTCCGACCGCATAGTTATAATCTTCCACATAAGCATTTTTAACTGTATCCTTTCCCAAATTGGCAATTGCTCTAACGGCTCCGGTCCTGACATCCATTAAAACTACTGTACCATGATCTGCATTATATTTATTCAGCTGCTTTTCCAGTAAAGTTTCAGCAACATCCTGAAAATTAATATCAATAGTTGATATTAAATCATACCCGTCAACCGGATCCACTACATTAAAAGGCAACCATTTTCCAATCATTTTCTGTTTTACTCCAACACCATCCTTACCCCTTAATGCTGTTTCATAAGCCCCCTCAAGCCCGACTCTTCCTTCCAACCTGGAATATTCCGATTCACTAAGATATCCTATTGTCCTACATGCTAGATTTCTGTGTGGCTGTATCCTCCTGTTTATCTGCTTTACAATCAACCCGCCGCTGTTTTTACCTAACCTGAATATGGGAAAATTTTTTATCTCCTTAAGCTCATTATATGTTAATTCATTCTTGTTTATCAACAAATATCTATTACCAGACTTCCTTGCATTTCTTATTTGCCTTTCATAATACAATTTCGAATTATCCTTATAAAACTTAGAAATACAAATTGCCAAAGAATCTATATTCCTGTCAAAAAGACTATCAGGACATACCTGCGTATCCATCCTTATCTGAAAGTGAGGAACAGAACTGGCCAACAAGCGACCATCGCAAGAACAAATATTTCCTCTATCTGCAGGAATTGTAATATCTCTAAAGGAATTAGCCTTTGCTTTTTCCCTGTATGTTTCCCCTTCTACTATTTGCAAACGTAGAACCTGCCCTACAATTAGAATAGCAATAAACAAAATAGGAAATACATATACCAGACCAACTCTCCAAAGAATATCTTTTTTTATCGACATGCACCCTCCTCTTCCAAATTTATTTTCACGGGAGGAACAATCGACTCAACAAGATCAATACCTTCATTTTCTACTCTTTTAACGACCTCTGATCTTTTGCTTATAAACATCAGACTAGCTGTTGTTGATATTGATTCGTTTTTTAATTCTTTTACTTCTTGTTCCAGTTTATTTTTATATCTATATGCTGTCTCCGTACTATTTCTCATACTAATATACACTATAGACATACAAAAAAACATTATTACTAAAGGCGCTTGTTTTAATACAATATTACTAGTCAGGATGGAACCATCAATAAAATCCTTTAAAGAGCCTCCCGATTGTTCTTTGGACTCCTCTTTAAGGCCGACAAAATCTTCATATTTTTGGCTTTTAAAACTCATACTAACACTTTTCAGCTATTCTTAATTTGGCACTCCTAGCCCTACTATTTCCCTCAATTTCACTTTCAGAAGGAATAATTATTTTCCTGTTTACAAGCTTAAATGGGGAATTCATATTACCATAAAAGTCTTTCTCAATCTTTCCTGCAAAGTTACCAGATTTAAAAAAATTCTTTACTAATCTATCTTCCAATGAGTGGTATGTTATCACAGATAATCGACCTCCCGGCTTAAGCATATTTAACGCCTGTTCCAACATCTCCTTTAAAGCCTCCAGCTCCTGATTCACCTCTATTCTCAAAGCCTGATATACCTTAGCCAAGTATTTCTTCTCCTTACCATTCGGTATGCAAGACTCTATTACTTCTTTAAATTGATCTGTAGTTTTAAAAAGCTCATTTGTCCTGTAAGCCAAGATAGTTTTAACCAATCTACCTGTATTATGTACTTCTCCATAATTCTTAAATACGCTATATAAATCTTCCTGAGAATAAGTATTCAAAACATCGGCAGCAGTAATATCCGTATTTCTATTCATTCTCATATCCAGATCTGCACTGAACCTAAAAGAAAAACCTCTGTCAGCCTCATCAAACTCATGGGAAGACACCCCCAGATCTGCCAATAATCCATCAATTTCTTCTACACCATGATATTTGAGAAAATTCTTAAGATATCTGAAATTATGCTGAATAAACACCAATCTTTCATCATCAACCTTATTTTGCATAGCATCTGAATCCTGATCAAAGGCAAATAATCGTCCATTTTCCAACCTCCTAAGGATCTCTGCAGAATGTCCTCCTCCTCCATATGTAACATCAACATATGTCCCCTCTGGTTTAATATCTAAACCATCAATACTTTCTTTCAACAATACCGGTATATGATACTCGCTCATAATAGCTTAATTTATTTTAAAAAAGGATTAGTATGTTTTTCATAACCTATAGTAGTACTTTGTCCATGTCCGGAATACACCTTAACATCCTCATCAAGTACAATAATTTTCTCTTTCAATGAACTTATCAGCTGATCATAACTTCCACCAGGTAAATCTGTTCTACCAATACTTCCGGTAAAAAGAGAGTCACCAACAAAAATCATTTTTTCCTTTTTGCAATAATAACACACACCTCCTGGAGTATGACCAGGGGTATGAATAACTTGCAACTCAGTATTTCCGAATGCCACAACATCTCCTTCTCTAATAAATTCGCCTACCTCGGGAGGAGCAATCACTCCTTGTAACCCGAGCATTGCAGCATATCTTGGAGCTTCTTCTATAAGATAATTATCACTCTTCTCTGCAATAGTTTTTAAACCAAATTCTTCTTTAATAAATGTATTTCCAAAAACATGGTCAATATGCAAATGGGTGTTAAGCAATTTCACTAGTTTAAGATTATTTTCCTGAATAAATAATTTTACCCTGTTTTGTTCATCATTGTTATAACAGCCACAATCGATTATTACAGCCTCACCTGTTTCATCATAAAGAAGATAAGTATTCTCCTGCCATGGATTATTTATAAATATTTTTACGTTCATATATATTTTATTTTAATATTCCTTGCAATAATAATATGTCCAGACACTCTTTAAACCAATCTCTTATTATCCAGAATTATTGCGCTAAAGTAAATCTCACACTGAGTCCAAAATTAGCATTAGTTGTTGGATATGCCAAAGAGACATAAGGAGTATTTACAACTTTGTCATAAAACACCCTTAAATTAAACCTGTTATTTAGGGTATAATCCCCGGAAATTTTTAATGTCATCACCTTCTGCCCAGCAGTTAGCTGGTCTACATACTCATTTATCTTCCTGATAATAGTATTATCTTTTCTTATAGAAAAATCACATTTTATATTCAAGTCATTATTAAATGCCCTGTTTTTACCTACTATTAAAGGTATTCTATTAAACCTGTACCCGCAACCTAATACAACTTCATTACTTGTATTCTCACTCAATTGAGAATTTGATAAACTCAAGGCCAGATTCCTCTTTCTTGATATCTCAAAATTTGTTGTAAAATTGTTTCTCCATACCATATCTACATTTACCAAAGGACTAAACTGTTCTGTAATAGATACAGTATTCACCTCATACTTGGAGAGAAAATCTTCATTCATATTCAAACCATCGGAATCTTCCGAATAACTGAGATTTGAAACAAAGGATCCTATGTTATAAGTACAACTATATGCATGATTAATGTTTAGTGTCTTAAATAATCTTTTAAAAATTGACAACTTTCTTAAGCCCACAAAACTAATATTCCAATTCGGACGAAGAGACATTAGTCCGGGAAATAAGCCCTTTGAATTTCCCATACCATAAGCAGAAAGAAAAGAAGGAATAAGAACTTCCTGAGAACCAGATCCATACCCCTTATAGTATCCGGTTGAAATTCCGTTTTTATCTTTTATTGCATAATTCTCATATTCTGCACCATAATACCCTTTGGCAAGCCTCAGGGACTCATGTTTTCTGTTTTTAAGGAATTCATCGTATGCCTTGGAAAAATAATCCCCTGAACCTCCAATCTTAAAAAAAGATGATTTCAGACCAATATATGTCATTGAGAAATTACCCCTTTCACTTTTATTGTCCAACGTAAACTTATCTTCAGCATCATTATAATTAATGTACTCACTATTATTATTTGACTTGGCTCTGCGCGCAGTAAGGTTAATACGGAAACCAGACAAGGGTTCAATGACGGCTCTCCCCGAAAAAACAGTGTTTGTTGTCATTATATAAGGTGAATTCAGCTTTGTGTTTTTAGTAATCCATCCTTTCTCTGCCGCCTTATTTACAAAATCATTATCCTGAAATCCGGCGATAAAACCAAAACCGGGAGCGGAAAACCCATTATAAGTATCCCCCCCAAAATATCCTGCACTCGGAAGATATCCAGGAAGAGTTGTGGCACTATTTTCAGAATAACTCAAAGAAATATTTTTAACACTCAACAAAATTCCTGTTATACTCTCTAACGAACCAATAAATTTATTCGGTTCATCAACAACGCGTCCCCTGACAATAACCTTAGCCCCTTTGACATCTTCCAATACATATATTCTAACCTTATTATTCGAAACAGGTACTGCTCTGACTTTTACCAACTTACCTTTTGAAGAAATTAATCTTACTTTTAAATCCCTTGTCTTTAAATTATGACTTACTAACATTGGCTCTGCCTTATTCAGATCTCCAAGTACTTTTTCATACTTAACCTGCTTAACTGCGGATCGTTTTTTATATCGGCTATTTTTCCTACTCATTTTCTTTAAGAAATTAACTTTATTGTATAATGAAGTTAAATTCAATTGAGTATTTACCTGAATAGCATTAGAATTCCTTATCTCATTACCAAGATCAATATCTTCATCTGTTATAGCCCCTCCCTGCCAGTCATAATTTCCGGCATATCTAACGTTTGTGTTTGTCCAATTTAGCAAAGGAATTTTATTTATTGGAAGATTATAGGTTACACTAAAATTATGATGATACTGCACTGTTCTTCCTCCATCGAGGATACTATTCCAGACAGTATCCCTCCATCTGTAGTACATATCCCTATCCGTTTCTTTGTCAACCAATCCCTCTGTTTCATCAATACGGGCCACTGCGGTAGCACTAAAATCAAACTTTAAATTCTTGCTCAAATTAAACCTTAAGTCATAATACCTGTTCCACAAAAACTCCTTATCATATGTTGGTTCTATCTTAATAAGGGGATTGTCCAGATTCCTACCGACTATTTCATGGTATCTACGTGAAATATCAGAGCGAATAGAAAGCTGGGAAGGCAATAAATAAAAATTAAAATCTCTTAGCAATCGTAAATATTCTGATTTTAAAATCCCACTATTTTTAAATGGTTCAATTAACTTAGGTCTGCCATTATATGTATAATTAATTAATCCTCGTTCATTTTTTTCTAAATTTCTTACAGTATTGACATTCCTTCCTTCATTCTCGGTATAGGAATATGTTAACGACAAGTTTGATATATCTATAAGACTACTGTTTCCATCATTATCCTGAACTCCCACATTTGTAAAATTAATACTCCTTCTATGCACATAATCCTCTGCCATTCTACTTATTGAATCCCTTTTACCGGCATTGGGTTCATTCTTCAATCTCTCTTTAAGAGGGATATCTGTATTTACCGGGTCATACTCTGGTTTAATTGTCTGAGAAGATACTGCATAATACATAGGGATTTTTACATTCCATTCATCGGGTAAGAATTTCCCAAGCTCCACATTTGTTGTAAAATCGTACTGAAACTGGTCATCTCTACTAATTTGACTTACCCTTTGATCGATACTTCCAAATCCGGGAGCAATCTTACTTCCTGCCAATGTTACTGTAGCAAAATCGGCCATACGTGCTGTCATCCTAACATTGGCAGCCCAACCGCCTTTTTCATCAAAATCGGACAATCTCAACTCATTAACCCATACCTCTGCACTTTTAGGAAGTCCATCGTCCTGAACATCACTCTCAGCCTGTTTAGGATTTCTAACTCCTATCATAACAGTCCTGATATCTCCAAGGGTCGGATTTCCAACTATCCTGACTAAATTTTGAGCCCCCTCAACATCAAATGATTTAACTAATTCTCCTACACTAAGAGTATAGTTTGTAGCATAAGAAATTTCTGATCCTGATTTTCTTATTTCGGCATTTCTTTTAAGCTTTAGTTTTTGAAAATATTCTAACGGAATATTCATCTGATTTTCCAATGGCCAAACAGCTCTTTGTCCCTGTTCTATAGATGGATAATATCCGGGAGGAGTAAGCTTCAAAGGCAACTCATATTCATAGTAATTATTTTTGTAATCTGTACCTATCCTTATAAAAATGTGTAAATCATTATCTTCCAGATTCGTCATATTTTCAATCTTCTCTGCATGAACATCCATTTTAAGTCTTTTATATCTTAACATATCCATACTAACAGATTTGAATATTGCCCTGGCATCCCCGTCATGTAATTGCATTACTTTTAATACAAGAGACTGCTCATTGAGTTGTCTCAACTGAGGGTTAGATGCATCCAAAACTCTGTCTATACCAGGAGGAAGAACATAATTAACGGGAGTCTTCTCCGAATTTTCTTCAATATTAACAGCCGATATATCAAACTTTGTATCTCCATTTTCCTCACTGTATTCATTCAATGACTGTTCATATCTTCTCCAGTTGTCCCTCACCAGATCAAGACTGGCCATTCTTAATACAACACTATCCCTAAAGCCTTTTAAAAGCATCCTGACAAACCTTACAGATTTAAAATCCTCCATATCTCCGAATCTGGATGAATATTCTGTTATAGGTATTTTAAACTGATACCACCTAACATCTTCACTGGTTCCATTTGGAAGATCCACTTTAGCAATACGCATATCAGATATAAAATTCTCCCCAACTTTCATTGCATTTGGTTTAAGCATTATTTTATATCTGTAAAACGATTCCGTTTCACTCAAGGTATTATCCTGATTTATATCCTCATTATCAGGTATAGAAGTTGCTGATGTTGGATAAGACTCCGGTGACATATCTGCTGTAGGAGAGTTCCCTTCCGGGTTATTATATCTTTTGTATCTTGCCAGGACGGTAAGCTTATTTGCATCATAATCAGCACCTCTGAAATAATGAAAATCATCTCCCGAAGGATCTTCCACTGCATTAGAATATGCTTTAGATAGCTCCCCTAAGTCAGGGGCATTTTTTATTCTTTCCAAATAATCAATAAAAAACGATCTTTCTTCCTCCGAATTAAGACCATCCAGTCCAACATCCTGTTTTCGCCTTGACTGAATATTATTATCGAAACCATTAACCAAAGACTGAACCAATGGTACTCTCCCCCACTTCGTTGTATCTATCTTTGCAACACCATCAACTACAGGCATTCCGTTTTCAAACGATTTTCTTGAATCCCTTAATATATCTTCAGATATATTTCCCAAATCAAAAAACAATTCGCCCCCTGAATGATTTTCATTATAAACAAAAGGATCCAGCATCCAAAATTCGATATACTGAATATTTGCAGCCTCAAAATCATTTGTTTGTATTTTTCTCATTATTCCCCCCCATCTCGATTCAGGATTCTTAAGTTTCCCTTCAGAATCAATACCTGCGGAGACATTAGATGGTTTTACATCAAAATTATAAGGACCTCTCTCATCAGGGTAATAAGCCACATTAAGAGCCGCAATAATATTTACATTACCTACTGGAATATCTTTATTTGGATAAACCTCTGTTTGTTTTATTTCTCTGATAAAATGATTAGACCTTTGGTCTGCATCAGCCTTAATGTGAGAAGGCATACTACTTGTTTTTCTGTAAAAAAGAGGATCAACAATATACCATGCAATTTTGGCCCTGTTATAACCATACTGAAGATCGTCAATAAATTTTCCTTCAGGAAAAAGATTATCCTGAGGAGTACTAGAAAGTTTCCATTGAGAAACAGCCTTTAGATCAATAGATATTTTACTTCCTTCAAAATCATCTATATAGGCATTGCCTTCCCTTCCTATTCCTGAGTTATGCCCTGGCAAGAACTGTGCAAACTCAGCATCAACAGTAATTCTCGACTTAGCCTTTGTATTGATAAATGGAATCTTGTCAACCATTCTTGTCAGAAATTCCGACTCCGATGAATACGAACCGTTAATCCCCCATATTGTATTGGATATCGGTTCATCTCCTATGTTTACCTTTTGTGTTAAAGGTCTTTCCGACATATGGAGTATAGTCGCCCCAAGATTAAATTCATCGCTTATCTTATAATCCAGATGGGTTCCAATAAGTGTTTTCGTTTGGATATCGAACATTGAATTACTTTCAGAACTTATCTGAATTGGAGTTCCCGCCTCAAGAATACTTTGGTTTATAATCTTAACCTTTCCTAAAGCATAATCTACAGTATAATCAATATTTTCTACCAACTCTCTACTTCCAGAGACAACCTTGACAGCTCCACGGGCTATATCCGGCGCATTTAAGTCTATCTCCGAATTTGTAGATGACTTATAACCACCTTTTAATATAAACTTATTCTTCTCTGCCAGTTGTCTTGCATTACTCTGTGTCTCCGAATACAATTCTTCAAACACAAACTTATCTGCATCTGCATTATTCCCTATCTTGGCTCTTAAATAGGAACCAAAGGGTTCCGTTACCGGAAAAACAATTATACCCTTATTGGACACTATGGTTATCCCGTCAATAAAATCAAATAATCCATCAGGATGGGGATCCAGCTGGGTGTTTAAATTATCAAGATTTAAAACTTTAAGAAGTATCTCTCCATCAACATTCCCTGCAGGCAAATAATTTACATCGGTACCTGCTTTGTCGTTTCTATATAATACATTCAAAACAAAGTCTTCAGGATTAATCCTATATGCCCCGATATTATAGATGTTCTTCATCATCAAATCCCACTGAGGCATAGAAGGACTTAAATTTACTCCTTTAAGAAGCTTGAGAAACAATGTATTGGGGGCAACAGGTCCATCGGAAGTAAATTCTCCAACCCTGAAAACCTCTCCCCTTACTGTATATTCATAAGCAACAGCAAGAACTTCATCTGCATTTAATGATCTGTTAAGTGATATATATCCTAATTTCTCATTTACACTATACTCATTCGGATCAAGCAATCTGGCATTCTCAACTTTTTCGTAATCTCTTGTAGTAACAAATCCTGGTATACTACCAAAAACGGAAGTTACCTGATTTATATCCCTTACAGCCGAATTATTATTAACCATTTCCTCGTAGAGAGTATTTATTCCATTACCAGGATAAAAACCTTCTCCCGACTTATAGCTCCAGTTCGAATTAGAAATGTCCCCTGCTCCCTCTCCAAGATCTGTAAAAGCTACAATATTACGGGCTTTCTCAAACCTGGATGTTCTATTGGTTATCCATACTTCAACCTTAACAATATTCACTGCCGAGTTTACAATAGGTAAATTCTTAAGTGCATTATTATAATTCTTCCTAAAATAATGAGAAAGAAAAAAGTGTTTATTCGATTCATATTTATCTATACTAACCTCAAATTCCTGTTTCTGTGCACCATTTTCAAGCCTTACCATTGAAGACTCTCCTTTTTGTTGTGAAAATACCGAAGTCACAGTCAACCGCCCAAACTGAAGAGCTGTCTTAAAACCAAATAAATTCTGCCCCCCATTAATCAATGTTCCTGATAAAGGCAAAGAAACATTTCCTGCCTCTATACTTTTTACAATCTCATCTTCTTTACCCTCATAATTAAGCTTGATCTGATTCTCATAATCAAAAGTAGCCTCAGTATTATAATTGATATCTAATTTTAGCCTCTCACCTATACTTCCAGAAACATTCATTTGAATCTTCTCATTGAAATCCAAAGTAGTCGTTTTACGAAGATTTTCAGGTATAGTGGGGTTATCAATCCTATTTGTTTTCACCCCAAGAGTAAGTTCTGCAGATCCTTGCGGCCTTATTGTTATCTTATTACTTCCAAAAAGAGCATCAAAAAGTTTTCCTCCAAAATAAAGTTCTGGTTTGTTTTCTGAAAAATTAGTAACTCCTGCTTCACTGGCCGATTTCTCTTTCCAATAACTTGACTCAGATTGTTCATTCCCTGTATCAATAAACTCTCTAAGACTCATCACTTTCTTCTCACCAATCAAATATTTATTAGCCAGCTTCTTCTCAGCAATAAATTTGCCTGTTCTAAAGTCATATTTTATATTAGATTTTATATTAGCTGGATTAACAAATCCGTATTTATTAACGAATGAAAGAGTATCCCTATTAAGATATCTGTTTAATATCGCCTCAATAGGCCTTTTAAATATTAAACTATCATTATCACTTGAAGAAATTGTATCTTTTAGCTGAGAAAAAGAATAATCAACAATACTGTAATTTAATTCAGCATTTGAATTAAACAAAAACGCTAAACAAAACACAATATTAATGAGTAGTCTTTTCAATAACAAAATATTTATTGTTCTACAAAATTATAATTGTTTCAAAGCAACTTTTATCAATTCTTCTACACTACCCACTTCCTTTTTAGACAATATTTTATCCAACACCTTATTAACTGATGGTTTCGCAAAACCCAACATAACAAGTGCAGACTGTGCTTCCTCCCTATAAGTATTATTATTTACAAATAGCACTTCCTCTGAAATACTTTCTTTATCAATTTTATCTTTTAACTCGATAATAACCCTTTGAGCAGTTTTAGCTCCAATACCCTTAACAGATTTCAAAACATCAACATTATTAGAGGCTATAGCGGCAACGAGCTCATCTGAATTAAGAGAAGAAAGAATCATTCTGGCTGTATTGGCTCCTACTCCGGAAACCGAAATTAGCAAACGGAACAATTCCCTCTCCTTTTTATCTTTAAATCCATAAAAAATCTGTGCATCCTCCCTCACTACATAATGCAGATAAATCATAACCTCTTTTCTGGAAGAAAGAAAAGAATAAGTATTAAGTGAGATATTCACAAAATACCCTATCCCATTACATTCTATAACAACAGAGGCAGGAGTCAATTCTGCCACATAACCTTTTATGTATTCGTACATTATTTAAATCCAATTAATTTTCTGACTTCTTTAAGTGTAGCCGCAGCACTTTCCCTTGCTTTTTCTGCCCCCATTTTTGCTACCCTACTTAGATATAAATCATCGGCTAATACATCAGATATTCTCTCTCTGATAGGATTACAAAAATCCGTTATATCCTGTGCAAGTTGCTTTTTCATATCTCCGTAGCGAATCTCACAATTGTTGTATTTCTCATTAAAGAAATCATACGTATCCCTGGCAGATACAATCTCCATCATTGTGAAAAGATTCTGTATTGCTTCCGGCTTTATACTGTTTGGTTCTGTTGGCCCACTGTCAGTTACAGCCCTCATCACTTTCTTGCGTATAACCTCAGGCTCATCAATAAGATAAATTGCATTACCTTCAGATTTACCCATTTTACCCGAACCGTCAAGCCCGGGTATTTTTATCATTTCACCCGAAAAAGTAAATGGCTGTGGTTCAGGAAACAAATCAGCACCATACATGGAATTAAACCTACGGGCATATTTTCTTGCCATCTCAAGATTTTGTTCCTGATCTTTTCCTACAGGTACTTTCAGCGCTTTATGAATAATAATATCGGCAGCCATCAATACAGGATATGTTAACAATCCGGCATTAACATTTTCGGGTTGTTTCCTTGCTTTATCTTTAAAAGACGTTGTTCTTGACAATTCCCCTAAATATGCATTCATATTTAAATAAAGATACAATTCAAGAACTTCCTTCACATCAGACTGAACATATATTGTAGCCTTTTCCGGATCAACACCACAAGCAAGATATTCTGCCATAATATTTCTTACATTATTAGTAAGATCTCCAGGCTTTGGATGAGTAGTAAGAGAATGCCAATCAGCAATAAAGAAATAACATTTATACTCCTCCTGCATCTTTATAAAATTCTTTACAGCTCCAAAATAATTCCCTAAATGTAGATTTCCCGTGGGTCTTATACCACTTACGACTGTTTCCATAAACTTTCTAATTATTATTTTACTAAAAGCACAAAATTACTATTTTTTATCACTATTTCATTTTAATATCAGCTAAAAAATAGTAATCCCCAACCAATCTGTTTTTACGAAAAAGTAATAAAATTTTCCATCCACCGACTAAATATTATACCTTTGTATTAAAACCAATATCAAATATATGAATAAAGATAATTCTTTAGAGGCTATTAAACCAATATATATTAAAAAAGTTTTTGAACAAAAAAACCCAAAACTTGCTAAACTTATTCCTGGTTTTGTATTCAGTTATTTAAGAAGAGTCATACATCAGGATGATATAAACGATTTTATAAAATTACACGGTAGTAAGGAAGGACTTGAATTTGCTGATGGCTTTCTCAATTTCTCCAATATCTCATATGCTGTAAAAGGAGAAGAAAATTTACCTGATGATGGTAAATACATTTTTGCTTCCAACCATCCATTAGGGGGTCCTGATGGTATTATCTTAATCAGTTTTCTTGGAAAAAAATATAACATAAAGTTCCCTGTTAACGATATCTTGATGAATATCAAAAACCTTTCAGATATTTTTCTTCCTATTAACAAACATGGTTCTCAGGCAAAACAAGCAGCTATGGAACTTAACAATGCCTTTGAATCAGACTCTCAAATCATTATTTTCCCTGCCGGTCTTGTATCACGTAAACAGAAAGGAATAATCAAAGACCTTGAATGGAAAAAAAGCTTTATAAGCAAAGCTATTAAATACAAAAGAGATATAATCCCCATACATATAAGCGGAAAAAACTCCAACTTTTTTTATAATCTGGCTAACTTAAGAAAATTTTTAAAGCTTAAATCTAATATAGAAATGCTATATTTGCCAGACGAATTATATAAACACAAGGGAAACAAATTTACTGTAACTATAGGAAAACCTATTCCTTATAATATCTTTGACAAAAGTAAGACACATGCAGAATGGGCTCATCATATTAAAGAAATAGTCTATTCTTTGAATTTAGAAAACGGCGAATAATTATATACATCAAACTATTTGCTTATCTAAAAATTAAAAATTTTTATAAATGAAAGCAGTTATTCATCCGGTTCCCAGAGAAGAGTTAATCAAAGAATTAACACCGGAGAGATTTATTAGGGAAACAAACAGAGGAGGGAACGAAATTTATGCCTTTACTGCAAATGAATCACCGATTTTAATGAAAGAGGTAGGTAGGTTGCGGGAACTAACATTCAGGGCTGCAGGGGGAGGAACCGGCAAGGAAGTTGACATTGATATATTTGATACTGCAGAATACCCTTATATACAATTAATTGTCTGGGATCCTAAAGAAAAGCAAATATTAGGAGGATACCGGTATATTATGTGCGACAACTTACCTAAAGACGAAGAAGGTAACCCTATTCTTGCTACAACAAGACTATTTAAATTTACCGATAAATTCAACAAAGAATACCTTCATAAAGTGATTGAACTTGGACGTTCTTTCGTTCAACCTGCATACCAATCAATTCGCATGGGAAGGAAAAGCATGTATGCTCTTGATAATCTTTGGGACGGACTTGGTGCTCTTATGGTAGATCATCCGGAAATGGAATATTTCTTTGGAAAAGTAACTATGTACACAAGTTTTAATATTGAGGCCAGAAATCATATTCTTAACTTTATGAACATGTATTTCAGCGACCCCGACAAGCTTGTTTACCCATATAATCCAATAAAGATAGAAACCAAAGAAGAATATATTGATATATTCTCTGGAAATGACTACAAACACGACTATAAAATATTATCTAAACTAGTAAGAGAAAAAGGAGAAAATATCCCTCCATTAGTAAATGCATACATGAGCTTGTCTCCTACCATGAAAACCTTCGGAACATCTCTTAACGAACATTTCGGAGGTGTTGAAGAGACTGCTATATTAATTAAAATTGAAGATGTTTACGATGCTAAGAAAGCAAGACATATTTCAAACTATATTCCTCGAATTCTCCATCTTAAAACACCTCAGATAATAAAGAAATTTGAACAATTCATACATGACGATCATAAAAACAAAAAAAGCCATCAATAATGATGGCTTTTTTTATATTCTATTTCAGGACTAGACATTCTTATACTTAGTATGCTCTTTCATTACTTCCTTCTACATAATTTATAAAAGAAGTATTCACAACCTTATTTCCTCCTGGAGTTGGATAATTTCCTGTAAAATACCAGTCACCGTTATTGTTAGGGCAAGCCTCATGTAATGCTGGTACCGACTGATAGATAATCTCTACCTCTGCCTTTATATCTTCAGTAACCAACAATTCAGCTATTTTCTTAGAAATCTCTTCCTCTGTAAATGGCTTATAAATTTCTTTCACATAGTTGACAATCTCTTCTTTAGGAAGATTCTGTTGCTGCTTACATTTCTGGTAAACCTCATCAATAACACTATCCATACCTCTTTCTTTCAAAAGTTCAATGGCAGCATTAAATGCAATAAATTCACCCATCCTAGTCATGTCAATACCATAACAGTCAGGATATCTTATTTGAGGTGCAGACGAAACTATTACAATCTTCTTAGGCTCCAGCCTGTCAAGAATTCTTAAAATACTTTTCTTAAGAGTAGTTCCCCTAACTATAGAATCGTCAATAATCACCATATTATCATCAGGACCAACAGTTCCGTATGTAACATCATAAACATGGGCAACCATATCGTCTCTTCCGGAATCATCAGAGATAAAAGTACGAAGTTTAGCATCCTTAATAGCTATCTTCTCCACACGTGGCATAGTAGAAATAATTTCATCCAATACCTCTTCACTCCACTGTGCCTTCGTCTCCCTGATCCTTCTTTTCTTTTCCTCTACCATATGAGTTTTAACCCCCTCTACCATTCCATAGAAAGCGGTCTCTGCAGTATTAGGAATAAAAGAAAACACTGTCTTATCAAGATCACCATTAACAGCCTTAAGAATCTTAGGGGTTAACAACTGACCAAGTCTCTTCCTTTCTTTATATATTTCAATATCACTACCTCTTGAAAAATAAATACGCTCAAATGAACAAGCAGATCTCTTTTGAGGCACCCTGACTAAATCTTCACTAACATCACCATTCTTTCTGATAATCAGCGTATGACCAGGTTTAAGTTCTTTAACTGTCTCTGCCTTAACATTAAGGGCTGTCTGAATAACAGCACGCTCAGAAGCAACAACAACAATCTCCTCATCCTTATAGTAGAATGCTGGTCTTATTCCCCATGGATCACGGGTAACAAAAGCATCACCATGACCGATAAGTCCGGCTACTGCATAACCACCATCCCAATCGGCAGAAGAACTCGCAATAATCTTCTGAATATCAATATTATTCTCAATTCTTGGAGAAATCTCTGCATTGGTATATCCTTCATTCTTATATTGACGGAAAAGCATCTGATTTTCCTCATCAAGAAAATACCCTACTTTCTCAAGAATCGTAACAGTATCGGTATAATCCTTTGGGTGCTGACCCAGGTCAACCAGGCTTTTAAACAACTCATCAACATTAGTAAGGTTAAAGTTACCAGCCAAGGCAAGGTTCCTGCTCTTCCAGTTGCTTTCTCTTGTCACAGGATGCACATACTCTATACTATTCCTTCCGAAAGTACCATAACGCAGGTGACCTAAATATAATTCCCCTGCAAAAGGAAGATTTTTCTTAGCCCATTCAACGTCATTAAGAAGTTCTGGATTAGTATTCTCAACCTCTGAATAATGTTTATAAATAGCATCAAAAACATCCTGAATAGGATTTTCCTTATTTGACCTTTCACGGTGAAAATATTTATACCCAGCTTCCTGATTCAGTTTAAGACCAACAACACCAACACCATCCTGTCCCCTGTTACGTTGCTTCTCCATAAGTATATATAACTTCTGAAGCCCGTAACGATACGATCCATACTTTTTTTGATAATAGTCAAGTGGCTTTAGCAACCTAACTAAAGCAATACCACATTCATGTTTCAGAGCGTCACTCATTTAACCCAAATTTATTCTGTTTCTATTTCTTCTTTCTTTAACTCGTTGTAATAAATAAAAGTCTTGACCGGATAGCTGTTAGGATACTTACTTTTAATCCTTTTTAGCAAGCTCATACATTCCAGTTTAGACCTAAAATTACCTGCCCTTATTTTAAAATCAGGGTCAAAATATTTAAGATATACTTTTACATCCGGAAATTCCTGCTCGAAAGTCGCCTTATATTGCTCAGCATTCTTTATATCAGTATCTACAGAACTCTCAGAATAAATCTGGATCCTATATCCTGAAAAACCTTTTTTTGAAAAACTAAGCCTACGGTGTAATTCTATAAGATGTTTAATCCTTTCATCGTTCTTAAAAGTTATTTTTCCTCCATTCTCTGTCTCGACAGACAACTCATCAAAAAGAGTATTAATAACTAATGAATCAGTATCTATTTTCACCAATTCTTTTTCAATACATATATTTTCTCCAAGCACACTTGCAAAAGAAGAAAACACAACACAAACCAAAACAACTAGTCTACAGATCATTACTAATAAGTTTTGTTATTATTTTTGAGACTGCTAAAATAACAAATATATCAATGAGTACAAGTGTAAAAACAAAAAAAGGCTGTTCTAACGAACAGCCTTAATAGTATATTATTATTTCTTATTCAAACATCTTGTTGAATTCTTCAACATCTACTTCTTTATCTTCTATTTTTATAGATTCTTTAATGCAAGCCATTACTTTGCTTTCACGAGCTTTTTCGATAAGTTGTTTTCTTTCGTTCTCGTTTTCTAGAATCTTATCTGCAAAACCTTCAAGATGCTCTTCTGGAATATTTGACAATCCGTATTGTTGCATCTGCATTTTTGCATGTTGTTTTGCTAATTCCTTAACGTCAGCCTCTTCTACCTTAAGTTCATTTTCCTCTATGATCTTAGATTTAATAAGCTGCCATCTGATATCATCGGCATAATTGGCAAATTCTTTCTCTACCATATCCTCTGTCATCTCCTTGTTTGTAGCAACAATCCATCTCTTAAGGAAAGCCTCAGGCAATTCAATTCCTACTTTAGAAATAAGCTTTTCTTTAGCGTCGATAGAGAATTTATATTCGCTGTCGTTTACCAAATAGTCTTCAATCTCCGATTTAATTTTGTTTCTGAATTCTTCTACAGAACTAACAGTTCCTTCTCCGTAAACTTTATCGAAAAGTTCCTGATTCAATTCTGCTGAAGCAAATTTATTTATCTCAGAAATAACAAAACGGAAATCAGATGTAAGATTCTCAGCTTCCTCTTTAGAGATAGCTAACATTGAAGCATAATCAGCTTTATTTGGATAAGCAACTGAAGGATTGAAAACAATAGAGTCTCCAATTTTTGTTCCTACAAAACCTTCACGAATTTCCTCATCCTTCATATATTCCAATGAGATAGTTGTATTTTCGTTAGATACTCCACCTTCAACTTCTTTACCTTCTTCATCTACCTGAATCATGCTACCTCTTAGCATTTCTTTTCCTTCTTCAACAGACTCAGCAAGCTCATTTCTACCATACACTCTTGTATAGTGATCAACCCTGTTGTCGATCATTTCTTCGCTTACTTTAATCTTATAATAATTAAGCTTTTCTCTTTTACTCATTTTAACTGAGAACTCAGGAGAAATAGCAATATCAAATGCAAATTCAAACTCTTCATCCTTTTCCCAATCAATTTGTTTCTGATCAGTCTCATTAGGAAGAGGTTCTCCTAGTACATTTATTTTATTTTCATAAATATAGCTAATAAGATTATCAGAAATCAATTTATTGATTTCTTCAACCAATACAGCAGTCCCATACATCTTTTTAACTATGCCCATTGGGATTTTTCCAGAACGAAAACCGTCAATCTTAGCTTTCTTACGGTAGTCTTTCAAAGTATCATTCACTCTCTGTTCGTAATCTTCCTTCGTAATGTGAAGCTTAATTACGGCATTCAAATCATCTACATTGGTTTTTGTAATATTCATCTTCGTTCAATTAAATAAGGTAAAACTACCAATTTTAAACAATAAAAAAAACCGTCAAAACTAATTATAGCCGGACGGTCTGATTTTATTTTTTTGTGCGGACGAAGGGAATCGAACCCCCACGCCTTACGGCACTAGATCCTAAGTCTAGCGCGTCTACCAATTTCGCCACGTCCGCTCTATCATTTTTTGACCGTGCAAATATACGTCCTTATTTTTAATCTGCAACAATTTCTCACAAAAAAAACATCTTTTTTTTTGTGACTCACTATTTTTTTCTCCTCAACTCAAAATTTTTACCTAAATAAACCCTGCGCACATCCTCATCCGAGGCCAGATCCTCTGCCGTGCCCGATTTTAATATCTTTCCTTCAAAAAGCAAATATGCCCTGTCGGTTATTGACAAGGTCTCCTGTACATTATGATCTGTTATCAAAATACCAATATTCTTACTTTTTAAGGTACTTACTATTTCCTGTATATCTTCAACAGCTATAGGATCCACACCTGCAAAAGGCTCATCCAATAAAATAAATTTGGGCTTTATCGCAAGAGCGCGTGCTATTTCCGTCCTCCTTCTCTCTCCTCCTGAAAGCTGAATACCCTTACTCTTTCTTATTTTCTGAAGACCAAACTCATCTAACATCTCTTCCAGTCTATGTCGTTGATAATCCTTTGGAAAATCGGTCATTTCCAGAACCGACTTAATATTATCCTCAACACTTAGCCTTCTAAAAACAGAAGCCTCCTGGGCAAGATAACCTATTCCCAATTGTGCTCTTTTATATACAGGCTCTTTTGTTATCTCCTTATCGTCCAAATATATCTTTCCCCCATTAGGAGTAATCAAACCTACTATCATGTAAAAAGATGTTGTCTTACCTGCACCATTGGGCCCCAGCAAACCAACAATCTCTCCCTGTTCAACATTAACAGACACTCCTTTTACTACCGTTCTGCTTTTATATTTTTTTACAAGATCTTCTGCCCTTAATATCATAATGCTAATTTTTCAATAACATATTACTTTCACAAAAGTACTATTAAAAATCAGAATGTCAATTCCAACATAGTCTTTGTTTCAGTAATTTATACAACCCCCTCTTTCAATATATCATGAAGATGAAGCATTCCTATATATCTTTTATCCTCATCAGAAACCACAAGTTGTGTTATACTGTTTGCCTCCATTAACTGAAATGCATTAAATGCCAACTCACTGACATCTATAGTCTTGGGATCTTTACTCATAATATCTTTAGCACAAAACCCCTCTATATTATTTGTCTTCTCCATCATCCTCCTGATATCCCCATCTGTGATTATTCCTAATACCTTGTCTTCAGTATCAACAACTGCCACAGCCCCCATTCTTCCTGATGAAATTGCAATAATGACATCCCTTATTACAGATTCCTCTCCTACTTTAGGGGCATCTTCGCTTACATATAAATCTGACACACGTGTATATAATCTTTTACCCAAAGAACCTCCGGGGTGATACTTTGCAAAATCCCTACTGGAGAAATGCCTCATTTCTATCAGACACACAGCCAAAGCATCCCCTATGACAAGCTGTGCTGTAGTAGAATTGGTGGGAGCAAGATTATTAGGACAAGCCTCTCTGGCTACTTTAGCCTTAAGCACATAATCGGAATGCTTTGCCAGAAAAGAATCTGTGTTGGAAACCATACCTATTATCTTATTGCCCATATTACGGATAAGAGGGACCAACACCTTTATCTCCGGGGTATTACCACTCTTGGATATACACAATATTACATCATGCTCCTGAATATTCCCAAGATCACCATGTATGGCATCGGCTGCATGCATAAATATTGCAGGCGTGCCTGTTGAATTCAACGTTGCCACTATCTTATTTGCTATATTGGCACTCTTACCTATTCCTGTTATTATTAAACGTCCATTATTATTATCAAAAAGAAGCTTGACCACATTCTCAAAATCGTCATCCACATAATCTGCTAATTTTAGTATGGCTTTACCCTCTTCTTCAATTGTATTTCTTGCAACCTTCTTAATATCTACTGCTTCCTTATCTTTCATAATCACAATATTTTTGAAAATTATATCCCCTTCTTACCTTTTTTTCTCCTCAAAGATACAAATTTGACAAAAATAGTTAAAACAGATTCATATATTTGATAATATTTGTCTAAAAACAAAAAAAGGTATATATTTAAATAAGATCATTTTTTAAGAACACTAATTTTAATAACACATTTAATACGCATTTAGGCAAATTTTTCAAAAAAAAAGAAATTATTGCTTATGTTTTGGATGTAAAGATATAATTTCACAGCGATTTTAAGAGACTAAATATGGGAAGCGTAGATTTACTTACACAAAGTTTGAAAAAGCATTTTGGATTTGAGACGTTCAAGGGGAATCAAAAAGAAATAATTCAAAATGTTTTAAACGGAAACGATACATTTGTTTTGATGCCTACAGGTGGCGGAAAATCCTTATGCTATCAGTTACCTGCATTATTAAGAGAGGGGACGGCAATAATAATATCTCCACTCATAGCTCTTATGAAGAATCAGGTTGATGCTATGAGAGGCTTTAGCGAAACAGATGGCATTGCCCATTTCCTTAATTCTTCTCTTACAAAAAGTGAGACTATAAGGGTAAAAGAAGATATCCTGGATGGCAAAACCAAATTACTATATGTTGCTCCGGAATCGTTAACTAAAGAAAGCAATATAGAATTCCTTAAACAGATAAAAATATCTTTCTATGCCGTTGACGAGGCCCATTGTATATCAGAATGGGGACATGACTTCAGACCGGAATACCGCAGAATAAGGCCTATAGTTGAGCAAATTGGAAAAGCTCCTATTATTGCCCTCACTGCGACAGCCACTCCTAAAGTACAGAACGACATTCAAAAAAATCTTGATATGATAGGGGCTACCGTATATAAATCTTCTTTCAATAGAAAAAACCTTTATTACGAAGTTCGCCCAAAAGTAAATGCCACTCAGGAAATTATTAAATTTATTAATAACAACAAGGGAAAATCAGGAATTATATACTGCCTGAGCCGTAAAAAAGTTGAAGAACTGGCTGAAATATTACAGGTCAACGGCATTAAGGCAATGGCTTACCATGCAGGAATGGACGCTTCAACAAGATCCAGAAATCAGGATATGTTTCTGATGGAGGATGTGGACGTTATCGTTGCAACTATTGCCTTTGGAATGGGTATAGACAAGCCGGATGTACGTTTTGTTATTCACTACGATATTCCTAAAAGTTTAGAAGGATATTATCAGGAGACCGGAAGGGCCGGAAGAGACGGAGGAGAAGGACATTGCCTTACTTTTTACAGCTTCAAGGATATTCAGAAACTGGAAAAATTCATGCAGGGAAAGCCTGTCGCTGAACAGGAGATAGGAAAACAATTACTACTGGAAACTGTCTCTTATGCGGAATCATCTCTATGCAGAAGAAAAGTCCTTCTTCATTATTTCGGAGAAGAATACAATATTGAAAACTGCGGCACTTGCGATAACTGCCTGCATCCTAAAACAGAATTCGAAGGAAAAGATTTTCTTATTAAAGCATTAAACCTGATATTAACGACAAAAGAAAAATTCAAGGCAGATCATCTGGTTGACATATTAACCGGTGAAGCCTCTGCCTCTGTTAAATCATATAGACACGATACAATAGAGGAATTTGGTTCTGGAAGCGAAAAAGACAAACACTTCTGGAATATGGTTTTCAGAAGGGCTCTTATTAAATCTTATATAGAGAAAGACATAGAACAGTATGGCGTTATAAAAATCACCCCAACGGGAATGGAGTGGCTAAATAATCCTGGTGATTTTATGTTGATGGAAGATCATAACTTTGAGGCATACGACGAACCACAACAAGCAAAAGGGGGAACAGCTGCCCTGGATGAAGGCCTTTTCTCCATGCTTAAAGATTTAAGAAGAAATATTGCAAAGAAAAACGATCTTCCTCCCTATGTTATATTCCAGGACCCATCGTTAGAGGATATGGCAATACACTACCCTGTCAACCTGGATGAATTATCACATATGCAAGGTGTGGGTGCAGGAAAAGCCAAAAGATACGGTAAGGATTTTATCTCTCTAATTAAAAAATATGTTGAGGAAAACGAAATAGAACGCCCCCAGGATTTTGTTTTCAAAACTATTGCCGATAAATCAAAATACAAGGTTCATATCATACAAAGCATTGACAGAAAAATGGACCTTGAGGATATTGCCGAATCTCAAAACCTTAAACTGGACGATCTTATCAAAGAAATTGAAGCGATTGTCTTTTCGGGCACAAAATTGGATATAAGTTATTATCTGGACAATATACTTGATGAAGACCAACAAGAAGAAATATACGATTATTTCTACGAAGCGGAATCCGACAACATTGGGGAAGCCTTCGATGAATTCGAAGAGGATTATACAGAAGACGAACTTAGACTAATGAGAATAAAATTCCATTCAGAACTTGGAAACTAACATTATAAATAAAAAGGCAACTAACAGGTTGCCTTTTTTTTATAAAAAATCAAACTCAATAGAACGAATTCTATTTTTTTAAATATATTTGCAACTGAATTGCACACAAGTACAATTTAAATTTATAAAGAAGAAGCGAGAGAGCAGGCTCAACGACCTTCTGGCAACCTGGGAAACCAAGGTGCCAATTCCTGTCCAGTAAGTGGAGATATAAATTTAAATACCATGAAAAAAAGAAAGTCACATCCCGGTTATATTTCAGTAATAAATTTTTCTATTATCATTTCATCTGCAATGTATCAGATGCGAATGCGCACATTTATGATTTAGCGCACTCTGCCTGATATCCCAATTTCTCTTCTCAGGCGCAGGTGCGCAATACAAATCAACAAATTTCAAGGGATCAATTATTTGGTTTTCATTAAACATATACTATTTATGAATATATATAAGTTTGGTGGAGCATCTCTTAAAGATGCATCATCCATAGAAAATGTTGCAGGAATCATTGCATCCGCACGTAAACCTGTTTTTATTGTTGTTTCTGCAATAGCGGGAATAACTAACCTTCTTGAGGAACTTAACAACTCTTATTTCTATAAAAAAGACAATTGCTTCAACATCTATAAAGAAATAGAAAACAAACACAATAACATTACCAACGAACTATTTACAACAAAAAGTGATACCATAAACGATAAACTTAGTAATATATTTGGATACTTAAAAGAAATAATTAAAAGTGCTCCAACTGGGAACTACGACTATGAATACGACAGAATTGTTTCAATAGGGGAATTAATATCTTCAGTTATTATATCCGAATATCTTAAATATAATAACATCGAAAACATCTGGGTCGATGCCCGCGAAATTATTCGCACAGATAGTACTTTCAGGGAAGGAAACGTGGAACTAAACACTTGCTATAAGAAAGCTCAAAAAAACATTATTAACAATCACAATTCTGACTCCATATTTATCAGTCAGGGATTTATTGCCTCCGACATAACAAATCATACCATCACTCTCGGCAGAGACGGTTCCGACTACAGTGCTTCTATATTCGCATATGCCCTGGATGCAAAATCACTGACTGTATGGAAAGACGTACCAGGTGTTTTTAATGCTGACCCATCGTGGATAACAAAAACAACTCTTTTAGAACATTTATCCTACGACGAGGCCGTAGAATTATCCTGCTATGGAGCAAAAATAATTCACCCCAAAACTATCCTACCCCTCAAAAAGAAAAATATCCCCCTGTATGTGAGATCATTTAAAGATAAAACAAACAGAGGAACAATTATAGGACCACAAAAAAATATAATAAACGAACTGCCTCCTATTTATATAAAAAAGAAAAATCAAGTATTACTTTCCATAACACCAGATAGCATTATCAATCCAAGACATATAGGTCTGGCTATGAAAATAATTGAGAAACATAACATGAAAATAAACCTGTTTCAGAATGCAGCTACGAATTTCTCTATCTGCATCGACAGCATTCCTGGAAAAACAAAACTAATAATAAAAGAACTGGAAGAACAATTCGAGATAACTCTCTTAAAAAACCTTGAGTTAATTGTAATTCAAAATTATAACCAGGATGATATTGACCATATAACAGCACAAAAAAAGATACTGGTTGAGCAGAAAAGCCAGAATACTGCCCAACTTATACTGGCAAATAAATTATGAAATTATTGGACATCTTGTAAACTCACGCGATTCATCAAACAATTTACGGTAAGTCGCGTGGGTCTTATATATATCTGCCCCAATATACTCCATCACGTGAACCATTCGGGGATTAAAATCTCCTATCCAATTCATCTCCAGTACCTGATAAGGGAAACCTGCCTTAAATGCCTCATCGGAGAATGTCTTTATTAATGCGGCCTCCACACCCCTGCCCTGAAAATCAGGGACTACGCCAAAAATCAGACCTAAAGCCTTCTTGGGAGGATTTACTTTTTTATAATACAATAACTTCAATGAATTCCATAAACCAACTTTCCCTCTTACCCTTTTTACAAGATAATTCATCTCGGGAACCATTATAAAAAAACCAATTGGCCTATCATTGTGGTATGCAAAATATATTAAACGTGGGTCTATAACTTTATTTAAAGCTGCGTACATATGCCTGCACTCTTCCTCCGATATCCTCTCAACACCCGGCACATCACCCACCCAGGCCTCATTATATATTGCCACAAAATCCCTCATCATCTTTTCTGTGTTTCTTTTTTTAAAAGAAACAATTTTGTATTCTCCGCTCCTTAACAATCTTTCAGATTTCCATACAATGACCTTACTCAAATTAGCCTCCAACAAATACGTCCTGTAGGTGAATTGTTTAAAATATTCTTTGAAACCATAACGATTAAAAAAATCAATATAATACCTATGAGTATACGGCATGGAGTAATTTGGCTCATGATCTCCCTCAATAAGCAGCCCCCACCATTCATGCCGGGGACCAAAATTAACGGGACCATCCATGGCTTCCATTTTTCTCTCCTCAAGCCATTCCCTGCATTTATCGAATAACTTCTTTGCTGCATTATAATTATCTATACACTCAAAAAAACCCATCCCACCTGTTGCTATACCCGACACATTGCAGGTGTTATAATCAACGAAAGCGGCAACACGACCTATAATATTTTCATTGGAATCCAAAAGAATCCACCTTACACATTCTCCGTTCGCCAAATAAAGGATTAGCATCTTTGTCAAACACTTTCTCAATATCTCTATCCAAAGGCCTTATCCAATTCCTTTTCCCCTTATACAAACCAACAGGTAACTCTAAAAAACCTCTGACATCTTTCTTTTCTACTACCTCTTTTATTATATAATCACACATAGACTAATAATTTTTCTTTTTATTTACAAAAGGAATAACAACTAAAGATAATGAGCCTAAAATTATGAGCATAAAGGTCATTGACCCATGAACCAGAAAAGCGAATGCATGAAGAAGTCCGTCAACATTTTCCCTACCCGGAATATAAATCATCAAGGTTGCTATCACCATAAAATGCCATGCCCCTATACCCCCCTGCACTGGAATAACCATTCCTACTGTTGCCATGGCAAAAACAGTAAGTCCTATTAATGGGGATAATCCCGAGGTAAAATCAAAAGCAAAAAAACAAACATAAAGCATAAGATAATACATAAGCCATATAAATACCGAATGAATAATAAATGGCAGCTTATGTTCCAGTTTCATAACAGATTGAAATCCTTCTCCTATATTGGAAAAGATTTTTTTAAACTTATTATAAAATGGCATTCTTCTTAAATTACTTCTAAAAATTCTTATTAAAAGAAATAAAACAACTAAAGATATCAATATTGTCCAGTTGGAAAACACCTTTTCCAATGCATCGGATATTTCCGGATTGTTATTAAAAAATGCTACAACTACATCAAACTGACTGACAGTAACAAATATCATTAGTATCAAAAACATTATTAGATCTATTACCCTCTCCAAAAAAACCGTGCCAAGTAATTTAGAAAATGAAACATCCTCGTATTTACTCAAAACCCCACATCTGGTAAATTCCCCTGCTCTGGGTAAAGCAAGATTAGCAAAATAACCAATCATTACAGCAAGAAAAGAATTGGTGAAATTACTCTTCCCTTCAATGGATTTTATTAAAATATTCCAACGGATAGTACGACTTATATGACTAAGAAGACCTAAAAACAGTGAAAAAACAATCCAAAAGTAATTTACATCATTTTTTAACAACCTCATTATCTCTGTTATGTTTTGATCTTTATATATAAGCCAAAACAAAAATGCCGATATAGCAAAAAAAGACAGGAATTTTAATGTATTTTTAATTTTCTTCACTTACATCAATATTTTTAAGCCCAAAAATGATTAAGAATAAAGATATTTTTAATTACTTTGCCATAATTACAATATTGCAAAAATATCTATTTTTTAATAAAAGATGGGATATTTTTAACATTTTGATTATTAAAAGTAATACTAAATTTCAGAAAAGAAAAATGGATGACGAGAGTACGAGCAAAAAAGAACCTGGGGCAACACTTTCTGAAAGATCAGAACATAGCCCATAAGATTACAGAAAGCCTTTCCTTGGGAACATATGACACCGTTCTTGAGATAGGTCCTGGTATGGGTGTACTAACACAGTACCTTCTGCCTAATAAAAAGTTTAAAACCTATGCTATTGACGTAGATCATGAATCAATAGACTATCTTCATGAAAAATACCCTGAATACAAAGACCAGATTATCTACGGGGATTTTCTCAAAACAGATATTCAGAAACTTTTTAGTAACCCCTTTGCTGTAATTGGAAATTTCCCCTACAATATCTCATCGCAGATATTTTTTAAAGTCCTGGAAAAGAGAGATCTTATCCCGGAAGTTGTGTGCATGATACAAAAAGAAGTGGCCGAAAGAATAAGTGCCAGTCATGGAAACAAAACCTATGGAATACTCAGTGTTCTGTTACAGGCATTCTATGATATTGAGTATTTATTTACGGTCAACGAGAATGTTTTTGACCCCCCGCCGAAAGTCAAGTCCGCAGTAATAAGGCTTAAACGTAATCAAAGAAAAGAACTGGAAGTCAACGAGAAATTATTCTTTAGAGTTGTCAAGGAAGGATTCAATAAAAGAAGAAAGACTCTTCGCAATTCTTTAAAAGCTCTTTTGGGTGATAAATCCCTTGACCACGAATTCATGAGCAAAAGGCCTGAACAACTTAGTGTTGATGAATTAATTCAACTTACTGCTTTAATTGAGAATATTTTGTAATAATATAACTTTACGGGGTCATGCAATTTGAATTTACAAAACAGTTCCTTGATAACATCAGGGAAATTATAGATGGAAAAAATACTGAGGCTTTAAAGAATATCCTGAACGATCTTCATCCGGCTGATATCTCTGAAATACTTGAAGAACTTGAATTAGAAGAAGCAAAATTCCTTTTCCTTGCTCTTCCAAACGATATAGCTGCCGATGTGCTTACAGAAATGGAAGACGACGACAGGGACGAATTTACAGCTTCTCTCTCGGAGGAAGTTCTTGCCACAAGGTTTATCGACTTTATGGATTCGGATGATGCTGCAGATGTTATCGGTAGACTACCTGAAGAAAAACAGCAAAAAGTATTATCATATATACACGATATTGAACAGGCTGGTGATATTGTTGACCTGCTGAACTACGATGAAAATACAGCCGGTGGACTTATGGCCAAGGAACTAGTTATAGTCAACGAGAACTGGACTGTGTTAACATGCCTTAGGGAACTCAGCCGACAAGCAGAAGACATTGATGAGATCTATTACGTTTATGTCGTCGATGACGATAATAAACTAAAGGGTACCCTTTCTCTAAAAAGAATGATTCTGAGTCCCACTTCTGCCAAGATTATCAACATATATAATCCGGATGTAAGAAGCGTAAATACCGATGAAGAAGCTGAAGATGTTGCTCATATTATGGAAAAATACGACCTTGTGGCTATTCCTGTAACCGATAGTATCGGTCGTTTAGTAGGAAGAATCACAATTGACGACGTAGTTGATGTAATTCGTGAAGAAGCAGAAAAAGACTACCAGCTGGCTTCTGGTATCTCTCAGGACATAGATATATCAGACAGTGTCTGGGTACAGACCAGGGCAAGACTTCCATGGCTTATCATTGGACTCTTCGGAGGAATAGTTGCAGCTTTCATAGTATCAACACACGAAACACAATTGGGAATTAATCCTGCTATGGCTTTCTTTATGCCTCTTATTGCCGCTATGGGTGGTAATGTCGGGGTACAATCGTCTGCAATAATTGTACAAGGACTTGCAAGCAACTCTCTTGGTATTGAAAGTACTTACAGAAAACTATTAAAGGAATTAGGGGGGTCGTTTCTTAATGCTTCAATTTGCTCATCCCTTATTTTTGTTATAAATATAATGCTCTACGATTCTATGGCCCTTACTGTAACTGTAGCTTCTGCTCTATTTATAATTATTATATTTGCATCATTATTCGGGACTTTTGTGCCTTTGTTATTAAACAAATTTAAAATTGACCCGGCTCTAGCAACAGGACCTTTTATAACTATGGTAAATGATATTCTGGGCCTTTTTATATACCTGTCTTTAGGGAAAATAATCTTTTCTATGATAGCTTAACCTAATAAAAACAGATAATAGCAAAGAGGGGTGTTTCAAAAAAAACACCCCTCTTTACTATTATAACGTCATATTTTTTTAAATCTCTGAAGAAAAGATCTCCTGAGCCTTAATTTTATCCACTACTATCTGGTTTTTTAATTCCTCAACGGAATCAAATCTCCTCTCTCCTCTTAATCTTTCTACAAAACAAACCCTTATCTTTTGTCCGTATATGTCTCCTGAAAAATCAAATAAATTGGCTTCTATGGTAAAATTCCCTGCGTGACTGACTGTAGGACGTATCCCAAGATTTACCATGCCCTTATATGTAGTATCTCCAAGAATTATTCTGGCAGCATAAACACCTGAGGCAGGAACAAGCTTATTGTCATCGTACATCTTAATATTTGCCGTAGGGAAACCTATTTTTCTTCCAAGGCTCTGGCCTTGAACTACCTCTCCGGTAATAAAATAATTATAGCCCAGAAAACTATTGGCAAGACACACATCTCCTATTGAAAGTGCGTTACGTATCTTAGTAGAACTAATATTAACATCATTCATATCAAAGGCCTCTTCCCTTACTATATCAAAACCCAGATTCTCCGAAAGTAATAGCAACTTATCATAGCTTCCTTCCCTGTTGCTTCCCAGCCTGTGGTCGTATCCCACCACCAGATGCTTCATTCCTATCTGTCCAATAAGAATATCTTTTACAAAATCGGCATATTGCAAACCCGCAAATTCCTTTGTAAAGGGATAAAATATTATATTGTCAACACCTGCCTTTTCCAACAACTCAATCTTCTCGTTCCTGGTATTAAGTAACTTAACCCTGTTCTCTTCAGGAAAAAGAACCTGACGAGGATGCGGATCAAAAGTAAAGATTACCGATTCTCCTCCAATGCTGTCTGATATTTCCTTTAATCGGGATATTACCCTGAGATGTCCCATATGCACACCATCGAAACTACCTATAGTTATAACGGGATTCTTAATATTAAATTTATTCGTATTTGAAAATATCTTCATTTCCATTAAATATTATTCAGACTTATAACAATGCAAAGTTAAAAAAATAAGATAAACAGAAATATTTACGAGAAATTATTATTAAATTTCGCCTTCGAATCTATAATTAATAAGGGAAAAACACAAAAAAATACTTATGAAGAGAATATTATTGGCGATTTCAATTGTATCATTACTATGGGCTTGTGGTCCCGGAAACAATGTTAAAATTAAAGGGAAAATTAAAGATGCTGAGAATGTAACTGTAATACTTGAAAAGTTACATGTTGAAAAAACTGAATTTATCGACTCCCTGAAACTTGGAAAAGATGGAGAATTTAGTTTTAAATCAAGAAGTGAAACTCCTGAATTTTATATACTGAGATTATCAAACCAAGAAACTGTTACTTTAGCCGTGTATCCCGGCGAAAAACTGGAAATCTCAGGCACGGCAAAAGAATTTTCCAAAAACTACTGGGTTGATGGATCAGATGCTTCATTAAATATTAAGGTTCTTAATTTCAAACTGGACAGGGCTGTTGCTGAATTAAGCAGCCTTAGAAAAAAACTTAAGGACGTTAAAAGCGATAAAGAAAAAGAAGATATAAAAGCAGAAATAAAAGGCATTTTTCTTGATCAGAAAAAATTTGTCAGGGAGTTTATATATAAAAACGCGACAAGCCTTGCTTCTTATATGGCTCTATACCAGGAATTCGACGGAGAGTATACTTTAAACGACAATAGCGATATCCAATTTTTCAAGGTCGTTGCTTCTTCTCTTAAAGCTCTTTGGCCTGAATCTGAATATACAAAATCTGTAATGGCCAATCTGCTGAATCTGCAAAAAAGACTGGCCTCTGCAAATTTAAGGAATATAATAGAGCAGGTAGGATCCAACTTACCGGAGATAGAACTTCCGGATATAAAAGGCAACCCAAAAAAACTTTCTTCTCTTAAGGGGAAATATATTTTACTTGATTTTACTGTTCTGTCTGATAAAAATTCACTTAACAACAATAAGAACCTTGAGAAGATTTATAATAAATATAAGTCCAAAGGTTTTGTTGTATACCAGGTATCCCTTGACAACAGCAAATTCATCTGGGAAGAAGCCCATAAAATACACAATATAAACTGGATTAATGTTTGGGATGAAAACAGCGCAAGAAGTATAGTCGCAAAAACATGGAATATTAAGCAACTTCCTGCTAACTACCTAATTAATCCGGAATCAGAAATAGTTGGCAAAAATCTTTTCGGAAGCAATCTCGAAAACAGATTAAACGACTTAATAAAATAGCAATTTGTCAGAAAAAAAAATATACTTCGCCTCAGATGTTCACCTTGGTGCTCCTGCCCTTAATAACAACAGGGAAAGGGAAAATCTTTTCGTACAGTGGCTTGATTCTATAAAGTACAGTGCAGAAAAACTTTTCCTTTTGGGGGATATATTTGACTTCTGGTTTGAATATAAAAGAGTTGTACCCAGGGGGCATACCCGCTTTCTGGGTAAACTATCAGAACTCAGCGATCTGGGTGTTGAAATTCATTTCTTTACTGGCAATCACGACTTCTGGACATTTGACTATATAAAGAATGAATGCGGCATTACCATTCATCACAATACCGAAATAATTACTTTGAGGGGTAAGAAATTCTTTCTGGGACATGGGGATGGCTTAGGTAATTATGACAAAGGATATAAAATCCTTAAAAAAATTTTCAATAATGGAATTCTTCAATGGTGCTTCCACCATATTCACCCCAATATAGGAATATGGATAGCCCTAAAATGGTCTGAACATTCAAGACTTAAAGAAAATGGGATGGTGGAAGCCGAGGCTTTCAGGGGAGAAGACAAGGAATGGTTAATACTATTCTCTAAAGAGGAATTAAAAAAAGAACATTACGACTATTTTATCTTTGGACACAGACATTATCCTGTTGACGTCAAAATCGGCAATAATAGCCGCTATATTAATCTTGGTGACTGGATAACACATTTTACCTATGCGGTATTCGATGGAGACAAACTGGAATTAGTCCACCACAACAAATAAACGTCCTAATTTTTCACATAT
>CAXXRT010000018.1:0-7424 GCA_963666945.2 Marinifilaceae bacterium
CTGCAATTACTTTTCGACCTCTTATTTCTTCTGCTACTCTTGCTTCTTCCCTCTTATCAGTTACTGTTAGAACTATGACTTCCTTCTCGAAAGCGGATGCAAAGTAAAGGCAATTATCCTTACCAAACAAATATATCCTGCACTATTTTTTAAGGTTTTTCTTAAAGCACTGATTAAATGATCGATTAATTTTAAATTATTTTTCTGATGAAAAACTTTTTAACTCCAAAGCACTATTTTTTTTGAAAGAATCAGAAAAAACCCCAATAAAACTGATCCCCCAAAGCACCTATTAACTCTAAAATCCGTAAAGAATTCTTTACACAAAATATAAAATAGTTGAAAGAACATGCATAAACACCACCTATCCTAACTAAATTTTATCTTCAACCATACTAACATTTATATATAAAGCCTAAAATATCCGGAAAGAGAATACTTGGGAAAGTCTAAGTAAGGTTCCAAATAAGAGGAAAAGTAGATAAGGTTAAGATTGTTGAGTCTCACCGCTAAATCCTTATACTATATAGCCAGTAGTTACCAAAGATATTTTCGTTAGATATCCGTTAGCCCCATATTCATAAGCTATCTCTTTAGTACACACCCCCAAGGAGTTCATTTTCCACTCTCCCTCTTTCAAACTACAACACCCTTTCCCCTTACTTACTGTTTCTACAGTAACATAAAGGAAGTACAAATGAAACAAAGACCAAGCATAAACGTGAAGGATTCTTCGAAGTTGATACGAAGATGACAAGAAGAAAGTACGAGGAATGTACCTTGTTATTCTCCTTTCGGTTTTTCTTCAATTTCAGCATCGTGCCTCTCAAGAGCCGTTTTTCCCAGCTTTATAAAATCAGGTGCTGATCTTCCCCCTAGTTTTCTCATTATGAGTTTCCCGTTGTAATCAAGGTATAAAAAGGTAGGATAACCATCTACTTCGAATTTCTTTTGTAATTTCTTCCCTTCTTTGCTTTCCATGTCTATCTTCACATTCACAAAATTCTTGTTGTAAAATTCCCCGACTTTAGGATCTGTGAAAATTTCTTTTGCCATTCTCTGGCATGGGACGCACCATTGAGTATAGCAGTCAACAAAAACAAGTTTATTCATTTCCTGGGCTTTTTTAATAGCCTCATCAAGGTTTGGGTTTTTCAAACTTTATGCCTTTATTATATTTCTGGGAGAATGATAAAAAGCATATTGACAATAGAGCTATAACAGAAATTATTCGTTTCATAATATCTTCGATTTATAAAGTATATAAGTTAATTTACCTTTAACATAGA
Organism: Marinifilaceae bacterium; assembly: GCA_963666945.2. Lineage (GTDB taxonomy): Bacteria > Bacteroidota > Bacteroidia > Bacteroidales > Marinifilaceae. The sequence continues at coordinate 1,290 of CAXXRT010000018.1, forward strand.
TAGTTTACAACTATCAAAGAGTGATATATAAGAAAGAAACCAATATATTACCTTCCCATTAAATAGAAAAGTTAATTCCGGAAAACAACTCCCTGGTTAGTTACCTTCCGGAATCGGAGTATTCAGCTATTTCTTCATTAGTTCGTCTAGTTTGTCGTAGAGATCCGGGGATTCACCCACATATGTCTGAACAACCATACCTTCAGTATCGATAAGAATATATGTTGGATACCCGGTAACAGAGAACATTTTCACATAGTCTTTATCCCCTTCTCCATTAAGAAGATTGATCCAGATCATATTATTTTCCTCAACCACACCGGCGACATAGTCAACACCCCTGGACTCATTACAGGCAATACTAACATATTCTATTTTTCCCTTGTATTTGTTATAATATTCCAACATTTGAGGAACACCCCTGATACACCATCCGCACCATGTTCCCCAGAAATCGAGAACAAACGTATTTTCCCCTAAGATCTGAAAGACGGAAATTAGTCACCATTTATATCGTTATCAACAATATCCGGAACCACAGCACCTGTCTGAGTTTTTTTATACCCACTGACCATTATACCAAGTTTCTTTCCAAAGAATTCCTTTTTAATACTATCTGAAAGCTTATCGTAGAAATCAATAACCTTTCCCCTGTCTCTTTCGAAAAGCATCCGGTAGGCAGCATATTGAGAATCAGGATTATTCTTTACAAAGTCCTCTTCAATTTTGCGAATCTTTTCCTGGAGTTCATTAAACTGGTCAGATACTTCATATGAAGGAAGCATATCATCACCACCATGTTCAGCTTCGTAGACCTTTTTATAATATGCGTTATAATCTTTTATTCTTTGTCCGGTAAGCTCTTCCATAAGATCGGCATATTTATGCCTTACTTTACTAAACTCCTCATTAATAGGAGAACCACTAACATTACACTCAACAGAGAAGAAACGATGTTTTGCATTAACTTCGAGTTTATCACCCGGTTTAACGTACATTTCAATATTACAAGACTGGTCTAAAGGAAGGAATCGTCCACTGTAAAGTTTAATTTTTGTTCCCGGGGAAATAATCAATGTCCTATTACCGGGGATATTGGTTTTATATACAAATTTTCCTTTTCTGTTAGTTACTATAACATCCTCCGTAATAACTCCATCACCTTGCAGTGTAACATATAAAGTATCTCTTTCAAGTCGTTCAATCTGCCCCTTAATGACTAAATTGTGTTTTTCGGCTTTCTTACATCCCAAAAAAGATACCGTTACTAAAACAGCAAATAATAATATTTTCATATTGCGCAATTTTTACATTATACTTAATTCCAACATCTTAAAACATACAATTATGTATTAGATTTCTGCATATAGGTATTACGCAATGAAGGGGCTAATTGTTAGGGTTAATATGCTATACTATATAAAAGGCGGCACCAGATTAATATGCCGCCTTAAAGTTTTATTAATAATTAAAGACCTTATTGTCTTTTCCTACGATATAGTAAACCCGCACCAAGTAAAAGAATTAATCCAGGGAAAATAAACCGGAAAAAAGTTTTTACGTAAGAGGCATTAGATCTTTTAAAAAATATAGCATCGTCGGGAGAATTTGGTCTACTAGTATCTATAGGATACTGGTTGTAGGACAACCATTCAAACATACCAGGTATAAAAGAAAAGTTTGCAGCTTTAATACCCATATGGTTACGCGACAATTCACCATTAGAAATAAAATCAGAGTCACCAAGTAATATCACTCTTTGTTCTTTACCGTCCATTTTTCTGCTAAGAGCAAGAGCAATAGGCCTAGATTTTTCCACCTCCCCAGCTTTATTATTCATTATCACAGTATCATCCATAAAATTGGTTGTTTCCAGTTCGCTCCAACTCCCCTTGTTGTTAGTCACAAGCAAGGGAGTCATCTCAAACCCCTTATCCTCGACACAAGACAAGCCAGCAGCCCCCTCCATGGCAATTTTATAACCATATCTACAAGTAGTGAATATTCTACTGGAAATATTCTTTGTTTCCTTAGTTATATTAGCAGCTATAAGATTTGGTTTCATATCTTTCTGAGGTTGGACCAGAACACCAGGTTCCAAAGATACACCAAACTTATTAAACAAAGGATTAGCTATTGATTTACGGTCCACATCAGAGGAAATAATTAAATTTCCGCCACGAGCAATATATTTATTCCAATATTTCAAGTTCATCATCAGAGAAAGCCTTTCTTATATCTGAGATAACAACAATATCGATATCATCAGGAATATCATTGTTTAAAGACAAGTTGACACCATCGAAACCCTGATTCATTAAAGACGATCTGAAATGCACGTTATTCACGAACATACTATAGTCCTTATCCCTTGTTCTTTCAATGCTTCTCTCCCCATGCCCGACAAGGAAGCCAACCCTGGGAGCTTTAACTATAAACCTTTTAAAAGCCGCAGTTACCTCCGTCTCGGAAGGATGTTTTCTGGAATCGTCGAACAAACGCAAGAATATCTTTTGTCCATTCTCCCTTTTAACCACACGCACAAAACGGTTACCCTCAGGAGAAAGATCAATAATCTTCTTAATCTCCTGAGGAGAAAGGAACATATCGAAATCATAGCCATAAACCTTACACATACTTTTCACAATCTCCTCTTCAGTCATTCCCGGATAACGTTTATAAAGAGAAGGATCATTTACCTTATCGTAATAATACACATATTTCATTTTAATTTCAGGCTTAAAACGCAGATATTGTTTAAAACGTTCCCTGTCGAAATTCAGAGATCGGGGACTTCCATGATAAAAATCCTCATCGAGTAGATTACAGTAAGTTGTGATAGTCATCCCCCCATCAAGTTTTTCCACAACCTCCTGACTATTAGGAGTAAGAGTATTCCTTTTAGTAATGGTTGTATCGTAATACGACATTAATGTAGGTCTAGAACTCATATATCCAAGCATTACGGCAAACAAAACAACCACGCTATATTTTGCCAAAGCCAAAAAGAAAGAAGGCTTTTTAGTAGCAGAATTCAGCTTTAGAATACTTAAAGAAACAAAAAGCATGATAACGATAAGGAAGTACAGTACATCCTCGCTACATATTAAACCCTCCAGAAGTTCTTCGACCCTTCCGGAAATTGACAGCCAATATGTTATCTCCCTGACAAAAGCTATTTCCTGTCCAATCCCCCCTATAAAATTAAGAATAGCAAGCACAGCAAGAGTACCCGTTGCCGCAACCACCTGGTAGGAAGTCAGGCAAGACATAAAAAGACCAATAGCAGCGTAAGAACATATTAACAGATACATTCCCAGAAGAGCAGACAAAACCAATGGAAATTCAATATCTTTTACAGTAAAGCCAGCAAAACTAATTATAGGAATAAGCAGCACTACTAAAAGCAGGCAATATAAAGCCATGGCGAAATACTTACCAAGAATAATCTTCACATTAGTAATAGGAGAAGAGAAAAGAAGTTTAATAGAACCAGAACCTATCTCCCTACTCATTAATCCCATAGTAAGAAGAGGGATATATAAATATAAATTATTAAGCAAGCCCTTAAAAAGGCTATGACCGGCAAGTAAACTAGTAGTCACACTACGCAAGCCATAACCAAGATCCTGACTCTTAAGGCATCGGGCAAAGGTATCAGAGAAATCCATTCCCGCCTGGAAAGCAAAAGCAAGCAGCACAAACCATGCTACGGGAGAATAAAACAGAGTCAGCAACTCTGTTCTTGCTATTCGATATATCGTTTTCATATAATTTTGTTTATTATCTATTGTCTTATAGAATTCACCATGATTTTATAATCATTAAACCAAGTATATTTAATAACATTAAAATCATGGATAGTTCACGTAATCTAAATATTGAATTAAAGACTAATGCATTTTTACGATCTCTTTCGGGAGAACCAGATGAATGCACCGGAGAATGCAAGTAACAAAGGAATAAAACCCATGAAACACATTTTCACAAAAGAGGCATACTCGTCGCCGATACTAAGAACATTATCGACAGGATCAGGACGGCGAGTATCGATAGGATATTCACCATAGCTCATCCAGTCGAATATACTAGGTATTAAATCCATGTTAGCAGCCCTGAACTTAGACCTGGAACGCATTAATTCACCGTTACTAATAAAATCCGAGTCCCCGAATAACAATATTCGCTGTTCTTTTTCCCCTATATTTCGAGTAAGAGCCAAAGCAGCCATAAATGATTTCTCAACTTCACCCACAGAAGTATTTAATTCAGTCTTACCATCATTGAAATCATTTGTTTCCAGTTCATTCAGCTATCCTTAGCATTACTTACAACAATAGGAGTCACCTTAAAACCCTTATCCTCAACGCAAGATAAGGCAGCAGCCCCGGCATAGCTATTTTCCTTTTCCTGGCAATTGCCATTTCCATACGGAAGATAAATTTATAGTCTCCTTAGTAATATTTCCGACAATAATTAGGAGTTATATCTTTAATTTTCTGAACAATAGTCCCTTTATTCATCTTAATACCTAATTTCTTGAGCACAGGATTTATTAAATCCTGACGACCAGGTTCCCCGGTAACAATCATATTACCCCCCCTGTCAATAAAATTATTTAATTTCTCAATTTCATAATCCTTAAGAGGATCCCTTAGATCGGCAATAACAATAACAGAGATATCCGAAGGAATCTCTTCATTTTCCGAGATAGTAAAATTAAAAGGATCAAAGCCCTGATTCAGCATAGAGTTTCTATACCATTTATTAATAACAAAACTGCTATAATCCCTCTCCCTGTTTCTTGTTATTGACCTCTCACCATGCCCAGTCAGAAAACCAACTTTAGGAGACTTCACAACCAAACGTTTTAAAGCCGCAGATATTTCTGTTTCATTAGGATGTTTAAGGTTATCGTCATACAACCTCAGCCATGTCTTCTGTCCATTTTCCCTGATAAGCTGACGAACGAACTTATTCCCTTCAGGCCTAAGATCAATAATCTTTTTAATCTCAGAAGGAGGCATAAACAAATCGAAATCAACATCGGCAATATCAGCCTTCTTTCTGGCAATCTCCTCATCAGTCATATCGGGATACTTCTTATACAGAGCAGGATCGTTCACCTTATCGAAGTAATAAACATACTCCATCTTTATTTCCGGTTTAAACCTTAAGTACTGATCGAAACGTTCAGCATCATAATTCTTAGATCTGGGGAAACCAGAATAGCAATTCTCATCCAAAAGATTCACATAAGTTCTGATAGTCAAATCCCCATCCATCTTTTCCATTATATTCTGACTTTCCTTTGACAAAGTATTCACCTTAGCATAAGTCGCATCATAGTAAGATTTCATAACAGGTCTGGAGCTCACATATCCCAATAAAACAGCAACCAAAGTAACAGCAACGTATCTTGAAACGTTTGACAGCAAGGAATAATTTTTAAGTCCCGAGTTAAGCTTAATAATACTGAACAAAACAAAAAGAGAAATAACAATAAGGAAATATAGTACATCTTCACTACAAACAAGCCCAATAATAAAATCATTAGCCCTTCCCCCTATAGAAAGCCAGAAAGTAATATCCCTGACAAAATCGATACTCTGAGCAATACTACCCACATAGTTTAGTATAGCAAGCACAGCAATTGTCCCCATAGCAGCCACCACCTGATAAGAAGTCAGGCAAGACATAAAAAGACCAATAGCCGAATAAGCACAAATAAGTAAAAACATACCCAGCAAGCCAGACAAAACCAAAGGCATAGCAAAATTATCTACAAGAAAGAAGTAAAAACAGCCGGCAGGAGAAGAATTAAAATAAGTAAGAAGCAATAAGCCACCATTGCCAGATACTTACCAAGAATAATTTTAGCATTAGTGATAGGCGATGAATAAAGTAGTTTAATAGATCCACTTTTAATTTCCTACTCATAAGCCCCATTGTTAAAAGAGGGATATAAAGGTAAAGATTAGGCAACATAGCAGTAAATACCCCATGCCAGTTATTCGAAAAAAGATTAGCGGTAATATTCCAAAGATCGTAGCCAAAGATTTAGCCTCCATTCTCTGAGTAATAATATCAGTAAATTCCATATAACCTGGAAAGAAAAAATAGCAAGAACCAACC
>CAXXRT010000019.1:0-2500 GCA_963666945.2 Marinifilaceae bacterium
ACTTTTTGAGGAATGCTGTATTATCTATTTATTCTTACGAATTCAACTCTGCGATTATTGGCCTTTCCTTCTGGTGTAGAATTTGTATCAATAGGCTTTCTTTAATACTTTTCTTTTTTTTGCCTGTGATTTTTGATAATTTTGATGAAATTCCTAGGAGTTTTTATACATATTGTTTTTTGCTTTGATATCACTCTATTTATCTGCAGATTTAAATAGTAGATACCTGCTTTTTGTAAGTAATTGTTTTTTGGTATAACAATTATCAAAACGCAAAGGGATGTATTTAATCTTTTCATATGACACTTTATTGGCTAGTCCCTTTCCCATTTAGTTTTGCCAATTGCGTTTGTTACGTCGTTTATAAAATACCATGTATATTTGATTCGCATTTTTTGTAATTCTCCATAGGTTAACTTTTGAACATGAAAGAGATTTATTATTTTTTAGGCCTTAGGAAAACACTTATTTACCCCCTTATTTATTGAATTCTTTATATCAAGTGTAATCTTTTTTACAGTACATCTTGGCTTTGTTGGTAGTTCCTTAAATATTGATATAGCTTATCCTGCTTTGGTTCTTTTTATAAAAGGCATTTTTGATTTTAAGTTGCTTTATTTGTTAATATCGTATATAGTTATCCATTTGATTCTATTTGTTATCTAAGCCTGGATTCATGTGAATAGACTGCTCGTTCTCTAATTGGAAAATATTGAAAGCTTACGCCGGCATGAAAGCCTTTAGATGCTAATTCCTCATTTTTATATTTCTTTTGGATAATATTTATTTATAAATATAAATTGCGAGATCAGCGATATCAAGCTTTATTATTTCAAAATATTCAAATAATTTTTCGGGTAGAATAACTTTTAAAAGAGTCGATATTTAGAATTTTTTTATCTTCTTTTTTTTAATCTTTTTAGATTACAAAGATTGAATTTGTTTTTTTATTCCCAGCTTTTTGAAATGATCTAAGATATTTCAATATTACTGTTAATCTACTAGTTTGTTTTTTGTAATTAGTGTCTGCAAATAAATGTATTTTAAGCCATGTTTATCTTTTTTTGTCGCAATTCAAAAGTAGAAATTCGTGGTGATTATCTAAAATCTGCTGTTTGGTGAATTTTTATTGGACACTAATGAATTAATATATGCTGTATATTTAATGGAGAATAAAGATGGTCATATTTTAATTTATTGCTTAAGTCAACTATGTTGGGATTATTTTTTTTATAAGTATTTTAGTGAAATTATTTTCTGGTATGTGATGTATGATATCTATTTCATCTTTTCTAAAACAAAAACAGAAATTAATCGTTCATACAATCAGAGTGTTAAGAAAAAGTTTCAAATAAAGTGTTGGATATATTTGTTTGGTAAGAAAAATTGCCCTTATTTTGCATCCGCTTTCGAGAGAGAGGGCAGGCAACAGAAGGGATGACAGGAGGGTTTGAGATGTTGAGATGTTGAGATGTATTGTAGAAAGGAAAAGTTCGCAGTAGCGATATTTTCTCTGAAACGATAACAAAATACTGAAAGGCAAAAGCGAAAAACTTTTTGAAAAAAACTTCAGAAACATTTGGAGTGAAAAGAAAAAAGACATACTTTTGTCCCCGCTTTCAAACGATAACAGAGAGATAGAGAAGGTCAACGGACCGAAAAGAGAGGGAAGCAAAACTACTGACAAAGAGAAGGATTGAGTAGGAGAGATAAGTCAGCAATATAACGTTCTTTGATAATATTTAATAAGCACAAAAAACAAGGTAAGTGTAACCTGAGGATTTAGGAGATATTAATCTGTATAAGGAATAATATTTTAATTTTTTATTACAACGAAGAGTTTGATCCTGGCTCAGGATGAACGCTAGCGACAGGCCTAACACATGCAAGTCGAGGGGTAACAGATAAGAAGCTTGCTTCTTTGCTGACGACCGGCGCACGGGTGAGTAACGCGTATGCAACCTACCTCTTACAGAGGAATAGCCCGAAGAAATTCGGATTAATGCCTCATAGTTCTGAAGTATCGCATGGTATTTCAGATAAAGTTCCGGCGGTAAGAGATGGGCATGCGTTCCATTAGTTAGTTGGTAGGGTAACGGCCTACCAAGGCATCGATGGATAGGGGTTCTGAGAGGATAGTCCCCCACACTGGTACTGAGACACGGACCAGACTCCTACGGGAGGCAGCAGTGAGGAATATTGGTCAATGGGCGAAAGCCTGAACCAGCCATGTCGCGTGCAGGAAGACGGCCCTATGGGTTGTAAACTGCTTTTCTATAGGAAGAACTATATCTACGTGTAGGTATTTGCCTGTACTATAGGAATAAGCATCGGCTAACTCCGTGCCAGCAGCCGCGGTAATACGGAGGATGCGAGCGTTATCCGGATTCATTGGGTTTAAAGGGTGCGTAGGCGGCCTTTTAAGTCAGTGGTGAAATTTTGTAGCTCAACTACAAACGTGCCATTGAAACTGAAGGGCTTGAGTGCGGACGAGGAAGGC
>CAXXRT010000019.1:7500-90533 GCA_963666945.2 Marinifilaceae bacterium
TATAGTTCTCCATTTGAAAGAGAAGTTTCATCTATACTTAAATATTCACCTATATTATCGGGAAATAGCATCCAGTCTTCTGCATGAGATCTTTGGTCCCATTGTGAATAATCACTAAGATGATCTTTATATTGTTGCCCTAAATGATCTCCATCAACATGATAGTAGGTACCTAAACTTCTACTGCTTACCGGGCATTTGTCCAAATAATTCTTTTAAAAAATCCGCGAACCCCTTTGTGTAACGCGTACCCTTTGCAACTGCATCCCAGTCTCTACTGACTACTTTTCCATTGGATTCTATTTGCCACCTTCTTCTTCGTACATGTAGATACACTGCTCGTTCTCTGATGGGGAAGTCCTGTATTGTTACACTTGTATGAAAACCTTTAGATGTTAATTTCTCTGATTCATATTCCTCTGGAGTATTATTTATCTCATCAATATAGACATGAATTGCCTGATCTGTTACATCTAGTTTTAGTATCTCAAAATATTCAAATAATTCCTCTGGTAATAATACTCGTAAAAGTGGCTGTATTTCGGATTCCTTTATCTTCATCGTTTGTTATCTATTTTTTATATTACAAAGATGAAATTTGTTTTTTTATCCCACAACTTTTTAAAGTGATCCAATATCTCTTGGGATTTAATAATTTTTCTGAATATGTACAGAGTTTATTTTAGTCTCCACATACAAATATACTGCTCTCTCTCTTATTGGAAAATTTTGTGTTGTTAAACTAGAATGGAAGCCTTTGGAAGTTAATTTCTCTTCCTTATAAGTATCTGGTATATTATTTATCTTATCAATATAAAAATGGATTGCCTGATCAGTTAATTCTAATTTTAATATTTCAAAATATTCAAACAATTCCCCTGGAATATACACGTAAAAGTGGCTGGATTTCGGTTTCCTTTATCTTCATCTTTTGTTATCTGTTTTTAGAACTACAAAGATGAAATTTGTTTCTTAATCCCCCAACTTTTTAAAGTGCTCCATTTGTAGATTAATTACTCAGTTAAACCTCTGTGATTTTTTAGGCAGTATATTTTATGAATATTTTTTGTGTATTTTAAGCGTGTAGGAAATTCCTTTATATTATATCTTTCTAATATTTGATGAATCTCTCTATTCTTTTTATAGCTTCTGCTATTTCCTTTTCTTCTCTTGCAATATTAATTCTTATATAATTGCTGCAATTTTTAGAGAAATGAATTCCTGGAATTACAGCTACTTTTTCTTTTGTATAAAGATCCATTGCAAATTCAAAACCATCCGTATATTTTCCCGGAAGTTTAGCCCAAATGAAATACCCTCCCTTAGTTTTAGGTATTTTAAATCCAAGTTCTGTTAATTTTCTTGAAAGATAGTTGAATGATTTATGAAGTTTTTTCCGCAAATTACTTACGTAATCTTTGCCGAATTCACTTTCATTAATATATCTGGAAAGTGCCACCTGCAGTACTGAAGGGGAGCAAAGTCCTATATAGTCATGGATATTCCGGAGTTTCGGCATATGTATTGGATGAGCTATCATATAGCCAATTCTCCATCCGGTAATAGAAAATACCTTTGAGAAGGAGTTTGTGTAAAATATCCTTTTATTAGGATTTTCTATAGGTATGTAAGGTTTTTCTTCAAAATACAGCTCATTATATACAGCATCTAGTATAATGTAAAAATCATACTTCTCACCAATTTCTATTATACTATCAAATTCTTCTTTACTCCAGAATCTTCCATAAGGATTTCCAGGTGTGTTGATAAAAATAACTTTTACGTTATTGTTTGTAATTATTGATTGAAGTTTGTTAAAATCTATTTTACCATTTTTATCATATTCAAAGCTGATAAAGTTATTGTGGAAGATCTTAGGTAGGTTGTTGTATACTTCATATACTGGGTCAAATGCTAGTGAAGTAAAGTCATCTTCCAGGATTCCCATTAGATAAGAGTATATTATTGTCAGGGCTTCGGTGCCACCATTTGTGATAAGAAAATTCTCTGGTTTGTAGTCAGAATACTGAGAGTAGTGTTCAGCTAATCCCTTGAGAAGATCTTTATTTCCTGTTCCTGGAGCATATTGATGAATTGGTTCAAAACATACCTCACTTAGAATTTGAAGTAATTCAATTGGTGGCATAAATCCCGGTATTCCTTGTGCCAGATTTATTCCTCCATGCTCCTTAACCTGATTACTCATGTAACTTATATATGATCCTGTCGGTTTTGTATATTTATTCATATCTTTCTCTTTTCGTGGAGACCAAATTTAGTAAAAAGCTTTTAATGCCATGTATATATGTAAGTACTAATGTAGTATTATTCAGAATTAGTATATCTAAGTCGAAAGATCAGCAAAAAAATAGGCCACCCTTTTGAGGTAGCCCATTATTTATGATTTATAGTAAAATTATTTTACCTCCTCAAAGTCAACATCAGTTACTTCTTCGTCTTTTGTAGAAGTTTGTCCCTGAGTCTGACCAGCATCAGTACCTGGGGCACCTTGCTGCTGTGCTTGTGCATTGTACATTTCCTGAGATGCTGCCTGGAAAACATTATTGAGTTCTTCAATAGATTTATTGATAGCATCAATGTCTTCTGATTTGTGAGCATCCTTAAGTTTTTGTAATGAGTCCTCAATAGGCTTTTTCTTATCAGCAGGAAGTTTATCACCAAACTCTTTAAGTTGTTTTTCTGTTTGGAATATCATGCTGTCAGCCTTATTTATTGTATCAATTTTTTCTTTTGCCTTATTATCGGCTTCAGCGTTTGCTGCAGCCTCTTCTTTCATACGTTTGATATCATCGTCAGAAAGACCAGAAGAAGCCTCAATTCGGATTGACTGCTCTTTTCCTGTAGCCTTATCTTTAGCTTGTACGTGTAAGATACCGTTGGCATCGATATCGAAACTTACTTCAATCTGTGGAATACCTCTAGGTGCTGGTGGTAGTCCATCAAGGTGGAAACGTCCGATAGTTTTATTATCCTTAGCCATCGGTCTTTCTCCCTGAAGAACGTGAATTTCAACTGAAGGTTGATTATCTGCAGCGGTTGAGAAAGTTTCCGATTTTTTAGTAGGAATAGTAGTGTTGGCATCAATTAGTTTTGTCATTACACCACCAAGAGTTTCAATACCAAGAGAAAGAGGTGTTACATCGAGAAGAAGAACATCTTTTACTTCTCCAGTAAGTACACCACCCTGAATAGCAGCACCTACAGCAACGACTTCATCAGGGTTAACTCCTTTTGAGGGAGCTTTTCCAAAGAATGCCTGAACTTTTTCCTGAATAGCAGGAATACGAGTAGAACCTCCAACAAGAATTACTTCGTCAATATCAGAAGTTGACATATTTGCATCACGTAAAGCAAGTTTACATGGCTCAATAACAGCATGAATTAAACTGTCGGCTAATTGCTCAAATTGAGCTCTTGATAAAGTTTTAACAAGGTGTTTTGGAATTCCATCAACAGGAATAATATAAGGAAGATTGATTTCAGTACTAGTAGCACTGGAAAGTTCAATCTTAGCTTTTTCAGCAGCTTCTTTAAGTCTTTGAAGAGCCATAGCGTCTTTTCTCAAGTCAACTCTTTCATCTTTTAAGAATTCGTCTGCCAACCAGTCAATTATTACCTGATCAAAGTCATCTCCACCAAGGTGTGTGTCACCATTAGTTGATTTCACTTCGAATACACCTTCCCCAAGTTCAAGAATAGAGATATCGAAAGTACCACCACCAAGGTCGAATACTGCGATTTTCATATCTTTGTCCTGTTTGTCAAGACCGTAAGCAAGTGAAGCAGCTGTTGGCTCATTGATTATACGACGAACTTTAAGTCCAGCAATCTCACCAGCTTCTTTAGTAGCCTGACGCTGAGAATCGTTGAAATAAGCAGGAACAGTAATAACTGCTTCTGTCACTTCTTGTCCTAAATAGTCTTCAGCAGTTTTTTTCATTTTCTGAAGTACCATTGCAGAAATTTCCTGTGGAGAGTATTGTCTATCGTCAATAACTACTCTTGGAGTACTATTGTCGCCTTTTATTACTTTATAAGGGACTCTTTGTATTTCTTTAGATAAATTTTCATAAGGTTCACCCATAAAACGTTTAATAGAAGATATGGTTTTATGAGGATTAGTGATAGCCTGACGTTTAGCAGGATCGCCTACTTTTCTTTCTCCATTTTCTACGAAAGCAACAATAGAAGGAGTAGTTCTTTTACCTTCATTGTTAGAAATAACAACAGGTTCGTTCCCTTCCATTACAGATACACAAGAGTTTGTAGTACCTAAGTCAATTCCAATAATTTTACCCATTTTGTATTTATTTAATTTTATTAGATTTTCAGTTTTTAATACGTTTTAATTAAAACAAATGCTATGCCATAATAAAATATTGACGTATATATGAAAAAATGACTAAAATTTGGCTAAAAGACACAATCTACATGTCAGTTTTATGACATAAAGTCATGTGTTTGATCTTAGGTATTATTGCAGATAACAATTGTAAAATATAAATGTGGTATTATTAAAAGAGTATTGAAAAAGATTATTTAGAGTTAATAAGTTTCTTAATACTGTCTTTTATTTCGATAATATCATTTGATAAAGATGTGAGATTGGTTATGCTATTTGGTATTTCAGAACTTATAAAGTTTGTGAAGGCCCATATCTCTTTGATATCAGTCATTGATATCAGGTATGGTTTGTAATTAGAGTTTAACGATCTTAGCATTAAGTTTTTAGAATTATTCTCTTTTTCAATAATCTTAAAGACAATTCCCTCATTTAAAGTCAGAAGGACATAGGCTTTTCCATTTTTTATTTCATTCCAGTCTGCCAAATATTCTGCAGTAACCCATGAACCGTCAGGAATAGGAAGCATAGAGTCTCCATTTATCTGGAATGTACGGTAACTTTTTTCTTTAGATAAAAAAGGAAGATTAAAAACAGGAAGTTTGCCAATGTATTCAGTATCAGCAAAACCTTTGGTGTATCCAGCTTTGGCTTTTTCATTTACCAGTTCTATATTTTCATTATTTTTGCTGTCTACTGTTTTTGTCAGAATTCTTAACCGACTCCCTTTTATAAATACATCATTCCCGTTTTCAAGTTCGTAGATCATACTATCAGATAGTTTGGAAAGATCGACTTTAATAAGAGTATCCATACTGATATTAAAAAAATCGGAGAAAGAAATTAGCATATCTATATTTGGAGAGGCTATATTGTTTTCATAGCCGCTTAAAGTAGATCGTTTAACATCAAGAGCGAAAGCAATTTCGTTTTGAGTTCTTTTTTTCCTTTTCCTTAAGAATTTGATATTGCTGGCAAAAAACATTTTTGAAGATAGTTTTAAATGATTAAATTGTAATCCGGAAAATGATTAAAAACTAATCAAATATAGTTTAAAACATTTAATTTTCAAATATAAGGGTTAAAATTACAGTAAGATAAATTCATGAAGAAGATTGTGGCACATATAGATCTGGATAGTTTTTTTGTTAGTGTAGAAAGACTCTTGGATACTTCTTTGATAGGGAAACCTGTTATAATAGGGGGAACTTCTGACAGGGGCGTTGTAGCAAGTTGTAGTTATGAAGCCAGAAAGTTAGGAGTGCATTCAGCCATGCCAATAAAAAAGGCCAGGTATCTTTGTCCAAATGGAGTTTATCTAGCAGGAAACAAGGATGAGTATTGTAAATATTCTGAGATTGTAACTAATATTGTTGAAGAAAAGGCCCCAGTATATGAAAAAGCTTCCATAGATGAGTTTTATATTGATCTTTCTGGTATGGATAGATTTTTTGGGAGTTTTAAATGGGCTCACGAACTAAGGCAAAAGGTTATTAAAGAAACTGGATTACCAATAACATTAGGATTATCGGTCAATAAGACAGTTGCCAAGATAGCAACAGGAGAGGCTAAACCCTCGGGAGAGTGTTTTGTACCATGGGGAAGAGAAAAGCATTTTATTGCACCAATGCCAATTAAAAGAATGCCAATGCTTGGTACACAAACGGCATCCGTTTTAAATTCTTTAGGAATAAAAACAATTGGCGTGTTGAGTGAAATATCTAGAGATGCACTTCGAAATGTTTTAGGTAAAAACGGTATCATGTTCTGGGAAAAAGCAAATGGTATAGATAATAGTGCTATTGTTGCATCTCATAAACAAAAATCACTGGCAACAGAAAGAACATTAAGTAAAGATACAACTGATATAAATCTGATTCGTATTATTTTAATAGGAATGACAGAAAAGCTTTCTTATCAGTTAAGAAACAAAAGGATGTATACATCATGTGTTTCATTGAAAATCAGATATTCCGATTTTGAAACACATAGTAGTCAGAAGAAGATTGCCTATACTGCATTCGAACATCATTTAATCCCTGTTGTTTTGCAATTGTTTAGTCATAATTATACACGCAGACAAAGTATAAGGTTAATAGGGGTAAGGTTCTCTTCATTAATTAATGAAACATTTCAATTGTCTTTATTTGATGATGATGTAAAAAAGATAGGATTATATAAAAGTCTTGATAGTATAAGAGATAGTTACGGGGCCAAAGCTATCAGAATAGCAGCCGGGAAATAGGAATAGAGAAAATACGGTGAATATGTATATTAATTGCTATAGTTATTATAGTTTGCGTTATGGAATTATGAGTCCCCAAAGGCTTGTTGAAAGACTAAAAGCCGCAAGGGCTACTACTGCTGTATTGACAGATATTAATAACACAAGTGCTATTCCCGAGTTTTTATATTATTGCAACGAGGTAGGTATTAAGGCCTTGGCTGGTGTGGATTTTAGGAATGGGAATAAGCAACTTTTTATAGGAATTGCAAAAAACAGAGAAGGATTACGCGAATTAAACGAATATCTTTCCCATTTTCTTCTTAGGCATCTCCCAATTCCAGAAAGGCCTCCAAAAATGGAAAATGTGAATTTTATTATACCTTTCCAGAATTTCCATAACTATATCCTTAAGTCAAACGAATTCATAGGAGTTACTATTAATGATATCCCAAAAGTTGAATATAATATCAATAAAATATACTACAATAGAATGCTTGTTCTTCATCCGGTTATTTTTGAGGAAGAGGAAGATTACACCGTCCATACACATTTAAGGGCAATAGATAATAATATTTTAATCACAGATCTAATAGATGCCGGCATTGCAGATAAGAATTCTTTGATTTTACCTATTGAAGATTTAAAGAAAAAATATTTTGCTCTGTCTAAGCTTATAGAAAACACCGAAAAGTTATTGGAGCGTTCTGTATTGAATATGGATCTGAATACTTTTAAAAACAAAAAGACTTTTACAGGAGATAAGGAAGATGACAGATTGCTTTTGGAAAAATTGGCAATGGATGGATGCAGGGAAAGGTACGGAATCAGACATGATGCTGTAGAAAGAGTAAAAAAGGAATTAAAAATAATAGACAGTCTTAACTTTTCAGCATATTTTTTAATTGTCTGGGATATAGTCCGGTATTCTATGAATAGAGGGTTTTTTCATGTAGGCAGGGGAAGTGGAGCTAATAGTGTTGTAGCTTACTGTTTGAAAATAACAGATGTTGATCCCATAGAGCTTAATCTCTATTTTGAGAGATTTCTTAATCCCAAAAGAACCAGCCCTCCCGATTTCGATATAGATTATTCATGGAAGAATAGAGAAGAGGTTCAGGATTATATTATAAAAAGATACGGGGGAAAACATGCCGCATTACTTGGAACAATAGTAACTTTCCAGAAAAGGGCAGTCTTCAGGGAGTTGGGAAAAGTTTACGGTTTACCAAAGTATAAAATTGATGGACTTAGCAAAGGTGAATTCGACATAGAAGAAGATTTGTTAAAAAAGATTCTTGAAGTAGGATGCAGAATAATAGGTATGCCAAATCAAAGGAGTATACATGCAGGGGGAGTTATAATTTCAGAAGAACCTCTTTCGTATTATACTGCCCTTGATATGCCGCCTAAGGGTATCCCTACAACACAATGGGATATGCACACCGCAGAGTTGCTTGGTTATGAAAAGTTCGATATTTTAAGTCAGCGTGGATTAGGCCATATACGTGAGTGTATGGAAACTATAAAGGCAAAAACAGGGAAAGAAATAAATATAAGGGATATAGAAAGATTTAAGAAAGATGAGAAGATAAAGACACTTCTGAGAAATGGAGATACAATAGGATGTTTTTATATAGAAAGTCCCGCAATGAGGGGATTGTTAAAAAAACTTCGTTGCGATAGTTATCTTTCTCTTGTTGCAGCAAGTTCTATTATTAGACCAGGAGTAGCAAAATCTGGGATGATGCGTGAATTTATTAAAAGGTTTCATGATCCTTCGTCAATAAAATATTTGCATCCTGTGATGAAAGAACAACTTGAAGAAACTTACGGTGTAATGGTTTATCAGGAAGATGTTCTTAAGGTTTGTCATCATTTTGCAGGATTAGATCTTGCTGATGCCGATGTGTTAAGAAGGGCTATGAGTGGAAAGTATCGTTCAAAAAAAGAATTTCAGCGTATTGTTGATAAGTTTTTCTCAAATTGTAGGGAAAGGGGATATAATGAAGAGCTTGTAAAAGAGATATGGAGACAAATAGAATCATTTGCAGCATATTCATTTTCAAAAGCTCATTCAGCTTCTTATGCTGTAGAGAGCTATCAGAGTTTATTTCTTAAAGCCCATTATCCTTTGGAGTTTATCACAGCAGTTATCAACAATTTTGGAGGATTTTACAGAAGTTGGGTTTATATAAATGAAGCCACAAAGCTTGGTGCTAATATAAAACTACCATGTGTAAATAATGGAGAATATCTATGTCGGCTTCACGGAAGGGATCTTTATCTGGGCTTTGTGTTTGTATCTTCTTTAGAATACAAGTTTGTCAATAACTTTATTGCCGAAAGAAAGAGAGCAGGAAAATATCTTTCTTTGGAAGATTTTGTTGAAAGGAATAAGATAAAACGTGAGCAGTTAGTATTATTGATAAAATCTGGAGCATTTCGTTTTACAGGTAAATCTAAACCAGCTCTCTTATGGGATGCAAGTATAATGACAGGTCATTCAAAAACTTCTATGGAGTATTCAAGATTATTTGATGTTCCCTTTAATAAGTATTCTTTCCCTCAATTAGACCAGTCAATTATAGAGAAAGCTTACGATGAAATTGATTTGTTTGGTTTTCCTGTCAGTGTTTCATATTTCGATCTGTTGAAAACCTCTTTTAGAGGTGAAATTATGGCAGATCAATTAATAGAAAATGTAGGGAAAACTGTAAAAATGTTGGGTCAATTAGTCACAATAAAATATGTAAAGACAAGTAAGAAAGAAATAATGAATCTTGGTTGTTTTATCGATGAAAAAGGAGGTTTTTTCGATACAGTTCATTTCCCTGATAATTTAAGACAGTATCCTTTTTCAGGTTATGGGATATATTTGCTTCTGGGCAAAGTAACAGAGGAATTTGGGCATTCTTCTCTTCAAATAATTAAAATGGCTAAGATGTCTTATAAAAGAATGCAGGATTAAATTATATAAACAAAAGAGCCGTTGCTTAAAAACAACGGCTCAAGTTTTAAAGATTAAATCCTTAAATATTATTTCTTATAGAATTTCTTAGGTTGAATCATGTTTTCAGGCTTAAGAAGTTCTTCAAGCTCCTCTTTTGTAAGCAATTCTTCTTCTAATACTAGATCGTAAACTCTTTTGTTTTCAGCTAAAGCTCTTTTAGCTATACGAGAAGATGCTTCATAACCTAATGTAGGGTTAAGGGCTGTAACAATACCGATAGAGTTACGTACCATTTCTTTGCAACGCTCTTCGTTAGCAGTAATACCGTCAACGCAAAGAACTCTTAGTCTATCCATACCTTTTTGAACCATTCTGATTGACCCAAAGATAGCGTGAACGATGATAGGCTCCATAACGTTTAACTGAAGCTGTCCAGCTTCTGCTGCCATTGTAACAGTTAGATCGCTACCAATAACATTATAACAGATCTGGTTAACAACCTCAGGAATTACAGGGTTAACTTTTCCTGGCATAATTGATGAACCTGGCTGCATAGGAGGTAGGTTAATCTCTCCGAATCCACATCTTGGTCCTGATGACATTAAACGAAGATCGTTACAAATCTTAGATAGTTTAACGGCCATACGCTTAAGTGCAGATGAATAAATCACATACGACCCTGTATCAGGAGTTGCCTCAATTAGGTTACCAGCCAATACGAAAGGTTCTTTGCTTATTTCTGCAAGATAGCTAACACATTTTTCAGAATATTCAGGTTCTGAGTTTATTCCTGTTCCAATTGCAGTTGCTCCCATGTTTACTTCTAGGAATAACTTAGCCATTTGGTTAAGTCTGTCAATCTCTTCTGATAGGTTTACAGCATAAGCTTCGAACTCCTGACCAAGTGTCATTGGTACTGCATCCTGAAGCTGAGTACGACCCATCTTGATTATACCCTTAAATTCTTCTCCTTTTGCTCTGAAAGAACTTATTAATTTCTCTAGTTCAGCAACCAACTCGTAATTCATAAGAATTAAAGCAAGCTTAATACCTGTTGGGTATGCATCATTAGTTGATTGCGATAAGTTTACGTGGTTATTTGGATGACAATATTCGTATTGTCCTTTTTCATATCCTAGTATTTCCAATGCTCTGTTAGCAATTACCTCATTGGCATTCATGTTAGTAGAGGTACCTGCTCCTCCCTGTACCATATCTACAGGAAACTGATCATGATATTTTCCTTCAATTATCTCTTCACAAGCCTGGCAAATTGCTTTGCACTGATCATCTGTAAGAAGATCTAAATCATGGTTTGCTTTTGCAGCGGCCCATTTAACCATTGCCAAAGCTTTGATGTAGTTAGGAAACGCACCTATTTCAATCCCACTAATGTTTTTGAAGTTTTCAATAGCGCGCAAAGTCTGAATTCCATAATATGCTTCTGATGGAACTTCTTTGTAACCTAGTAAATCATGTTCTGTGCGAGTGCTCATTTTTCTAAATATTTATTTGTTTTTAATATGGTTTCTTTTTTGTGTTTCACGTGGTAAAAGTAAGAAAGCAGTTTACAATTTACGAAAAATTATTGGTTTTTCAATCTTGTGGAATTATGTACACTATTATGGTGTGAACGGATTATGAAGATATTGATATATTTGACTTTGTGATGGGCTAAAAGGAGGGACGGTTTTTGTGGAAATATGTTAAATAATCATGTGTTCTTAAACATATAGGCCCTAATAGGCCTATATATTGAGCATATTTATTCAAAATCATCGCCAGTATTTTCAAACTCTGAAACAGGAGTTAGATTTTCGGGAATCTCTCCCATTTCATTTTCACCTTTGAAATATGGAAATACATCCATAAAAGTCGTATCAGAAATACTTGCTATTTCATAAGGAACAATGTAATTTGACATGCTTTCTTCCAAATTGCTAAGAGCTGTATTAATGTCTTTTGCTGCAACTAAGCAATATTGATTGCTCTTTTTTTCTTTTCCTGTTAGTTCGTCCGCATCTATAATTGCGATCTTAGCTTTGTACCATCTATCATCAGTCTCGTCATCAGAAGGAATTATTTCCGTGATATTTGATTTTTTAAGATTGTTAATTATAAATGCACCTTGTACCATTGTTTCCATTTCCTTGGAAATTCTCGACTCTGCCTCAGTAAAAGATATAGCATCTACCATATATGCTTCAGTCACTTTGCTTTCTCTGCCACTTTCGTCTATTTTAACAAATTTTACTTTGCATTCAAACCAGTTGTGTACTCCCATTTGTATCTTGTTATTTATGATTTACATTAATAGTTACAGTATAACGGCAAATTATTTTTATCTGATAAATGAGAAAATTTGCCATGTTATAAAAATGCAAATATAGTATAATAAATGAAGCATTATTTGGAAAGTTTTTTCAATAATTTGAAAAAAAATGATGAAAAATAAAAAAGGAACCTTTAATAGGTTCCTTTCGTAGCGAGAGGCGGGCTTGAACCGCCGACCTCAGGATTATGAATCCTGCGCTCTAACCAGCTGAGCTACCTCGCCATTTCTGTTTTGCGGTTGCAAAGATATGTTTTTTTTATTTATTCCAAAATTATTTCCTCAAAATTATTTGCATTACTACCTAGGGGGTGCTTCTTTGTCGTTTCTTTGGCTCTATATCTTATTGATTTTAATCGCTATAAATAAGAAATTGATTTTAGAAAATAAAATTATTTTTTTTAGAAATAATACAGTAAAATATCTCTCTTTGCTTTTTTTGGGGGATATATTCATTAATTGTGAAAATTATATTTAAATAATACGTAATATATAATTTAAAATAATGTAATTGAAATTGTATATTTAATAAACAATAGAAGTATATTAAGAAAATAATCCTGAAAAATATAAATAGTAGTATGTTCTATCAGTAAAAAACAGAAATCAGATGAATGAAGAAAAGAAAAAATGGTTATTGTATATAAAAGATTTCTTTGCAGAGAAAATATGGGATAAAGATCTTGATAACTGGTCATTTATATTGCGTCCATTTGTTGAATTAATTCGTATGCTCACATTTACTTTCCATAAATTTATATTTGATAAATCCCTTGTTAAGGCCTCTGCTCTTACATACTACACGCTTCTGTCAATAGTTCCTCTTCTTGCTCTCTCTCTTGCTATAGCCAAAGGATTTGGTTTAGATCAACTATTAGAGGAGCAGCTTAGACGAAATGTAATGACAGTAGGTCCCAGCACGGAGAAAATATTTGAGTTTGCTCGAAATATGATTATTCATGTCAAAGGTGGTTTATTTACTGGGTTGGGTATAGCTCTTCTTATTTGGGCAGTAATAAAAGGTCTGGGCAGAATAGAATTATCCTTTAACGATATATGGGAAATAAAGAAACAGAGAACTTTTGGAAGAAAATTTAGCGACTATCTTTCTGTAATGTTGTTGTTGCCAATATTCATGATAACAGTTGGAAGTCTTAACGTGTTTTTAGGAACTGGAATGAAATCTCTTGAGACGGAATATACTGCATTCGAGATGATTAGTCCTTTTCTTTTAAAAGTGCTTAAAACATTGCCATATGTCATTGTATGGATACTCTTTGTTTTTCTTTATATATTTATTCCCAATACCAGAGTCAAATTTAAGGCTGCCTTTTTTTCCGGAATAATTGCAGGAACTCTTTTTCAATTATTGCAATGGGGATATATTAGATTTCAAATTGGAGTGTCTGCTTACAATGCTATATATGGTAGTCTTGCTGCACTTCCTTTGTTGTTGATATGGTTGCAGTTTAGCTGGAGTATTGTATTGTGGGGGGCTGAATTATCTTTTTATATCCAAAATAAGAATAAAATAGGAGGACTGACAGAGTATATTGTAAATTCAATAATGGCTGAAAGAATTCTTGCTATTGCGGTTCTTCATAAAATAGTGGATCTTTTTAAGAATGAAGAGCCTCCAATGAGTGTTTTCCAGCTGGCAAAGCATTTAAATTTAAAGTATTCCGATGTAAAAAGAAGTCAGGAACAATTGCAGGAATGTGGACTTATATCGGAAATAAATAAGCTTGGAAAAAAAGTATATCAGCCGGCTTTTGATATTAGTTTATTAAATCTGGCTAAAGTTATTAACCGGCTTGAAGAATGCGGAAATAATCCGGAATTTAATTTCCCCCTTATGGATCAGCAGTTTATAAATGACTTTAGGGATAAATATAGTTATGTAATAAATAAAGAGATGGGCAATACTCTCATCTCCGATATAAAGTAAGCTAGTTAAGGTTTTGCTGTATTTTTAATTATTGGTAATTTTTTATATATTGCAAAATAAGAGCAAAAAATACATTTTACAATTTAGTATTGTTTATTGTATTCGATTAGTTAAATCAATCTTACTAACCATAAAAACAATGAGCATATGAAACAAAAGTTTGAGCTTGAATATATAGTATCTTCATCACCTAAAGTTTTATTCGAGAGATTAAGTACTGCCGACGGCTTATCGGAATGGTTTGCTGATGATGTGAATCAAAAAGGCAATATATTTTCTTTTTTTTGGGATGAGTCTGAACAACAGGCTGAGCTTCTTGCAAAAAAAAATGAAAATTATATACGCTTTCATTGGCTTGATGATGAGGATGAAAATACTTATTTTGAATTTAAAATTGAAATAGATGAATTAACGAAAGATCTTGCTCTTATTATCACTGATTTTGCAGAAGAAGATGAGCAAGAGGATGCAATAGAATTGTGGGATAAACAAATTGATGAGCTACAGCATGCTTTGGGGGCATAATGCTTGATTAATGTGAATAAGTCTATGTTTTTATCGATAAAAAATGAGGTGTTTATTGTTGTTGTGCTGGCTGTTTGGAATGCAAATAATGATGGCAAACAGGGTAAAATCTGACTAAAATAACCTACCTTTGTGAGTGATTTTTTAACACAGTAGCTGTTAAATTCTTTTGTTTGCTTAAGAAGATATTTATGAAGCGATTACATTTCTTTGTATTAAAGAGTTATTTAGGTCCACTTGTGGCAACCTTTTTAATCAGTATGTTTGTATTACTGATGCAGTTTTTATGGAGGTATATAGATGATCTTGTTGGTAAAGGTCTTGATTCTTCAATTATAGCAGAATTTTTATTATATGTTAGTACCACTTTAGTCCCAATGGCATTGCCATTAGCTGTGTTATTGGCATCTATAATGACTTTTGGTAATCTCGGAGAGAATTACGAACTAATTGCTTTAAAAGCCTCTGGTATATCATTGTTTAGGGTGATGTACCCATTGATAGTGCTTACAATATTTATGACAGTATTTGCTTTTTTCTTTTCTAATAATGTACTGCCGGTAGCCAACCTCAAGGCTAAAGTTCTTTTATACGATATAAAGCAGCAAAAGCCGGAACTCAGTATTAAGGAGGGTATATTTACCAATCTGGAGGGATATAGTATAAAAGTGGGAAGAATCGATAAGGAAAGCGGTATGATGCACGATTTAATAATATATAATCATTCACAAAGTAAGGGCTCAAAGGATGAAGTTACTGTGGCTGACTCCGGGAAAATTATTGTTGATGATAGCAGAGGTGTTACTGAATTTATTTTATATAGTGGAAGTGTATATACAGAAGAAATTGCAAAGGGAAGACGAAGAAAGAATTATCCTTTCAGAAGAGTGTATTACGGAGAGCAGAGAATGCGGATATCTATGGCCAAAGACGAATTGAAGCGTTCTGATGAAAGTGTTTTCTCCGGTTCTTACTATATGTTGAATATAAGTCAATTAAAACATGCAAAAGATTCTCTTTCCATTGTTTTGGCTGAAAAACAAAAGAGTTTTGCCGAAAAATGTATTTCTGTAGATTATTTTAGAAATGCTTCAAGAAGAAAAGCAATAGCAGATTCAAGACCTAAAGATAAGATAAGGGTTCCTGATAATCTTGTAGATAAAAGGCATGATTCTAAAATTCTTGAAAAAAAGACAGAAAGAAATGAAGTGCTTAATGCGGATTCTATATTTCAATTAATGCCCATTGATAGTAAGGTAAGGGCAATAGACCGTTCTTTAACTTATGCCAGAAATGTTAGCCATTCAATTCATATGGAAAAAGCTTCCTTTGAAAATCAAAAAGAGGTGATAAGAAGGCATGAAATAGAATGGCATAAGAAATTTACCTTATCTTTTGCTTGTTTTATCTTTTTCTTTATTGGTGCTCCTTTGGGTAGTATTATAAGAAAGGGTGGGCTCGGAACGCCTGTTGTAATATCTGTTGTATTTTTTATAGTGTATTATATAATATCAATGATAGGGGAACGCTCAGCCCGTGAAGGTGTTCTTGATTCATGGCAGGGAATGTGGATGTCTTCCATATTACTTCTTCCTCTTGGCGTCTTGCTTACCTGGAAGGCTGTTACCGACTCGGAAATATTGAACTCAGATTTATATATTAATTTCTTCAGAAAATTTGGGCTATATAAAGATAAGCAGGAAAAGGAAGAATATGTAAAGGAAGTTGTAATAGCTGAAAATCAATAAAAATACTTAATATGTCTGGTTTAAGAATTGTCTTTATGGGAACACCTGATTTTGCTGTTTCCCCATTGAAAGCACTTTTAGATAGTGGTCACAATATTGTTGGTGTAGTAACTAATCCGGATAAACCTGCTGGAAGGGGGAGGAAAATTCAGGAATCTCCTGTAAAGAAATTTGCTGTTGAGAAAGGTTTAAAAGTTTTGCAGCCCGAAAAGTTTAGAAACCCGGAGTTCCTTTCTGAATTAAAAGAGCTTAAAGCAGACCTTCAGGTTGTTGTTGCATTTAAAATGCTGCCTGAGGTTGTATGGGATATGCCTAAAATAGGGACTATTAATCTTCATGCTTCCTTATTGCCTCACTACAGGGGGGCAGCACCTCTTAACTGGGTTATTATTAATGGTGAAAAAAAGACTGGAGTAACAACATTTCTTCTTAAGCATGAAATAGATTCTGGAAATATAATCTTTAGCGAAGCTGTTGAAATAGGGGATGATGAGACGGTAGGTGAATTGCACGATAAGTTAATGAATGTGGGATCGGATCTTTTAGTAAAAACAGTTGACGCAATTGAAAGCGGCGATTATACTTTAATCAGCCAGGATTCTTTATTGAATGGGCAGGAGCCCAAGCATGCCCCAAAGATATTCAAGGACGACTGTATGATAGATTGGACTGCCAAAATTAATGATATATACAACCTGATAAGGGGATTAAGTCCTTATCCTGCAGCATGGTCTGTTTTTGAAAGTGAATCAGGGGAAAACATTAATCTGAAAATATACAGGGCCAGAAAAGAATTATCCGATACAGCAAAGAAAACGGGGAGCCTGTTGAGTGATGGTAAAACATATCTAAAAGTTGCAGTTAAAGAGGGATATATTTATATCGATGAACTCCAGCTTGCCGGGAAAAAAAGGATGTTTGTACAAGACTTTTTAAGGGGGTTTGATATTAAACCATTCCTGGGATAGTCTGTATTCAAATACAGTCAGGGGGTATAGTTTCTAAAATTCCGCTTTACCCCTTAAATATATCTTCTCTCCTTCAATAAGCTCTTCGTTTTTGTTTATATAGTTGTATTTACACAGTTTCTTAAGTTTTATGCCGTATTTCTGAGAAATACTATATAAGTCATCCCCTTTTTCCACCACGTGATATTCATTCCCCCTTGAGGCTTTGGATCTTTTCTTTTCCAGATATATTATCTGTCCCACTTCAAGAATACATCCCTTTGGAAGTTCGTTATATCTTCTAATTCTTCTTATTGGTAAATCAAAATTTTGTGAGATAGCATAAAATGTATCTCCTGTTATGATCTTAATGAAGCTGACTTTATTGTTTGTCTCTACTCTTTCTGTCAGAGAGTTTGTATTATTTCCGCTTGCCAGTAACCTTAGTTCTTTATTGGAAAGATTATCAAATTCATGTAGATTCTCGTCTTCGATAATAGTTATAAGTCGTTTTGCATAATCAGAGGCTGTTGCATAGCCTGCTTTTTTTAGTCCTTTAGCCCAGCCTTTGTAGTCTTTGGGGTTTAGCTTAAAAAGAAAAGCATAACGACTTTTTGTGGTCAGGAAATCGGAGTGATCCCTATATGAATGCTCAACGGATTTATATTTTCTGAATTTTTCATTTTTCCTGTCGTCATCAACTCTTACAAAAGGGCCTTTCCAGTCGTGACATTTTATTCCAAAATGATTTTTGGCCTTTCGGGCTAAGGTAGATTTGCCATTCCCCGATTCCAAAAGTCCCTGGGCCAGAGTTATGCTTGCCGGAATCCCTGTTCGTTGCATTTCTTTTACTGCAAGATGTTTATATTTCTTTATGTATGTCCTTCTGTCTGTGTTTTGTGCATAAAGATCAAAGAATGATATAAATAACAAGCTAATAAAAAGAATATGTTTTCCCATAAAGGATGATTTTTGACAGTTATACTTTGTTGATATTTGCTAAAGTATAAAATATTCCTTTTCACTAAAAACTTATTTGATTTAATGTTTTAAAGGTCGAAATAATATGTTTGTTGTTTCTTAAATGTGTTGTAGGCTATTTGTTTTATATCTAAATTGTTAGAGTAAAAAGTTTCCCTGTAGGTATAATAAATGGATGGTAAATAAATAATTTGAAATTTTCATTGTAAATTGTATTTTGTGAGAAATATAGTTTGACGTGCCAATAAATATTTAATTGTATGCATACAGAAGAAAAAAGAATTGTAATAAGGAAATATCAAATAGAAGAGCTTGATGATAATTATAAAGAACTTATAAATGCTGCTTATCGGGCTGCAAAAAATGCTTATGCTCCTTACTCCCTTTTCCGGGTAGGTGCCTCTGTTTTGCTTCAAAATGGAATTGTTGAAAGTGCTTCAAATCAGGAAAATGTTGCATATCCATCGGGAATGTGCGCAGAAAGAGTGGTATTAAATTATGTTACGGCTAGATACAAAGAGCATAAAATTAAAGCTATAGCGATAGTTTCTCCGGATACGGATAAGGCTGTTAGTCCATGTGGTGCGTGCCGACAGGTGATGACTGAGATAGTAAAACGTAATGAAGAAGATTTTGAAGTAATAATAGCAGATACCGGCACTGCTTATATTATCAATGCCGGCGACCTGCTTCCTTTTGCTTTTGACTTCTAGTATTTTAATTCCATCATATTAATGAATTCCTTCCAAAGATTATCATTTTTTGGAACTGGTGCTGTAATAGTTATTTTTTCGTTCTTTACAGGATGCATAAAGCTTATCTGTCTGGCGTGAAGACTAATTCCCCCGTCTTCATTTGAACGTGGGAAACCATATTTGAGATCGCCTTTTATGGGACAGCCTATTTTTGCAAGCTGACACCTTATCTGGTGATGTCTTCCCGTATGTAGGTTTACCTCAAGAAGATAATATTTCTGTGAACGACAAATTAGCTTGTACTCAAGAGATGCTTCTTTTGCTCCTTTTCTGTCTTTTGCATAGGCAGAAGATTTGTTCTTTTCACTATCTCTTAAAATAAAATGGGTCAGAACCTCCTCCTCCAATGGGGGTTGGTTTTTGACTATTGCCCAATATATTTTCTCTATTTCTTTATCTTTTTCCTGAAACATCTTGTTAAGACGTGTCAATGCCTTAGTGGTACGGGCAAATATTACAACTCCACTCACTGGCCTGTCCAGACGATGGGGTACTCCCAGAAAAACATCCCCTGGCTTATTGTATTTCTTTTTGATATATCTTTTTACTCTTTCACTTAATGGTTCATCTCCAGATATATCAGCCTGAACAAGATCCGAATTGTTCTTGTTAATGGCAATTATATGATTGTCTTCGTAAAGAACTTCCAGTTTACTGTTTTTCATCGAAATATTTTAATATTATTCTTTTTATGTACCAAGTAGAGGCGTTCTGTTTATGCCATTTAATTAGTATTGTTCTCTTTCATTAGGGAAATCTTTATTCTTAACATCTGTAATGTAAGATTGAACAGCCCCTGTCATTTCTGCGTATAAATTATGGTATCTTCTTAAGAATCGTGGCGAGAATTCATGATTTATTCCCAACATGTCGTGAATAACTAATACCTGACCGTCAACACCGTTTCCGGCACCAATGCCAATAACGGGAATACTAATTTCACTTGCTACCTTTGCTGCCAGTTCCGCAGGTATCTTTTCCAGAACAATGGCAAAGCATCCTGCTTCTTCAAGAGCGTGAGCGTCTTTTATTAGTTTGTCTGCTTCCTCTTTTTCTTTGGCTCTGACAACATATGTCCCAAACTTATGAATGCTCTGAGGGGTTAGACCTAAATGACCCATCACGGGGATACCTGCGCAAAGAATCCTTTTTATGGATTCCTGAATTTCCTCGCCTCCTTCCATCTTAACGGCGTCTGCACTGGTCTCTTTCATTATTCTGATTGCAGAACTTAATGCCTCTTTTGAATTCCCCTGATAAGATCCAAAAGGCATATCTACTACAACTAATGCACGTGCTACTCCCTTTACAACAGATGTACCATGATATATCATCTGATCCAATGTTATCGGTAATGTTGTTTCGTTACCGGCCATAACATTCGAAGCAGAATCACCTACCAATATTATATCTATTCCTGCTTTGTCTATTATATTAGCCATTGAATAATCGTAGGCTGTTAGCATAGCAATTTTTTCACCTCTGAGCTTCATCTCTGAAAGCACATGAGTAGTCACTTTTCTTACATCTCTGTGGACAGACATATTTATAAGTTTTTAAATAAATACCTTACTCGAATGTTCCTATTATTGTTTGCGAACCTTTCACTTTCTGGTCCAGTTCAACATTTATTTTTGTGTTTAGGGGAAGAAATAAATCTACTCTCGAACCAAACTTAATAAATCCTGCGTGCTGATCTTGTCTTACTTCTTCTCCTTCTTTGGCATAAGATACAATTCTTCTTGCTATTGCTCCGGCAATTTGTCTCATTAGTATCGATGTGCCGTCTTCTTTTTCAAAAACAATGGTTGTTCTTTCGTTTTCCGTAGAAGATTTAGGAAGATATGCAGCCATAAATCTTCCGCTATGGTGTTTGAAATACTTTACTATTCCATTTATTGGATACCAATTGATATGAACATTAAATACACTCATGAAAATGGATACTTGTATCCTGTTCTCTTTTAGATATTCGGGTTCATAAGTCTCTTCTATTACAACAATCTTGCCATCTGCCGGTGCAAGAATAGTATTGTTGTCGACAATAACTTCTCTTTTTGGGTTCCGGAAGAAATTAAGGGTAAGAAAATAGAAAATAGAAGAAATAGCAAGTATTGTGTATGTTATGGTTTCATTATCTAGGTATAAAAACAATAATGAGTTAATAACTAACAATGCTGCTAATGTTTTAAGCAATAAGCTATATCCTGCTTTGTGTATTGTCATGTTTTTTGAGTCTTTAGCCTACAAAATTAATACTTGAAACTCAGATATACAAAAATAAATGGAATTGCAAGCAAAAGAGCATCAAATCTGTCAAGTATTCCCCCATGTCCAGGGAGTAATGTTCCTGAATCTTTTATATTTATGCTTCTTTTGAATAGTGATTCAGTCAAATCTCCCAATGTTCCCGCTATAACTGTTATTATAGCTATTACAATCCAGTCGGTAGTGCTCAGTAGCCCGGGGTAGTATGATAATAGTACTGCAATACCGACTGTGCTTAGTCCTCCCCCAATACTTCCTTCCCACGATTTTTTTGGAGATATTCTTTTAAAAAGTCTGTGTTTTCCAAAATTAACTCCAAAGATGTAGGCAAAGCTATCGTTAGTCCATATAAGTAAGAATATGCATGCCAGCAACTCTGGTCTGAAAATATTGTCTTCAAAAAATACAATATAATTGAGTAGGGCAAAAGGCAATGCCGTATATATGAGTCCTGTAAGAGTCCAGGCTATATTATTAAAAGGATTATTCTTTTTCCTGTATAGTTCGCATATAAATATTAATGCCACTATCAATCCGCTGATAAGATATAGCTTTTTGTAATTGTATGTTACATGAACAAAGGCAGATGTAAATACCGATGCAGCTGCAAGGAAACCCCAGAATTTTTGAGGAATAGCTCCTGCTTTTTTTGAAAGCTGGAAAAATTCGTTTATTGCTCCTATTGTAAGCAATAGGAAGAAAATAAAAAAAGTATATTTATTAGCCAGTAGTGCTGTTATCAGTACAACAACAAATATAGTTCCGGTAATTGTCCTTTTGTAAAAATTATTCACGTTTAAAAATTTTTATCAGTTCCAAAGCTCGTTCTTCGTCTTTCTCGCTGACAAATATATCTATATCTCCAAGAACTACAAAAGAACTGTCCTTTTCATTCATGCTTACAGCATGAATATTATTTTTTATTAGCAAATCAATAACCAAATTAGCGTCGTAGGCTTTGGTTGTAGAAAATACTTTCCTCCAATCCTTCATATGTGTATGTTTTTATCCTTAGTTATAAGTACGAGTCTAAATAAATACGATTTTTAGCCATCTTTGTTTGTGTTTATAGTTTTATGACTTGTATTGAACGGATAAGATACCCCCAAAAAAGAAAAGGTATCCAATTTTAGGATACCTTTCTAAAGTATTTTGAAAGTATTAAACTATCATGTTATTCTTTGTCTTCCTTTTCTTCTTCTTTGTAATCTTCTTTTTTTTCTGTCGGCAAAGTTTTGTTTTCTTCTTTTATATCCCATTCCCTCTTTCCGAAAATCTTTTCAAGATCGTCACTGAAGATAACTTCATTGTCTAGAAGAAGCTCTGCTAGTTCTCTGTGTCCATCTGCATGATCCTTTAATATTGTTAAAGCTCTTTGGTAGCTTTCGTCAACAAGAACCTTAACTTCTGTATCTATCAGCTCAGCAGTCTTTTCGCTATATGGCTTGGTGAAAGAGAAGTCTGTTTGTCCGGTTGAATCGTAAAAACTCATGTTGCCCACCTTATCACTCATGCCAAAAATAGATACCATGGCATAAGCTTGCTTGGTTATCTTTTCAAGATCGTTCTGAGCTCCTGTAGATATGGTACCAAAAATCAATTCTTCTGCTGCCCTTCCTCCTAATGCTGAACACATCTCGTCCAGCAATTGTTCTCTGGTTGTTATCTGTCTTTCCTGAGGAAGATACCATGCAGCACCCAAAGCTTTTCCCCTTGGTACAATGGTTACTTTCAACAAGGGATGAGCGTGTTCAAGAAGCCAGCTTATTGTTGCGTGTCCGGCTTCATGATATGCTATGGTTTTTTTCTCTTCTGTTTTTATTACTTTATTCCTTTTTTCTAATCCGCCTATTATTCTGTCCACGGCGTCAAGAAAATCCTGACGCTCAACCTGCGATCTGTTTCTTCTTGCTGCAATAAGTGCTGCTTCGTTACAGACATTGGCAATGTCTGCTCCTGAGAAACCTGGCGTTTGTTTTGCAAGAAACATAACATCAACCTCCGGATCCAGCTTAATTGGCTTAAGATGTACTTTGAATATGGCCTCTCTCTCGTGAAGGTCTGGTAGTTCAACCTGTATCTGTCTGTCAAACCTTCCTGCTCTCATCAATGCTCTGTCCAGTATGTCTGCGCGGTTTGTTGCTGCAAGAATAATGACACCTGAATTTGTGTCAAAACCATCCATCTCGGTAAGCAGTTGGTTCAAAGTGTTCTCGCGCTCATCGTTTGCGCCCATGTTTGGATTTTTACCTCTGGCACGACCAATGGCGTCAATCTCATCAATAAATACAATACATGGAGCTTTTGCCTTAGCCTGTTTAAACAAGTCTCTTACCCTTGATGCTCCAACGCCAACAAACATTTCAACAAAATCAGAGCCAGACATGGAAAAGAAAGGTACATTTGCTTCACCTGCTACGGCTTTTGCTAGTAATGTTTTTCCTGTCCCAGGAGGTCCTACCAGTAATGCTCCTTTTGGAATTTTACCACCCAGTTTTGTGTATTTGTCCGGATTCTTAAGGAAAGATACAATTTCTTCAATTTCTTCCTTTGCCTCAGCAAGGCCTGCAACATCTTTAAAGGTTACATTTATACGGGCTTCTTTGTCGAATAATTTTGCCTGCGATTTACCAACAGAAAAAATGCCTCCTGCTCCACCACCACCTTTGCTCATCTTTTTGAAGAAATAAATCCATATGAAAAGTATTAGAGCTAATGGAATTGCATAGGAAAGGAACTGTCCAAACCAATCTTCATGTTCCTTGAAAATTGGATATATTCTGTCTTGTTCCGGGATATCCTGTTGTGCCTTTTCAAGATTGGCTTCAAATGTTTCCATAGAACCTGCTGTAAAGGAAAAATGAGGACCTGCTTTTGAGGGTTTTGATAATCCTCCTGATTCAAGCTCCGAATATTTCTCAATGCTTTCTGGTTTAAGGTAAACGTAGACGTAAATAATGTTTTTCCCGGTAGACGAAAGAGCCTCTATCTTTTTTATGTCCCTGTTTTTAAGCATCCTTGTCTTTACATTATTCCATGTTGTTTCTCTTGGGCTTCCTCCCATTCCTAAGAATTGAATACCCAGGATAACCGCAACAATAATAATATAAACCCAATATCCGCTAAATTTAGGTTTGCCGTTTTTTCCTCCTAAAGGAGGAAAAGGAATCTTTCTGTCATCCTTTTTTTCTGTATTTTTATTTTCAACCATCTTTTCTTTTCTGTTTAGACTGTTTCTTCAATGTGCATTATTTTGGCATCACTCCACATGCTTTCCAGCTGATAATAATCCCTGTATTCTTTTTGGAATATATGTATTATTACATCAGAATAATCCAAAAGAATCCATTGTGCGTTGTCCTGTCCTTCTTTGTGAAAGGGTTTTTCTGAGCACTCATCAATTATTGTATCTATCGCTGAATCGGCTAATCCTCCCACATGTGTATTAGAAGTACCGTGACATATTATAAAATAATTACAAAATGTATTTTCTATTTTTGAAAGATCAATAGTAACAATGTCAACTGCTTTCTTATCCTGAAGTCCTTTTATAGCTGCATCTATCAGTTGTTCAGTGTTTTTTCTCATGTGATTTTTTAAATGTTTTATCTTATTAATTTACAAATATAATCGTTTTGTTTTAAATAATCTTTATGCTATAGTCAAATACTATAACATGTTTCCATATTTCAGTAATCCATATTTTTATAGAATATGTATCTTTGCACAAAAATAGTGCCGAAAATGAATTCTAACTACTCAAGATATAAGTTTATAGTTAAAAATAGTATAAATTCTACAAATTCTTATGCTAAAACACTTATTTTATCGAAAAAGTGTGATGATAGGACTGTCATTGTGGCAGAAACACAGACAAAGGGTAGGGGACAGCATACTAATATCTGGGAAAGTGAAGCAGGAAAGAATCTGACTTTCTCCATTGTGTTTTTCCCGGAATGCATTACTGCAAGCGATCAGTTTTACCTTTCAAGGGCTATTGCATTGGGGGTTTCGGATTATCTTGTTTGTAGTGTTGGTGAGGTAAGTATTAAATGGCCAAACGATATATATGTTGGTGATAAAAAAATTGCCGGTATTTTAATTGAGAACACAATTGTCGGGCCTTATATAGCTTATACTATCTGTGGTATAGGGATTAATATCAATCAGGAAGTTTTTTATTCCGATGCCCCTAACCCTATATCGTTAAAACAGATAACCGGAATAGAATATAAACTTAATGAGGAATTAGAAAAACTTACCAGATCTATTGAAAAGAGATACCAGCAGTTGGAGAAAGGGGATTTTAATAGACTTGACAGTGATTATATGAATTATCTCTATAGAAAGACAGGGTTTCATTTATTCAGCGAGGAAGGACAATTTTTTAAAGCAAGAATTGCAGAAATTACAGATATTGGACAGATGGTGCTGGAAAAAGAAAACGGAGAACGAAAAACTTATTGTTTCAAGGAAGTAAGTTATGTCATTTAGATAAGGGATACTATATTGTATTCGTTATATACCCTATTCGTATTAAGTTCGTACCTTCCTTGCACCAACTTCGAAGAATCATTTGCGTTTTTGGTAATTTTATGGATAGTAAAGGGATACTTTCTGTAGTCTTTTTATACAGAAAGTATGGGCCAAGTCAGGAGAAGCATCGGTGGTTTGTAAAGTTTGGAAATAATATTTACCAAAATCAACCTATTTGTTAAATAATAGATTGATTGGATTATGATGAATAAAATAAATTTTTTATATTTATGTTATTGTTTTCTGTCTTTAACCGATTGACTTATGCAAGATACTTTAAAAATTGATTTCTCTCTTATATTTGAAAACATGACTGCAGCATTGTGTGTTGTGGAGGTTGTTTTCTGTGAAAAAGGAAGTCCTGATGATTTTATTATAGTTGAAGTTAATTCGAAATTTGAAAAGATATTTGATATTCCCAAAAATAAGATATTAGGTTCTTCTGTCTCTGTTATTTGTCCGGATATAAAATCAGAATGTGTTGATGCACTTAGAAATGTATATTTTGGGGGAAGGGCAGAAAGACTGGAAATTTATCGTGGTGATATTGATAAATATTTAGTCGTAAAAGTATTTAGGACAGAGGAAAAATATATAGGGATATTAATTACAGATATTACGGAACGGAAAAAAGCCGAAGAAGAATTAATTAAGAGTGAGGAGAGTTTTAGGATGCTTTATGAGAATGTCGCCGGTGGGGTATTAATTGTTGATGAAGATTATGTTATAAGAGATGTGAACGAAAGAACCTGCGAAATTACAGGATATAAAAAACATGAACTTTTAGGGCAGTTTTGTGATATTATTTGTCCCAAGGGATCGCGTTCTGGTAAGTGTCCTATCTGGGCTGAAAGAAAGCCCGGATTTGTGGGTATGGATACATTAATAAAGTGTAAGGACAACTCTCATACGCCTATAATAAAAGATGCGAAAAGATTGACAATAAGAGGGAAATCTTGCATATTTGAAAACTTTCATGATATTTCAATCCAGAAAAATGTGGAGAGAGAACTTCAGGTTGCAAAGGAAAAAGCCGAGGAAAGTAATCGGCTAAAAAGTGCTTTTCTGGCTAATGTTAGTCACGAAATAAGAACGCCGATGAATGGGATATTAGGGTTTGCTGATTTGTTAAGGGAATCTGAATTAAGTGGAGAAGTTCAACAAAAATATATTCAGGTTATTCGAAGAAGTGGGAAGAGAATGTTGAATATCATAAACGATTTGATTGATATTTCTAAGATAGAGGCCGGGCAAATGGATTTATATTTTGAGTCTGTCAATATCAATTCAATACTTAAGGAGCAATGCTCATTTTTTAGGCCAGAGGCTGAAAGTAAAGGACTTGTTTTTGTTTGTAAAGAAGTTTTGGATGAGGATGCTATGGTTTTTGCAGACAGCATTAGGCTTAATCAGATATTATGTAACCTATTGAACAATGCAATTAAATACACTAAATATGGTAAAATTGAGTTTGGGTGTAGAGTAAATGCTGACAACTATGAATTTTATGTTTATGATACCGGGGTTGGTATTATAGCAGATCTGCAGGATAAAGTTTTTGAAAGGTTCAGGCAGGGAGAATTGGAAATGACTAAAAAATATGAGGGGGTGGGTTTGGGGCTTAGTATTTCTAAGGCTTATGTTGAGAGGATGGGAGGTGAAATATGGCTTAAATCTTCCCCTGGAGTCGGCAGTACTTTTTATTTTACTATTCCTTTAAGTTTGCCAGATAAAGAAAGAGTTAATGTGAAATACAGATAGTAGGCAAAAATGGAATATCCTTGTTTTTTATTATTTTAGCAGTTTTATAAGTTGATAATAATTCTTGAATTTTATCTTGTAGCAAATTAAAGATGATTTTAGTTCTCTTTATTGATATAGAATATGGATTTTAATGACTTGTGTTGTAGTAAAAACAGGGAAGAAGATTTGTTTATTTGTTATAAAGAATACTATAATAATGTCCCCTTTCCTTGTCATGTCCTGGATTCACATTTAAATATTATTGATGTAAATCCGGTGTGGGAAAAATTTCTGGGTTATTCTAATAGTGAAGCTGTCGGTAAAAATATTTCTGAATTATTGCATGCAGATAATTTTTGTGAATTAAAAAATAAACTCACATCGTTAAAAACCAATAGGGAAATAAATAACCTGAGGTCTGAATTGCGACATAAAAGTGGCCGGAATATTCCCGTATTGTTAAATGGAAAGATTTTTTGTCACGAGGATGGAAATATCATGAATATTTATTGTGCTTTTCACGATATCTCACACGAGATTGAAACTATTGATAAGCTTAAGGAGTCGGAGGAAAGATACAGGGCTGTTTTTTATGGGAGCAATTCTATAATGTTGATTATTAATCCTGAAACTGGTGATATTGTTGATGCCAATAAGGCGGCAGAAGAATTTTATGGATATCGGATAGGTGAGTTGAAATCGATGAATATTTGTCAGATTAACGCATTTCCTGGAAATGTAGTCAATGATAAAATGCAAAATGCAATAGAAAACAATGAAAATAATTTCTTATTTAAGCATAGACTAGCCAACGGTTGTTTAAGAGATGTCGAAGTATACAATGGGAAAATATGTATTAGTAACAAGGAGTTGTTATATTCAATTATTCATGATATTACGGAAAGCAGAAAGAACGAGGAAAGACTAATAAAAGCAGAGAAAATAGCAAATATTGGAAGTTGGGAAATAAATTTGAATACCGGAGAAGTTTATCTTTCATTAGGAGCCAGAAAAATTTATGGTCTTTTTGAAGACAATATTGATATAGAACTAATACAGTCTTTTCCTTTAGGAGAATACAGAAGATTTTTGGATAAAGCTTTTTATGAACTGATTGTAAATAGCGTTCCTTACGATGTGGAATTTAAAATTTACCGGCCAGCCGATGGGGAAATTATTGATATTCATTCTATTGCCAAATATAAGAAAGATTCTAATATAGTTTTTGGGGTTGTACAGGATATAACTAAACAAAAAGAGATAGAAGAAGATATTAAGAAAGCTAAAGACAGAGCAGAGGAGGCAGATAGGTTAAAATCGGCTTTTCTTGCAACAGTATCCCATGAGTTACGAACTCCACTGAATGCAATAATTGGTTTGAGCGATATTATAGATGAAAATATGGGAATGGAGGAGATTTTGGAAATGAATTCAATAATTAATTCCAGTGGACATAATCTTCTTGATATAATAGAAACAATTCTTGATATATCACTTGTAGAGACAGCTAAGTTTAAAATAAATAACGAAAGATTCTTATTGAGTATGTTATTTGCAGATATTAAAGATTTTGTAAGAAGGGAGTCTATGGTAAAACCAAATCTTGATATAAAATATATTCCGCAGAATAATAATTTCAATATATCAATATATTCTGATTTCGCAAGGATAAGGAAAGTTCTAAAGAATCTGCTTAAGAATGCAATAAAATTTACGGAAAATGGTTACGTTGATTATGGATATGTTATATCAAATGATGCTGTGATTTTCTATGTTAAAGATTCAGGAGTAGGTATACCTGACGATAAAAAAGAAAAAATATTTGAAAGTTTTAGGCAATTGGATGATAGTATAACCAGGAAATATGCGGGAATTGGTCTTGGATTGACTGTTTGTAAGAAGATTGCTGATGTGCTTGCCGGTGATATATGGGTTGAATCAGAGAAAGAAGCTGGTTCTGTTTTTTATTTTAAGTTAAAAAATGTAGATATTAAGTATATATAGATGACCATATGTTAATTTTTAATTATGGCATTAGATGTTAGTTGTGTTGTTAATAATCTGGAGAATATCTATGATACCTTTGATATGACATTAGTACATGTAGGAGTAGGGGGTGGGGCTTTGCTTGCCTATTCTGCAAGGGCAAATAGTATAGCAAATAATGTATTAATTATTGATCATGTCCCAGAATCAGAATGGTCGTGGTATTGTTGTGAGACAGAAAAGATCGAGAGGAGTTGGAAATCTATGGAGAATATAGATTTTATTGAAAGTAAGAGAAAGGTAGCATTACAGACATACGATTCATATGAAGAACTGAGAAATAAGTTGCCTGTTGTTGGTGATGAGGCTATAAACAGGATAAAAGAATTTAAAGGTAAAACAGATATTAATATTGAAATGCCTTATAGGATGGTGTTGATATAGGCATTGTAGCGACTGTATTAAATATAGCCCTTCTTCCATTGACGAAAGAAGGGCTATATTTTTGTTGTGAATTTATCTTATTTCAGAACCTGGTTTAATATCCTTATCTGGGCTGACAAATGCCAGTGAGCCATCGGCATTTTCTGCCATTAATATCATTCCCTGGGATTCTATACCTTTAAGTTGTTTTGGCTCAAGGTTAACAAGTATTGATACTTGTTTTCCGATTACTTCTTCCGGTTTGTAGTATTCTGCAATACCGGAAACAACAGTTCTTTTATCTATTCCTGTATCGATAGTAAGTTTTAGAAGCTTTTTAGTCTTAGCCACTTTTTCTGCTTCAATAATTTTACCTACGCGGATATCCATTTTCATGAAATCATCGAAATTGATGTTTTCTTTTGCAGGTTTCGCAACTGCAGCTTCAAGTTCGTTTGCTTTTTTTGTTGCAAGAAGCTTATCAACTTGTTCCTGAATAGTGTCATCTTCTATTTTTTCAAATAAAAGAGATGGTTTGTTTATTATATGTCCTGCAGGAATAACATTGTCACCAATATTTTCCCATTCAATCATATCAATATTTAAGAATTCCCTAAGTTTAGTGGTAGAGAAAGGAAGGAATGGTTCCATTATAGTTGTTAGGTCAGCTGATATCTGAAGGCAGATATTTATAATAGTCTTAACTCTTTCTTCATCTGTTTTAATGACTTTCCAAGGTTCAGAATCGGCAAGGTATTTATTACCAAGTCTTGCAAGTGTCATTGCTTCTTTTAATGCTTCGCGGAAATGGAATGTTTCAAGGTTCTTTTCTACAGATTCTTTTATTTTTGGTATCTCAGCAAGTGTTTCTTTATCGAAATCTGTCATCTCTCCTCTTGTTGGAACTTCTCCATTATAATACTTATGTGTAAGCACTAATGATCTGTTGATAAAGTTTCCAAATATTGCTACAAGCTCATTGTTGTTTCTTGCCTGGAAATCTTTCCATGTAAAATCGTTATCCTTGGTTTCAGGGGCATTGGCAGTAAGTACATACCTTAATACATCCTGTTTGTCAGGGAATTCTTCAAGGTATTCGTGCAACCATACTGCCCAGTTCCTTGAAGTTGAGATTTTGTCTCCTTCAAGGTTAAGGAATTCGTTTGCAGGAACGTTGTCAGGAACTATATAGGAGCCTTCTGCCTTAAGCATAGAAGGGAATATGATGCAGTGGAATACTATATTATCTTTTCCGATAAAATGTATCATTCTTGTCTCTTCATCTTTCCAGTATTTTTCCCATTCAGGGGTCAGCTCTTTAGTTGCTGAGATATATCCTATAGGTGCATCAAACCATACATAAAGAACTTTGCCTTCAGCACCATCTATAGGTACTGGCACTCCCCAGTCAAGGTCTCTGGTTACTGCACGAGGATGAAGACCTCCGTCCAGCCAGCTTTTACACTGACCGTAAACATTGGGTTTCCATTCTTTGTGTTCTTCAAGAATCCATTGTTTTAGCCAGTTTTCATATTTATCAAGAGGCAGATACCAGTGGGTAGTTTCTTTAAGTTCAGGTTTGTTTCCTGTAATGGCAGAGACCGGATTTATTAGATCGGTTGCATTAAGGGATGTTCCGCATGCCTCACACTGATCTCCGTATGCTCCTTCTGAATTGCAGTGAGGGCATGTTCCTGTAATATATCTGTCCGCAAGGAATTGCTTTGCATCTTTATCGTAAAATTGCTTTGATGTTTTTTCAACAAATTCACCTCTTTCGTAAAGATTTTTGAAAAAATCAGAGGCAAGTTTGTGATGGGTTTCTGAGCTTGTACGTGAATAAATATCAAAAGAGATCCCGAATTTCTCGAAAGAATCTTTTATAATGTTGTGGTAACGATCAACAATATCTTGTGGAGTAACGCCTTCTTTTTGTGCTTTAATAGTAATGGGTACACCATGTTCGTCTGATCCGCCAATAAATGCAACTTCCTCTCCTCTAAGTCTTAAGTATCTCACATATATGTCGGCAGGCACATATACTCCGGCCAGGTGCCCAATGTGAACGGGTCCATTAGCATACGGAAGTGCTGTAGTTATTAATGATCTTTTAAACTTGCTCATAATAGTATATTGTAGATTATTTAATGAAGCCACAAAGATATATATTTGAAATAAAACTATGATATGAAGCGTGTTAAAATGATGTATCTAAATACTAAAAAGAATTAATTGAGAAAGAGGGATTAATATGTGTTTGGGTTAAATTATTAGGAGTAAGTAATTTTTGTGTAAAATGTTTCTAAATAGTAAAGGTTTTTAGTAAATTTGAATGTAGAAACTAAAATTATAAATAATGATTAAGCCGCCATATTTGCAACCAGGGGATAAAATTGCTATAGTTGCTCCGGCCGGGAGAGTGGCCAGGGCTAAGGTTGATCTGGCTGTTAAGATGTTTGAAAAATGGGGGTATGAGGTTGTTGTTGGGGATAATGTTTTCAATGATTACAATATTTTCTCAGCAACAGATGATGAAAGGGCTGAGGATCTGCAGAAAGTATTCGATAGTGAAGATATAAGGGCAGTGGTTTGTGCCAGGGGTGGTTATGGCTGTATTCGAATAGTGGATAAAATAGATTATTCAAAATTTCAGGGAAATCCTAAATGGTTGGTAGGTTTTAGTGATATAACTGTTCTCCATGCCAAGTTGAATACTTTGGGTATTGAAAGTATACATGGACCAATGCCTGTAAAGTTTCCCGAAGATGGTTCCGAGACAGATGATATTATAAAATTAAAAAAATTGTTAGAGGGCTCTCAGCCTGTATACAGTTATACTAGTCATCCAATGAATAGAAAGGGTGTAAGTAGTGGAGAACTTGTTGGTGGTAATTTATCTATAGTTTACAGTCTTCATGGCATTGAGATTGAATGGAAAAAAAATGAAAAGATTTTATTTATTGAAGATGTGGATGAAGATTTATACCATTTAGATAGAATGATGCAGAACCTTAAACATTCCGGAAAGTTGGAACATTTACAAGGCTTGCTTGTTGGTCAAATGAGTGAAATGAAAGACGGAGACCCATCTTTTGGCTCCACAGCTTATGAGATCATCGCTGAGGCAGTGGAAGATTATGATTTTCCTGTTGTGTATGGATTCCCTGCTGGTCATGGTGATGTGAATTATCCTCTTATTTTTGGAGCTATAGCGGAATTAGAAGTTAATGACAAGTCGTATAATCTTAGTTTTAATCATAAAAGACATTTTCCGGGGATAAAAGATATATTGGGTTATAAGGAATGAATAGATAGATAAAATATGAGTTATTTTGATTCTTTTTGTAGTGGGTTGAATTTGAGGCTGAAGGACGAATTACCTGGTGATGAGGTTAGGAAAAAGATGGCCCCTTCTGCAAGGTTTATAGTTGGTAAAGAGGGGAATCATAAAAGGAGACCCAGAGAAAGTGCTGTTCTCATTCTTCTTTACTTAAAGGATGGAGAAATACACATACCCTTAATTAAAAGAGTAGAGGATGGTTCTCCCCATAGCGGGCAGGTAAGTTTTCCGGGAGGAGGCAAAGAGAAATTTGATGGGAATATTATAGAAACAGCTTTAAGAGAGGGGCAGGAAGAGATTGGTGTAAATGCTAAAAATATCAGAGTATTGGGAACTCTTACAGAACTTTATATTCCTGTCAGTAACTACAATGTGACTCCTGTTATTGGGTATTTGGAAGATACACCTCAGTTTGATATAGAAAAAAAAGAAGTTGACTACGTTATTGAGTGTAAACTTCCATATTTGTTTAAAAACGAAAATAAGGGACGAGAAACTTTGTATAGGCATGGAGTAAGTATAGATGCCCCGTATTATCTTTGTGGCGAGGAAAAAATATGGGGTGCAACGGCAATGATATTAAGTGAGTTTGAGGCTTTGTATTGTGAAGTGATTAATAAATTATAAATTTGCGGCAAATAGTGAGTTATGAAGAATATTTTATTGTCAGTTGTGTTTTTTGGACTGTTGTTGGTAGCATGTGATAAAAACAGGATTTTTGATGATTATAAAACTATAGAAGATAATAGTTGGAATGTTAGTCATCCTGTTAGTTTTGAAGTGGCGATACAGGACTCATCCGTTTTTTATAATATCTTTCTTAA
Source organism: Marinifilaceae bacterium (assembly GCA_963666945.2). Taxonomy (GTDB): domain Bacteria; phylum Bacteroidota; class Bacteroidia; order Bacteroidales; family Marinifilaceae. The sequence continues at coordinate 41,397 of CAXXRT010000019.1, forward strand.
GGTTAGGAATAATCAGGATTATGAGAATAAGAATCTATGGTTGTTTATTAAATGTACTGATCCTTATGGTCTTGTTGAGATTAATACCAGGATGGATTGTCTTTTAGCCGATGATGAAGGTAGATGGTTAGGAAAGGGGTTGGGGGATATTTTTGATTCATCGTATGTGTTAAATGAAAACTTCAGATTTAAACATGCCGGTATATATAAATTTGAGATAATGCACGGGATGAGGGAAAATATTATCACTGGAGTAAGAGATATAGGTTTAAGAGTAGAAAAAAGAATTGTAAAGTAAGAAAACAGATAAATTGTGGGAAAAAATAAATTAGTAAAGTTTGCTGATATGGACACCCTTAGTAATGTGATTCAGCCAAAACATGATGAGGTTTTCCGAACTGATTATAAGTTGAAAGGTAAATGGAATGAAGAGATATTTAAAAACGATAATCCTATAGTTCTTGAAGTAGGGTGCGGTAAGGGTGAATATACGGTAGGGTTGGCCAGAAAATTTCCGGAAAAGAATTTTATTGGTTTGGATATTAAGGGAGCAAGAATGTGGAAGGGGGCTAAAGAAGCTTATGTTGAGGGGTTGAAAAATGTTGCATTTATACGCATGCATGCTGAAATGCTTGAGTCGGTTTTTGCAAGTCATGAGGTTAGTGAGGTGTGGGTGACTTTTCCCGATCCACAGATGCAAAAGTCAAGGAAGAGACTTACCGGGACGCGATTTCTTTCCGCTTATAAGAATTTTCTTAAAGAGGATGGTCTTGTACATTTAAAAACAGATTCGTCTTTTCTTTATACATATACATCACATCTTGTTGAAGAGAATGCTTTTGATGTCTTTGTAAATACAGATGATCTTTATTCTTCCGGAATGGCTGATGATATTTTGTCTATAAGGACTTTCTATGAGCAGCAGTGGCTGGAAAGAGGTAAAACTATAAAGTATATTAAATTTTCGATGAAGGGTAAAACAAACTTTATAGAACCCGATATTGATATAGAAAAAGACGATTATAGAAGTTTTGGCAGGGGACGATAATTGTTTTTGTGTACAAGAATAAAATATTAAATTTGCATATATTTATGAGGAGAAGATAAGTGGCGATGGATTAATAAATTAATAATTATTGAAATGAGTTTTTATCCTAAACAAATTACTGATGCCTTGTCATCTGTTGTTTATCCGGGTTCGGATAAAACATTGTTGAGTCTGGATATGGTACAGGGTATTAAGATAGATGGTAATAAGGTTCGTTTTATACTTGTTTTTCAACGTTCGAACGATCCTTTTATGCAGGTGTTGAGAAAGAAGTGTGGCGATTTGGTTAAGGCGGCCTTGGGAGAGGTGGCAGAGATTGCTGTTGAAGTTAAGTCTGTTCATGATATGGAAGCACCATCAGTATTGGAGGGTGTAAAAAATATAATAGCAGTGGCTTCCGGTAAAGGCGGTGTAGGAAAATCAACTGTTGCATCTAATCTTGCAGTAGCATTGGCAAAATCAGGCGCTAAGGTTGGACTTATAGATGCTGATATTTTTGGGCCTTCTGTGCCAAAAATGTTTGGGGCTGAGGATGCTCGTCCTTACATTGAAGAGATAAATGGGAAGAAACTGATTGTTCCTTTTGAAAAGTATGGTGTTAAGATACTTTCAATAGGATTCTTTGTTGATCCTAAGCAGGCAACGGTATGGAGAGGCCCAATGGCTTCAGGTGCTTTAAAGCAACTGATAGGAGAAGCTAATTGGGGAGAACTTGATTATTTGTTGTTCGACCTTCCTCCGGGAACAAGCGATATTCACCTGACTTTAGTACAGACACTTCCTGTAACAGGGGCAATAGTAGTAAGTACGCCACAGGATGTTGCTCTTGCTGATGCCGTTAAAGGGATTAATATGTTTGAAAGTCCTGGTATAAATGTTCCGGTTCTTGGGCTTATTGAAAATATGGCTTGGTTTACTCCTGAAGAGCTTCCTGAAAATAAATATTATATTTTTGGAAAAGAAGGATGCAAAAGACTTGCTGAGTCTAAGGGCGTGAATCTTCTGGGGCAAATTCCGATTGTGCAGAGTATCCGTGAAGGAGGGGACGAAGGAAAGCCTGCTGCCTTAGACGAAAATTCTGCTACAGGTATTGCTTTTGCAGATTTGGCTGCTAATGTTATCCAGGCTGTTGATGATAGGAATTGTACTGCATTAGGAACTAAAAGAGTAAGAGTTAAAGAGGATTAATATTAAAGATATTCGATGAATATTATTTAATAATAAAATAGAAACATATTTTATAGGGGGCAGCTAAAAAAAGCTAGCCCCTTTTTTTTTCATTTTTTTGTTTTTATATGTTTTTTAGCTTACTTTAATGTTTGTAATTTTTTCTTTTTATCTAATATGTTATTGGTTATTGATGTTACGATTCAGGAATATATTGTTTGTTGTGATTGGATTTGTGTTTATTCTTTTTGTTAATTCGTGTTCAACAAAAAGGAATACATTTTTATCGAGGAAATATCATAACATTACTACCCATTATAATGTATATTTTAATGGTAAAGAGAGTTTTAGGGAGGGAGAGCAGAAGGTAAAGGATAATCATAGAGAGAACTATTGTTATTTGTTGCCTTTGTTTTTGTCTGATGACGAGGTTGCAAGAAAGACCGCTTATTCCAATATGGAAAGGGCTGTTGTTAAGGCACAGAAAGCAATAAAATTGCATTCTATAACACGAAAACCCAGACGTAAAAATAATAATTACTCGAAGAAGTATAAGCAATTTAGACAAAAGAAAGAATATAATATTTATATAGACGATTGCTATCTTCTAATCGGGAAAGGAAATTTTTATAATAAAAAATATTCAAAAGCCGATAATGCTTTTGCCTTTATTGTTCGTCAGTTTCCCGGAACCCCAATTGTTTATGAGGCAAAAATATGGCATATAAGGAGTTTGACAGAACAAAAGAAATATACTCAGGCTCAGTTGTTAATTAAAAATCTGGAGAATGATAAAAAACTGTCTGGTCTTTTAAGGGAAGAATATTATAAGGTCAGGGCTGATTATATGATAAAAACAGGAGACTTACCCAGGGCTATTGAAGAGGTTCAGAGGCTCGTCAATATAGTTTCCAATAGAAAAGAAAAGGTCCGTTATCGTTTTATTCTAGCACAACTTTATTTGAATAATGGTATGGATGATATGGCTATGAATCTTTTTGGAAAAATAGCTACCATGAGGATTTCTTACGATATGGCATTCAATGCATCGGTCAATATGGCTCTGGCCTATAATGGTGCGGATGGGCAAAAGGTAAGAAGGACTCTTGTTAGAATGTTGAGGGATGTAAGAAATAGGGATTTTAAAGATCAGATATACTATGCTCTTGGCAATATCGAGTTTAAGGATGGTAATATTGAAAAAGGTATTGAGTGTTTAAATAAATCTACGAATTTTAGTATTAATAATGATATTCAAAAATCTTTATCTTTTCGTTTTCTTGGTGATTATTACTTTGAAAATAAGGATTATATAAATGCTTTTTCTTGTTACGATAGTTGCTTGTATTTTAATGCTACAAATATTGAAAATGAAAAGGAACTACTGAAACGGAAAAATAATTTATCGGACTTAGTCGATAATCTTAATGTAATAAATACGCAAGATAGTTTGCAAAGATTGGCTTTAATGAGTGCCAAGCAGAGAGATAATGTTATTCAGAAAATTATTGACAAAATTGTAGAAAAGGAGGAAAAACTGTTACAGGAGGAAAAGGATGCCCGGTTGGATAGAAGTTTTTATTTGCAGAATAGGGGGAATGCAGTTATTGGGAATAGCGGAAATGATGCGCAAGGTGGCTGGTATTTTTATAACCCTGTTTCTATTACAATGGGAAGATCTGAATTTGTCAGAAAATGGGGAAAAAGAAAGAGTGAAGATAATTGGAGGAGAAGGAATAAAGCTATTGTTGATATAGAACTTGTGGATAATGATGAGTGGAGTGGAAAAATGGCTGAAAGAGACAATGCAAAAGTAAATCTTAAGAGTAAAGAATATTATTTAAGGAATATTCCTCTGACAGAGGCAGATAAAAAGATATCTGATTCGCTTATTGTAGAAGCTCTTTTTACAGCTGCGGAAATTTTTAAAGAGAAGTTTAATGATTATGAGAACTCGTTGAAGACCTATAATGATCTGATTAATAGATTTCCGAATAATAAGTATTTGATGTATTCATATTATAATTCTTATGAGATAAGTAATCTAACTATGGATTATAGGAAAGCAGGGGAATATAAAAGCAGGCTTATTGAAAAATATCCGGATAGTGAATATGCCAAAATATTAAAGAATCCGGATTATTTATTAAAGCATAAAAGAGATGTTGGTGTTGTAGATGGAATGTATGAAGAGGCATTTAAGGCTTACTCAAATTATTCATTCAATAAATCTATAAGTATTGTAGATAAGGCCTTGGATTTTTGTCCTAAATCTGATATTGCAGATAGGTTATTAATGTTGAAGGCACTCTGTGTTGGAAGATTATATTCAACATCTGAGTTTGTTAGTGCGTTGAACCTTGTTTTGGCCCATAATCCTGATGAGGAAATAAAGTATTTGGCTGAGAAATTAATTATGTCTGTAGAAAAAGGTGGAGTGCCTGTAGTTTATACTAAAAGGGAAGTTGATAATGCAAGGTTTTTAGAAAATCACAGGGATTGGAATTTTTCAGATATATCTTTTTTAAAAGACAATGCACCAACACCAATCTATAAATATGAGGATGCAGATGATTATTATATGGTGCTGTCGGTTACTTGTACAGCTAAAGATGTTAAAGGTCTGAGATTTCATTTAAATTACTTAGCGGAGGATGTCATTGATAGTGGTGTTGTACAGGTTAGAAAGGAGCAGATAGGGCTTTCAAATACTTTGTTTGTACTACGGGGGTTGAAAAATAAGGATGAGGGAATTAGGCTTTTGAGTGCAATAGCCTCTAGTAAAAAGATTTCAAGAATTATCGGGAAATTGGATTACAGGTTGTTCTTTATAACAGCAGAAAATTATAAAATATTGCAATACAGTCAGGATGTTGGTGTTTATGTTGATTTTTTTGTGAGTAATTATTTAAAGGAGAGAGAAGATGCTGACCTGTTAGTTGGAAAGAGGTCAGGAATTGGCAATATATTCAGTCGCGATATGTCTGCAAATCATAGGTTTGTGATATTGTATCCATACCGGAAGGTGCAGGAAGACATTATTGTAAAATCATTGAAAGATTTCGATGCCGATTATGAGGTGGTTTCAGAAAGGTATGATGTTGAATATGGACTGGCTATAGTTAATAATGTGGGAAACAGGACAGATGCAGTAAGATATTTGATGGGTTTCAAAACATATTTTAAGAATAATTATAATGAAATCTCGGGGTTGTGTGATATGATGGTAATTACTGATGCTAATTACGATATTTTTTATTCTAATAAGTATTTCAAGGAATATTCCGGATTCTTTGATGAAAATTATAATATTGAGGAGGTTGATCTACTAAATGGTAAAAGAATTAAGGATGGGGAATACATTTATGAAGAGTCTTCCATACATTATTTTGCGATTGTTTATCCTTCTGAGGTAGATAATAATAAAATAGAACAGGACTTTAAACGTTATAATATATCTGAATTAGGTTTGAGTATTTCGCCTTTTGGTAGAGATAAAAACATTTTACTTGTATCGAACTTGAAGGATAAGAAGCAAGCGATGATGTATTTACGTGCTGTAATTACAAATAGGAAACTGTTTAAAGAACTAAAAAATGAAGATTATTATAATTTTGTTATTTCAGAAGAAAATTTAAATGTTTTGACTAAAAATCACAAACTTAAGGAATATATGATTTTTTTTAAGAAATGGTATTTAAATAGATAGTGTGTTTTTTGTAAATATAAATGAAGCTTAATGGAATTACATATAAAATCGCTCGATGCAATAACTGAAGTGGCTGGGAAGTTCTTGGCTGAATTGGGGGAACATAAAGTTGTTGCTCTTTATGGAAAAATGGGGGTGGGAAAAACGACATTTGTTAAGGCAGTATGTAGTGTAAAAGGAATAGAGGATATTGCGACAAGTCCGTCGTTTGCAATAGTGAATGAATATCGGGGGCATGAAGAGATTATTTATCATTTTGATTTCTATAGGATAAACACTATTGAGGAGGCATATGATTTTGGTTATGAGGAATATTTTTATAGTGGAAATATTTGTTTTATTGAATGGCCTGAATTGATTGAGCCTTTGCTTCCGGATGATGTTCTGAAATTAGAATTTACAGAAAATAATGATGGTAGCAGAATTATAAAATTTATTGAAGGTTGATTTTTGTGCTAAAAAGTGGTAAATTGTCAGGGCTTTCTTTCTAATTATTAATTATGGAACAAAAAGAAAATAAGTCAGTTGATATTCCTGGGGGAAAGGAGTGTCTGATCCCTCAGGAGGAAATGTTGATTGTTGGGCGTAAGAAGAAGAAGCTTGTGATTGGTCTGCCAAATGAAATTGACCGTTTTGAAAATAGAATGTGTTTGTCTCCTCAGGCTGTAGGATATGCCGTTGAAAATGGTCATGTAATATATGTGGAAAGAGGTGCTGGTCTTGCTGCAAATTATACAGATGAGCAGTATAGCGAGAGGGGTGCAATTATTGTTGATACTAAAGAAGAGATATATAATTGCGATATTGTTCTTAAAGTGGCACCATTTACAAAGAAAGATATAGATATTCTGAAGGGTAATCAGGTTGTGATCTCATCTTTTCATATTCATGGGCAGTCATCTGAGAATATCAGGGAGATGATGAATAAAAAGATAACCGCCATAGCTTTTGATTATTATAAGGATTGTGATGGTTGTTTTGCTTTTATTCGTTCAATGGGAGAGATTGCCGGTTATTCTTCAATTATGATTGCGAGCGAATATCTTAGTAATTCCAGAGGAGGCAAGGGGATTATGCTTGGAGGTATTACGGGTATTGCTCCTAGTGAAGTGGTTATATTGGGAGCGGGAACCGCTGGAGAGAATGCAGCAAGAACGGCTTTGGGGTTAGGGGCCGTTGTTAAGATTTTTGATTATTCTATAAAAAGACTGAGAAGGATTGAGGATAATCTTGGACAAAGAGTATTTACATCTATAATGCATCCTCCTGTATTGGAAAAGGCTCTGATGTCTGCTGATGTCTTACTTGGTGCAGTGAGATCTGATGATGGACAAATATGCACCCTTGTGACAGAGGATATGGTAAGGAAGATGAAATCAGGGTCCATAATTATTGATTTGTCTATTGACAGGGGGGGGTGTGTTGAAACTTCACGGATGACTTCTTTAAAAAATCCTGTTTTTACAAGACATAAGGTTATTCATTATTGCGTTCCAAATATTGCTTCAAGAGTTTCCCGAACATCTACCATTGCCTTGAGTAATATATTTATGCCATTGTTAAAAGAAATAGGAGAATATGGAGGAATAGCCCAGGCAATTAAGGGGGATTGCGGATTGAGGCATGGAGTGTATATGTATAACGGAATTCTTACCAATAGTGCAGTGGGGGATAAGTTTGGCATCCTTTCCAGGGATATAGATTTGCTTATGGCTGCTTTATAGTTTATTTATTATATGAGAGAATCCGTCTTCTTCATCTTTTGGAAGAGTTTGGTATTTGTTTTTTAACTCTTTAGGGGCGTTATCAACGACAAAACTTTCGTTACAGATGTCAAGAAATGCTATGTCGTTGTAGTCGTTTCCTATGCCGATACTGTTTTCTTGTTTTATGCCAAGTTTGTCCATTAACCAAAGACAAGAATGTCCTTTGGATACTTGCTGAGGAAATATTTCTAACCATATTGATTGGTGGTCAATTGGTGAAGTAGCTCTGATTGTGTTTGCATAAGGGAAAAGTGACGACAAATAATTAAAATTTTCTGATTCAGGGGGTAATATGGCCAGTATCTGGCAAGATTCAATGTTGTAGTCTTCGCAAGAGTTTATTTTAGAAGAATGATTTATGTATGTCTTGAATCTTCTGTAGAAATCGGTGTTGTTTCTGCTTCCTTTGTGCCATCGGAATTTATGATTGTCAGGTATAGGCTCGAAAATCATAAAATCAATGTTTTCTTTTATGAGAGTTCTTGCTATTAGTGAGGTTGCTGTTGCCGGGAATTTTTTGTTGTATATAAGTCTTTTGCTTTTCCATTCTATTATTCCTGCCCCTGTTGAAAAGATCATGTAGTCTACAGGGAAATCTTCGTTAATGACTTTGTATACTGAATACATTGACCTTCCCGTAGCAATTACTCTGATATACCCTTTATTTTTTAGGTGTTTGAAGCAGTTTAATGTATTGGAACTTATATTTCCATTGGTAGGTAGAATTGTTCTGTCAAGATCTGAAATTAGAATCTTATTCATTTCTTTTTTTTGAATTATTTTTCTTTTTTAGTTCAAAGAGTTTGATAAAAGAGGAAGTATTTCTTCCTGGTTAATACCATTAAGAGGGTCGTGCTTGGTGTTAATGGTTGCTTGTATGCCTTTAAGAATAAAATTTGATGCCTTTCTAAGAGCGATATCTAAGATGTCTCCATTAAGCAATGATCCGGTTAGTACGCTGGTGAAGGCATCTCCTGTACCAGGATAAGATGCGGGAATATATTCATTAGACAAGTAAATATATTTATTTTCGGTTCTTGTATAAGCCAGAACAGCTGTCGTTTTTGGCTTAATGCCGGGAACAGATGTTATAATGACAGTTTGTGGGCCTTTTTCTGATAGATCTTTTGCAGCGATTTTAATTTCTTTCAGACTGGTGTTGCAGTTAAGATCTTTGTTTAATAAGAGGCCGGCTTCTGTAAGGTTGGGGGTTATTATGTCTGCATGGTAAGAGAGTTTTTTCATTTCATTAACAAAGGTTGTATTTATTCCTGTGTAGAGTTTTCCGTTGTCACCCATTACAGGATCAACAATTATTAATTGATTTTCTTTTTTGAAATAATTGATAAAGTTTTTTACTATTTCTATTTGTGAATGAGAGCCTAGATATCCGCTGTAAATTGCATCGAATTGAAGATTTAGTCTTTTCCAATGCTCTATCATTGCAGGCATATGCTCGGTGAGGTCTATGTAGTGGAATCCCTCGTATTCACTATGTGCCGATAGAACTGCCGTGGGCATCGGACATACTTGAATACCCATTGAGGATAGTATTGGTATTACGACTGTTAATGATGCTCTTCCATATCCGGAAAGATCGTGAATTGCCGCAATTTGAGGTATTTTTTTTCCCATTATGCTTTGATATTAATATGCGAAATTAGTCATTTTTTGTGGATATAGGTAAAAATATATTTTTAAAGAGATTCTATTTATATTGTAGAATGGGTTTGTTTTGATTGGGGGTATCACAGGTAAAAGAGTTTGTTATTTTGGGTTGTGGGTATAAAAAAATGGGGTATGTTGTATTTCTTTTGTGTTTTTTTATATATTTGTCCTACGAAAACAGGGGGTGATCCTTAAAAAAATAAATTCTAATAAAAAGGTTATGGCCAGAAACAGATTTAAAGCTTTGGAGCAATTAAGTAATCGTTGTCCAATTGATGTTGAAGTTCCGTCAGTAAAAGTTTCGGATTATTTTGGAGTGAATGTGTTTGACAGGAGAAAAATGCGACAATATTTATCGAAGGAGGCTTATCAAAGTGTGTCTGAGGCAATAGATAACGGAACTGTAATTGAGCGTAGAATGGCCGACCAGATTGCTTCAGGGATGAAGGCCTGGGCATTGGAAAGAGGATCGACACATTATACTCACTGGTTTCATCCTTTGAATGGTTCTACGGCTGAGAAGCATGATGCTTTCCTTGAACTCCAGAAGGATGGTTGCGTTATCGAACATTTCGATGGGGGGATGCTTGTTCAACAGGAACCTGATGCATCAAGCTTTCCAAATGGAGGAATAAGAAATACTTTTGAGGCCAGAGGATATACTGCCTGGGATCCGGGTTCGCCAGCTTTTATAAGAAATAACACTTTGTGTATCCCTACAATATTTGTATCATATACAGGGGAGGCTCTTGATTTTAAAACTCCTCTTCTAAAATCACTAAATGCCATTGATAAGGCTGCTGTAGATATTTGTCAGTTTTTCGATAAGAATGTTAGTAAAGTGATATCAACACTAGGTTGTGAGCAGGAATATTTTCTTGTTGATGAGGCTCTTTACAATGCGAGGCCTGATTTGATGATGTGTGAGAGAACTTTAATGGGACATTCTTCCGCAAAGGATCAGCAGTTAGAGGATCATTATTTTGGGTCTATACCCGAGAGGGTTACTTCTTTTATGAGAGAGCTTGAGGTTGAGGCTTATAAGTTGGGAATTCCTTTAAAGACGCGTCATAATGAGGTGGCTCCAAATCAGTTTGAATGCGCCCCTGTTTTTGAGGAGGCAAATCTTGCAGTTGACCATAATCAGCTCCTTATGAGTACGATAAAGAATGTTGCAATGAAGCACAAGTTTGTGGCATTATTGCATGAGAAACCATATGCTGGGATTAATGGATCAGGAAAGCATAACAACTGGAGTCTTATGACAGATACCGGTGTAAATCTGCTTTCCCCAGGAAAGAACCCTAAGTCTAATATGCAGTTTCTTATTTTTCTTGTTAGTACTGTTAAGGCAGTACATGATTATGCAGATCTTTTGAGGGCAGCAATCGTTTCTGCCGGAAACGAGCACCGTCTGGGTGGGGATGAGGCCCCTCCTGTAATAATGTCGGTGTTTCTTGGTCAGTATCTTTCCAATATGCTTGATGAGCTGGAGGAAAAGGTTGGCAGTAAAAAGATGACTCCAGACGAGAAGACAGAGCTGAAGCTTAATGTGGGTAAAATACCGGAGATTATGATGGATAATACCGACAGAAATAGAACGAGTCCTTTTGCGTTTACCGGGAATCGTTTTGAATTCAGGGCTGTAGGTTCAACAGCAAATTGCGGATCGCCCATGATAGTACTGAATTCTGCTGTTGCAAAGCAGTTGATAGAATTTAAAATAGAGGTCGAAAAGCTTATTGATAAGGGAGTTAAGAAAGATGAGGCAATATTTCAAATGATACGAAAATATATAGTTGAATCCAAAAATATTCGCTTTGAAGGTAATGGTTATGGTGAAGAATGGAAAGTTGAGGCGGAGAAAAGAGGATTGAAGAATATTAATGGTTGCGTTGAAGGATTAAAAGCTTTTGTTGATGAGAAATCATTGGCTTTATTTAAGGAGCTTGATATTTTGTCTGCAAGAGAGCTGGAGGCACGTTATGAAATAAAAAATGAAATATTTACAAAGAAGATTCAGATTGAGTCCAGAATTATGGGGGATCTTGCAATAAATCATATAATACCAACAGCAATTGCTTATCAGAATATTCTGATTAATAATGTTAAGGGATTAAAAGAAGTTATGGCGGAAGATATTTTCAAGAATATTTCTTCAGTTCAGATTGAGTCGATTGCAAATATATCTAATCATATAAAAGAAATAATGACTATGTCCAAAGATATGCTTGAGCAGAGAAAGTTTGCAAATAAAATTGATTCGGAGGTGGAAAAAGCTGAAGCATATTCTGAAAAGGTAAAACCTTATCTGGAAAAAATACGTTACCATATTGATAAACTTGAACTTATGGTAGATGATGAGATGTGGCCATTGCCTAAATACAGAGAATTATTATTTGTGAAATAATATAAAAGAAGCTTAGTGTTGATTTTGTCTTTAAATAGACTAGTGACTGCAAAAAGGGGAAGCCATCGGCTTCCCCTTTGTTTGTAAAGAGATTTTTTGTTTTTTATATGGAAAATGCCATTTTACCAATAATCATTCCTTTATAAGTCTCAAGATTCTGTCCATCGAAAACAGGGCGTATTTGATATTCAAGGCCAAATTTTGCCTTATGCCCAGCAAAGTAGAAGTTCGAACCTATATTGTGATGTAATGCTTTGTTGTTTAATGCATCAAAATCTCTGCATGTAAATGTATAATAAGGTTGAATCCTTACTGCATCTTTATTTTTATTAGGGATAAGGTACCCTATTTGTGTGTTGTATGCATTCCCTGTGCCATGCTGAGGTTCAGCAATTCCACCTCCATAAGTATCCATTACACCATAACTTATAAGGTAATTGGGGCCGTAATCGAATTTAAATGCAGCAGCATAAAATGTTATTGCAGCATTATTTGCTGTCGGAAGATCCATGAATAAATCAATGGCAAAATGTTTTTTGTCGTTGATATCTGTTTGGGTTCCCTCTTGAAAAGTTGTAGTAGATTCCGGATGGTAATCGAATCCGAGTCCTAAGTTAAGAACCTTTTTCGTCCCAATATATGTTGATTTGGTAAAAGGCATTTCGTTGCTTTCCTGATCCCAGAATTGGTAGGTAAAGTATCCTTTGAATCCTAAATTGTTTGTTTCTGTTTCATATGCACATCCATTTTCAATATTTTGAGCATCTGGAATAGTGCTGGAAACAAAAGGTTTTGCAAGGGATATTCTGTAGTCGAATTTTCCGAATTTACCAGTTGCAAATATTCCTAGCTGACGAGCAGACTGGTAGTTTGTTAATAATCCGGTTGTTGCAATAGTTGGAACGTCTGCGCTTAGTGCCCCTGATGATGTTGCACTAGAATATCGGGAAAGACCGTTGTACATATTAAGTCCCATGCCCATAGTAAGGTATTTAGGGAATATATTATAGCTGCCCCATACATCGTAAAGGAAAAATTCGGCATTTTTCCCACTTGCATTATATTTCCCAATTGACTTTGTGTTAGGCTGAGAACAAACACCAATCATTGAAAAGAAGGTGAATCTATCAAATTTGGTAAGAAAACTAAAAGTTGTTCTTCTAAGTGATACATCAAAATCATTGCTTAGAGGTTTATCATCAGCCCCTTTGGTTCCTGGATTAAGGTCGGTGTATCTTGCCCATATTTGAGCACCTATGCCTATTTTGGCAAAATTCTTACCATCTTCGGTAAAGTTGAATTTAATACCATTTTTTAATATCTCGTTTGGAGATTTTTTTTCCTGTGCATTCAACACTAGTCCTGCCACTAGGAATAATAGTATAAATTTTGTACGCATAATAAAATTGTTTTATTTGATTTCGGGGGCAAAGATAGAATTTAATAAATGAATGTGACTATTGTCACAAAGTAAGAACTAAGTTTTATACGCTATTCTTTTATATTAAAATACAGTTTGCTATTTTTACATTAATTCAAAAATTTCAATAGATGAATTTATACAGAGTATTATCTTTTTTTGCAATTTGCTTTTTACTTTTTTCCTGTTCTGCAGAATATTTTCTACAGAAAGGGGATAAGATGTATGAGACTGGAAGATTTTATAAGTCGTGCGATTATTACAAAGAGGCATATGCAAAAATTAAATCAAAAGATTCAAAGACTGTTGTTGCTCAAAAAATAGGTGAAGCTTATGAGAGAATTAATAAGTTAAGGGAAGCTTCACTTTGGTATAATAAGTCGTTGAGTAATGATGATAATAATACTGAGCTGATTTCTAAAATTATTGATATTGCACATAAAAGGGGAGATGTAAAATTGATAGAAAAATATGTCTCTTCTTATGAATCTTTAGTGGGGGATAATCCAAAAGTACTTAAATATTATATGGATAATTTCTCAAATTCAAATGGAAGATATAGGTATGAATTGTTTAAAAATATTAATACTGGGTACAATGATTTTTCTCCCGTTTATGAAGTCGGGGATACCAATGTTGTTTATTTTACATCTACCCGAAGAATTATAGAGAAGAGGAGTTTTATAAGTAAAATTTTTGGAGGTAAAGGTAAAAGGGATGTTGTTACCGGTACTCCCTATTCCAATTTATTCAAGATGGAATATTCTGACCAGGTTAAGTACAAGGATAATAAGGGTAAGGAAAAAATACGCCGGTTAAAGAAACCGAAATGGACGAGAGGAACTATGCTTTGTGATACAAGTATAAATTCGACTTATAATGAAGGAGCTGCCTGCTTTAGTCCTGACGGGAAAAAAATGTACTTTACCTCTTCAAGAAAGACAGGGAATATTCATACGGGAACAAAAATATATACAGCTGAAAAGACAAAGGATAGTTGGGGAAATGTAAAAATATTGAATATAGTTCCTGATAGTGTGAGTATTGGGCATCCTGCAATTAGTCCCGATGGAGCTAGATTGTATTTTGTCTCCGATATGGAATATGGTCAAGGAGGGAGAGATATATGGTATACGGAGAAATCAGGAGGTAAATGGGGCCAGCCGGTTAATGCAGGGGAAACAATAAATACCAGGGGAGATGAAATGTTTCCTTTTTTTAGGGATAATGGAGAGTTGTATTTTTCATCTACCGGGCATTCCGGTTTTGGAGGATTGGATATATTTAAAGTTGTAGAAAAGGACGGGGATAAGCATGTTGTAAATATTGGATTTCCGTTTAATTCCGAGGCTGATGATTTTGGTATTGTTTATAAAAAGGGTTTTGACGAGGGACTTTTTTCCTCTTCCAGAGGAAAGAGAGGTGTGGATAATATATATAAGTTCAGATATACTCCATATATAAATACATTAAGAATAAAGACTGGAAATGAGTTAACTGGAGCTGTTGTTTCGGATGTTAATATAAAAATTGTTTCAGAGTTAGGCGAAGATAGATTCCTAAATACAGGAACAAATGGGGAGGTAAGTGTAGTGTTGAAAGAAAATAATAACTATCTTTTTGTCGTATATAGAGAAGGTTATCTTAAGGAAAAATTTGAGATTAGCACCAGAGGTTTAACAGGAAGTAAGAATCTTGAAAAGATAATAACCCTTAAACCTATTGAAAAACCAATTGAATTGCCAAATATTCTTTATGATTTTGGGAGATGGGATTTAAAAATTGAGTCAAAAAAAGCTTTAGATGGTTTGGTTAATGTTCTTAATAATAATCCCAATATTGTAATAGAGTTGTCTTCTCATACCGACATGGTAGGTTCAGAGGAAGATAATATGGTCCTATCCCAGAACAGGGCACAGTCGGTTGTTGATTATCTTATTGAGAAGGGTGTCTATTGGGATAGGCTTGTTGCAAAGGGATATGGGGAAAGCCAACCTAAAGAGATTACTATTAAAGATGAAAAAAGATATTCTTTTTTTAATAGTGGCGACGTGTTGACAAAAAAATATATTGATTCTTTGGATAAAGAGAAGAGGGAATATGCCAATCAGTTAAATAGAAGGACGGAGTTTAGGGTGTTGAAAACAGATTATAAGCCAGGGCCGGATTCTAAGAATATTCCGGAAAAGAAAATATTTAGTCAAGAAACAGGAAGTAGAAATAATTTAGTAAAAAATGATTTGGGTAAAGCCTTTTTAATTAAAGATTTAATAAAGGTTAAGGGGATGTTTTTTACTCTTCAACTAGGAGTGTTAAGAAAGAGCAGAATTCCTGAAAAATATAAAGCTTTAAAAGTGGTATTTTTTTATCCAATAAGTGGGAGTTCTTCTGGTATAATAACTTATGGAATATTTGACACTTATAAACAAGCTAAGGAAAACCAAAAGAAAGTCAAGCTGAGTGGGTTCGATTGTTTTATTTCTGCTTACAAAGATGGGAAAAGGATAGAATTAAAAGAGGCCATTAAGCTTGCTGAAAAATCAAACTAAAGCATTATCTTTGCACGAAATTATTCAAGAATATCATATAGTTATGAGAAAAGACGCAAGATATAATCAGAGAGGGGTTTCAGCCTCCAAAGAAGATGTACACAACGCAATTAAAAATATTGATAAGGGTTTATTTCCCAAGGCTTTTTGTAAGATAGTACCTGATTATCTGTGTGGCGATGATGATTATTGCAATATTATGCATGCTGATGGTGCAGGAACAAAATCTTCACTTGCCTATATGTACTGGAAAGAAACAGGTGATTTATCGGTGTGGAAAGGGATTGCTCAGGATGCTTTAATTATGAATATTGACGATTTATTGTGTGTGGGTGCAGTTGATAATATTTTGCTTTCATCAACTATAGGTAGAAATAAAAATCTTATTCCGGGGGAGGTTATTTCTGAGATTATTAATGGAACAGAAGAATTGCTTCAGGAATACAGAGAAATGGGTGTAAATATCTATTCAACAGGTGGAGAGACTGCTGATGTTGGTGATTTAGTCAGAACGATTATTGTGGATTCCACAGTTACCTGTAGAATGAAAAAGGATGATGTTATAAGTAATCATACTATTCAGTCTGGAGATGTTATTGTTGGCCTTTCTTCTTATGGTCAGGCGACTTATGAGAAGGAGTATAACGGTGGAATGGGGTCAAATGGATTGACTTCGGCCAGGCATGATGTTTTTGCACATTACCTTGCAGAGAAGTTTCCTGAGAGCTATGATAATGCTGTTCCGGATGATCTTGTATATTCAGGGAAATGTTCTCTTACCGACAAAATAGAAGGTGTTGGACTTGATGCTGGAAAGCTGGTTCTTTCTCCTACGAGAACTTACGCACCAGTAGTTAAAAAAGTACTTGATAAGCATAGAAAAGATATTCATGGTATGGTGCATTGTTCTGGTGGTGCTCAGACTAAAGTAATGCATTTCGTAGAGAACCTTCATGTTATTAAGGATAATATGTTTGATGTACCTCCTTTGTTTAAGCTGATTAGAGAGCAATCGGGGACGTCCTGGGATGAGATGTATAAGGTATTCAATATGGGGCACCGTATGGAATTCTATGTGCCTCGGGAGATTGCGGATGATATTATTGCAATTTCAAAAAGCTTTGATATAGATGCAAAAATTGTTGGTTATTGTGAGGCTGCGGAAGAGAATAAGCTTACTATTAAAAGTGAGTTTGGTGAATTTATTTATTAATAAGAAAAAAGATTTTATATATGAGCCTGCTTTGATAGCAGGCTTTTTTGTATTTTTTTATTTATAACATTTTCCATGCTTTATCGTTAAATAAAAATAGATAGCAATAAATTATTAACAGATGAAGACAGGGAAAATTATTCAGGTTTATGGTAGGGTGCAGGGAGTGAATTTCAGATACCATGCACAGATCACTGCTTCCAAATTTAATATTCATGGTTTTGTACGTAATGAATATGATGGTTCGGTATATATAGAGGCAGAAGGTGAGGATGCGGATATCAATAATTTTATTCGTTATTTGTGCAAAGGTCCTGTTGCCTCAAGGGTTGTTGATATAAAAATAACTGATAATTCATTAATGAATTATAGGGGTTTTTGTGTTAAATATTAGCTGAGTTATGAAATCTATATTATTGTCTTGCAAATAAAAGCATAATATCTTTCCAGTTGTATAGGCCAAATAGTTTGCCGGATGTAATAACTATAACTATGACTATAACCCATTTAACAAATACAACCCCTTTTGATACAGCTAGGCGTGATGCAATTATTGCTCCTGATACGTTTCCGATTGTCATAATTAAGCCGTATTTCCATTCGACCTGGTTGTTGAGTATAAAGACTAAGAGTGTAACCGGCGCATATAAGAGTACCAGGAAAACTTTTAGGGCATTAGCATGGATAAGATCGTATCCTGCAGATAAAACAAGACTGGCCAGTAAAAAATAACCTACACCAACATGTATAAATCCTCCATAGAGCCCGATGCCGAAGAAAAGTATTATCTGCCAAAAGTTAACAGGTTTCTGTACTAGTTCTGCCTCCCCATGTATGTACTTGTTGGGTTTAAATAATATGAAGAATAACATGAATATCAGTATTACAGCCATTGCTCTCTCAAAGATTTTTTCGTTTATGTCCGTTGCAATCCATGATCCTATCAGTGATCCTAATACTGTTGGTATAGCGAGTTTAATCCCTTTCTTTTTATCAAGCACTTTCTTTTTATTAAAAGAGAGAGATGCCGTAAGTGTTTGAATAGTAATGGCTATTCTGTTTGTTCCATTAGCAACTGGAGCAGGTAGTCCCAGAAACATTAATAAAGATAATGAAATTATTGATCCTCCTCCTGCCAGAGTGTTTATGAAGCCAACGCATAAACCTGCAATTATTAGGGCTATGATATCTGTTATGCTCATTTTGTTATTGTATTGATTGTTGTCAATGGCTAATTGTTGTGTTATATTTGTTGGTCTTTAATGCTCTGTACTATACTGTCTTTTATTTCCATATAGGCAAGTTCAAATAAAATCATTTTTTCAATAAAAAAATCATATATTTTTTCATGATCATTCTTTTTATATAAATTGACGTTGTCTAACCTGTAATATACCATACTGATATTTCTTTTATCTTCGGTTGTATAATCTTTTTCCCAAATAAGGTCGTTTCCACATATTTCTTCAATTACAATCTTATATGCTTTTACTGTATCAAAAATCATGTGTCTTTTAATATCCTTCTTGCCGTCTATCTGCATGCATACTATTGCAGAATCTCTATTTACATCAAATTTAAACTGAGAATATTTTATAGATATATTTCGTAATAACCAGCGTCTTTTTCCAATCTTATCTTTGGCGTATTGTTTGAAATTTTCCCAGAACTCTGTTTTAATATTTTTTGCTTCCTCTTTTGTGTACATGGTTTCTATTTATTGAGCTTGTTATATATCTGATATGGTTGGTGATCTTTTTTTGCAAATTTACAAGAAATATGGTTCTATTTAGAATATGGGGTTATATTTTTGTAACTTTGATAAAAGACTAAAAAACAATAATATGGCCTTATCATCTTTCTTTCTGGAATTATTTATACGGTTTTCTATTAATATAATAGCCTGTATCTTAATTATATATTTAATTTATTATCGCATATCTTCTAAAAAGAATTTTGCCTTTGCTTATATGATATTGTCTACTACAATATTCTTCTTGTGTTATTTTCTTGTTACTGTGGAGTTTCAACTTGGTCTTGCATTGGGACTTTTTGCTATCTTTGGGATTATTAGATATAGAACGGATTCTGTTCCTATAAAAGAAATGACTTATTTATTTCTTGTTATTGCTCTTTCAATCATTAATGCCTTAGTTAGTTTGGAAACCCGAGTAATAGAATTGTTGATAGCAAATATTGTTTTTGTAGTATTGCCTTTTGTCATAGAAAAATTTGGGGACGATAACTTGGAGACGTTAAGTATAGTGTATGATAAAAGCCATCTTGTTGCTCCTGAAAGAAGACAGGAGTTAATATTAGATATAGAGGAACGTTTGGGTGTAAAGATTAGGAATATCTCGATAGGAAAGATTGATCTTGCATCAAATAAGGTGAGGCTAGAAATGAAAATTGAAAAGATGTAGGATAATAAAATCAGAAATTTAATGTTGGAATCAAGTTTTAATAAAGGTGTTGTTGAGGTAGGTTGTGATGAAGCTGGACGAGGATGTCTGGCAGGTCCTGTTTTCGCTGCTGCTGTAATATTGCCGGATAATTTCTCAAATGAATTGTTGAATGACTCAAAGAAACTTTCTGAGAAAAACAGGTATAAACTTAGATCTGTGATAGAAAAAGAGGCTTTGTATTGGGCAGTAGGAATAGTTGATAATAATGAGATTGATGAAATTAATATTCTTAATGCATCTTTTCTTGCTATGCACAGAGCTATTGATAAATTGGGGATAGTGCCTGAGCATATTATTGTAGATGGAAATAGGTTCACTAAATATAAGGATATTTCTCATGAATGTATAGTAAAAGGTGACGGAAAATTTATGTCTATTGCTGCCGCATCTATACTTGCTAAAACATATAGGGATGATTTTATGAATGAGATTCATATTAAACATCCGGAATATGACTGGAAATCTAATAAGGGCTATCCTACGAAAAAACACAGAATGGCAATCATGAATAATGGGATTACTTCGTTTCATCGTAAGTCGTTTAATCTTATTGATAAACAACTTTCTTTAGAGCTATGGTAATAGTTATAGTATTTTATTATATTTACAGAGAAACTGTAACTAAAAGAATATGGCTGTAATTAACTCGTTAGTTTCACTTTTTAACTTGAAAAGACTTTCACAGATAAGGCTTTTTAAGCAAAACCCTATAGAAGTACAGAAGGCGTGTCTTTTTGATTTGCTGGAGAATGCGGCACTTACTGAATGGGGGAAAAGGTATAACTTTAAAAGTATAAAAACCCGGGAGCAGTTCAGGGAACGTATTCCTATTCAAACATATGAGTCACTTAGTCCATATATTACCCGTTTGTTAAAGGGGGAGAAAAATATATTATGGCCAGAAGAGGTTAAATGGTTTGCTAAATCTTCGGGGACAACAAGTACAAAAAGTAAATTTATTCCTGTTAGTAAAAGTTCTTTGGAAGAATGCCATTTTAGAGGGGGTAAAGATATAATTGCCATTTATAATGATGTTTATCCCGACAATAATATCTTTTCAGGCAAAAGTCTTGCATTAGGAGGAAGTCATCAGGTAAGCAGGTTTAATAACGAAAGTTTCTACGGTGATCTTTCTGCTATTATTATTGAAAATCTGCCTTTTTGGGCTAATTTTATGCGAACTCCTGATTCTT
Organism: Marinifilaceae bacterium; assembly: GCA_963666945.2. GTDB lineage: Bacteria > Bacteroidota > Bacteroidia > Bacteroidales > Marinifilaceae. The sequence continues at coordinate 62,005 of CAXXRT010000019.1, forward strand.
CAATTATGCTTTTGTCTGAATGGGAGGAAAAAATAATAAAGATTGCTGAAACTACTATTAATGAGAATGTAACTAGTTTAGCTGGGGTTCCTTCATGGTTCCTGACTCTTATTAAGTATATTCTTGAACAAACGGGGAAAGAAAATCTTCATGAAGTTTGGCCAAATCTTGAACTATTTATTCATGGTGGAGTAAGTTTTGTTCCTTATAGGGAGCAATATAAAAAGCTTTTGCCAAATAAACCAATGAGATATCTGGAGACATACAATGCATCTGAAGGTTTTTTTGGAATACAAGACGATCCTAATGATAGTAGTATGCTTTTAATGCTCGATTATGGAGTTTATTACGAATTTGTTCCAATGGAAGAGTTTGGTAATAAATTTCCAAAGTCTATAATGCTTGATGAGGTAGAAAAAGGTAAGAATTATGCATTGATTATTTCTACTAATGGTGGTTTGTGGAGGTATATGATAGGGGATACTGTAATGTTTACCTCTTTGAATCCTTTTAAATTTAAAATTACTGGTAGAACTAAATTATTTATAAATGCCTTTGGAGAAGAAATAATAATTGAAAATGCAATTGCCGGACTAAATAAAGCTTGTTCAGAAACAGGTGCTACTATTAAGGAATATACAGCCGCTCCTGTATTTATTGGGGAGAAGAGCAAAGGGGCTCATGAATGGTTGATTGAATTTGATAAGCAACCGGATGATCTTGATTTTTTTGCTAAAGCTTTGGATGATGAGCTTCAGAATGTTAACTCCGATTATGAAGCTAAGAGGTATAAGGATATTACTCTTGAAAGGCTGAAGCTGACAGTTGCCCGAAAGGGAGTCTTTTATGATTGGATGAAAGATCGTGGCAAACTGGGGGGCCAGAATAAAGTTCCGGGATTATGGAATAATCGTGAATTGATAGATGATATATTAAAATATAATGAATGATACATGGGAGATTAATTCATAGTGCGATGTATTTTTATTATGGGGGCTATCATGTGTACTAATACGAAGGGAATTAATTAATATAGAAAGTAAAATGTTGATTGTGGTTTGGTATTTTGTTTTAGTATACTTATGTTGATTTATTTTTTTTTGTGTTTTTATGATAAGGGTTTCTTGCGATAATAAAATTCTATATTTATGTTTTTAAAGTTCTTAAATGCTTTATGAAAACAACACTTCATATTCGTAATATGGTCTGTAACCGTTGTATCATGGCCGTAGAAGAATTGTTCAAGGGGCTGGATATTCCTTGTGGAAAAATTACATTGGGTAAAGTAGAGGTAGATGCAGAATCTATCGATGAAGAGAAGCTTAAGGTTATACGTGAGGGGTTAGATAAGTTAGGTTTTGAGCTTATCGATAGTCATAAGGGGAAATTGATAGAGAAGATTAAAAATATTGTAGTAGAAAGAATACATTATGGGGATATGGAGGATAATGATTTCTCCTGGTCTGCACATATCGCCAATGAACTACATTACGATTATAAATATTTGAGCCGTTTATTTTCATCAATGGAAAGCGTAACAATAGAACATTATATAATAGGTCAAAAGATAGAAAAAGCTAAAGAACTTATTGTTTATGATGAACTGACACTCTCTCAGATTGCTTATAAGTTGGGATATAGTAGTGTTGCTCATCTTAGCGGACAATTTAAAAAAGAGACAGGGATGAATCCTACTGAGTTTAAAAAAATGGGTGCTTCTTTAAGGAAACCTCTGGATAAGGTTTAAATAATATAATATTTTCTGAAAATAGCATAACGAAGTTTTTACCTCAGGTCGTGACTTTACAGTAAAAGGAAGTATTGGTGATGATAAAGGAAGAATCTAAAATATTAACAGTTATTTTAGAAGGAATATCCTGCGAGTATATAATTCGTTGATCCATAAGTCCGGATTTTCTACAGAAATTTTCGATTAAAACTGCAATATTTATTATATTAAGTAAATTTATTGGTTAATAGAAAGAAACATGAAAGGGATATCCTCGTAGAATATAATAAGTGATTAGTTTATTTGTTAGGTGGATTTTAAACATTATAATTATGAAGATTCTGAAATTCGGATGTAAGTCTTTAGTAAATGGTTCTTCCCTTGATAATTCTATTGAAATAATTAAGAATGAAAGTTCTAAAACTAAAATATTTGTTGTTATTTCTGCTCGTTGTCATACAATAGAAATGCTCAAAAAAATTTTGGAAAAGGCTGCCGAAGGAGATGATTATAATCAAGATCTGAAGGATTTGATTAATTATCAATTAGAACCAATTCCAGATAATAGTTTCGAGAAAGAATATTCTGAAATGAAAAGAATTCTTGATGGAGTGTCTTTGTTAGGAGAATATACCTTGAGGATAAAGGATAGATTTCTTGCTTATGGTGAAGTTTTGAGCTGTATGACAATAGTGAGTTTGCTGAGAAAACAAGGAATAAAGACCAGATATATTGATGCCAGAGGACTAATCAAAACAGATGAAACTTATGGTGGAGCAAAAGTGTTAATGGATATTTCCAGAGAGAATGTAAAAGAATTCTTTCATAATGTTGATAACGATACGGTAGAAATTATTACAGGTGCAATTGCTTCTACCGAGTTTAACCATACTACTACATTGGGAAGAAATGGTGCAAATTATTCGGCTTCACTTTTTGCTAATTTTCTCAATGTTGATGAGGTTGAGGATTGGACTACAGTAGATGGAATTTATTCTGCAGATCCATGGATTGTGCCTGATGCAAAGATTATAAGAAATTTGTCTTTTAGGGAAGCAAATGAACTTGCTAACTTTGGGACTGAAGTATTAAATGCAAAGGCTATTATTCCCTTAATTGAGAAGAGTATTCCAATTCGTATATTAAATATATTCAAACCAGAAGATGCTGGAACTCTTATAAATGGAGGAGGAGAGAATTTAGGTATAAAAGCTGTTTCTGTTATTGAAAATGTTGTTCTTATCGTTGTGGAAGGAGGGGGTATTCTTGGTAAGATAGGAATTGCCGGCAGGCTTTTCAGTAAATTAAGTTCGGAAGGAATAAATGTCAGAATGATATCTTTAGCTACTTCTGAAAGGGGCATTGCCTTTATTGTTGATATGGAAGATGCAGATAAGGCTCAATCTTCTCTTGAAACTGAATTTGCTAGAGAACTAGAATTTCAAGATATAAGTAGTATAGATGTAAATAAGGATGTTGCTGTTATCTCAATTATTGGATGTAGCTTGAATTTTCTTGATAGGGATTATTCTTGTCTTCCCAAAAATAATATTCATCCTTACCTGATTATTAATACAATTAACGGGGAAAATGTGTCTCTGGTTGTTCCAAAACAAGATCTTAAAAAAGCTGTTAATGTTATTCATGGTCAAATATTGGATGTTCCCCAAAAGCTAAATGTTTTTGTTTTGGGGTTAGGGAAAGTCTTTAAGTCGTTTATGAAGCAAGTTATAGCATCGCAATATATGTTATTAGAGAGGCGTAATATTGTTTTTAATATCTTTGGTATTGCTAATGATAAAAAAGTTTTATTCGATTATGAAGGTATTGAGGATAATTGGGAGGAAAGATTGCAAATAGAAGGAAAAGAGGATTATACTTTTTATGATATATATAAGTATGTTTATGAAAATAATTTAACCAACGTAGTGGTTTATGACAATACAGATTCAATAGAGATTGTTGAACATTATCCCGAATTTATCGAAAGAAGATATGATATTGTTGCTGCTAATAAAAATGCAAATATAAGTGATTATAAGTTTTATAAGAATCTTCGTTATCTGCTAGCACAAAACAGAAAGAATTTTTTCTATACCACAAATATAGGAGCAGGTTTACCATTAATTAATACAATAAGAACATTAATTGTTTCCGGGGATAAGATAAAGAAAATAAGGGGTGTTTTTTCAGGGACGTTGAGTTATATTTTTAATAATTATTCGGAAAAAGATAAGGATTTTTGTGAGGTTTTAAACGAGGCTGTTAATTTGGGTTATACAGAACCTGACCCAAGGGAGGATTTGTCTGGTTATGATGTAGGTCGTAAAATGGTTGTTTTAGCCAGAGAGATGGGTCTCAGTGTAGGTATTGAGGATGTTGAAATTGAAAATTTAATACCAGAGCAATTGAGAAAAGAAATAGATAGGGATAAGTTTTTAGAAAATAGTGATATTATTAATGCTTCTTTTGCAAATAAGAAATTAGGATTAAGAAGTGGAGAGGTTTTCCGTTATATTGGGGAAATTACCGATAAAGGTGAATTAAAGGCAGATCTTATTATTGTTCCTAAGGAAAGTGATTTTGGTGAAATTGAAGGTTCTGATTTGATATTTGAGGTTTATACAGAACAATATGGAGATATACCAATTATTATTAGAGGCGCAGGTGCAGGAGGGGAGGTTACTGCAAGGGAGGTTTATTCTGATCTTCTTAGATTGGCAGAAATAATTTAAAATAACTAAAACAGCACCCTATGGTTTTATTTAAAGGGTGCTGTATGGATATGTTTGTTTTGTTGTGATAATCAAAACTATATAGCTTTAGTAGCTGTAGGCTACTTCTAAATTATTTATCTGTGAAATGGTATTAACTAATGAAAAGATTATAACTGAGGCAAGATTAGATGTAATATTATCCTGATCAAATCTTGGAGAAACTTCAGCAATATCGAAACTGACAGTTTTTCCGGCTCTTAATATGTATTTTAAGAATCTTAATACTTTTTCTGGATCAAGACCCAAGGGTTGGGTTGCACTAACTCCTGGTGCAAATGAAGATGTAAAAACATCAGCGCAAATGGTAATATAAATGTGTTTCTGTTTTTTTATAAAACTATCAAGTTCTTCTAATACTTTCCAGTTGTCTCCTTCAATAATATCTTTGGCAAGAATATATTTAACACCAAGTCTGTCGGCTGTTTTAAAAAGTTCCACAGTGTTACTGTATCTTTGGATTCCTATGCAGAAATATGAATAATCAATATCTTTTTGTTTGCACTCATCTGCAATTTGTCGGAACATTGTGCCAGATCCACCACCATCCTCACTATAGGGCCTTAAGTCGAAGTGGGCATCAAAATTGATGATTCCTATTTGGGGTTTTTCTCCACTAGAAGTCTGGTGATTGAGTATGCCATTATAATTTCCCAGGGCGGTTTCATGACCTCCTCCTAAAACAATAGGGAATAATTTTAGTTTAAGGATCTTTTCAACAGCCTTTGAAAGAAGTTTTTGACATTCTTCTAAACCAAGGTTATTAGATATGATATTTCCTGCATCGTATAGCTTTACTTCTGGGCTAAAAAGACAGGGACGGTTTGCTAATTCTTTTCTTATACTTTGAGGTCCTTTTGAAGCTCCTGTTCTTCCTTTATTTCGTTTTACTCCAATATCACAGCAGAAACCAATAATTACAAAACCAAGTTTACCATCAAATGGAGATAATTTATTGTCATTGAGATCTATTGGTTCAATACATTGATGCCAGCGGAATGCGTCGTAATTTGTTTTGCTGTCAACCCTTCCCTGCCAGTCATCTTTATTAGCGGCTTTGTAATTAGTTTTTAGCATAAGTATTTTGTTTTTCACTCAAGCAAAAATAATTAAATATTCATGCTATAATAGATTTTGAGAGAATTAATAAAAAGTATAAAAAAATAAGCCATCCTGATTAAGATGGCTTATAATTATAGTTGTAAGTCTTATCTGTTATTCAATAACTTTAAGCTCTTTTCCAATTTTGATAAATGCAGCAAGAGCACGGTCAAGCTGTTCTCTTGTATGAGCAGCAGAAAGCTGAATACGTATTCTTGCTTGTCCTTTAGGAACTACAGGATAGAAGAATCCTGTTACAAAAATATTCTCTTCTTGTAACTTAGCTGCAAATTCCTGAGATAGTTTTGCATCATAAAGCATAAGTGCTGCAATTGCAGATTTAGATGGCTTAAGGTCGAAGCCAGCTTCAGTTAATTTTGTTCTGAAATATTCTGCATTTTCGATAACTCTGTCTCTAAGCTCAGTTGAAGCAGTAAGCATATCAAATACAGCTATAGAAGCACCAACTACTACTGGAGAAAGAGAGTTAGAGAAAAGGTAAGGACGAGAACGTTGACGAAGCATATCAATTATTTCTCTTTTACCTGTTGTATATCCACCCATTGCTCCACCTAGTGCTTTACCAAGTGTCCCAGTGATGATATCAACTCTATCCATGCAATTATGGTATTCATGAGTACCGCGTCCTGTTTTACCAATGAAACCAGCAGAATGACTGTCGTCAACCATTACTAATGCATCGTATTTCTCAGCAAGGTCGCAAATTTCGTTAAGTTTTGCGATATCACCGTCCATAGAGAATACTCCGTCGGTAACAACGATACGGAAACGTTGAGCTTGAGCAAGCTTTAATTGCTCTTCAAGATCAGCCATATCAGCGTGCTTATAACGGTAACGTGCAGACTTACAAAGACGGACACCATCAATGATTGAAGCATGGTTAAGTTCATCAGAGATTATTGCATCTTCCTTTGAAAATAAAGGTTCAAAAACGCCACCATTAGCATCAAAACATGCTGCATATAATATTGTGTCTTCCATTCCAAAGAATGTTGCAATTTTTTCTTCTAATTCTTTGTGAATATCCTGTGTTCCGCATATAAAACGTACAGAAGACATTCCATAGCCATGTGATTCAAGAGCTTTACGGGCGCCTTCAATGACTTGAGGATGTGAAGATAAACCAAGGTAATTGTTTGCACAGAAGTTAAGAACAGTTTCACCAGTACTGATTTTTATTTCAGGACCTTGTGGTGTGGTAATCAATCTTTCTTGTTTATATAAGCCGGATTCTTTAATTTCTTCCAACTCAGACTTTAAATAATCTTTGTATTTTCCGTACATGATAATTATTGTTTGTGTTAAGTACTTTATATCGGTATTTAATTGTAGTGCGAAGGTATGAAATCCTTTTTTCTGATTAAAATTTTTGATGAAAAAATTATATAACAGACAACTGTTCACTTTTTTTAGTAAAAATGTTACTTGTTGAGGTTTTCGCCGTATAAAAATCATAGAAAAGAGTCGTGCAAAGGATGTTCTGTCTTTCGGTGTATGTGCGTTTTGTTCAAAAACTTTTAAGTAGGACAAAACTTCAATTGCATGACTCCATAATTTTTTAGAATAGCAATTTACGAAATTTTATTTTAATATTTTGCATGTGGGGACTTAAATTATTATTAAGGTGGTGTGTCGATTGTTTTTGGTAATGATCTTATTCAAATAATTGATAAACCAAAAATTATAAATTTAGGCATGATATATTTGAATTGTTTTTATATAAAAAGATATGCCGACTTGATTATTACAAATGAGATTAATAATTATAAAAATATATTAATATAAATGTGTAACTTTGAGAATGTAAGGACGTAATTTATTTAACGATACTATTGATGACAAAAATAAAAACTTTATCTCTGAGCGTTCTTGTTGTTTTTATTACTCCCTACACGTATCAGATAATCCATAAACAATCCATCTACACATAATATCAACAGCAGAACCTCAGAGTTATTTTCTTTCCGGGTATTTTCTTCCCATGTTATATAAGGTAAAAGATAATATATCGGTATAAAGGTCAATTTGTTTTGATATAGGCATACCTGTTCCGTGACCAGCTTTTTTTTCAATTCTTATCATAGTTGGGTATTTACCAGTATTTTTTTCTTGTAATTCAGATATGTATTTGAAAGAATGCGCAGGAACAACCCTATCGTCATGATCAGCAGTTGTAACGAGAACAGCAGGATATTTTGTGTTTTCTATAACTGTGTGTACTGGAGAATATGATTTAAGATATTTGAACATTTCTTTATTGTCATCACTTGTGCCGTAATCTTCCGACCATGCATATCCTATTGTAAATTTATGGTAGCGTAACATATCCATTACTCCAACCGCAGGAAGAGAAACTCCGAATAACTCAGGGCGTTGATTGGTAACGGCACCAACTAAAAGGCCTCCGTTGGACCCCCCGTGAATTGCCAAAAGATTGCTGGATGTATATTTCTTCTCAATTAGAAATTCTGCTGCTGTAATAAAATCATCAAATACATTTTGTTTTTGCATTTTAGTTCCTGATTTATGCCAACTACTACCGTATTCTCCTCCTCCTCTTAAATTGGCAACGGCATATACCCCTCCGGATTCTAGCCATAAAATATTTCTTGGATTAAAAGAAGGAGTTAAACTGATATTAAATCCTCCATAACCATATAATAAACAGTGATTTTTTCCATTTAATTTAATAGATTTTTTCCTTGTGATAAACATAGGGATTCTTGTGCCATCTTTACTGTTGTAAAATACTTGTTCCGTGATATATTCACTTGGTCTGTATTTTAATTTTGGTTTAGATATTACATGTGTTTTCTTATTAGAAAAATTATACGAAAACAATATTTCAGGAATTGAAAAAGAAGTATAAGAATAATAGGCAATATCGCTATCTTTTGATGTGTTTAACTGTGTTATGGTTCCTTTACCAGGGAGTTCAATGTCGTAAGCATAAATTCCAGATTTATTATATACTCGCATAATATTGTAAGCATCTTTCAAATATATTGTAATCAGGTGTTCAGAGGAAATTTTGCAGTCTTCCAAAACATTCTCTTTTTCAGGAATGATGTCTTTATAATCAGGACTGGCGTTTTCAGGATTGACCTCAATAAGTTTATAATTGGGAGCATCTTGGTTTGTTTTTACGAAAAGTTTCCCATTGTTATCTCCCACATATATATAATCCTCTTCCTTATATGGAAATAAAGTTTTAAATTCAGAGTCCTTGTCGTTTATTTTTTTGCATAATAATCCATTTCCAGATGTTGATTTAGTATAGCTAATAAGCAAATATTTTGAGTCTGATGTTACGTGTGTTTCAAATAACATATTTGGTTCGTTCTTAATTTCATATATTAGTTTATCATCTTTCTGGACACTGTTAAGTTTGTGGTAAAAGACTTTCTGGTTAGAGTTTGATTCTATCAGCGAACCTTCATTATCTAAACCATATCCGCTATAAAAGAATCCATCCTTATACCAGCTTATTTTAGAAAATTTTACTCGTTCTATTTTGTCATTAAGTAATTTTCCGGATTCAATATCCAATACATATATATCATTCCAGTCAGAACCAGCCATTGACAAACTATATGCAAGGTATTTTGAGTCTTCACTTATTTCAACTTTTTGACATGAAGAAGTACCGTCCTTAGATAATTTATTTGGGTCTAAAATGACATGACCATTGTCGGCAATATTTTTTTTGAGATAAAGAACATCATGATCTTGTTCTCCATTATTTTTATATTGAAAATAGTATTTCCCCTTTTTAAAAGGAGCTGAAGATTTTTTGAAATGCCATAATTCCGTTAGTCTATTCCGTATCTCTTTCCTATAGGGGATTGATGAGAGGAATTTGTTCGTTACTTCGTTCTGAGCATTTATCCAACTTTGTACATCTTTACAATCTTCTTTTTCCAGCCATCTGTAAGGATCTTTTATAGTTTCACCAAAGTAGTTATCTGTTGAATCTACTTTTATATTTTCAGGGTATTTATAATCAGCTGTTTGTGTTTTGCATCCTAAAGCCATAAGGGATATTAAAATAAAAATTATCAGTAATCTCATAAGAAAAGAATATTCGTAATTAGCTATGCAAATATATTTTTATTAACTAATATTAACAAATTGCTTTTAAATTTATTGTGTATTTTTTATAATGCTTTTGTATTTGCTTAAATATGTTACCTTTGCGGGCTGAATATTATTAATTGTAATAAATTTAAATGACAGATTTTAGAGAATTAGGTGTAGAGGAGAGTGTTCTTAAAGGAATAGCTGAGATGGGTTTTGAGAATGCTACCCCTGTACAAGAGAAAGTAATCCCTGTTTTATTGGAAGAACAAGGGGATTTGGTTGCCTTAGCGCAAACGGGAACGGGAAAAACAGCAGCATTCGGATTGCCTATAATACAGAGGGCTGAACCTTGGGTAAAGAAAATTCAATCTGTGATATTAAGCCCAACAAGAGAGTTGTGTTTACAGATCTCAAAAGATTTAATAAAATATAGTAAGTATAAGGATGGAATAGAAGTACTTGCTGTATATGGGGGTACTGATATAAGGAAACAGATAACTTCGTTACGAAGAGGAGTACAGATTTTGGTGGCAACGCCAGGGCGTTTGCTTGATTTAATCAAGAGGGGTGAAGCTGATTTGTCAGGAGTTGATACAGTAGTACTGGATGAGGCTGATGAAATGCTTAATATGGGATTTAAAGAAGATCTTAATGCCATATTGGAGAATACACCAGAATGGAAAAAAACTTTACTTTTTTCTGCAACTATGCCGAAAGAGGTTGAAGCAATTTCCAAAAACTATATGAAGAATCCTCAATCAATAACTGTTGGGGTTAAGAATCAGGGTTCTGATAATGTGAGCCATTCATATTGTATGGTAAAGGCTAAGGATTGCTATGAGGCTTTGAAAAGATTTGTAGAGGCTAATCCTGATATGTATGCTATTGTCTTTTGTAGAACAAGACAGGATACAAGAGATGTGGCCAGAAAACTTGTCAGAGACGGTTTTGAGGCGGATGCTTTACATGGGGATTTATCACAGAGTCAAAGAGATGGTGTGATGCATAATTTCAGATACAAACGTCTAAAGTTGCTTGTTGCAACAGACGTTGCTGCACGAGGTCTTGATGTGGATAGTCTTACACATGTATTTAATTACAATCTTCCTGAGGACACAGAAAGTTATACCCACCGAAGCGGTAGAACTGGAAGAGCAGGACGTAAAGGTGAGGCTATAGCAATTATACACTCAAAGGAAAAAGGTAAGCTTAGAAGAATAGAAAACACTATAAAAAAGAAATTTGAGTTCAGACCGGCACCTTCTGGGGAAGAAGTTTGTAAATGCAGATTGAACCATTTTGTTGGAAAACTATTCGACGCAGAGGTTGACGAAGAGCATATAGCTCCATTCATTGATAAGATAGTTAATACTTTTGATGAGATGTCTAAAGAGGATCTTATAAAAAAGATTATCTCAATGGAATTCAACAGAATGTTATCTGTTTATAAAAATGCTGAAGATATTAATATTTCAGAAAGTGAAATTAAAGAAGATGATAGGAGAAGTAGAGGTAAAGATTCTGGAAAGAATGGATATTGTGTGTATTCAATTAATCTAGGAAGAAAAGATGGACTACAACCTAGCGATATCTTCGGATTAGTTAATCGCATTACCAACACCAGAGGGATAGATATAGGTTCTATAAAGATATTCAATGATTTCTGTAGATTTGAAGTTGAAGTATTCCATGAAAAAACCTTGGAAAAAGCAATTAAGCAATCTCATAAATATAACGGTAAGGAAATCGATATTAAAAAGTCAAAATCTTCAGGAGCTTCAAGTAAATTTGGTGGAAGAAGAAGAGATAATGGAGGTAGAGACGGAAGATCTTCAGATAACAACAGAGGATTCAAAAGAAGAAGGAAATATTAAATATTTGAGTTATGCCTATAACGCAAGCGAATTTTATAATTAGTAATACAGATGTAAAAAAGTGTCCGGATCCGAATAAGCCTGAGTATGCTTTTATTGGCAGGTCAAATGTTGGTAAGTCTTCTCTTATTAATATGTTGACTAATAACAAAGGTTTAGCAAAGATATCAGGCAGGCCTGGAAAGACACAATTGATAAATCATTTTAGTATTAATAATGATGAATGGTATCTTGTTGATTTACCAGGTTATGGCTATGCTCAAGTATCAAAATCTCTTATTGGTTCATTTGATAAAATAATTCGTTCTTATATTCTAAATAGGGAAAATCTTGTCTGCTTATTTGTTTTAGTAGATAGTAGGCATAACCCTCAGAAGAAAGATATTGAATTTATGAACTGGCTAGGTGAAAACGGAGTCCCTTTTGTTATTGTCTTTACCAAGATAGATAAATTAAGTAGTTCCGAATTGAGCCAGAATGTCCAGACTTACAAAAAAGAGATGTTGAAAGAGTGGGAAACATTGCCACAAATTTTTCTTACTTCATCTTCATCAAGGGATGGTAAGGATGAGATAGTGGACTTTATAGAAAAAACAAATAAGTCGATAGAAATAGTCTGAAATAAATAAAAGACTTTCAAAAGAATATAAAAATTTAATATCGATATACTATTAGTAGTCTCAGTAATATAATTTATTGAGACTATTTTTTTGTCCTATTCTAATTAGGGTTTTTAGTAATTGTTTTGTTGCTTGCTAAAGCAGCCATGGGAATTTATAATTTTAATCCAGGTCTTTAATTGATTAGTAATGCTGGCTTTTCTATTAAGTTGAGAAGTACTATTCTTTTGTAAATATATTTTAAACTTATATTATACTCTTTTTTAAGTAACAGTAATTTAGTTAAAACAGTATTATAAATATTACTTATCTTTTTCATAATTTTATGAAGAATAAATATTTGTTTATATTAGTTGTCATCTTTCTCATTACAATAATTCCATATTATATTGTAAGAGATTATACCCCTAAGAATGAGCTAAAATATCTATATATTACTCAGGAGTTGCAAGCTGGTAATAACTTATTTGTTTTAACAGAGGATGGGGAAATGTATACAGATAAACCTCCTTTTTATTTCTGGTTATTACATTTTTCAGAAAAGATAAGTTCTCCTGCTAGCCTTTTGGCATTGGGGATATGGACATGGATTTCTGCATTGTTATTATTAATAATTCAATATTATTATTCATCTAGGTATATAGACCGCTATGCTGCATTTTTAGGTTGTTTGCTTTTATTGACAACAGTTTGTTTTACTGTTGGAACATTAAGTATAAGAATGGATATGTTACAGACATTCTTTATCTTCATGTCTTTATTGCAGTTTTTTAATATATACTCAGGAGCCAGCAGTAAATCGTTATTAATATGGATATATATGGCTTTAGCTGTATGGATAAAAGGACCGGCAGGAATATTGATACCGACGGTTGTCATGTTTACTTTTCTAATTGTAGAAAAAAAGACACAATTAATTAAGAGTATTAAGCCATTTAGGGGATTATGTATAATTCTTTTATTTATGCTGATATGGCTTGTTCCTGCTTATTTTGAGGGAGGAAAAGATTATATTAATGCAATTTTGTTTAAGCAAACATTAGGACGGGGATTTGATGCTTTTATTCATAAGGAGCCCTTTTATTATTACTTTAAAACCTCTGTTATTTATTTTGCGCCATGGGTGTTTTTTTATTTTTCAGCTGTAGTTTATACATTATTTAATTATAAGAAAAGTAATAGTTTTCAAAGATTTCTGAGTGTTTGGATACTTTCAACATTTATTACTTTTTCGCTTTTTAGCAGTAAGATAAGCATATATCTTTTACCTATATATCCAGCCATGGCAATGTTGGTTTCCTCCTTTATTTTTAAAGATTTTAAGTATAAACGTTATTTCTTTAAAGGATTCGTTCTATTATTGTCTTTCTCCACAATTTTTATTTCATTACTTATGCCTTCAAAAATAAATGGCATAGATTTTTTAATTAATAAATGGTTCTTATCTATATCTTATTCTTTGCTTGCATTATTGGTTATTTTGTTCTTTAAGAGACATAAGATATTATGTTTTATTATGCTTGTTTTTCCTTTAATGTTAATAATACAAGGAAGTTTTGTAATAAGTAAGATGAATTCAATTTTAGGAATGCAGGAATTAAATAGTATTATTAAAAAAGAATTGAAAAGCAGTCCCAGATGCAATGTGTTTAGCTATAAATATAAAGAGGGTAAATACTTAAAGGCATATTCTGGCGTAAATGTAAGGTGTATAGAAGAGAAAATTGAGTTGATTGGAATTATTAATAACTATAGTAGATCTCTTGTTTTTACTAAAGAGAAATATAAAAATCACTTGGATAATTTAGGGGGAAATATATTGTATTCCAATAGTAGGTATACTCTTATTAAATATGATAATAATTAAAATCCATTTTAGGTAGTATATGGGCACGTAATACTTATGGGAGTTTGAAAGTCATGTTATATATTTGTATTTGGAATCTAAATATATGAGTCTGGCTTTTTAGTTAAAAACTCATTTATAAGAAATGCAAAAAGCAGTTATACGATAATAATTGGAATTCTGGGATTTTGAATGTGCAATATATATATTTGTTGATTCCTTAACTATTAATATAATACAGATGAATAAATTGGCATGTGTGGTTTTACTTTTTTGTAGCATTGTTTTAAATGCTCAAACCAAGGAAGACTCAGTATATAAAGAGAAAAAATATTCCAATGGGAATTTAATGTATAAGGGATATTTCCTTAATGGCAATCCTGTTGGTGAATTTATTCGTTATTATCCTCATGGTGCTGTAAAAGCTAAAATGAATTATACAGGAAATGTTGTATATGCCGATTTATATAACGAAAAGGGACAATTATATGCCAAAGGCATGTATTTGGATAAACAAAAAGATAGTACATGGTTATATTTTAAAAATAAAGTTATTGTTGGACGAGAAGATTATAGACAGGGTCTTATAGATGGCGTTGTAAGCAAATATTTCCTTAATGGAAATATTGCAGATACAAAGAAATGGAAGAATGGTAAGAAAGATGGACTATGGGAAAGATATTATAGAGAGGGGAAAATTAAAAGTAAAGGGAACTATAAGGAAGGTAAACTTCACGGTAAGTTTATATCGTATACAGAATCAGGAAAAATAGATATAGAAGGTTTTTTTAAGAATAACCTCAGGGATGGTACATGGTGTTTTTATAATAGTGAAGGTGAATTCTTATTTAAAGTTGATTATAAAAAAGGGGTACCAGAAAATCTAGAGGAGTTGGAAAAAAAGGAGAATGAATATTTTATTCGTTTAAAGAATAGTGAATTAAATTTTATTGATCCCCAGGAATATATTGACTCTCCTGAGGAATACATGATACGAAGCAGAAGATCGGGAAAATAATTATATTTATGGATAGCGAAAAGATTTTATTGGCAATGAGTGGGGGAACTGATAGTTCAACTGCTGCAATAATGTTGATGGAAGAGGGGTATGAGATTATTGGAGTTACAATGAGAATGTGGGATGCTGAGCCATTTAAGAACTCAGTAGAAACGCCCCAATATATTAAGGATGCGAAGAGTTTGGCCGACAAGCTTGGTTTTGAACATTATGTTGTTGATGTCAGAGATAAATTCAAAGATAGTGTTATTAGTAATTTTGTAGGGGAGTATATGGCAGGAAGAACGCCAAATCCATGTGTTTTATGCAATGTTGAAATAAAATGGGATTATCTTATTAAATTGGCAGAAGAGCTTGGATGCAATAAGATCGCAACAGGACATTATGCCAAAATATCGGAGAAAAATGGCCGTTACTTTATTACCAAGGGGAAAGACAAAACTAAAGATCAATCTTATTTCCTATGGGGTTTAAGTCAGGATGTATTAAGGAAAGCTGTGTTCCCCTTGGGTGAACATACTAAGGAATATATAAGAGAATATGCCGAATCGAAAGGTTTCTCCAGAGTTGCAGGGAAAAAGGATAGCATGGAAATATGTTTTATCGAGGATAATGAATATCGTAATTTTCTTAGGGAAAAAATAAAAGATATTGATACTAATCCAGGGGAGGGTGATTTTATTTTGAAGGATGGAACAAAGGTGGGCAAGCATAAAGGCTTTCCTTTTTATACTATAGGTCAAAGAAAAGGTTTGGGAATAGCTTTGGGAAAACCTGCTTATGTTGTTGAAATAATACCAGAATCCAATACTATAGTAGTAGGTGATAAGAAGGATCTTAATAGTAGAATAGTGTGGATTAAGGATTATAATATAATGATGTTTGAAGATGTGAGAGATGGTCTTGAAGTCACTGCAAAAATACGTTATAGAAACGATGGAACTCCGGGGGTTATATATAAAGAAGGAGAATACATTAAACTTGAATTATATAGCGATGTTTCGGCCGTTACACCTGGCCAGTCAGCTGTATTTTACGATGGGGATAATGTTGTGGGGGGAGGAATTATTATGAAGAAATAAAATTATTAAAACCTATATAATGCAACAGGAAATTGGTTTATATGAATTAAATAGGAGGGTGAAGGAAGTTATTAATAAATCCTTTACGCATCCTATAAAAGTTGTTGCAGAGATTAGTGAGTTAAACGAAAACAGAAACGGGCATTGCTATATTATGCTTGTGGAAAAATCGGAGGATGACGATAGAATAAAGGCTCAGGCACGTGCTACTATCTGGTCCTATACATACCGTATGCTAAAACCCTTTTTTGAGACTACAACAGGAAGAAAACTTTCTGTAGGATTAAAAGTATTACTCACTGTTGAAGTTGTTTTTCATGAATTGTATGGCTATAGTCTTAATATAAAAGATATAGATCCATCATATACACTAGGGGATATAGAGCGCAGAAGAAGGGAAATTATAAACAGGCTTAAAGCTGAAGGTATAATTGATATGAACAAAGAACTAGAGTTTCCTGTTCACCCTAAAAATATTGCCATCATATCTTCTTCTACAGCCGCAGGATATGGTGATTTTATTTCTCAGCTGGAAAATAATTCTTTTGGATTTAAGTTTTCCTATAAGCTTTTTTCTGCTATCATGCAGGGGGAAAGGGCAGAATCATCTATTATTGATGCTCTATTGAGAATATATGAATATGAAGACATATTTGATATCGTTGTTATTATAAGGGGAGGTGGAGCTGCTGCCGATCTTAATTGTTTTGACACATACGATTTGGCCGCCAATATAGCTCAATTTCCTATTCCTGTTATTTCTGGTATTGGTCACGAAAGAGATGTAACAATAGTCGATCATGTATCAAACACAAGGGTAAAAACACCTACAGCTGCAGCTGAATTCATTATTTCAAAAACAAATGAGTTTGCAGAATTTATTTCAGACTTTGAGAACGATTTCTTTTATTCTGTTGAGAAACTTATCAGTAACAATAAAGCGACAATAAAGCATTTGTTTGCAGGTTTTTCCCCGGTAGTAAAATCCATACTTAAGCCTGATAGTCATAAGTTGGAAATGCTGGCAGGAAAGATAAATGCTTCATCTGTTATTTACACAAGACAACAATGCTCGGACTTGAAACAAACGGTGAAAAGGCTTAGTAAAAGTATCTCCTTAAGTTTTAATAATTCTAAAGCGAACCTGAATGAGATTCCAGATGTTCTTGCTAAGAATATAAATAATAAAGTGGAGAAAGATTCAAATAAAATTCAGAAATATTATAGTATGGTAAAGTTGGCAGATCCTGTTAATATATTAAAAAAAGGATATACACTTTCTTATGCAGAAGGAAAGCTTATAAAAAGTGTAAAAGATATTTCTTACAATCAGACCTTGTTGACAAGATTTTCCGATGGAGAAGTAAGTAGTACTATAAATAAGATAATTTTTCAAAAAGATAAAAATTAAAACCCTCAAATATTATGGAAGAGAAGTTAACGTATAAACAGGCAATAACCGAGATAGAAGAAATAGTTGATAAAATAGAAAATGAAGAACTTGATGTTGATGAATTATCAGGAATGGTAAAACGTGTTTCTGTTTTATTGAAGTTTTGTAAGGATAAACTTTATAAAACAGAAAAAGAGGTAAATGATATATTAGCAAATATGGAAGGAGATGAATAGGTAATGAATATGCTATATAGATTCATTATATTATTGGGGCTGTTGTATTTGAGTTCTTGTACCTACAATGTTAATAATAGCACTGCTTTAATGGCATTTCAGGATTCTTTACCTAATGCAAGTATTGGTTTTTGTATAAAAGATGCTGAAACAGGAAAATTGATAGAGGAATATAACTCAATAAAATCGTTAAGACCTGCATCTGTTCTTAAACTTGTAACTACTGCAACGGCACTTGATTACTTAAAAAGTAATTATAAGTATAGAACAAAAATCGGTTATACTGGTGTATTAACTGGTGATATTTTAAAGGGAGATTTAGTTATAAAAGCCAGTGGTGATCCTACCTGGAATTCCCAATATTTTCCAGATGAAGATGTTATAAAATTCATTGTTTCCAATATAAAGCAAAATGGAATAAAAAATATTTCAGGTGACTTTATTGTTGATAAATATGGTATAAACGAAGATATTCCGAGAACATGGATTTGGGAAGATATTGGTAATTACTATGGTTCTCCATCTTATAGTATAAATATCTATGATAATACTTATGATATTGAGTTTTCTTCACAAAATGCAGGTTCTGATACAAAGATAAAATCAGTAAGTCCTTTTCTTAAAGATATTAAATTTGAAAATAAGGTATCAGCCTCAAAAGAAAACAGGGACAATGCATGGATATTTGGTTCTCCTTATTCGGAAAAGAGGTTAATAAGAGGTAATATTCCTGAGAATAGAGATTCCTTTAAAATTAGAGGTTCTATTTCAAATCCTGCTTTGGTTTTTATTAACCAGCTTGCCAAGAGACTGAATGAAGAGGGAATAAAATGTGAGCCGAACCTTTTATTTAAATCCAATGTTCCAAATACTGAATTGTTCGAAATCATCTCCCCTGAATTAAAGGAAATGGTTTATTATACAAATCAAAAGAGTATAAATCTTTATTCTGAAAGTATTGGAAAAAGATTAATGCTTGAGGCAGGAGAAAACCTTGGATTTGATTGTAATCCAACTACTTTCTTTTATGAATATTGGAGGGCGAAGGGATTGAGTGTTGAGGGAATAGAATTAACAGATCTATGCGGACTTTCAGCATTTAATATGGTAACTCCCTATTTTATGACAGATCTTTTGGTATATATGCACAGTAAAAGTGAGAATAGAGATTGTTTTATTGAGTCACTGCCCTTAGCCGTAATAGTGGAACTTTAAAGTACTTTGGAAAGGGAACATGTCTTGAGAATAATCTAAGGGCAAAAACAGGTTCAATGAAAGGAGTCAGATCTTATTGCGGTTATTTTAGAAACAAGAGTAAGACATTTGCTTTCTCCCTTATTGTGAATAATTGTACTTGTGAAAAAGACAAACTAACAGAACTAATAGTAAGTTTGTTAAAAGGGTATTGTAATTAGAATACTAATAAATAAGTGCAGTTTCCTTTTATTTTTAACAGAGGAAAATAAATTAGCCCATACAGAACTCTGTATGGGCTTCTAAATAAACAACAACTTATATTAGAGATATTTTTCCAATTGGTTATAAAGGTTTTTATAGTGGATTTGAGTTTCCATATCACCTTTATTCATACGTTTTTTAATTAATTTCATTGCTTTTGTAAGCTCATGAAGGTAAATAGGATTCATGTTTGCTTTAACATCTGCTTCTTTACCAGGCTGAATTAATGATTCAATATCGATGTTCATTTTTTCCCATGGATAAATAACATTTTCTTCTACAAATGAAAAAGCTTTTTTGTTGCTGCTTCCAGATTTATAATATCCTGCATCTGAAAGTAGTTGTTTGATATAGGCATACTGTATTGTCCTTTCGTAGTAATTTAGGTTTTCACCTTTCTTAGCTATTTTGAATACTCTGTCGTATACATCGTCCATATATTCAAGCACAGAATATTCATTATTGGGATTTATTTTCTCATCCCATGTAAGATGTACAGTTATATTTGTACTAAGAAGTTTAGTTGTTATTATTTTTGTGTATTCCCCAAATTTCAAATCATCAGGTTTAAAACAATCAAGAATGTCTTTATTTAACAACCAGTTAGGCATGTCTCTTAGATTGTCAAATATAAAATCAAGGGCATATCTTTGTTCTTCCTTACTTACCAGGGTACCCCGCTTTACGGTTTTCCCCCCTGAAACTGGTTGGTAAAGGTAATAACCACCTAGGTATTTATAAGCATGACCTATATATCTGTTGAACTGTCTGAATATTTCACCATACAACTCCTCCATTCTTGAATAATCTTTGTTAGGTGTAGTTGTCCATTCTTTAAGATGTTTTACAGTGTACTTTAGGTTTTTTATACCATATTCACCTGCTTTAACAGAATTGTCACCTAAATCTTCAGATTGTGAAGCAGGATCCATTATATCGAAAATGAACTCCTGAGGACCATAATGATACATAGGGTCATCAGCCTTTTCCAATATCCATTTATTTAGGGTTTCATACTCATCCTCTGGCGTTTCTGCGTCAAAGATAGGTGTATAACCCCATTTTATAATATGATAATCGTATACTCCTAAGTCTGGAGGAGTCAATCTTACTCCTTTGTCTTCTGGTTGAGCTACATAGTTGTAACGTGCATAGTCCATTATGGAAGTTGTAGTTCCGTATTTATTCGTAAATTTAGCTGAACGTAAAGAATCAACAGGAATTGAGTGAGAAGCTCCCATGTTGTGTAATATACCTAAAGTGTGACCAATCTCGTGAGCAGCAACATAACGCAATGATTTACCCATAAGATCATCTGGGAAGACTTCACCTCTTACTCTTGGATCAAGGTTGGCTGTCTGGACGAATCTCCAGTTGTGTAGAAGTTTTACTACATTTGAATAGAATAATACATCACCTTGTATTATCTCTCCTGACCGAGGATCAACCCATGATGGGCCCATTGAGTTAGCAACGGATGTTGTTACGTAACGGTAGCAAGAATAACGGATGTCATCAGGATCAAAGTTAGGGTCATTTTTAGGGTATTCTTTTGCAATTATTGCATTTTTGAAACCGATCGCCTCAAAAGCAGGTTGCCAGTCTTCTATACCCTGCATAATATATTTTCTGAATTTCTCAGGGATTGCAGTATCTACATAATAAACTATTGGTTTTTTAGGCTCAACTAATTCACCTCTTTTGTATTTTACTAAATCTTCTTCTTTAGGCTCTAGTCTCCAACGGTTAATGTATCTTATTATTTCAACCTGATCTTTATTTTCATCAAATACTCTCTTCCCTTCAGTAAAGAATCCAAGTCTTGGATCAGAAATCCTTGGTTTCATTGGTTCTTCTGGAAGAAGAATAATTGAACGTGTCATTTCTGCAACAAAAGGTTCTTTCTGAACGGTATATGCTAACCTACTTCTTACATTTAAGTTATAAGGAAAAGATTTGCTGTTTAGTATTTTTGAGTTAGTGGCATCAAATGTTCCTGACATAGGAGTATTTCCATATAAGTTATCTAGGAGACTTTTTTTCCTGAAAGGATTAAGTTCCTTTTCATCAGAACAAAAGAATTTTGAAACATCTATAACTGTTGATGTGGAGTTGGGTGAAATTGCTTTTATACCGAAGGAGGCCATTATCGGATTAAGGTAGTTTCTCTCCAAAGACTTATATATATCTGAGTTTTCATCGCAGACATTGTCAGTGTTTACAAGATGCATATAAACTTTGTCATCATCTTTGGAAAACCTTATTACAAGTGGCTGCCTAGGCATTTGTCCTGCTACAATTTCCTTGTTGTTTGAAGTTGCTGAAACCCTCGATGCTAAAAGAAAATCTCTTCCTAAAAGATTATTAGGAATTTCAAAGTATAACTTGTTTTCTTTTGTATGTACCTTAAAGACTCCGTTTTTTGTTGTGAAATCTTTAAGAAGATCTTTATAAACTTCTTTATCTTCTTTTTTATTATCATCATCAGAAGATTCTTTCTTATTGTCATTAATTTTGCTTTTTAAAGCTTTTAATAACTGTGCCTGACTGTTGTTTATGCTTGATAAACAAATAACGGCACTAATTAAACATACTATCCATCTCATCTTTTAAAAATTTAATTAATTGTATTTGGTTTATATAAAACATTTGTATCCCAGGCTGTCTTATCTGCTGGATAAAACAACTCAATACATATTTTATTTTCTATTGGTTATTGGGCTCAATATTTTTATAATATGGAGGGGTGCACCCCTCCATATTATAAAAATTACAATTTGTTATTGTTTCCTATCTCTTGAAGATCTACACCAAAGTGTTCTTTTGTGTAGTCAATAATATAATTGTACTTATCTTTCATCTTGTTATATCCACTCATTAATTGATCCATCTCATCTTTTGTATGAGATGTAATCATATTGATGAATTGCCATATATCTATTTGTGTGTCCGGGGCAAACCAGGAGTTTTCAGGATCTTTCTCGGGACTATTATAATTTGCCCAGAAACCGTAGCTTTTCATGTCTATGTCAGGACCGGCAACATCCTCGTTTTCTTCAAGATTATAAAGATTTTGTCCGTAATAATCCTCACTGATCTTAAAGAATGTATATGGTAAATTATATTTGTCGTGTGAAAACAAATATCCTGCCCAAAAATCGGCATTAATACTACCTTTTAAGATATTTAAGCTATCAGAATCCAATTCTGCAATTCCTTCTCTTATTCTTCCAACCGCAATATTTGAAAGTCCGTAATTAGAAATACGGTCAAGTATATTCTCTCCACTCCATACTATATTAATAGAATCGGCAAGCAATATTTTAACGGGGAAGTGATTCTTTTTAAATTCATCTGAATATTGACTAAAAAATATTTTATCCAAGTATTCTAAACCATCCTTAATAATCTCTTTATCTTTTTGTAAAGGATAGGTGTTTAAATTTCTGGATCTCATATCCCACTGGTAGTCAACTGTGTCATAATCGTATTGGATGAAAACACCATAATTTTTGTAGAAATCGTAAATAAAGTGATCTACCGGGTCATTAGGATTGTCCTTAGGCTCTAGTACTGGTTCTCCTAGTTCAGAGCTTATTTCATCATGTTTGTAGCACCCGGTGATGAGTAAAACAAGGATGATAACTATTGAGAAATATTTAATATTCATAATTAATCAGGTTTATTCGTTTGTTATTGGTGTTCTTTCAGGTCTATCTATATTTTTCATATCCGAGTTATAGTCTGAAACTTTATATGGAAGAGGCAGTGTATATGCCGGATCTTTCTCCTCCAGAACATATTTTTCAGTTATATTACCTACAGGATTTTTAACGTAAATATGTTCTATGCTTGGGCACCCATATCTTCTTAGATCAAACCATCTGTGGTGCTCAAAGCAAAGTTCTATTCTTCTCTCATTTCTCACTATTTCAATGGCTTCTTCCTGTGTTGTTGCAGATAACTCTGTTGTTGTACTGAATCGATAATTTCTTAGTCTATTAATATCGTCAATTGCTTCGGTAATTAACTTCTTTTGAGCATAAGCTTCAGCCCTGTTCAGATACGCTTCTGCGGTTCTTAGTGCAAAACCGAAAACTCCTGTATCTTTAGGGTCTCCATTTTTCCCAGGAGTTCTTTTCATAAAAAAGATTGGGGGTTTAGGCATAAAAGCTTCTCTTCTTAAATCTCCTGTTTTAAATAAAGCATATAGTTCATCGGATTGTGGAAAAAATGCTTTCGCTCCCCCTGCATAGTATGAAATATAGTAATTTGCGTATGTAAATAAGATTTCAGGGTTCTTAGTACTTATAAACACATCCCCTTTATTCATCTTTTTCAAATCAAATAATGCAGGGCTATTTTTGATTACCTTATTAGAATAATCTATAACATTGTCCCAGTTTTCTGTGTAAAGAGCAACTCTGGATGCTAATAAGTAAGCTGCATTAAGATTTGCCTTGAAAATATCCTTTATTTTCCCTGAGGAAATAAATAACTCTATTGATGCCTCTAAATCATCATTAATTTGTTTATATACCCTGGCTACAGATTCTCTTTTAAATCTTATGTCCTCCATACCTATTACATTACTAATAGGTACACCAAGATCTGTCTCAGCAGTATTCTTATTAAATGGTTCACCGTACAGATTAACAAGCATAAAATAATCGAAAGCTCTTAAAAAATGAGCTTCAGCTTTTAAATCGTCTTTGTCAGTTCTGCTCCCTGTAGCATTTTCTATATCATTAAGAACTACGTTACAGATCATTATGGAGTGGTAGAAAAATCCCCAAGCGTTATCGTTGTTCAATCCACCTTTTATACTTATCTCAGGATTATTTTGCCATGTGTAATAGCCAAAGCCATTTGTCCTGGTATCAGCACCAAAACCTGATGATTTTGCATAACTTTTTACATCATCGGTCATTATGTCAAGGTAAGTACATAAGGCAGTGTTTCCCCTTAGATAGGCTTCCCCGTAAAGGAATTCATCGAAATTCTCAACGCTTTTTGGGATGATCTTATCATGACTTTTTTCTTCAAGGAAGTCCCCACATGAAGATAGAGTGAGTATCAATAATAGAAAGTATAATATTATATTCTTTTTCATAAAGTTTGTTTTTTAGAATGTTACATCAAAACCTAAAGTAAAAGTTGAAGTCACTGGTGTTGTTCCGGTACTAAAGGTGAATGAAACCTGTTCCGGGTCCTGACCACGTAATTTCTTGTCTTTAATTGTTAAAAGGTTGCTAGCCTCTAGTCTTAAGTTAGCTGATGCAATATGTAATTGATTACATATATTTTTACTTAATGAATATCTTAAACTTACATTTCTTAACCTAAGGAAGTCTCCCGATGCAACCCTTAAGTCAGATTTATTGTACATATCCCAAATATTGTTTGCAATTTTAATTTTTCTGCTACTTGAGAGACCTTGGCTAAAATTAAGTGAGGAATTTGATAGAACTGGTATGTTTGTTGTTTTCTCATCATTGGGCTTTCTCCATCTGTTGACAAAGATATCGTCCATATTCTGTTGAGGTTGTGGTAGTTTTTGTCCTGTACTTTTGTAAAGGTCATTTAATCTTATATTATTTCCAAGACTGTAAGAGAAAAGACAGTTCAACGACCATTTTTTATATCTTAATGACGATGAAAATCCTCCTGTTATATCAGGAACTCTTTGTCCAGAGGCTTTAAAAACTTTTGCATACATTTCTTCTTTGCTTATTCCTTCTTCTTCTTCTATGTCTTTAAATTTAGGATATCCGTTTTCATCAAGTCCATCGAATTTATAAGAATAGAATGTGTTGATGGCATGTCCGGGAATAACTGCTGTCCCTTGCAGATAATCAATATAATCAAAATCTGTTGTTAAGCCTGATTTTGTTACTTTGTTTATGTTTTTTCCTCCGTTTATTGAAATGTCCCATGTAACATTCTTAGTTCTGATAGGAGTGAAACTGATATTTGCGTCTATACCTTTGTTTTCAATGTTTCCGGCATTGAGTTGCATGGTATTGCTTCCGGTTGTTATTGAAACCTTTTTGCTAATTATCATGTCTTTACCTATCTTTTTGTAAAAGTCTGCATTACCCCTTATTCTTCCATCAAGAAATGAAAAGTCAAGTGCCAAATTGTAAGCAGTAGTTTTTTCCCATCTAAGGAATGGGTTTTGGCAGTTTACTTAGTGTAGAGATAAAGTGATTAGATGTAGGGTCTGTTGAACCTAGCTGAACGATAAGATTTGGGTTCTGGTCATTGGATACATTTCCTTGAATACCGTAAGAAGCTCTTAATGCTAATTGGTTTAGCCAAAGAGAGTTTTTAAATATGCTTTCGTTGTGAATGTTCCATCTTGTAGATACAGACCATACTGGTAGGAAACGATTATTTTTATCTTGCCCAAATTTATTAGAACCATCTGCTCTGATATTAAAGTTAGTTATAAATCTGTTGTCGAAAGCATAAGTAAAGGTTCCATAAAAAGATAAAACATTAGTAAGCCTGTCTGTAACAATATTTGGGTACATTTCCATTAATGTTCTGTATTTTGGAAATTTCTCTGGATTTATGTAGACAAACTTATCACCACGTTCAGGTAGATACCCGTATTCTCTTGTCGATATACCTTCATATTTGGATGACCTTGCTTCTGTTCCGATAGATGAACTCAGTTCATGAACATTAGAGATTCTTTTTTTATAGCTAAGCGATGCACGTAAAGTATATGAAGTGTGTTTGGTATCACTGTTTTTTAGCATACCTCCGTATGGAACCTGACACTTATCGTCGTAGAAGGCTGTCTCTTCTTCAGAAGGGAATGGAGTTCCATAGTTTAAATTCCTTTTTTTAGCAGCTATGAAGGTCTTGTCATTGTACCATTCCTTCTCGTATGTGTTGTTTCTTAATACACTCACTAAGCCGTCAAAATTTAAATCAGAATTAATACTGTAATGTACGTTAGTGTTCAGGCTTATAGATTGGTTCTCAATGGTTCTTTCTGAATTAGTTAATTCATTTATAATATTATATTTTAACGCTTCTTTATAGCCTAACTCTTCGTTGTAGAAAGACAGACTGCCATCTTCATTATAACAAGGAATAGCTCTTGATGTATTGTAGGCATATTGGTATGGGTCTACATTTGAATGCTGGTATTCTGTATTGTTAAGTGATGCTCGCAAATTCAAATTAACCTTTAATTTTCTAGTTAGTTGCATGCCAAGCTTCATTAAAGAACTATATTGTTTGTTATTATTTTGTCTGAAGTTTCCTTTATTATCATTAAAACCTCCGGAAAAATAATAATTTATTTTATCAGTTCCCCCAGAGAATGTAAGGCTGTGTTTCTGTGATATTGCTGTCCTGTAAAGAATATCGAACCAATCAGTATTTTGTTCTTCCAGAGTTTTTACTTTTTGAAGAAATTCTGTATAAGAAATATTTCTTGAATATAAATCATATAAAGCCCCTTCATATGCAACCTTTGCAGGTTCAAAATTATAAGACAGACCTCTTTCTTCAATTTCTTTGGAAACTTCAATACGTTCTTTAGAGTTCATTCTTTGAAGATCACTGTATTGAGGACGTTCTGTTATATTAAAACTTGTTGAGTATCTAATCTTGGTTGAACCTTTCTCACCTTTTTTAGTAGTAATAACTATAACACCATTTGCAGCTTTCACTCCATATATAGCAGTGGCCGATGCATCTTTTAATATATCTATTCTGTCAATATCTTCAGGGTTAAGAGATGATATTGCATTTCCGATCAAATTAACGTTGTCCAAAGAGTTTAGTTCTGTTGCCGAGATTGGTACTGGATCTTCCAGAATAACTCCATCAACAACCCATACGGGTTCCCTGTTTCCAGATATTGAGGAAGTACCGCGGATTCTGATCTTTGGAGCTGCACCAACTGTAGATGTTGGGTTTAATACAGAAAGACCGGCAATTTTACCCTGTAGCATATTGTCAACGGAAATAGCACCCCCTTCTCTAATAGCATCGCCTTTAACAGTAATAACAGAAGAAGATAGTTTGCGTTTTTCTATATGCTGATAACCGGTAACTACTACTTCATCCATTTGCTCGGCCTTGTTCTGTAATTTTACTGTTATTTTCTTTTTATCAGTAATTTTAACTTCTTTAGTTTCCATTCCAACAAAAGAGAAAATAAGAAGGTCTTTATCAGCAGGTACTTTAATAGTGAATTTACCATCTATATCTGTTGATACTCCAGTGTTTGTTCCTTTTACAATAACAGTTACTCCAGGAAGAACTGCTCCACTATTGTCAGTAACTATACCTGTTATTGTTCTTTCTTTTTCCTGCTGAGAAGAATTTTCCTTACTTGTCTTTTTTATAAGAATAACATTTTTTTGAATGGTGTACATGTAAGGAGTACCATTTAATGCAAGCTTTAATACCTGGTCAACCGTGGCTTCCTTTATGCTTATGTCTCTGGATGGAATAGTTTTTATCTCCTCAATATTATACAAGAATCCCAGGTCGGACTGTTTTTGAATTTCCTGTATTATTTCCTTCATGCTGGCATTCTTCATATTCAGGTTAAACCTTGAATTCTGAGAATATACACCTGCACTAACAGCAAAGTTAAAAGCAAGTATGAATAGCAAAAACATTCTCATAATCAAAATAGTTTTAGTTTTCTTTTCCCGTTCTTTGGGGAAAAGACGTAAATAAGACTTTTTTTTCATAAATTTGTAGTTTAGAATTTTACTTAAGAATACGCCTCCACAGTGTATTCCGGATTTTTAATTGGCCTGAGAAACTCGCACTTTCTCAGGTCAATTTATTTTTCTGTTTTATATACCGTAATTGTTTTCCCTTTAATTTTAAATCTTACATCTGTAATGTTTTCTATTAGCTTAAGTATGTCGTTGAATTCCTCATATCTTCTCATGTGTCCCGAAAGCTTATAGTTTTTAGCTTCTTTGTTATAATAAAAGAAATCCACTCCATACCAGAGTGATAATTTATTTGTTATAGATTCCAGATTCTCCTCTTCAAAAACGAATAATCCATCTTTCCATGCAGTGTAAAGGAAAGTGTTAACCTTTTTTACCTGAAAATCACCATCTGCTTTTGAAGAAATAGCCTGCTCGCCAGGTGCTAGTATTTTTTTATTTACTCCATCAGAGAATTCAATCTTTCCTTCAACAAGTGTTGTATGCGAAACCTCAACATTTTTATAAGCAAATACATTGAATGAGGTTCCCAGCACCTTAATATTGCCTCTAGGGGTTTTTACAATGAATGGCCTTGAGG
>CAXXRT010000020.1:0-13959 GCA_963666945.2 Marinifilaceae bacterium
CTATTTCAAAGAGTCCAAGGTGTGTCTGTTTTGTAGTGGTGCTGTATTTAATCGTCTATCACCTGTATCCAGGATGATATTGGATAGTGAGACAAATGTTGCTCTTTACTCTTATCTGGTAGAGCACTTTGAGAATTTCCTTAAGAAGGATGCACTTTTGCGCCATTATATGGGTGAGGATCATTTAGAAGGCAGGGTTTTTCGTTCTATGCTCGATTACATGAAGATGAGGGAATTCAGAGAGGAATTATTGAGAAAAGAAGAGAAGAATATTTATGCTATTTCCTTAAAAAAGGACACAGTCATTCCATCTTTGGAAATTATTAATACCCTAAAAGGAGCATATAGGGATATTGATATAAAAGTGGAAGAACTGGATTTTAATTATAATTATACCCATGAGAATCCTTTTCCTGTAAAACGGGTTGACCAGCATCTTGTTGATGCCAGTCACAATTTAGTATTAGATAAGGTTTGTGATTTCTTTAATGCATAGAATTTGATATGTTTGTAATATGTAGTATATTAGGGTTGTAAACAGATAAGATAGGCTATATATACTTATTTTTATTGGAATGTGAAAATAAATAAATACCTTTGTTTCGATTTAGGTTAAGAAATTGCATTTATTTATTCTAATTCACTTCTTAAAAATTAGTTTATCTCTGCTCTCTCTAGTAAATCCTATTTTTGAAGGATAACATATTCGTTAATTAATGGCTGTTAAGTATTGTAACAGTTGAATTTATATAAATTAAACATAGATATTCATGGGTAGATCGCAAGAAACATTTAACAAAAAAGCAGTAAGAAATAAAAAAGAGAAAAAAAGAAAAGACAAAGAACTGAAAAAGCAGGCCAGAAAAGAAAAAGAGAAAACTGGTAGTTTAGAAGATATGATTGCATATGTTGATGAGAATGGAATGATAACATCGACTCCTCCAGATCCGACCAAAAAGCAGGAAACCAAGTTAGAAGACATAGAAATAGCTGTACCTAAGCACATAGAAGAGGAAGAAGATCCTATAAGAAAGGGAAGTATAGTTTTCTTCAACGATGCTAAAGGTTATGGTTTTATAAAGGACGCAGAAACCGGAGAAAGTGTTTTTCTACACGTAAATAATCTTACAGAAGAAGTAAGTCAGGGAAATCTAGTTAATTACGAGGTTGAGATGGGCCCCAAAGGACCAACAGCGGTAAATGTGAAAGTAATTAGATAGTCAGTTTTAATAGAGTTATAGTACTAAAGGTATGCAGGAAGTAAACATAAAAAAGCGGCAGTAATAGAAGGCTTTTTTTTGTTTACATATAGCTCTTATTGATTGTATATTAAATAGATGACATTGGTTATCAGGTTTGATGTGGAATGTTAAATATTTAAAATATTATTGTTAAGTTAATTACTTTGTTGCAGTTTGTAAATAATTAATTTTCAATTATATTTGGAAAGTGGTGTTGTTTTTGTATCTTTGTGCCGAATGAAAACGAGCAAAATACATATAAAAAGAAATATAAGGGTTTATTGCTTCTTGTTTTTGGTTTTCAGAAACCAGTCCGATAAATTTATACCTCCTACTTGCATATAATTATTCTATATTTTCTTTAGAAATAGTCTAATTGTCTTGTGCAATAAAAACGTATTATCGTTTAAATTAATCATTATTATTTTATGCTTCTAACAAGAAAATAGTTAGGGCTATGTTTTATGCTATTCAGCTTCTTGCGTATGTCCATCGCATGAATGAGATTACTGTATATGGTGTTTTTTGATATAGAATATCTCAATTTGGAAAGAATGCTTTTAATATCAATCATTAATAAATCCGGGTGCTTATGTAGGTTTTGTATTATGTGAATTACATAAGAGAGAAGAATAATGTTCAGACTAATGCATAAAAGAGAAACAGAATGGGATAAGGTTTAAATAAATATAAGATATTATTTCAATATAAAATTTTAAGAAAAAAGTAAAGATTGTTATGGGTGTTAAGAAGATTAGAAGTGATAGAAAAACATTTTTTGGGATAAAGGCTAACGGGCCCGTTTTGTTTCATCGATATTAGTTATTGCAGCATTGGTATTTACTACGTTAATTGTCGGAAAACCCATGGAGCAATGGTTTTCTAAAACACAAAATTATGTTGCTGATAATGTAGGGTGGTTTTTTGTTTTATTAGTTAATTGCATTTTATTCTTTGCTATATTTTTAGGTTTTGGAAAGTATAAAATATTAGAATTGGAGGTAAAGATGCAAAGCCTGAGTTTTCCAGTGATAGGCTGGTTTGCAATGTTGTTTAGTGCAGGAATGGGAATAGGACTGTTATTCTGGGGTGTTTCAGAACCCATCAACCACTTTAATGGCAATCCATTAATAAGTGATCCCGGAAATGCCATAGAAGCCGCTAAATCAGCAATGGGAATATCCTTTTTACATTGGGGGATACATGCATGGGCCCTTTATGCTATTGTAGGTGTTGCTTTGGCTTTTTTCACTTTTAACAAGAAATTGCCCCTGACCATTCGTTCTGTTTTTTACCTTTATTGGGAGATAAGATTTACGGCCCCATAGGCGATATTATAGATATAGTATCAGTAATAGCCACACTTTTTGGTCTTGCTACATCGTTAGGTTTTGGTGTTCAGCAGGTGAATGCAGGTTTAGAGTATTTGTTTGATATACCTTCCAGTTCGATAGTGCAAATAGGGTTGATTGTATTAATAACAATTTTCGCCACCTTATCTCTGGTGTTAGGACTGGATAAAGGGATAAGGGCATTAAGTGAATGGAATATGAGGTTAGCTGTATTTTTGATGTTGTTTTTATTAATTGTTGGACCTACACTATTCATTTTAAATCCTTTGTTCAGAATATTGGTTATTATATCAACAATTTTTTGAATTGAGTTTCTGGGCGAATTCATACAAAGGAGTTCACGCAGTAAAGAATTGGCAGAATTCATGGACAATATTCTATTGGGCATGGTGGATATCCTGGTCTCCATTTGTTGGTATTTTTATTGCACGTATTTCTAAGGGAAGAACGATACAGGAATTCATGTTGGGAGTAATGTTAGTCCCCACTGTATTAACGTTTCTTTGGTTCTCTGTATTTGGAGGGAAGTGCTATTTACCAGGAACTAATAGGTAACCATTCTATTACCGAAGCAGTAAATACCAATGTAGCCACAGCTGTATATTATCTTTTAGAGCAGTATCCCTTAACGACCTTTGCCTCTGTAGTTACGGTTTTATTGGTTGCCAGTTTTTTTGTGACTTCTTCAGATTCGGGTTCTTTTGTTGTGGACACCCTTACATCAGGAGGAAGACACGATTCCCCTAAAGGGACAAAAGATATTCTGGGCATCAATGGAAGGTTTAATTGCTATAGTATTGTTAGTAGGTGGAGGATTATCAGCATTACAGGCTGTTACAATATTATCGGGATTACCTTTTGCAATAATTATAATCATCATGTGTTATAGTTTGTATAAATCACTCGGAGAATATTATAAAAGAGATTATAAGCGTTCTGTTGTTAAAGGTATTGAAAATAAAGTAATTATAGAGGATTTTCAGACAGTCTCCTCTAATTAAGATATATTGTCATAAAATAATTATTAAGTATTTAGAAAAAATAAAATATGAGTAAAATTAAAATTTATAATTCGTTTGATAAGCCGGATAGTCTTGAGAAAAAAGAACTTATTGACTTTCTTTTCGAGCAACTGGAAGAATATGGAGATCCCAGGGGGGATATTGAAAAAGCCATAAATTACGCGATAAAAGAAACAGTATCGTTTGGAGGGTTTGTTCTTGCTTCTTATGAAAAGGAGAAACTTGTGGGTGCAGTGGTTGTTAACCAGACAGGAATGCAGGATTATATACCTGAGAATATTCTTGTATATATTGCCACACATAAAGAGTTTAGAGGTAAAGGAATAGGTAAGGAACTTATGCAGAAGGCAATAGAACTGGCAAAAGGAAAATATAGCCTTGCATGTAGAGCCGGAAAATCCAGCAAGATTTCTTTATGAGAAAGTAGGGTTTACCAGTAAGTATGTAGAAATGAGATTGATAAAATAGTTTATGGCATTTATAACATTAAACACACAGAAGTTAAAATCAAATTTCAAGTATCTGAATAAGCTTTTTAATAATAACGATATTAAATGGGCTGTTGTTTCCAAGATGCTTTGTGGTAACCGACTATTCCTTTCAGAATTATTAAAACTCGATGTAAAACAAGTATGCGATTCCCGTGTTTCTAATTTAAAGGTTATAAAATCGATAAAACCCGATATAAAAACTATTTATATAAAACCCCCGGCCAAGGATGCTATTAGTGAGATTGTAAAATATGCCGATATAAGTATGAACACAGAAATGGATACCATTCAGCTTTTATCGGAAGAGGCCCAACGACAGAAAGTAATTCATAAAATCATAATAATGATAGAGTTGGGGGAATTGCGAGAGGGGCATAATGCGTGACGATTTTATTGATTTTTATGCCAAAGTCTTTAATCTTAAAAACATTGAGGTTGTTGGTATAGGCGCTAATCTATCGTGTTTATACGGAGTATTGCCAAGTCCCGATAAGCTTATACAGTTAAGTTTGTATGAGCAGTTGGTAGAGGCCAAGTTTGATAAGCAGATACCATGTGTGTCAGGAGGTTCATCGGTAACAATACCTTTAATATTTCAAAATATCCTTCCTAAGGGAATTAATCATTTCAGAGTTGGAGAAACCGCTGTTTCTTGGAACCGATGTATATAACAATACAGCCTATGAAAAGATGCATTCAGATGTATTTAAACTCTATTCAGGAATAATTGAATTGATAGAGAAACCGGTGGTTCCAAAATGGAGAATTTGGTACAAATGTAGAGGGTCATACTTTTGAATTCGATGAAGAAAAGATTGGCGAAAAGACTTATAGAGCCATTATAGACCTGGGGCTACTGGATGTTGATGAAACGCATATAGAGGCGGTAGACGAAGATATAAATTTTGTTGGAGCCAGTTCAGACATGTTGGTCATAGATCTTGGAAAAAACGAAAAGAATTATAAAGTTGGAGATGTACTTGAATTCAGGATGGATTATATGGGTACATTAAGAGCCATAAATTCACGATATATAGAAAAAAGACTGGAGAAATAGTTTGTTAT
Organism: Marinifilaceae bacterium; assembly: GCA_963666945.2. Lineage (GTDB taxonomy): Bacteria > Bacteroidota > Bacteroidia > Bacteroidales > Marinifilaceae. Next base: position 5,172 of record CAXXRT010000020.1, read on the forward strand.
CTAGTAGTGTGATGTCTGAGAGAGTCCTGCATTTTTAATGTAGGGCTCTTTTTTTAAAAAATAATAATACGGTAAGTTTTGCTTGTTTTTTTGTTAAAAAAATAGTTTATTATAAATAATTGTGTGTAGTTTACTTTGTTAATCTGTAATTTATTGGTAAATTTATTAGTGAAGTTTTATTTAATATGACAGCAAAAATACATTAGTTTTAGGCATAGGTCGCAATAAAATTGTTGTGTAAATTACTTATTAGAAATAAATAAAGGACTGTAGGTTTATTGAATGAATGAGAATAGGGAGTATGTTAAAAAGAGAATTTAATTTTATAAAAGAGTCTATACTGATTTTGATTATCAGTATTATCGGTATTTTGGTAATTGTTTTTTCATGTATAGAGAACAATCCTCAGCAAAAATTATTTGATGAAGAATTAATGATAAAGGTTCCGGGATCCGAACTTTACCTTAGGGTAAGAGGTAATCTTGCTAAACCACTTATTGTCAATCTACATGGAGGTCCCGGTGGTTATTCCGGTATAGATATAAAACTAATGGGACAAGGACTGGAAGATAAATTTCTGGTTGCTTACCTTGACCAACGGGGATGTGGGAAGTCGTTGTATTGTTCCGATACTTCGCGTCTAAATGTGAAACAATATATTCATGACTTGGATATTGTGATTGACAGCTTGATAAATAGATATAATAAAGAACAGGTAAATCTTATGGGGAGTTCCTGGGGGGGAATGTATGGTTTTTTATATATGTTAACGCATCAGGAGAAAGTTAATTCATATGCATGTATTGATGGGAAGGTTAATAGTAACTATCAAAACCATTCTTTAATTGATTATGAAATTAAAAGAGCGAATGAATTATTGCAAAAAGATATCTCTGAATCAAAAGAAAGAGAGCTTAAATTTATTGTTGGTGAACTGAATCGTATTAAAATAAGTAACTTCGAATATTTTCATACCGATGTTAATTGGATGAAACACGAGGTGCCTCCAAAGCTTGGGTTTAATGCTTATTTCGTTGACACTTCAAAGATTATTTCTTTTAAAGACGTTTTGCAGGATACAGCCTTAATGAAGTTGATGAAATATACAGAAGATGAATATACCCAGGTTGGTGAAAAAGCAGAAATAGTGAATAGAGCTTTTCGTAACAACCCTGATTATAACAATATCAATATTGAAAAAGAATTAGCTCAGATTAAAATACCAACAGTGGTTATTCAGGGGGAACTTGATTATGTTGTTGGGATTGGACATGCTGAATTAATATATAAAGCACTTACCGGTTTATCGGCCGAGAGCAAGGAATTGCACATTATACCAGAATCCGGTCACTGTCCTGCCATTGAAAAACCTGAAATGCTATCTGAGATATTGGTTGATTTTTTTGAAAAGTTCAATAAATAAAGATTCGGTAAGATTACGAAACGCTTATCAATTATATATTGAATGAGGGTTTCAGTGGTATGCGTGTTTTGCGAATAATAAGAAAAGTTAGTCTAAACTGACTGGAAATAGCAAGTATTAACTTTACCAAACCATCGGTATATTGGAGGTGATATGATTTCACATTATAATAGGGTATAAATTAATGAGCTATTTAATAAAGTCCACTTTTTGTGCTTCTAATTCAAATAGAGTATATTTGTATTTATTAGATTTGATTAGTAATTCAAAAAAAATCAATGGGTGTTATTTTCAATATAGGTATATTCTTTTCTTTTTTTATTGTACTCCTTCTATTGTTTAAACAAAACAAGAGTTTGGCTGATAAAATTCTTGCTTTATGGATGTTGTTTATAGGACTTCATTTGTTAAGCTATCACATATATATGCTGGGTTACTGGGAGAGATTTCCTCATCTTATAGGAGTAACAGTACCGTTCCCACTGCTTCACGGCCCAATGTTATATTTATATACAGTAGCTTTTCTTAGAAAAGACAGGCATCTAATAAAAGCTGATTACCTGCATTTTATTCCTGCATTGCTTGCATATTTTTATATGTTTGATTTTTACTTCTTTTATACTCCTGAAAGAAAAATAATGGTTGATAAGGGAGAGGTAAACGATTTTGCTTTATTTATAGATATTTTGCTGGTTCTCTACATGGTATCAGGTCTGTATTATGCTATACTGGCATACCGGGTAGTTAATCAATACAAGCGACTAATTGATAGAAATCTTTCCTATGATGAGAATTTGAATATTAATTGGATTAAATATTGTATATGGGGCATAGGAACAATATTTATTTCCGCTGCCTTGATTATCATATCAAGGGAATTGTTGGGATTTAAATTCAGCTTTAATGCAGATTATGTATTCTATTCTCTTATAATATTTTTTGTTTGTTTTATTGGTTTTTTTTGGTATTCGTCAAAGAGATATTTTTGCATCTGATTTAGCTTTGAAAAATTGTATTGTTGATTCTACATCTACTCCTAGTTATACTAAATCAGGGCTGAAGGATGAGATTGCTATTGAGGCCCATAAAAAATTAATTGATTTTATGAATAATCAAAAGCCCTATCTGGATCCCAAGCTCACCTTAAGTGCTCTTTCTAATATGATGGAATTATCTCCTAATCATTTGTCTCAAATAATTAATCAATATGAGAAGATGAATTTTCGCGACTTTGTTAACAATTACCGGGTAATTGAATTTGAGATTCTGGCTAAGCAAAATAGGGGGTTTAGTATTTTAGCTCTGGCTTTTGATGCCGGTTTTAATTCTAAATCATCGTTTAATAGTATTTATAAAAAATTAAGAGGCGTTACACCATCGCAATACTTATCCAGTATAAAAAATGACTAAATTGAGCTGATTTTCTTATTGTGAATGCATTTGTGGTTTCTTCCTATAGGATAACACTTATTTATGGCGTCCTGTCTTATAAACACGAACCAAAAATAAAGCCCTTTATTGTTCTTTTGTTGAGATAAATATCAATGAGATATTAGGTTCTGTTTTATGTTTTTTTGACTGTTATTTATTGGTTGTTATGATAGGGGTTGCTTAGTAAATGCCTATTTCGCAGCAGCCATGAATGATAGTTAAATGTTTAAGTATCTATTTATGATTAGTGTTAGTTCTGTTATTTTCAATAAATGTAGAAGGATTAAAGATAGTTTATTTCATTTAGGATACTATGTTAAAATAGTAGTTATATCTTTTCAGTTTGTATTATTTACATCTTTAGGCTATCAGAATACGGAATCGGGATTTAGAGTGATCAAGGGAATACCACATTTACCTGCATTAGATCCATTGGCAATAGGTTCTCCAAGCCCGGGAATGCTTATATATAGTACTGTAGATAAGTGTCCTTTGATTTTTAATGGTACAAGATGGGGGAACTTATGTGATAACGATTTAAGCACAAATACCATTGAAGATTATTTTGCAGTTAAAGAAGGGATACCTTTTCTTCCGGTAAAGAATACTCTTATATGCATTGCGACTTCAGGATCAATATATTATTCGGCGGATCTAAAATCGACAATGATTTTTAATGGAACGGATTGGGTGAGGATATCTGATATGTCCGATTGTAACTATACATTAAGCGATAACTTTGCCACTCAGGGAGGAGAAATAAAGACATGTAAATTGCCAGTAATGGATAAAGACCCTGCTTCATATGAGTTATTTGAAGGCGCATTTTATATAAATAGTGTATCTAAATCCATACGCTTTTATGATGGTACAAACTGGAAAGATATTAGTTGTATTCCCGTTATAGAGACACTTGAAGTGAGCGATGTGAGTGATGTGAAAACTATAAGTGGAGTAAAAATTATAAGCAATAGCGGATCTTCCATAACTATTCGGGGTATATGCTGGGATGTTAATCCTAATCCCGATATTTCTCTTGATACTAAAACAGAGTTGTTCTCTGTGTCAGGTTTTGAATTAGGAGAATTCCACGATACTTTGGTCAATTTAATGGCAAATACAACATATTATGTTCGTGCATATGCTATAAATTGTGCAGGATTGGCTTATGGGGATGAGAAGACATTTAAAACTATTTATGGTGTTCCCGATATTATAACTTTAGAGGTAACAGATATAACCTGTACGACAGCTGTTGGAGGAGGCAATATTATATCCAATGGAGGAGCTCCCATTCTAAGAAGAGGTATATGTTTTAGCAGTAAAGGAGATCCCATTGATGATTCTGAAGCAATAATAACAAACGATGGTTCCGGAGTAGGAGAATTTCCCAGTGATTTTAATGGTTTTGATAGGTGGTCAAAAGTATTATGTACGTGCCTATGCTGAAAACAGGTATGGTAAGTCTTACGGAAACCTTATGGAATTTACTTCAAAAACAGCAACTCCTCCAGTACTTAGTTTAGCAACCCTGAATATTAATAATATTACAAATACATCAGCAACAGGAGAGGTTACCGTAGTAAGTAATGGAGGGGCAGTAGTTACAGAAGCCGGATTATGCTATAGTAAAGATGGTCTAAACTATATTTATGTACCCTCTTCTACTAATAATCCCTCAGATATAGGAACATTTTATTCAACAATGTCAGGTCTTACGTTTGGTACATTGTACTACGTAAAAGGATATGCGATAAATGAAGTTGATACTAGTTATAGTAGTGAAAGTAGTTTTATTACAACCTCATATCCAGAAATATCTACATTGAAGCCAACAAATGTAATGGGTTATTCATTTAGTTCCGGAGGTGATATTACAAACAATGGGGATGCTGATATTTTATCCTGTGGACTGTGTTGGAGCAAAACACCTGATCCAACAACTGCATTGGAAACGAAAACAGTACAGTATATGCCTGCTCCGGGAACAGGTATGTTTGCTTCAAATATTGAAGATCTAGAACCGGATACCAAGTATTATGTGAGGGCTTATGCCGTTAACCATCATGGAACTTCATATGGAAAACAGGATAGTTTGATAACAGCGGCATTCCCAACAGTAACAACAGGAGAGGTTATTTCAATAACCAATATTTCTGCTGAGGCAGGAGGTGAGGTGGTTTATGATGGTCGTCAGTCAGCTACACGTGGTATTTGTTGGGGTACTATACCTAATCCATCCATATACGATAATTATAAATATCTTGGTTCCGGAACCGGTAAATTCAATTATAAGATTGAAGGATTAATGGGTAATACTATCTACTATGTAAGGGCATATGCACATAATAGTGTTGGTACATCTTATGGTGAGTCTGTAAGCTTTAAGACAGCACCTCCAATGTTACCTGAATTGATTACCGGTAATGCATATAACATAGGTGGCACAACTGCATGGTGTAGTGGGAATATTACACAAGGAGGTGGAGCAGAAATAATATCCAGAGGACTGGTATGGAGCACAGATCCGGAATTTGACCCGGAAAATGTAATAAGTATTAATACAGTAGCTCATGAGAATGGAGGTACCGGTAGTTTTGGTTGTGAAATGACTGGTTTGACTCCCAATACGACTTACTATGTCAGGGCTTTTGCTACAAATAGTGTGGGTACACAATATGGGGACAGAAAATCATTTTCAACATTTACAATACCAACAGTTATTACATCACCTGTTTCTCAGATAGAAAATGTTACAGCCAGCGGAGGAGGAAACATTGTCAGCGATGGTGGTGCAATAGTAACCAGAAGTGGGATTTGCTGGAGTACAAAAGAAAATCCTACTATATCCGAGGCTTGTACAACCAGTGACTTCGGAATTGGAAGTTTTATACACGAGATTACAGGTCTTATGGGTAGTACAAAATACTATGTCCGTGCATATGCAATAAATAATGCCGGAATTGCTTATGGAAATCAGGAATTTTTTACTACAGCACCTGCAGTACTTGCTAGTCTCTCAACAACATTTGTAAGTAATGGTCAAACAGGGACAACTGCTATTTGCGGAGGATCTGTGAGCTCTAACGGTGGTGATACAATAACAACAGTTGGACTTTGTTGTAGTAAAGTATCGGGCTTTAATCCGGAAACTGAATCAGAAATAACAACAAAGACAAACTGGTTCAGGAAGCTTTACAAGCACATTAACTGGTTTACAACCAGGAACAACATACTACGTAAGGGCTTATGTTGAAACAGAGGCGAATATTTCTTATGCGCCAAATGAAATTAGTTTTACTACATTTGATGTACCTGATGTAAAAACTATATTGCCAGATGTGAGTACTATAACAAGTACAGATGCAATTTGCGGCGGAAATATTATAAGTAATGGTGGAACGGCCGTTACCCAAAGTGGATTATGCTGGGGAATTGCACCTGAACCTACTATTTTGGGTTCAAAAACCGGTAGTAATACCAGGTTTGGAAATTATAGCTGTAGTTTGAATAATTTGTTCGGAGTACAACATATTATGTTCGGGCCTATGCTGCCAATGCTGTTGGTATAACTTACGGCAACGAAGTGACATTTACAACACTTCCCCCAATATTGGCAACACTTACAACCAATTCACCTGTGGTTAATTCAGAATCTACAGCTATAAGTGGAGGTAATATTTCAAGTAACGGAGGAGCATTGGTGACAACCAGGGGGATATACTGGAGTACTGAGGCTAATTTTATTCCGGATTCCTCTTCATTAAAGAAAACGGAGCAGACAGGTTATTGGCCCGATAACTTCAAGAGTGAACTTATAAATCTGGTTCCAAATACAGTCTACTATGTCAGGGCATATGTGGTTAGCCAGGTTGGAACGGCCTATGGAAACGAGGTTAGTTTTACAATGCCTGACTTACCGACAGTAACAACTTCTGCAGCCTATTCAGTAAATATTACATCTGCCTGGAGTGGTGGAGATGTAACCGATGATGGTGGCGATAATATCACAGCAAGAGGTATAGTATGGAGTACCGATCCTACTTTTATACCAACTCTTGATACAGAAAATAAAACTGTTGAGGGTGGTAGTATTGGTGGATACTCCAGTGAAATGAAATATCTGAAAGGAAGTACAACATATTATGTTCGTGCTTATGCAAGTAATATAGCCGGTACTACTTTCGGAAATATGGTGAGTTTTAAGACCGACCCTTGTACTATTGCTACTCTTACTACCCGATCTCCTTCGGATGTAACCGGTAGTTCTGTTGTTAGTGGAGGAGATATTAGTGACGATGGTGGAGACCCGGTTACAGATTTCGGGGTAATATGGAGTACCCAGAAAGATTTCGTTCCAAACATGGCTTCAGATGATAAAACAACGCAATCAATACCAGGTGCTCGAAGCTTTTCAAGTAATCCAATAAACCTTAGTCCTGAACAACTTATTATATGCGCGCTTACGCAATCAATGGAGAGGGTGTTGCTTTCGGTAATCAGGTTAGTTTTACTACACTTGATAAGCCACTGCTGACTACAAATGTTGTTTATCCATCATCTACGGGAAGGGCAGCAACAGGGGGAGGAACAATTGTAAGTGATGGAGGAACAGATATATATAATCGAGGGTTTGCTGGAGTATTGCACCTAATCCAACCATTGGCTTGCATACCAAGACTAGTTACGATATAGTAAATGGAAATGTCTTTACCAGTAATATGACTGATCTGGAACCTGTAACAAAATACTATGTTCGTGCCTACGCTATAAACAGTCAGGGGACTGTCTACGGGGAAGAAGTTGAGTTCACAACTCTTCCTGCATTGCCTACATTAAGTACTAATTATATTAAAATACTTACACCATCATCAGTAAGCACAGGAGGAGAGATTACCGATGACGGTGGAGCTGCAGTAACTGAAAGGGGAGTTGTCTGGGGCACTAGTCCTGACTTTAATCCTGATACAGTATTAGTAAACAGAACTTCTGATGGTAGCGGTATTGGAAACTATAATAGTTTAGTCAACAAAATGAAGTTGAGTGTTACATATTATATAAGGGCTTATGCGACGAATAGTGCCGGAACTGCTTATGGTAATCAGGTTAAGGTAACTATTTTTCCAACAGCGCCAAGACTTAATACTGTTGCGGTTACCGATACTACCGGTTATTCCGGTCTTAGTGGAGGTATAATAATACATGATGGTGGCGAAGATATTATTCAGAAAGGTCTTTGCTGGAGTACCGAGACTAACCCTGTTATTATTGATAATCCAAATAAGACCTATGATGGAATAGGAACCGATAACTTTATTCGTAAAATGACAGGATTAACTCCCAATACAATATATTATGTAAGGGCTTATGCCGTTAACAAGATAGGTACGGCATACGGTGAAGAAATGACAATACTGACCGATGCTTTGCCAACGCTTACAGCCACCACCCCTGCTACTGATATTATTGCAACAACAGCGGTCGGCGGTGGTAATATTACCGATGATGGTAGAACTCCTATTATTTCAAGAGGTATATGTTGGAGTAGATATAGTAATCCAACTGTTGATTTAACAACAAAAATAATTGAACAAGATAATCCAGGAACAGGAATATTTACAATGAGAATGACAGGATTGCAGCCTGAGACTAAATACTATGTCAGAGCGTTTGCAACCAATAGTGTTGGTACAAATTATGGAAGTCAGGTATATTTCACTACAAACCCAATAATGCTTCCGACATTGAGTACCAAACCGGTTTCAGAAATAAGAGTCGTGAGGCTTTATGCGGAGGGAGATTATTGACGACGGAGGAGTACCACTAATGGTAAGGGGAATATGTTGGGACACTATTCCTGAACCGACAGCAGACTTATCATCAAAGACTAATGATGCTTCAATTGGAGTAGGAGAATATTTTAATGCACTTGCA
>CAXXRT010000021.1:0-49519 GCA_963666945.2 Marinifilaceae bacterium
TGCGCCGCAGACTCCGGCGGCGGCGGTTCCCAAACCGACGGTGAAAAACCCTTACGAGGCCGTGCAGAAGATGAAAGCCGAAGCGGCCAAGCAGCGCAGGCCCAAGCCCCGGCGGTCGGCGTCACCTTGGCGGACATGCCCGCTTTCAACCCTGGTGCGCCGCAAGCCGCTGCGGCTCCCACTCCCAAGCCGGCGAAGCCCAAAGCTCCTCCGGCCAAGCGACCGGGGCACAGTCTTTCGTCCCTCGGACGGCGCACCCTCACCGGCCAATACCACGCCTTCTTCCGTTTGCTCCCGGTATCCTTTCCCGTCCGGCCCCCGGTGTTCTTTCCGCCAATCGACCCCAAACACCCTCCCAAGCGCCGGGCGGCAAGAATCACTCTCCTGGTTCTGGATTCTGGTTTGGGGAGCGGCCATTGTCGCCGCCCTGGTATCGCTGGGGGTTATCAATTTCGGGATTGAGTCACCGGCGCGGCATTCGTGCCGCGTTCCGTTTTTTTCAACATCCCGGAAATGACGGTTCCATTTCGTTGTTCCATTCCAACCTGCTTACCGTATCGGTTCGCCGTTTCTTCCCATCTAAAAACCTTGGCCCGATTTCTGCTTGAACCCGGCACGCAGTGCCGCGTTGGGCCGTCCATGTCGCTCTTTGGGTGCGAATTTGCACCAAAGGTCGCCTGTGGTGTGCGAAAACGAACACTGTCGTTCGGAAATCATGGCTCTTCTTGCTGTGTTCAACCTTCTTGCTCCATGAGGAAACGAATGGTCTTGGATCGTCTTGTTGCTCGCTGTGCATGGATCACGGGTTTGTTGGTGATGAGTTGGGGCGTGTCCCCGGCCTGGCTCAGGAAGCCGATATGGCGGAAAGTCCGTTACCCGGCACCGCGCCATCTGCCGAAGAACCCGCAATTGCCGAACCCCAACCGGAGTCGTCGCCGCAAGCGGAGCCCGCCGCGCCGTCTTTCGACCCGCTGGCTGAAGACCCGATGTCCGATGGGGGCTTCGGTCCCCCGCCGGAAGCCCCGACCGAAGAAGAAGCTCCCCGCCGGATGCCCCGCTGATCAACGCCGATCTTTCCAATGGACGGATAAGCTGACCCTCACCGGCTATCTGCAAAGCGATGTCCGCTTTCAGGTGGAAGACAAACGCGGGACCAAGCCCAAAGACGGCTATAATTTCGAGATGAACCAGAACATCTTCAACCTGCGTCTGGAAGCCTTTCCGGCGGACAGCGTGAAGATGGTGGTGGATGCTCGCCTGCGGTATTTCGGCTTCACGCAATACCGCAACTTGGAAGACCTGGACGACCGTAAAATGGTGGACGACTTCAACGTGGAGTTGAACGAAGCCTATCTGAACATCCTCACCGAGCACGTGGGAATCAAGATCGGTCGGCAACAAGTGACCTGGGGCAGTGCGGACACCTTCAACCAGGTGGATTACGTCAACGCTCGCGACCTGAGCGATCCCTTGGAATTTGCGGCCAAGGTTCCCAACCAAATGGTGCAACTGGAATTCTATCCCACCGAGTGGATGACCCTGACCACGGTTTGGATTCCGATCTTCAAGCCGTCTCAGCTCCCGCTAGCGCGGAAGCGGGTTTTGCCATCGAATACAACGAGAAAGGCTGTCTGGAAACGGCCCCGTATCCGCCGGTCAAAGGCCGTTGGCGGACGAACTCGGACGGAGTGCGCGAATACCAAGACCCGCAACTTCTGGCCGACATGTTCGAGGCCATTCAGCCTTGCTCGATTCACTTCCCGGTTACCGATGTGAAGGTCAAAGACCCCGCCTTTCCTGGAAGAATATGCAAGGGGCGTTTCGCGCCGCCTTCAGTATGCCGATGGCCACGATGGGCCTGACGTACTACGTCGGTCGTTGGAGTTTCCCGCTTCCGTTGGTGGCCTTCGCCAAGGCGGAGAACAGCCCGCGACCACCCCGGCGATTTGGACGTGGAATACGTGCGGACTTGGTTTACCCACGGATGCAGATGGTGGGCTACGACTTCAGCCATTCGATGGACTACTTCGGTGGCTTGGGCGTTCGCGGCGAAATGGCGGTGATCTTCCCCGAACGGTTGATCTTCGCGATGGAAGCGCCCGGTGTGGAGTACGTCAATGACATGGTGCCTCCACGCCTTTCATCAAGGCGATGGCCGGCCTGGACTACACGTTTACAAGCTGGCTGTATGTCAACTTCATGTACCTGCGTGGCTTCCTGGACGAATTCAACGATGTCTACGGGCTGCACAACTACGTGGTGGGGAACATCGACCTGAAGTTCCTGGACAACGAACTGATGTTCCGCCTTTTCCGATGTCTGGGCGGTGGACGAGGCCGCCAAGGAAGGCGTCTACAGCGCCGTGTTTACGCCCAGCGTGACGTGGGATCGCCATACCCTCGGTGGAGCTGGTGGCCGGTGCCTTGATCTTCCACGGGCCGACCAAACCTTACAGCAGCACCGACTACGCGGCGCGGTCCAAGTTCGGTCAAAAGGCCACGGGTCGTAGTGTGGCCTATCTCAAGGCCAAGGTCACATTCTAAAAAGGTTGCGAGCATGACGCGCCCCGCGTGGGCCGTGCAACGAACGTGGACAAGGAGACAACCCCGATGAAATCGAATCGTATGACACCTTGGGCCGTAATTCTCCTGGCGGGGCTTTTCGCCTCTTGCGGGTGGAATGGACGGCGAGGACATTCTGGATAGCGAGTATCGCGACGACGACCAAACCGATGACGACGATGACGGCGAGGACATCGACGACGTGCCCGTGGACGAAAACACCATCGCCGGGACGTACTTCTTCATCGAGAACGCCAACGGCTACACGAAGTTTTACGGTCCCTTGTGGTATCTGTACATGTACAACCTGTACATCGGTCGGATCGACGAGGACCAAACGAAGATGGACCTGGTCTTCTGCGACCAGAAGGTGGAAATGACCGACGAGGAAAACATCCAGATGAATGTGGGTATTCCTGGTATGACCTATCTCGACGTAAACGGCAACGAGGTGATTCTTCCCTCCATCAAGGCCGTACCGGCCCAGACCTATGTCTTCACGGAGGAAAAAACCTTCTCGCCGGATACGGCGTACTGGGTATGGGGATTGGAGATGGAGGATTGGAGCGTTGCCGACGACTTCCCCGCTACGCCGGACGAGGCCAAGGCCGATTCCCGCGTGTTCGACGAAGACGAGGACGGAAATCCCGGCGTAACCATTCACATCGAAAACCCCGACGGCTTCCGTTGGATGGTGCGCCGCAGCGAGCAAACCTTCTCCAAAGGTACACGCAGCACGGACAAGCAATACATTACCGGCCAGCTACTATCCTGGGACTGGGTGCAACACGCCGTCGGTTCCGAGGGCATCGACAAAGACGGCAACCCGACAGGCAAACCCAGTTTGCTGGTGGAACAACAGTTGGATATCCTTCCCCGCACGGACATAGATTCCACCTACGCCTTGCGTATTCTCGGCAGCCGGGAAGACGCGAAAGAAGATACCGAAGGCCAAGTGTACGCAGAGGATGACGACGACCAATTGTGCGCCTACCTGCGGGCCAACTTCAAGGCCGTCTTGTTGGGGGCCTTCCCCCAAGCTGCAAAATGACAGGCGCTTGCCGTCTGACGTGGAAATCAAGGCTGCCGAGCTTCCCTTGATTTTCAAAACGGCGTTCCTACCGTGCAACGACGGCATTTTCCCGGATTTAATCCGGAACCTGCGTGGATAGGCTTGAAGGGCACGCGCCTGATGAAGGGATTCGCCGGAACGGTTTTGCTCTTCCTGTGGGGGGACGGGGGCCGTTCCGGCGATGTTTTTTTTGCGGGCAACGGCCCTGTTTTTGAACCTGCCTGCCAAAGAACCTTCCAGGGATCAAGCCGGATCGCTGCGGCGCAGGAGGTTTCTTCCTGCACATGAAATGACTGGAAAAATGGACGAATGGCGCATTTCCTGCTAACGCGGAGGCAAGAAGTCCGCATGGCGGACGGTGGAGGATAGCGCTGCAAGCTGAAGGGAAAGTACGATGGAAGCATGGATGATACGGGCCAGCGGATGGTTGCGTCGTTTTCGTTGGGTATGGGTGGCGATCGGCTTGGCTCTTCTGGCTTGGTCCGGTCTCGTCGCCCGGCAGGTGAGCATCGGCGGTAGCAGCCTCGATTACTTTCCCACTCAGGACGAGGGCATCCGATCCTTGGTGGAAATGAATCAGCACTTCGGCTCGTTCGAAACGCTGATGGTCGGCGTGGAAGATACGCAAGGCCCCTTGCGCTCCGAGGCCCTGACGCGCCTGCAAGCGATGACGGAGGGCTTGGCCGAGCTGAAATCCCTGGGCGTGAAACACGTCTTGAGCTTCGCCAACGTCAGCACGATGCAGGAAAGCGAGGGTGGCACTCTGAACGCCTTGCCGTTCCTGAACGTCCTTCCCAAGGACGAGGCCGAACGCAAGGAACTGGAAGCGCGGACCAAGGCCAACACGCAGGTTTACGGCAGTCTGATCGGCCCGGAGTTGAACGCCTACCTGATCCTTCTGACCATCGACCCGGCGAAAGACCCCCTCGCCCTGGTTGCCGGCGTGAACGAAGTGTTGGCCCGTGAGGGTGGCAGCTTGCGCCTGCATCCCTTCGGCGAAGCCTTCGTCGGTCCTTACGTGCAAGAGCGTATGGCGGAAAGCATGACGATACTCGGCCCCATCATGGGCTTGCTTCTGCTGCTTGGCCTGTGGCTGGCCACCCGCCGCGTGGGGTTGTCGCTGTTGGTCTTTGTTGCGTCCGCCTTGGCGGCTCCGATCTGGTTGGGACTGCATCGGCTGGCGGACCTCCCTTTGACCTTGGCGCACCTGCCCGCCCTGTTGCCTGTGTGGCTTGCGGCGTTTCTGTGGTTCGGGCGTTCGGCGGGGGCAGCCCTGCAAGCCAAGGCCGAGCGGCGTGACGTGTCCCTGCTGGACGCATCCGGATTTATTGCCATACTTGCAACGCTTGGCGCTTCGGCTTTGGCCTGGAAGGTCGTTTCCTCGCCGGTGTGGATCGCCCTGACGCAAACCCTTACCGTGGGTTTCGCGGCGGTTCTGCTGGCTGGTCTGGTCGTGTTCGCGCCGCTGTTCGCTTTCTATCTGGCGCGAGAAGACAACCGTAGCGTTGCCCTTCCCGTTCGCGCCTTCCAAGCGCTGTCGCGTCCAATGGCCCCAAGGCGTCGTCCGGGAGCGCTGTCCGCGTTGATGATTGCGCTGGGCTTGGTGCTTCTTGCCGTTGTGGGCGCGGCCCGTTTGCACCTGTGCCTGCTTCCCGAAGAAATGTTTTTGGAAAACGAGCAACCGGCCCAAGCCGTGGATTTCTTCGACCGCCTCTTCGGCGGCTTTCACGTCGCGCAGATCGAAGCCCAAGGCGACTTCCGTGACCCGCGTAACGCCCGCGCCTTCCTGGAGGCTACGGAAGCGGTCAAGGCCGCCGCCGTTTCCGGCGATGTGCACGGCTTCGGCGAAGCGCTGACCTTCTTGAACCATCGCATGAACGGCGTGGCACGCATCCCCGAAAGCGAGGAGCAACTGAAGAACCTGTGGTTCTTCTTCGAGGGCCGCCCGGAACTGACCAACCTGATCGACGACGAACGCGGGCGAGCGGTGATCGTCGCCCGGATCAAACCCCACGGCGTCGCACGGGACTTCCGAGCCAAGGCCGAGGTGGAAAAAACTCTGAACGAACGCCTTGCAGCCTTGTTCGACAAGCCGCAGGAACGCGAACCATTGGCGCGTCTGGAACGCCGCCTGATCGAACAGATGAAGGCCGCCGGAAAAACGGACGCCTTTGCCGCCCTTGTGAACGGTGCCCTCCCGCGCCCCGATGAACAGGGCTGTTTCAAGGAAAACTGCGCGGTGAAAACATCGGCCAAGGAAGCTGCCGTCCAGGCCATAACGGCGTACCTGCGTAGCGACTCCAGCCCGATGGAGGTTCCGGATACGGAATTGCCGCTCTTGGACGCGGCCCTTGCCGTCGGAACGTCCTGGTCGGACGAAGCCCGCACGAAGGCTCTTGCCGAAGCGCTGTTTGCTCTGCCGAGTTTCAAAGCCGAGGAGATCCCGGAAGATTTGGCTGGGGACGTGGCCCGTGCGTTGGTCGAGAAGGCGCAGGCCGCCCATTGGAAAGCCCTGGCGGAAACCGGTGCGGCGGATCTGGCCACGCGCTTGGCTTTGTCTACCCCACGCGAGGAATTCATCACCGGCATTCTGTACGACTACCACGCCGAAGTCGCGGGTGCGCCGCTTCCCGCCGAAACCTTGCGGTTTCGGTCCGACGGCTTCCCGCTGCGCCGCGCTACGATGGACGCCCTGTTGATGGACGACGCCCACAAGGCCCTTGGCCTTCTTGCCCTGGCGGTTTTTCTGGCGTTGCTGCTTGGTTTCGGTGGGGGTCTTCCCGTGGCGGCATCTTTGCTGGGTGCGGCGCTTCCTGTCGCTTTGTGCGCCCTGGTGTTGGGGTTCGGCAGTTTGGGACTGGACCCGGCTTCCGCCTCGCTCTGGGCGGCTTCGCCGCTTCTGGCTTCGCTGCTGGTTCCCACGGGTTCTTACCCCCACGGCTATGGCGCGTCGATGCTGCGCGGGCTCGGTCTGACGTTGGCGTTCGTTTTCACGGCGCTGGCTTTCTCGTTCACGGGTCCGGTGACACGCTTGGCGTTGACGGCCGCGCTGCTTCTGGGTCTGGGAGCCCTGGGGAATCTGCTGTACCAAATCATCCTCGCCCGTGCCCGCAACAAATAGGGTAGGTCGGCAACTCCACAAGAAAAACGCCCCGGAGAGCCGGGGCGTTTTCGTTGATCGGTGCAGGTGGTTGGATGGTTCACATCCAAGCCGCAGGGCGCTGGCCGCCGCTTTATCCGCCGAAGAAGTGTTTGAGCGCGAAGAGGAAGTTTTCCTTGCGTTCCATCATCCGGCGACGGTAGTAGCCCAGCCAGTCCGAACCGTAGGGCACGTACACGCGCACGGTATGGCCCTCGTCGGCCAGTTCCTTTTGCAGTCCGCGTTCGATGCCGTAGAGCATTTGCCACTCGTAGCGCTCTTTCGGCAGGTTCTTTTCCTTGATATACGCGGCCAGCGGTTCGATCATCTTGGGGTCGTGGGTGGCGAGGCAGGCTTTGCCTTTGCCGTCGATCAGCATCCGGCCAAGTTTCAGGTAATTTTCGTTGACCTGCTCCTTCTTCGGGAAGGCGATGCTCTCCGGCTCTTTGTACGCGCCCTTGCACAGGCGCACGTTCACGCCCTGTTCGGCCAAGCGGCGCACGTCCTCTTCGCTACGGTACAGATAGGCTTGAATGACGATGCCCACGTTGTCATAGCTTTCGCGGAAGCGGTCCAGCAGGTCCAAGGTAAGCTGGGTGACCGGGGAGCCTTCCATGTCGATGCGCACGAACACGCCGATCTCCTGGGCTCTCTTCAAGATCCGTCCGGCGTTCTGGAAACAGAAGTCCGGGTCGATCTCCATGCCCATCATCGTCAGCTTCACGCTGACGTTGGCGTCCAGCTTGTGCTTGTCGATGGCGTTCAGAATGTCCAGGTAAGCGTCGGCGGCCTTGGTGGCCTCTTCCTGGGTTTTGACGTTCTCGCCCAGGTTGTCCACCGTGGCGGAAATATGAAGAGCGTTCAGGCGTTGGATGGCGGTAACGGCGTCGTCCAGGTGTTCGCCGGCGATGAAGCGCCGGGCGGCGAAGGAAAGAATTCCCATGACGAACCTCAACGTGATAGGGTGACTACAAGGAACAACAACTGGGGCGGATGTTTCCAAAACTCCGAGGGGAAGTCAAGGAAAGGCTGTGAGGGAAAATGGGGTTTTCTTGGACGGGATTTCGCTCGGAAAGATGTTCCTTTCGGCGGGGCGATCCTCAAGGGAGCGGCGCGGTCATGCCGTCATGCAAGATCGTGCGACCTACACTTTGATTTCCTAGTCCGTAGCGGCGGATTGGTTTTCCTTCACCGCCCTTCCAGGCGCTCCCGAACCGTCTCGCCCAGTTCGCGCATCACCTCGCCGGCCTTGCCTTGCAGGTGCAGGTCCGTCACGCCGCGCGTGTAGAGCGAGCGTTCCGGGTTGATTTCGATAATTCTTGCTCCGGCGTCCTTGGCGACGTAGGGCAGTTGGTTGGCCGGTTGTACCTCGCCGGTGGTGCCGATAATCACCATCACGTCGCAGGCGCGGGCGTCGTCGAAGCTGTCCGTCGCGGCGCGTTCCGGAATGGCCTCACCGAAGAAAATGAAGTCCGGTTTGAGTACCGCCCCGCAGATCTCGCAACGCGGCGGCAGCGTTGCCAAGCGTTCCGGTAGCGGCTTGACGTGGGAATCGCAACGGGTGCAACTCAGGCGCCCGCAGGTGCCGTGGAATTCCCGCACGGTTTGACTTCCCGCGTCCTGGTGCAAGTTGTCGATGTTCTGCGTGATGACCGATTTGAGCAAGCCGCGCCGTTCCCATTCGGCCAACACGGTATGGGCCGGGTTGGGCTTGGCTTGGCCGAGGAAGTCGTAAAAGATTTCCTTGATCGCCGGCCAGCAGTCCTCCGGTTTGCTCATGAAGCGGTGGATCTCCAGCACGGAAGGATCGTACTTGCTCCAAAGCCCGTCGGGCCCGCGAAAGGGCGGAATGCCGCTTTCCACGCTGGCCCCCGCACCGGTGAACGCCACCAAATGCTTGGCCTTGCCGATCCATTCCGCCGCCTTGTCCAGAAGAGCCTTGTCCATCGCCTGTCTCCTTGGTGAAAACCGAGGCATTTTGTAGCACGGTCGAAAAGAAAAGTCACGTTTGCTGACGCAAGGAGCAGGAGGTTCCCTTCGGTTGCAAGGTCGTCCGCCTCGCTTGACAGAAAGAACCCGTCGTCTTACCTTATGGACCGAGGATCGACGACGAACCGTCCGCTTTTCGAGCAGCGCTTCAGGTTCGTAATAGCCTTTTCATTTTCACGCCCTGAGCGGAAAGGAACCTCCTGATGCGTTCGACACGACTTCTCACCCTGTTGGCTTTTGTTGCCGTTTTCGTCGTCTCCCCGTTCGCCCAAGCGGACGATGCGGCCATTTTCACCCTCAAGGCCGGTGCCACTGTGGAGAAGGACGGCACGAAAACCTTGTCGTTGACCTTCGAACCCCATGCCGGGTACTACACGGAAAAAGACAAGCCGCTCAAGGCGACGCTGGTTGCCCCCGACGGCGTAACCGTGGCCAAAACGCAACTGGGCTGGGCCGACGTGACCCCCGGTACAGAGAAAACGCCGACCATGAAGACAACCTACACCGGCGAAGGAACAGGCAAGACCGTGAAAGCCAGCTACCGGATCGGCATCTGCGAAAAGGACGGGCAGAAGCTCTGCCACCTCAAGTTCGGAGAAATCGCCGTTACCTTGAAGTAGTGGCAGGCCGCGCCGGGGTGAGCCGGAATTCATCGCTTTTCATTCCATCCCTAACCCGGCGCTAACATCGGTCACGTAACCTGTGGGGATTCTTGTTCATGCGAGGCTCGTGGATGCTGCACAAGCGAACCCTGTTACGTCGGCTGTTCATCAGTCATCTGCTTCTGGTCATACCGGTCATTCTGTTCATGGGATGGTACTTTTCCATCTCCATCGGCAATTTCTACCGCGTGGAAATCCATCAAATGCTGGGCAACAAGGCCCGGCTTTTTTCGATGATGATCCGTCCTTCGCTGGAAGACGGACGGATGGAGCGCATCCATCAAGCGTGCAAGACCGGAGGGGACGCCACCGGCGTTCGTTTCACGGTGATTTTGCCCGACGGTCGCGTGGTGGGCGACACCGAACGCAACCCCGACGAGATGGACAACCACGGCCTTCGTCCGGAGATACGAACCGCCTTGGACCAAGCCGAGGGCACCAGTACCCGGTATAGTTCCACCCTGGAAACGGACATGATGTATGTCGCCGTGCCCTTGGTGAACGAAGCCGGCAGTGTGCTGGCCGTGGTGCGCGCCAGCCGCAGCGTAAGCGGGATCGACACCACGCTTCGCACCATCCACAACCATCTGGCCTTCGTGGTGCTTCTGGTCTTGCTGTTCACCGCCGTCACGGCCTACGTGGTCAGTACACGGATCAACAAACCGATCGACGAACTCAAGGCGGGGGCCGACCGCTTTGCCAGGGGCGAGCTGTCGCACCGTTTGCGCATGAGCGACGTGGAGGAAATCAACCTTCTGGGCGGCGCGATGAACCAGATGGCGGCCCAACTGGACGAACGTATCCATGTTGTCACCGAGCAGCGCAACGAATTGCAAGCCGTATTGGCCAGCATGGCCGAAGCGGTGATCGTGGTGGACAACGAGCGACGCATTACGCGCATGAACAAGGCCGCCGGGCGGATGTTGGACATCAACCACAAGACGGTTCTCAATCGCCCCTTCGAAGAAGTCGGTTTTTCCGAGCAGCTTCAGGAATTTTTAAACGAGATTTTCCGCACCGACTGGCTTTTGGAGCGAGAGATCCGTCAAGGAGACGAAGAAAACCGCCTGTTCCTGCAAGCCCACGGGACGATCATCCGCAACGAAGGAGCGACCGGCCCCATGCCCAGTCGCTTGGGAGCCCTGATTGTGATGAACGACATTACCAAGCTCAAACGCTTGGAAAGCATCCGTCGGGATTTTGTCAGCAACGTGTCCCATGAATTGAAAACACCGATCACGGCGATCAAGGGTTTTGTGGAAACCCTGAAAGACGGCGCCCTGCAAGACCCGGAGAACGCGGAAGGTTTCCTGGACATCATCGCCAAACACGCGGATCGTTTGAACACGATCATCGAAGACTTGCTCAACCTGTCCCGCATCGAAAGTGACAGCGACCAAAAGCAGGTGGAGCGTTCCGTCCAGCCTTTGCGCGAGGTGGTGGACAACGCCGTGCTGTTGTGCCAAGCGGCGGCGGCGCAAAAGGGCATTCAAGTGGTGGTGGATTGCGACCGGAAGCTTTCGGCGTGTGTCAATGCCCGTATGATCGAACTGGCGGTGGTCAACCTGCTGGCCAATGCCGTCAAATACACGCCCGAACGCGGGCTGGTGGCCATCAGCGCCCTGGAGGATGCAGGAACCGTGCGGCTGTCGGTCAGCGACACCGGTATGGGCATCCCCAAGGAAAGCCTTCCCCGTTTGTTCGAACGCTTCTACCGCGTGGACAAGGCCCGCAGTCGGGACATGGGCGGCACCGGTCTGGGTTTGGCCATCGTCAAGCATATCGTCATGGCGCACAACGGCCATGTGCGCGTGGAAAGCAAGGTGGGGGCAGGGTTCCGTCTTTACCATCGTACTGCCCAAGGAATGATGCAAAACCGGTTGTCTTAAAGGGTGCAGATCCATCGTTGCCGCGAGGGGATGAACCGGGGAACCATAGCAGGGTGTTGAAAAAGTCCCTCACGGACTTTTTTCAACGGTCGGTTGGCAAACCGAAGGTTCGCCAACCTCGCGGAAAACAAGGCTCCGAAACGGATCTTGTTTTCCGGCGCGGCATTCATGCCGCGTACCAGGGTGTTTTTTTCAACACCCTGGTAGACCGCATTCCGTTGCGTGAATCCCTCTTCCAAGCACTCTCTTCCGTCCATCCCGCAACAGGAAGAAGCGCATTTCCGGCAGGAAGTCCGGCGCAAGAAAACACCTGACAAGAACAATGGGGTGCCTTATAGTGCATAAAACCGGTCGGTGACCGGTCTGAATGGGGAAACCGGCAAGAAAGGGTGCCTACGGCGTAGCAGGCAGATCAAGGAGCGGCCATGAACACGAGCCTTCCCGCTTCCCTTCCGACGGAAGATCGGGATAAGCGAACCACGCGGTTCTTCGCGTCTCTACGACGGCGCATCGGTACGTTGTTGGTTGTGCTTTGTATTTCAACGTTTGCCGTGCTGGCGGTTGCCGAAGAGCCAAGCCCGGAGCCCGGAACCGCGCCGCATCCGAGCGGGGCCGATGTTTCCCAAGTCGAGCCGACCGGCGGTGCCGACGTGCAGGCCGACACGGTGCCGGAGCTTCCCGCGCAGTGGGCGACGGTCAACCGGGATACCTTCCTCCATGAAACCCCTTCTCCCGACGCCGGGAAATCGAAACTCGTTCGAAACTCCGTCGTCTTGCTGGAACAGACCGATCGTTTCGGCTGGTCCTTCGTCTGGACAGTGGAAAAAACCAAAGGGTGGACGCCCCGTTTCCACCTGAGCGACGGCAAGGGGGAGCGCCCCGCCGAATTGATTATCGCATGGAGTCCGCCTGCGGAGGATGGCGACGGGGAAGGGGAAGACGAGGCGGACCTTGAGGGTGCGGAGGCGGAACCGCCGCCGGTCCTTGAGCCGATGACCGACCAGCAAATGAGCGAGCGTTGGGAACTTCTTACGCGGGAACGCGCCGCCCTGGCCGACTTTGCCCAAGGCCGCATTTCGGAACGCTTCCAAACCGCCGACCTGTTCACGCTGAACCTGCTGGAGCAGGAATCCGTGAACAACCGCATCACGCAACTTCAACGGAGGGTCGAAGACAAGTTGCGGCTTGTGGCTTTTTTTGGAGAAGCTTGCCGCCAAAGGGGAGGCTTCCGCTCAGGCCATCGTCGAGACTCCTTTCGGCGAGGTGATACAGGAATCGGCCCCCGTTTCCTCCGAAACGCCCGCCACCTCACAGACACCGGGGGCTGATCCGTCGAAGAAATCCGTGGCAGCGTCGGAAAAGGACGCGCCCGTCTCTCCGACCGAAACAAGCCATTCACCCAAAGACGCAGTCCCCGCCACTCCTGAAGCCGAACCAAGTCCTGCCGCCGCGTCCTTGCCCGGTAGGACTTCTTCCTCAGAGGAGCCGGCGGAAAAGCCGACGGAAGGGGCCGTCTCGCCGCAGGTTCCAACCGAGAAACCGCCGCGCTTCGTGCCATCGCGCTTGGAATTGGAAAAGGCGGAGTTGGATGCTCTGGACCTGCGCTTGGCCTTTTTGGGCAAACCCTTGGAACAACGCAAGGCGATTCTGGATGCGGAGATCGAGCGTAAACGAGCGGCGGAACAGAAGATCCGTGCGGAAGCCGAGCAACGCAAGGCCGAAGCCGAAGCCCGTGCCGCCGAGGAAGCGCGTCGCCAAGCCTTGGAACGGGCCGAACAGGCGCGGTCCGCTGCCGAGCGCGCTCTGGCCTTGGAGTTGGCTAGATTGGAAGGCGTGAAGAACGAGATTGCGGAATTCCGCAAACAGCTTTCCATCGGTCGCCAGGAAGCCTCTCTGCGCCGGTCACGAAACATGAACCGCATTAACGAGGTGACGGCCCAGGTTGCGAGCCTCGCAGAAGGTTCCGACGAGGCCGCCAAGCTGTACGACGAACTGGTGACCGAACTGACGGAGATCCGCAAGCGCATTTCCGACCAACTGGACGCCTTCGGCGGTACCGCCAAAGCTCCGCGTTTTGTGGGTGAGTTGCAGAAACTGCAAGCCATGACCGACGAGCAGCAAAAGGAGAAGCGCACCCTGGAAGAAAGCGCCGACGCCGTGTCCGAGGATGCGGACCGCCTGGACGCCGACTCGCGGGAACTGGCGCTGGAAGACCTGCGGGCCACGGTGGACTTGGAAACGGGATTGAACGATGCCCGGCTTTCGCTGCTGCAACGCTTGAGTGAAACGCACCGTGGCGAGTTGCTCGGCTTCGGACCGCGCGGTCTTGCGCAGTTTGGCCGGGAAGTCGTCCACTTCAGCCTGATGTTGCGTTGGATGGAATTCGGTGGGGAACGTCTGCTTATCGACAAGGTGAGCCAACTCAAAGATCCCTATCAAGCCTTGGACGTACTAGGCAAGCTGACCATGTTGCTGCTCTTGGTTGCGGGGTATTTCTTCGTGCGCCGCCGTCTGGGGCGTTTCGTGGAAATCCCCGACACGCCTCCCCGCCGCACGGGAAGCTTCTCCGTCAAGCCCGATCTTTCCCGACGCCTGCGGGAAACCCTGCAACCGATCTACCGCGACGTTCTGTTCCTTGTCTTGACCCTCCTCTGGCCCCTGTTCCTGAACGTCCATGCCGAGCGCAGTGCCGGAACGTTGCTGTACAAACTGCTTCTGCTCGTCGCGCTGTATCGTCTCTCGCTGAGCGTCGGATTCCGCGCCCTGCTGTGGATGATCCTGATGAACATCGGCCAGTTGGACGCGGAGCGCCGGTCGAAGCTGGAACGTTCGGTGCGCATCGTCTCCCGCTTCGTCTTTTCCATCATCGCCATGCTCACCGTCGCTGGGTTCACCTTGGGCGAGGGGTATTTGTACCACCTTGTTTCGCGGCTGGCTTTCTGGGGGGCCTTGGTCATTTTCATTTCGCTGGCCTTCTGGTGGCGCAAGAAGATTTCCTCGGACTTCGTCACCCTTTGGCCCGAATCCTCCCTTTCCCGCGAGCTGACCGCCGCACGTGGGCGCTGGTACGAATTGGTTTTCACCCTTCTGGCATTGGTCTATTTGGCCATCTTCGGCCTCTTCGGCGCGTTTCGGCATGTGGCGCTGGGGTTCGACTTCGTACAGAAGTTGGTGGCCTACCTGTTTCGCAAGCGCTTGGAGCATGAAGCGGAAGCACGTTACGAAGCCATGCCATCGTCCCTTGGAGCCCCCCGAAGTCTTGAAGCGTGCCTTCGACGAGACCGAGGAATCGAGGCCGGAACAGCGATTGGACCATTTCCCGAAGATGGATGCCTTTCTGCGGCAGGTGGAAAGCTGGGATGCCGGAGGACGCCACGGAAGCTTCCTGGTCATCGGCAAGGCCGGTGTGGGAAAAACGGAGTGGCTCCGCGAAGCGCTGCGCCGCAACCAGGTTCATTCTTCATCGTATCTGGACCTGAGCGAACGCCTGATCGAGCCGGAGCGACTGACGCAGTTTCTATCCCAAGGCTTGTTCCCGGACATGCCGCCGCTGGATAGCGCGGACGATCTCGTGGCAAGGTTTCGCCAAGGCCGACGGCGCATCGTCGCCTTGGACAATCTGCACATGGCGCACCTTCGCGGGCCGGACACCCTTCGCGGGTGGTGGGCCTTTAATCGTTTGATGGAGCAAACCGGCGATCATATCTTCTGGTTGGTCTCCTTCGGGTACCATCCCTACGAATTTCTTTCCTGGGTGCGCAAGGACCGCGATGTCTTTCGGGATGCCGTGGTGGCTTCAGACCTGGGACGAAGGGCTCGTTTCCGAGTTGCTCTCCAAAAGGATGAACGCCGCCGGGTGGCACGCCGATTACCGTGCCCTCGTCCCCGGCGGTCAAAGCGGGGTTTACACCCAAGCGAGGATCGACCTTACCGCCAGGGATTTCAACCGCTTGGTTTGGGATTTCACTCTCGGCTCTCCCCGTTCGGCCTTGCATTACTGGCTGAAGTCCCTGGTGCCCGGCAGTGAAAAGACGGCCCAGGTTCGTTTGTTTCCGCAACCGGAAGGCAATCTTTTGGAGCGCCGCGACGAAACGGACAAATTCGTTTTGGCCTCGGTGTATTGGCACAACCGCTTGACTGTCCAGGAAGCGGCATTGTCCTTGCGCTACCCGATTTACGCTTGCGCCGATTCGCTCATCAAAATGCATGAAATGGGCATTCTACGGTACAACAACGACGGTTGGTATTCGGTCACAACGGCCTGGTGGCCACTCGTGACTCGTTATCTGCGCCGGAAAAACCTGATTCGCAACTGATCCAGGAGTCCAAGCCATGCCGGAAGCCGCCCAAAACGTCAATATCATCGACTTCATTCGCGTCAGCGGGGTACTCAGCGGGCTGTTGGTCCTGTTTGTCACCTGGCTTGTCGGAAGGATACTCGGCGCGGCCTTGAACCGCCTGGGAGCCCGCTTTGCCGACAAACGCCTGCTTATCAACCAACTGGCCACCTTGGTACGGTTTACCATCTACCTTGGCGGTATCACGGCGGCCATCGCCATTTCGTTCAGCCTGTCCCAGGAAGTTCTTCTGGCTCTGGCCGGAACAGCGGCGGTAACCATCGGTTTCGCTTTGAAAGACTTGGCTGCCTCGGTGCTGGCCGGGGTGATCATCATCATCGACCGCCCCTTCCAGGTGGGAGACCGCGTCAGTTTCGGTGGCGTCTATGGGGAGATTTCCGCCATCGGGCTGCGTTCGGTACGGCTGGTCACGCTGGACGACAACGTCGTCACCATCCCCAACAGCAAATTCCTTACCGACATCGTCAGTTCCGGGAACTGGGGTGCGCTGGACATGCTGGTTCAGATGGATTTCCTCATCGGGCAGGACCAAGACATCACGCTGGCCAAACGTCTGGTGGAAAGCGCCCTCACAAGTTCCCGGTACGTGTATCAGGAAAAAGCCTGGAGCGTGCTGGTCTCTCAAGTGGTCAAGGAAAACCTTGTCGCCGTGCGCCTGCGGGCCAAGGCTTACGTTTTGGATGTCGTATACGAGAAGCCCTTCGAGTCCGACGTGACCGAACGGGTGTTGGACTCCTTCCGTCGGCACAACATTCTTCCGCCATCGGTTTATTTGGCCAATGTGCCGCATCCTCCCGCTCCCTTGCGCAGCCTGGAGGAATCCTTCCACTCGGTCAACCGAACCGCCTGAGCAGGCACGGCTTTGCTCGATCAAGCTCCGCGCCCTTCGGGACATCCGCCCAGGGCGGGTTCCTCAGGCTGCGGAGCCGGGTTTCATCCCCGGAGGAGCCAAGCAAGATTCTGGAAAACCGAAGAGAAACAACCCAATAGGAAAGAACTCTCGCTCCAATAGGTGTTCTCAAACGAACAAGGTTTCATCGAAGCTACGGAACGGAATTCTCGTGCTTCCGCTCAGGGAAATTGACAGAATATGACTTCGGCGTTATTCTAACCTCCGCTTGTCGAATCCTTTTTACCCGCGAGGTGGGGGCCGAAGCGCATGGCCAAAGTCTTGGTGGTGGATGACGAATACGGGATACGCTTGACGCTGCGCGAGTTCCTGCTCGACGAGGGATACGACGTGGACACGGCGGAAAGCTTCGACGAGGCGGTGGTCCACCTCAAGCGGCAAGACTACGATGTCGTCGTCACCGATGTCATTCTGCCCCGGCGTAACGGCCTTGACTTGTTACGTCATCTTCACGACACGACCCCGGAAGTCCAGGTCATCATCATCACCGGCGAACCCACGGTGGAACTCACCGTGCAGGCGATGCGCCTAGGAGCTTTCGACTTCATCGCCAAGCCGGTGTCCGGGAAGGATCTCTGCGATGTCGTCTTCGAAGCGGCGCAGAAAAAAAGCCAGTACGACCAAGCCGAAGAAATGCTGCGGGAAAGCGAATCCCGTTACCACATGCTGTTCGACGCCGCCGCCGACGCCATTTTCATCTTCGACGAACGGGGCCACGTGCAGGAAGTGAACCGAACTGCCTGCGAGAAACTGGGCTTTTCCCGCTCGGAACTGCTGGCGCAAACCTGCCAATCCTTGTTTTCCGATTTGCCGGAGCCGCTGGCGGAAAAAGCCCAGGCTCAAGGATTCGTCTACGAGACCCGCATTGTACGCAAGAACGCCCTCCCTCTGCCCGTGGAACTGAGCATCCGGCAAGCGACCTATTTCGGGGAATCGGGTTGGATGTTCCTCGTCCGCGACATCAGCGAGCGCCGCAAGACCCAGGAACAATTGCTGCGGTTCTCCGCCGCCGTTCATGCCAGCACCGACGCCGTGCTGATTACCGACCTGTCCGGAACGATTATGCAGGTTAACGATGCCGCCGTGCGCATGTTCGGCGGTGAAAACGAAGCCGAGCTGCTGGGCCAAGACGGAATGCGTTTCATGGTTCCCGACTTCCACACTACGGCCAAGCTGGACATGGAAGAAATCCTGCAAACAGGCCGGTTGCGCAGCCTGGAATACAGCGTTTTCCGCAAGGACGGTTCCACCATCCCCGTTGAGGCCAGCATTTCCATCATGAATGACGCCAAGGGAGCCGTGCAGGGCTTTGCGGCCATCTTGCGCGACATCTCCGAACGAAAGCGGGCCGAGGCCGCCCTGCGGCGCAGCGAGGAAAAATTGGCCGGAACCCTGGCCTGTATCAGCGATCTGGTGTTCGGCATCAACCACGAAGCCTGTTTCGTCGAATTCTACCAATCCTCGGACCATCCGGAATTGTATGTCAAACCGGACTTCTTCCTCGGTCGCCACGTCGGGGAGGTGCTACCGTCGGACATTGCCGAGCGTTTCCTTTCCGCCTTGCGCAACGTGGAGCAACGCAAGGATATTTTCGAGTTCGATTACCAACTGGAGGTGAACGGCAAGCCGATGTGGTTTTCCGCTCGTTGTTCCACGAGAAAGGACGAGCAGGACCAACCGGACGGAATTCTGGCCATTGTGCGCAATATCCATTCCTACAAACAGGCCGAACAAAGCGCCCGACAGAAAACCAAGGAACTGGCGTTTTTGACGGAAAGCGCCCAGGCCTTCATGCAGGTGGAACCGGAACAGGATCTCTACGCGCTGATCGGTCGCCAACTGCGCCATTTGGCCACCTGCCGCGTGATCGTCAGTGAATACAAACCGGAGACCGACAGCTTGGTTTGTCGAAGCCTTCAAGGGCTTGGTCCGGCAACCCACAAGATTCTGTCCATGTTGGGCGGAAGCCCGGTGGGACGCTCCTTCCCCATTACGGACGAAGAGGCACGCAAGAACATGCTTTGCGGTCGCGTGTTGGAAGTGGAAGGCGGCATTCGCGCCTTGGTGTTCGGTCAGATTCCGCTTTCCATCTGCAATTTGATCACCCAGGCTTTGGACATCGGCAAGGTCTACGGCGTCGGTTTCATCCACGCCGGGCAACTGCTGGGAACGGCGGTGATGGTGTTGCGGCGGGGCGAGGATCTGCCTCTTCGGACGGTGGAAGCTTTCGCCGGACAGGCGGCCATCGCGCTGCACCGCGAGCGCCTGCAAAGCCGGGGAATTGCCTTGGAAAACCAGCTTCACCAAGCACGCAAGTTGGAAAGCCTGGGGCGTTTGACCAGCACGGTAGCCCACGACTTCAACAACCTGCTTACCGGGTTGATTGGCAATGTCGCCCTGGCTCAGATGGAGCTTTCTCCCGGACATGCCGCCGAGGACTACCTGAACGAAGTGCATCGGGCGGTGGACAAAGCGGCGGAACTGACCGGGCAACTGCTGGGTATCAGCCGAAAGCGGGACATCAAAACGAGTGCGCTGGAGTTGTCCGAACTGATCGCGTCCAACAGGAATCTGCTGCAACGCCTGCTGGGCGAGGACATCCGGCTGGAACTGGACTTGAGTCCGAACCTTCCCTCGCTGATGGCGGATCGTGGACACTTGGAGCAAGTTTTGCTGAATCTGGCGGCCAATGCCCGCGACGCTCTGCCGGAAGGCGGGACCGTGCTGCTGCGGACATGGCGGGAAAACCTGCTGCCGGAGCTTTTTTCACAGGAACGCGCTCCCGATTTTCCACGAGAGGTAGTCAAACTGAGCTTCGAGGACGATGGGCCGGGCATGGAGGAATCCGTCCGGCACTTGGCCTTCGAAGCGTTTTTCACAACCAAGCAACCGGGGCACGGTACGGGCCTTGGCTTGGCCACGGTGGCGGAGGTAATGCGCGGTCTGGGTGGAAGCGTGACCATCGAAGCCCCGGAGACCGGGGGAACCCGTTTCGTGCTGACCTTCCCGCCGGTCGGGTCCGCCTCGGTGACGCCGTTGGAAATCCCCTTGCCGATCCCCGGAGGAACGGAAACGCTGCTGCTTTTGGAACAGGACGAACAGGTGCGGCGGACACTGCAAAACAGCCTGCTATCCCTGGGGTATCGGGTGCTTTCGTCCCCGGACGCGAACGGTTTGCGCAAGCTCGCCATTGCCGCCGAGCAGTTGCCGGCCTTGTTGATTGCCGACCAACTGGAGCAGGAACAATACCAGCTATTGCGCGAGCATTTCCCCACCCTGC
The DNA here is from genome assembly GCA_963666945.2 of Marinifilaceae bacterium. Lineage (GTDB taxonomy): Bacteria > Bacteroidota > Bacteroidia > Bacteroidales > Marinifilaceae. The sequence goes on from CAXXRT010000021.1 coordinate 19,861, forward strand.
GTTTCCTGTTCACCTCCGGCAACCAAGACGGCGTGATTGTCCACGCGCCCTATGCCCTGGTGGGCACGCTGTGCAAGCCCTTCAGTCAAAAGCAACTGGCGGTGAAGATCCGGGACTTGCTGCGCTAGGGCCGCCGCTGTTACCTCCCAAGCTTTTTGCAATCCACGCCGTTGCTCAAACGAAAACCGCCCCGTTTCCGGGGCGGGATTCAAGTTTTCCTTGGCATCAAAGGCTGAGGTTACTCAGTGGCTTCGCCGTCGGTGTCGCCGTCAAACAACATCAATCAATAGCATTGGTTGCACCAATGGTCGTCATAGGTTTCATCATTGGTCTCAAACAGGTTAATCCACCCCTCTGGAATGCAGTAGTTCCCAAAATGCCAACAGGAGCCATCAGGTGCAATAACGTTAATTTCCAAATTCTCACCCCCCGTACATCTTTTTGCGCAGGTTGCAAAAATGCGGTCTGTCGTGTATTCGGACCTGCATTCCTCTTCGCCTAGGAAAACGGCGTAATACGCCTGACATTGATCGGTGGCGTCGCAGGTTTCTTCGTCCAAAGCGGTGCAATCAATGGCTTCCGTATCCCCGTCCTCATCCCCATCCGTGGTTCCTTCATCGTCGGAATCTTCCTCGCAGGCCACAACAAACAAGGAAAGAAGGGCAAGCAAAAGAACAAGCAAACGCAGGTGCATCGTTTTCATTGGTTCCTCCTGGCAAAAACCGATCCTGAAAAAAGTCCCACTTGGGAACAGTGTGACGGGATTTCATCGGTTTGGCAAGAAGATTCTCCGGGGCGGCGGGCGGCGCAAAAAGGAAGGAAGGATGGCAGCTCAAACGAAAACGGGGCGCAACATGCGCCCCGTGGGGATAAGAGAAGAAACCGTCTTGTGGGGATGTTACACCGCCACGGTCTGGATAGCGAACTCCGGCGGGTCCAGAATGAATTTCTTCACCGCGCATTGATCCGCCGAGCGCACCAGGGCTTCGTAATACTTCTCCGGGAAATCCTTCGGCACCTCGATGTCGATCTCCACCCGACCGATCTTGCGCTTGACTTCGTCGTACACCAATCGTTGCTTGAGTTGGATACCGTCCGTTGGTAAATGCCGCGCCTTGCAGAAACCCAGAACGTAAATCCCCGCGCAGGTGCCGATGCTGCCGAGCATGTGCATGAAGGGTTCCGGGGCGCTGCCCTCGCCGCCCGCCCGCACGCTTTGGTCCGTCTTCACCACTTGGTCGCCGTACTGGGCATCCACCTTCAAGCCGCCGGGAAAGGTAATGGTCAGTTCCATGTTTTCGTCTCCTTGGGGTTTTGTGAAACCGACGACGTGCGCCGGATTGATCTTGGGTATCACCTACGCTATACTCATACCATTGGAGTCACCTCGAAGCGTTGCGTTACGTGGAAGCGGGAAAAAACCGTCGAACGGGATAAGCGGTCCTGACAGACGGGTTCATCCGCAAGACGAAGGGAAGCAAAGGAAGGGAAAACAGCATGAAAATCGGGATCATCGGGGCGGGCGTGATGGGAGAGACCTTCATCGAAAGCCTGCGCAAGCGGCGCATCGTGGAGGCATCGGACATTCTGGTCAGCGATTTGGGGCGGGGGCGCTTGCGGGAATTGGAGCGCACCTTCGGCGTGGAAACGACGATGGACAACGAGCGGATCGCCAAGGAAGCCGACATCATCATGCTTTGCGTCAAGCCTCAAGCGGCTGCCCAAGCCCTGAAGCCGCTGCACGGCTTGTTTCACGAACCGCAGATTATCCTCTCCATCATGGCCGGCGTCAGCCTGGAGACCATCCGCCGTTTCACCGGTCACTCCGCCTTGGTCCGTGCCATGCCCAACACTCCGGCCCGTTTGGGTCAGGGTATGACCGTGTGGATGGCCACGTCGGGCATTCCCGACACCTACAAGATGATTGTGAAGATGATCTTCCAAGCTTGCGGAGAGGACTTGGAGGTTGACGAAGAGCGGATGATCGACGCCGCCACCGCCGTTTCCGGCAGCGGCCCGGCCTATATTTTCTACATGGCGGAAAACCTGATCCGTGCCGCCGAACACCTGGGTTTTTCCGCCGAGCAGGCCCAACGGCTGGCGGAACAAACGTTTCTCGGTGCCATGCAGCTTTGGCATGAAACGAAGGAAGACCCGGAATCCCTGCGTCACAACGTGACCAGCAAGGGCGGCACTACGGCGGCGGCCATTGCCTATTTCGAGGGGCAAAAGACGCCGGAAATCTTCACCGGTGCGATACATGCCGCCTTCGTCCGTGCCGAGGAGCTGCGCAACCTCGCCGACCGGGACTCCGACGAACCCGCGTCCTGATGGGATGATAGCGGCTTGACCTTTGGTTCAATGGGGCTTGCGCCCGGCGCGGGGATGGGCGGCTTCCATCACCCCGCGCAGTTTTTCGCGGCTGACGTGGGTGTAGATCTGCGTCGTACCGATGTCCGCATGGCCGAGCATCTCCTGAACGCTGCGCAGGTCGGCGCCGTATTCCAAAAGGTGCGTGGCGAAGCTGTGCCGCATTTTGTGCGGGGAAAGCTCTTTGCGGATACCGGCGGCCAGGGCGTAGCGTTTGACCAACTTCCAAACCCCTTGGCGCGTCAAACCCGTGCCCCGTTGGTTCAGAAACAGGATGTCCGACTTCCCCTTGTCCAAGGCAGGGCGCGCCGTTTCCAGATAGCGCACCAGCACCCGCGAGGCCGAACGCCCGATGGGCACCACGCGCCCCTTGCTTCCCTTGCCGAACACCCGTAGCAGCCCGCTGTCCAAGCGCAGGTCCGTAAGGGCAACGCCGATCAGTTCGCTGACCCGTACCCCCGTGGCGTATAGGGTTTCCAACATGGCAGCGTCGCGCAAACCCAACGGCGTGGCACGATCCGGCGCGTTGAGCAGGTCGATCATTTCCTGAAGGTTCAGGAAAACCGGCAGCGAACGCCGCCGTTTGGGAAGGTCCAAGTCTTCCGTCGGGTCGTTTTCGATCACTTTCTCTCGCAATAGAAAGCGATGAAACATGCGTATCGCGCTGAGCATCCGCGCCTGCGTGGAGGCTTTCAGGTCGTGGTCCGCCAAGTGATGAAGGAATTCGCGTACCGTTTCCCGTGTGACGGCGCGTACCTCGTCGATGTCGCATGGCTCGCAAAGGAATTCGGTGTAACGAGCCAGATCGAAGGAATAGGATTCCAGGGTGTTGTGCGCCAGGGATCGTTCGAAGCGCAAAAAGGAAAGAAACTGGTCAACCGCCGTGGATAGGTCCATGCGTTCCCCATGTCGGAAGGGTCGTCGTCAGCGGATCATTTCCCTGGCGTTGTTGGCTTCGGTGCTGCGTGGGAAATTCTGCATCAGGAAGTCCTTCCATTGAACGCCCCGTTCCTTGTTTCCCAACTTGTGATAGTAAAGCATGGCCAGTTCCAGAACCAGCATCGGCACGGTGACATCGGACTGATGCTTGCGTATCCCCAGTTCCCAGAGTGCCGCCAAGTCCGCCGAGGGACCGGCCTTCTGGCCGATGGCAATCAGCTTTGCGGGGGCGAACTGCTCCACCTGTTTTTCGTTTTTGCGCAACAACCGAATGGCCTCCAAATACTGGTGGCTGTCCATCAATTCCTGTACGCGGTCCACCACGGTGGTGCCATCGGAAAGCACGTCGCCGCCCATCGCCTCGCGCAGCTTCAGGGTGATCGGGTGATTCTGGAATCCTTCGAACAGTCGCCGCCGCCAGTATTCGGCCAGCTTTTGCCCCGTTTCCATTTGCTGGTAGCCGAGGATCAACTTGGCCATGTAGTCGGGGATCTGTCCGAACATCGGGTCGGACTTGATGATGTTCTTGAGTACCTCGCCGGCCTGATCCCACGCCTTTACAGAAAACATCGCCGTTGCCATCTCTACGGCGGAGCCGCGCCCCAGTGTCATGCCGCCCGCTTCACGTCCGACCACCTGAAACACGGAAAAGGCTTTGACGTAACGGGAAAGGCCGCACAACAGGGTAATCAATTCGCGGGCCTGGTCCTTGGCTTTTTGATAGTCCTTGCGCTCGATGAACGCCGCAATCAATTCCTCGCGGACGAGAACGTCGTTGGGGTTGTCACTCAATCCGGCCATGATGTCTTCCAGCTTCATGGTCGCGGCGACGGGCTTTTGTCCCTCCACCACCTGTTGCCCGGTCAGGGGACCGCCGGGGGTGTCGTCTTCGTCGCGGAATTCGGTCTGGGCCGGGGTGAGGTTTTGGAAAAACTTGCCTTTGGTGTCCTCGATGGCCGCCATTTCCGCCGCCTTCCACTGCTCGCCGGTGTCCATTTTTTGCAGGTTTCCCGTGGTGGTATGGCGCATGTCGATGGCGGAAATGGGTTTGGCGCGAACAAGGCTTGGTCGCGGCGTGAACATCGACGTGTCTTGGGTTTCGCTGGTGCGCTCGTTGCCGATCATCACCACCGCGCTTGTGTCCTCGCTGGCCGCCACGCCTTGGGGCGCGGCTTTTTTCCTTCGCAGAAGGTCCAGCGGGTTGGGCAACATCGACTCATCGCTTTTGGGCTTCTTTTCCACGGGAAGGGGTTCGTGCTGACGCAAAAAGAATCCGGAGAGCGCGGAAAGATTGAACAACAGCATACTGACGAAAGCCCCACCGTTGGAAAAGCCTTCTTTCTCTTGGGCCAATACCATCAGCAAAGCCAGTGTCCCGCAGGCGATGGCCACTTGTTTGAGTACCGGTCGGATGACGGCGAACAGCCCGGCCAAGGCCATGACGACGCAACCGCCGCCGATCATCTGCGTCGGGCTGGTGAGGTTCAAACCCAGATAAAGCACATAGCCCACAAGCCACGCCGCGACAATCAAGGCCGCCGTCCAAAGGAACCCGAAGCGGCGTTCCACAAAATAACCGAAGAAAAGAAGGAACCCGGTGTTGACGACCATACTGAAGTAATTGGTGGAAACGAGGGAAGACAGAAGCAGGCCCGGAAGACTGGGCTCCAGCGGGCTGAGTCCCAGTTCAAAGGAAAGCTGGCCGGAAAGATGCAGATGGGTCATCACGATCCACGCCAAGCCGGTCAGGAGTGCCGCAAACGGGATTCGATTCATACTACCGCCCTTTATCGTCTATACGATCCGCTACGACGCCATTGTCTCTCTGTTCAAGACCCCTTGTCAATGGGTTCTTCGTCCGAATAACCATATACCTGCTTAGCCACATAACCATGCCCGTGACGTGCGGAGCCCTTGAACGCCATCCAGGGCGAAACGGATGTTTCCGGCTCAGGAAAACGGTGTACCCCTTTGGATCGGCAATGGTGCCGCTTGAACGAGCCCTCAACATGCCACGCCATCGGAAGATGACACAACTGTAGCACAATTTGATTCATCTTTACAAAAAAACATCCTTCAGTGGGGCACTTTTCCGCGCTTTGGCAAGATTTGTCGCGTTTCGGAACGAAAACGTATGATGAGGTTGTCCGGAAACATCCCCCTGTTTTCCCTCATCCCAAGCCCACCGGACAACTTCACCCGTGAGTCCCTCTCCATAAAAGGACGAGGGGAGCCATTTTCCCTCACCCTGCGAGCAAAGCTCGCGTTCCCTCTCCCAACGGAGAGACCGAAAGCCGCAGGCTTTCGAGTGAGGGCACGTCCCGCTTTGCAAGACAAGTCACCTCGTCCTTCATAGAGAGGTCGGCCCGTCACGGACGGGTGTTTCCGGATGAGCTTGTTTGGTTCGTCACGGCTGCGGCAATCTCTCTTTTTTTGTTGCAAAAGCAAATTCACCTGAGTATAATTGAATATAATTTTGGAAAAGAGAAGGAAATTCAGACGAAAACGGACGCATCATGAAATCGAAACTCCCCATCCACGCCACGCCGAATAGCCTGGAACAACGCCGCTTTTCCCTGGAACGACCCCAGGAACACCCCGTCTCTCGTCGGGGCGAACTGCCGCCCGGTGTTTGGTGGACGCTTCTGGCCGTGGTTGCTGCGCTGGGCTTCGTGCTGTACCTGGACGCGCAAAACCTGGGGCCGAGTTTCCCATCCGCCGGGGCGGGTTTGCTGCTGATGGCCCTGGCCGCCTTCATTGCGCTTTGGTCGCTGATTCACCGCTGGGTGACGCGAAACCAAGTAGGCGAGGCCAGCCTTGAACCCCAATGGGGAACGGAAGAGCGGCTCTTCGAGGAACGGGAGTCGTATCGCAAGGAGCAACTTCAACGAGATTTGACCTTGCATCGGGATCGCCTGCAAGCCTACCAAGAGGAGCGAGACCGCCGGACGCAATTCATTGACGCCGTGAAACTGTTCACGCCCCAGGCCGGATTTGCCGAGAAAGCGGGGGCCTTGGCTCAACTGGAGGACTTGGCGCAATCCGTTCCCGATGACCGTGTCAAGACAGTCCGTTTCTTGCTCTCCTTGCTGCGCGAAGCCGACCGCCCGGAGTGGACCGAGCGGGACCGCCTGGAAAACCTCTGGCAAAGCCAGCTGCGGGAGAGCCTGAACCGCTTGCTTTCCCTGGACATGGTGCTGCGTCGTACCGGTTTCACCGGTTTGCGGCTGGCGGGTCTGCGCCTGGAAGCCTTCGACCTGGAACATTGCGACTTCTCCGACGCCGACTTGTACGGCTGTCACCTGGCAAACAGTCGCAACGTGGACCTTACCGGAGCATGGAACGAGCCGCTTTCCTGGCCCCAAACCCCGTTCATCGACCCTTCCGGCTCGCTTGTGGAATCCGGGCGGGAACCGCACCCTGCGGTGCAGGACGTGGACATCGTGTTCAGCCGCGAGGAAGAGCATCGAGAGTTTTAACAAGGGGCGATTCCTGTTGTTTACGTCCCTTGGGATCGGAAACCGACCCTTGAAGAGTTCGTGGGTGACGTTCGCAACAACCTACTAAAAAGGTACGATCCATCAACGAAAAAGCCCCGGCGCATGGCCGGGGCTTTTGGTGTTTTTTGCGTGGCGATTAGTTGCCGCGCTTCCAGTCGTCGAAGTTCATCTCGGACAACTTCAGGTAGTAGGCGAAGCGGTTTTGGATGAAGCGCTCGGCTTCGGCGAAGAGCCCTGCGGCACGTTCCGGGCGTTCGTCCATCAGGCGTTTGAAGCGCTGTTCCCCACGCAGGTATTCGGGGATCAACTCGCTTTGGATCTTCTTGCTGTCCAACTGCAAGGGGTTCTTGCCTTCGGCCAACAGGCGGGGATCGTAGCGGTACAGCAGCCAATAACCGCAGTCTGTGGCCAACTTGGAGAAGGCCGGGCCGGCGGCCATCGGGATGCCGTGTTCGATGCAGTTGGAGTAGCCGATAACCAGCGAGGTGCCGGGGAACTCGATGGCCTCACGCACGGCCTTCAGGGTTTGGTTGAGGTTGGCACCGAAGTTCACGCTGGCCACGTAGGCGCTGCGGTAGCTCATCGCCATCATGCCCAGGTCTTTCTTGTGCAGTTCCTTGCCCGCCGCCGCGAACTTGGCCACGCCGCCGATGAAGGTGGCTTTGCTGCGCTGGCCGCCGGTGTTGGAATACACCTCGGTGTCCATGACCAGGATGGTCACGTTCTTGCCGCTGGCGACGACGTGATCCAAACCGCCGTAGCCGATGTCATACGCCCAACCGTCGCCGCCGACGATCAACAGCACGATCTCCGTCAGGTAGCTGGACAGCTTGCGCAGTTCGCCGATGGGGCCCTGGGTGGTGTTGGCGGTCAGAGCCAGGAATTCATCCACGGCGGCCTTGCTGGTTTGGTAGATTTCCGTCTTGTTCTGTTCGGCAAGCGGAGCGATCCTTTGCAGGGCGTCCTTCACCGCCGCCGGGGCATCGCCGGCCAGAATGGCCGCACGCAGGCTCAGCGCTTGGGCTTGCAGGTATTCCACGCTCAGACGCATACCCAAACCGAACTCGGCGTTGTCCTCGAACAGACTGGACGCCCAGGCCGGGCCGCGGCCCTTCTCGTTCTGGCAATAGGGAACCGTGGGGGCCGTGCCGCCGTAGATGGAGGAACAACCGGTGGCGTTGGCCTGAATCATCCGCTCGCCGACAAGCTGGGTGATGAGCTTGATGTACGGCGTTTCGCCGCAACCGGGACACGCGCCGCTGAACTTGAACAGCGGTTCGGCCAGCATGGCGCTCTTCACGGATTGGTCGTTGACCAAGCGGGCGGGGGAGGGCCCCAGGCGCTCGAATTCCTTCTCGGACTTGCGCAGGGCGTCCAGTACGTCATACTTCGGCACCAGGGTGATCGCCTTCACGGTGGCGTCGTCCTTGCTCTTGCCCAAGCAGGCGGTCACGCACACGCCGCAACCGGTGCAGTCGTCCGGGAGAACCTGAACGCGGAACACGTCGTTGGGTTGTGCTTCCTTGCCTTTGAGGGCGATGGTTTTGTATTCGGCTTCGGGAAGCTGAATGGCGGTTTTGTCGTGAACCTTGGTCTGAATGGCCGCGTGAGGGCAAACGAAGGCGCACACGCCGCACTGAATGCAAAGACCGTCATCCCATTTGGGGACATGGGTGGCGATGCTGCGTTTTTCGTATTTGGTGGTGTCGGTCGGGAACACGCCGTCGATGGGCAGCTTGCTTACCGGAATGGTGTCGCCCTGAAGGCGCATGATCGGCAGCACCACGTTTTGCAGGATGTTTTCCTTGGCTTCCTCGCCGGGACGGGCCTTCAGTTCGGTCATCATCTTGGCGGCGACGCCGGGCAGGGAGGCGGGCAGCTTGACTTCCTGGAAGCTTTCCAGGCCGACGGTGAAGGACTTCACGTTCAGGTCCACCACCTTTTCACCCTTCTTGCCGTAGGTCTTCTTGATCGCGTAGGTTACGGCGTTCTGATACACATCGTCGGCCAGGATTTGGGTAATCTTGAAGAAGGCGGCCTGCATCGTGGTGTTGATGCGTCCCGGCATCCCCATTTCATCCACGATCTTGTTGGCGTCGATGATGTACAACTTGGCTTGGGTGTCCAACAGGCGCTTTTGGTCGCGCTCGTTGAACTTCTCGAACACCTCTTCCGGGGCCCAGTCGCAGTTGAGCAGCACGGTGCCGCCCTTTTGCAGACCGGCGAGCAGGTCGTACTTGGCCAAGTATTCTTTCTGATGCACGGCGATGAAGTCCGGTTTGGTGATGAGGTAGTGGGACTTGATCGCATGATCGGAGAAGCGCAGGTGGCTGATGGTGGTGCCGCCGGCTTTTTTGGAGTCGTAGACGAAGTGACCCTGAACGTACTTGTCGCTCTCGTCGCCGATGATCTTGATACTGTTCTTGTTCGCGCCCACCGTACCGTCGGAGCCCATGCCCCAGAAGATCAAGCGGCGCACGTCGCTCTTTTCCGTGTCCACTTCTTCCACGATGGGAAGGGAGCGGTGCTTACGTCGTCGTTGATGCCCACGGTGAAGCCGTGAATCCACTTGTCCGCAGCCACGGTTTCGACGTGATGCAGAATGGCGTACAAGTGGGACGGGGTGAATTCCTTGGAACTCAGGCCGTAGCGACCGCCGATGGTCCGGGGGCGGTCGGTGATCTGGCCGGAACGCAGGCCGTTTTCCAAGGCTCCGACGACATCCAGATACAGAGGTTCGCCCACGCTGCCCGGTTCTTTGGTGCGGTCCAGAACGACGAGGTTCTTCACGCCCTTTGGTAGTGCGGAGAGGAAATGCTTCGCGGAGAAGGGACGGTACAGGCGGATCTTCAGCACGCCGGTCTTCTTGCCCATTTTCTCGTTGAAGTGATCCACGGCTTCCTGGGCCACGTCGGCACCGGAACCCATGATGACGAACACGGTTTCGGGTTGAGCATGGCCGGTGTACTCGAAGGGCAGGTACCGGCGGCCCGTCTCGGCCTCGAACAGCTTGCAGACGGCCAGGAAGTGATCGACCACGGCGTCATGAACCAGGTTGCGCGCCTCGGCGGCTTGGAACCAGATGTCCGGGTTCATTGCCGTGCCCTTGAGGACGGGCTTGTCCGGGTTCAGAGCGCGGGCGCGGAAGGCGTCCACGGCGTCCATCGGCATCAGCTTCTGATAGGTTTCCTCGCTAATCAACGACACCTTGCCGATTTCGTGGCTGGTACGGAAGCCGTCGAAGAAGTGCAGGAAGGGCAGGCTGGAACGAACGGCGGTGGCCATTGCGATGGCGGCTTGGTCGTGGCTTTCCTGTTGATCGCTGGACGCCAGCAGGGCGAAGCCCGTTTCGCGGCAGGTCATCACGTCGGCATGGTCGCCGAAGATGGACAGTGCGTGGGTGGACAGCGTGCGGGCCGAAACGTTGAACACGGTGGGCAGCATCTCGCCGGCGATTTTGTACATGCTGGGGATCATCAGCAGCAAGCCTTGGCTGGCCGTGAAGGTGGTGGTCAGGGTACCGCTCTGCATGGCTCCGTGGATCGCTCCCACCGCGCCGCCTTCGCTTTGCATTTCGTAGACGGTGGGAATCTGGCCGAACACGTTTTTCGTGTTCTTGGCGCTGAATTCGTCCGCCGTCTCCGCCATCGGCGACGAAGGCGTGATGGGGTAGATCGCTACGACTTCGCTCATTTTATGAGCGGAAATCGAAGCGGCCATGTTGCCGTCCATAGACACTCGGATTGGTTTGTTCATCGAATCATCCCTTTCACTCGGTGACAGGCTCCGGCTTTTGCCGGGTCGTTTGACGGTACCGTCCGCCGAAATACACGTTTGCGGGGTTTGTCTTCGGATCGTTAAGGCTTGAGAATAGCCGTGCTCCTTATTTGTGGGTCGTGGCCGGTTGCGGTTTACGACGCGGCTTCATGGTAAGGGAAATCGGCAGGATGTAAAGAAAATTTCGCAAATCCTCGACCGAAAGGCGGGGGCGTAGCCCAAGGACGATATGACATTTTCTGGGAGATCTAACTTGTTGAATCAAATGGCTATTTCTTACTTGGGGGATGTCGGTCTGGGAGGATGAAGCCGGTGGGGCCCCCTGTCGTCGCCGCTGGGTGGAGAGCCAGAATTCGTTTTCCTTGATCGGCTCGTCGTATTTCAAGAGCTTCAGTTTGCTGGTCACCTTGTCCAGCTTGGTCTTGACTACGGCGGGGTTGGGGTAAACGCTCAAGGTTTGCTTCAGCACGGCGGCGGCTTCCGGGTAGCGTTCCAGTTCGTAGAGGCAGGTTCCCACTTCCAACCCGGCAAGTTGGGCTTGACGGGTGGAAGGGTAGCGTTCGCGCAGCAGCCGGAAGCGCTCCAGGGCTTGTTCGTACTTTTTTTCCAAGAAATAGGATTCCCCGAAGAGAAACAAGGCTTTGGCTCCGCGAATGTCCTCCGTTGGGTTTCCAGCAATTCGGTAAGGACTTCCCGTGCTCGTGCGAAGTCGCCGATCTCCACCAGTTGCCTAGCCAACAGGTTGCGGAAGCGGTTTTGGTCGGCTTTGGCCGGGGTGTGGTCGATCAACCAACGGTACCACGTTTCCGCTTCCAGGACATCGGGGCGTTTGTCGGCGGCAATGCGGGCCAAGCGCTCGGCGGCCCATCGGGCCTCCGCTGTCTCCGGGAAGTGTTCTACGAGGGCTTTGTATTCCTTGATCGCCTGGGCATAGTCCCGCAAATGCAGATCGTAAAGCACGGCCAGTTGTTTTTGAGCACGTATACACGCCTGAACGCCATCCGGGCTTGGGTCTTTGTCTGCCTCGCTTTTCGCCTTGAGCCACTCGGCTACCGCCTCTTCGTGGTGCCCCTCGCGGGCAAGTTCCAGGGCGTTGTGTTCGTATTCCCGCCATTTTGTTCCAGAGAACATCATGTAGCCCACGGCCACCCCGGCGAGAACCAGAACGACTTGGACCAGAAGTTTTCCGACATGGCGAAACATAATGCGGCCTTGGTCTAGCGGGTCATGTCTCTTGAAGGGGTTCCATCACCCCCACACAGGCGAAAGTCCAGAGAAGAACCAAAGAAGCCAGACCCCCGCCGAGGCGGGGGACAGGCGTCGATTTCCAAGGACAGAACAGCACCCGCGAATCGTTTATTCCTCGGACTCATCCTCCGGGATGTCCTCGTCCAGATTCTCATCGTCCGGCGGCAGATCGTCCTCCGGCTCCTCGTCCTCGGCATCGAAGGGCAGTTCCAACAATTGTTGTCCGTCCTCCACCGGCACCACTTCCTTGCCGGATTCCTCGCTGCGGTCCACCAGACGGGCGACGCCGGCAACTTTGTTGCCGCTGTCCAGGTTGATGAGGCGGACGCCCTGGGTGTTGCGACCGATGACGCTGATTTGCTTCACTTTCATACGCAAAAGGATGCCGTGGTCCGTGGTAATCATCACTTCGTCGTCGTCCAAAACTTGGGTGACGGCAATGACGTTTCCGTTGCGCATGGTGGTTTTGATGGTGATGATCCCGCGACCGCCTCGGCCCTGTAAACGGTATTCATCGGTGCTGGTCCGTTTGCCGAAGCCGTTCTCGGTGACGGTCAAAAGCGTGGCTCCCTCGCTCAGCACTTCCATGCTCACCAAGCGGTCTTCGGGGGCGATGGTAATGCCGCGCACGCCGCGACTGACCCGGCCCATCGGACGTAGGGATTTTTCCGGGAAGCGGATGGCCTTGCCGTGGGCGGTGGAGAGCAACACGTCCTTGTTGCCGTCGGTGATGCGCACGTCCACCAACTCGTCGCCTTCGTCCAGCACGATGGCGCGAATGCCCATGTTGCGCACGTTGCTGTACGCGGCGAGGTCGGTTTTCTTCACCGTTCCGCCGCGTGTGGCGAAGATGACGAATTGCCCTTCTTTGAATTCCTTCACCGGCAGAACGGCCTTGACGCTGTCGCCCGGTTCCATGTTGACCAAGTTGACGATGGCTTTGCCTCGGCTGCCTCGGCTGCCTTCGGGGATTAGATGCACTTTCAGCCAGTACATCATGCCCTTGTTGCTGAAGACCAGCAGGTAGTCGTGGGTTCCGGCTGTGTAGAGTTCGGCGACGAAATCTTCTTCCTTGGTGCCCACGGCGGTCTTGCCCCGCGTTCCGCGATGTTGGGCGCGGTAGAGGCTGACCGGGCTGCGCTTGATATAGCCGCTGTTGGAAACGGTGACGACGACATCTTCCTCGACAATCATGTCCTCGATTTCCAGTTCCTTCGTCGTGTCGGTAATCACCGTGCGGCGGTTTGTCGCCGTATTTTTCCCGAAGATCCGTCAATTCTTGAACCACCACTTCCAGAAGGCGGTCTCGCTTTCCAGGATCTCCTTCAACTGCTTGATCAGCACGCGGATTTCCTCCAATTCCTGAAGGATCTTGTCCCGTTCCAGGCCGGTCAGACGTTGCAGGCGCATGTCCAGGATGGCTTGGCTTTGCAGTTCCGAAAGCGAGAATTTCTCCATCAAGGCGGCTTTGGCCTCCGGAGGATTCTTGCTGGCGCGGATGGTGCTGATGACTTCGTCCAGGTTGTCCAGGGCGATCTTCAAGCCTTCCAAAATGTGTTCGCGTTCCTGCGCCTTGCGCAAGTCGTAATTGGTCCGGCGCGTCACCACGTCGCGGCGGTGGTCGATGAAATAACCGAGGATTTGCCGCAGGGTCATCAGGCGCGGGATGCCGTCGGCCAGGGCCACCATGTTGATGCCGAAGCTGGATTGCAGGGGCGTCATTTTGTAAAGCTGGTTCAGCACAACATGGCTGACCGCATCCTTCTTCAAATCAATGACCACGCGCATTCCGTCACGGTCGGACTCGTCGCGCAGGTCGCGGATGCCCTCCAGTTTCTTTTCTTTGATCAGATCCGCGATCTTCTCCAGCAGCTTGACTTTGTTAAGCTGGTAAGGAATCTCGTAGATCACGATGGACTCGTGATTGTTGCGCGGGTTGATTTCAACCAGGGCCTTGGCTCGCATCCGAATCACGCCGCGACCCGTGGTGTAGGCTTGGCGGATGCCTTCGCGTCCGTCGATGAACGCTCCGGTGGGGAAATCCGGGCCGGGGACGATGGTCATTAATTCTTCGTCGCCGATGGACGGGTTGTGGATCATCGCAATCACGGCGTCCACCACTTCGCGCAGGTTGTGCGGCGGAATGTTGGTGGCCATGCCCACGGCGATACCCGCCGTACCGTTGACCAGCAGGTTCGGCAGCCGGGTCGGCAACACCAGGGGCTCTTGCTCCTTATTGTCGTAGTTCGGGCCGAAATCCACCGTTTCTTTGTCGATGTCCGCCAGCATTTCTCCGGCGATGCGGTCCAGCCGAACTTCCGTGTAACGCATGGCCGCCGCCGGGTCGCCGTCCACCGAACCGAAGTTCCCTTGGCCGTCCACCAGGGTATAGCGCATACTGAACGGTTGGGCCATGCGGACCAAGGTGTCGTAGATGGCGCTGTCGCCGTGGGGGGTGATACTTACCCATCACGTCACCGACCACGCGGGCGGACTTCTTATAGGGCTGGTTCCAGAAGTTTTTCATCTCGTTCATCGCGAACAAGATGCGCCGGTGAACCGGCTTGAGGCCGTCGCGCACGTCGGGAAGGGCGCGGGCGACGATGACGCTCATCGCGTACTCCATATAAGAAGAACGCATTTCGTCTTCGATGTTTACCAGCACTTCGTTATTGGGCGTGGTGGTCATGAATCTACTCACTTCCCTTGGGAGCAATACAACAGAAGATAGTCGCGAGAGGGCGCATCCGAATCGCGTTCCGACAGGCCGAAATCCCGGCGTGGTCGGAAGCAAAACCCTGGCAGTCTAGTCCACTCAAAATAGAATGTCAACTTTCCTGGAGAACGGAAACGCCCCGAAACGGAAAGAGCGCTCCGGGCGAAAAACGGGAAGAGCGCAGCGGACGAATATTCGGAATTCGGAGTCCGTTATCCGAAATAAACAATAACTGGAATTCGGAGTCCGAATTCCGAAATTACGACATCCAAACCCACATTATTTAGGACAAGAAGATCAAAAAGGTTCATTATTACAAGGTGTTTTTTTCCTTACACCTCTCCTTGGTAAATCGGAATTAGGAGTCTGTATTCCGAATTAAGAAAAAGGCAACGGTAAAATGGAATACGGACTCCGAATTCCGAATATCCTCACGCCCAACCCCATGCGATTCATGACTAGGCGAGCCAAACCGTTTGTTACTACAAGGTATTTCTAACTTACACTCCCTTCGGCAAATCGGAAATAGGACTCCGAATTCCGAATTTCCTCCCACGCAAACTCTCCATACAAGCAACGAAATTGGCCCATTATGGGCGGTTTTTTGGGCGGGATCGGCGAAGCGAGCGGGTGGAGCTTGGTTCGGTCGTCACCGTCCTCCGTGGCCCGTCTTCAGGTGTGCAGATGTAGGAAACTGGACTCTTTTCGCGCCTTCTTTCGGTAAAAAACCGAAAAAAATGCTATAGTTTCTTCCTGTCCCAACGTCCTATGAGCAACGAACGAGGGAGGTGAGGTGGGAGCTGCGGCCCAAGACAAACTCTGTGATTCGACCCGTGCAACGGACGATGCGTTGATTCGTCTGGTAGCCCAAGGGGATCGTGTTGCGTTTCGGGAGCTGTTCGACCGTCACCACGTGTTCGTTCGCCGCATTGTTCTTGGACATTGCGGGTTTACCGAAGAACTGGACGACATCGTCCAGGACGTTTTCCTTCGGGTTTTCAAGAAGGCTTCCTCGTTTCGCGGGGAATCCAGCTTCTCCAGTTGGTTGTACCGGCTGACGATCAACGTCGCGTTGGATGCGATGCGAAAAACCACGCGAAACCGGAAAACCTTCGTCGGTTGGACCGACGACTGCGACCAGATTCCCGGTGAAAAGGGGCTCGATGCCATCCTGGATGAAGAACAACGGCATCGCGTTCAGGCCGCCATCGGTCGCATCAAGGAAAGTCGCCGGGAAGTCTTCGTCCTCTTCGAATTGGAGGGCCAGAACTTGCAGGAAATCTCGGAGACCTTGAAACTGCCGATGAGTACCATTTGGTCCCGCTTGCACAACGCCCGCAAGGAGTTTATCTCCGCATGGCGGCGTATGCTTACCGAGGAGGAACCGTCCTCATGAAACATTTACGCGAAGAACGATTATGGGGGCTGGCCCGTCAGGATTCTTGCGCCGAAGAGCAATTTCTGATGCGTCGCCATTTAATGGATTGCGACACCTGCGCGTCCGCCTTTGCCGAACTGAAGCCGATGCAGAAGGCGGTGGATCAATACAAAGACGCAGTGGCCAACGTTGCCGAAATCTCCGAGGAACGGCACGATGCGCTATGGCTGAACCTGGAAGCCGCCCTGGACGCCGAGCAAGTTGACCAGGCCGCGGAATACTCCGGGGCTTGGTTGCCCCGCTGGCTGCGTCCCGCCTTGGGTTTCTCCGCTTGGTTGCTTCCGGGTCTTGCCCTCGCCGCCGTAATGGCCGTGGCCGTCACGCAGATCAACCCTACCCAAGACGAGCGACGCCCGGACACCATGCCCTCTCCAAGCGATGAAACGGCAGGCGTTCATGGACTCGCTCTTCACGAATGGGCCTCGGAAAACGCGAAGCATCCCTCCTTGTGGACCTTCAACCCGGCCCTTCGCTTCTGGCCGACCGGTGCAAGCTCCGCGCTGAATACCCCTGTCGTGGAGATTCGGACGAACGAATCCGCCGTGCTGCCGGAAGCACGACCCGACGAAAAGACGCCAGCCTCCAAGCCGCGCATTGAGCGTGAAACGCCGCCAACGTCCGCGAATCCCTCCCCATTGACCCCGGCGACGCAAGCCGTTGCGGAAGCGGAGGAAAGCCTGCCCGAAGAAGTGGAACGGCTCTACCGAGAGGGACGCTATCGGGACTTGGCATCCAAGGCCGACGAAGTCCGTCAAGGTACGAATGCCGGTTGGACGCCGCGAACCGAGTACCTGTATGCCCTTTCCCTCCGTGCCTTGGGAGAACAGGAACGCTCTCTGGCCGTACTGGAAGGGCTGGCTCTGGGCAACGACACCCTGCTGGCCGACCGTGCCCGCTATGAAAAAGCCATTTTGCTGGCCGATATACCGGGCAGACGGGAGCAAGCTCACGAGGCGCTTGCGGCGTATCTTGCCGCGCCGGGCGCGAAGCCCTTTGCCGAAGAGGTGCGTTATCGCCTGTGTCTGGAAGAACGCAACGGGGAAATGACGCTGGAACAAGAGCTGGGTGCCTGCATGGACTACCTCGCCCACCATGCGACAGGGTATCGGGCTACGCCTGTGGCGCAACGTGTTGCTGGGATGTTGCTGGAGCACAAGCAGGAATGTCGGGACGCTCTTCCTCTGGTCGAGCGCTTACCTTACGGAACCTTGCGCCAAACAATGCAGGAAGAAATGGATTATCTTCGCCTTCGCTGCTATATTCATCTGGAAAAGGACGACATGGCCCGCCGTGCCGCTGAAACCTACCTGCGGCGTCATCCGAACGGAACCCGGCGGCCCGTGGCGCAAGAATGGTTGAACACGATCTCGGATACCCAGGACGCACCATGAAACCGCGCGTTCCGAGTCTTCCGACCATCTCCCGACGAGGGCTGGACGCTCGATGCGAGGACGCATCCATCATTATTCCTTGCCGCGCTCCGAACCGTTTTTTGGTGCGCCCGTCCGCGTGCATTTCGTGTCGCGGCTTGTCTTCATCCTTGGCCTGCTTGGCCTTCTATCTCTTTCTGCCTGTACCGAAACCATCGACTATCCCATCCGTTCTTCCGGGGACTCGGACACGCTGATCGAGACCTGCCCGCCGGCGGTACGGCCTTCCTGCTCGGATACCTTGGATGACGGTGAAACCGAGTGCAACGAAGACGCCCTTGTGCTCTGCCAAGTCACCTGGATGCCTGCTCCGATCTGCCGCTTCACGGCTCAGACGATCACGTTGAACCCCTGCTTGGATGGTTGCGAACAGGTGGAGCCGGGCTTGGCCCAATGTGTCGGCATACCCTTGGAAGACGGTGACGGAGAGGAGATTCAAGAGGACGAGGAACCCGATAAATGGCCGGAAACGGTACCGATCTGTTCCAAACCCAATCAATCCGGATGGTGCTGGGAAATGCCGCTCCCCGCCGGGGGAACCCTGCGGGCCGTTGCCGTTCGCGGTAAGGAAACCTGGTTCGCCGGTGTGAGCGGTTTGTACCGGTATGAAGATGGAGAACTGCTCAACGAAGAAGGGGGGCCGGTGGCCTTGGACCTTCAGGCGCTTTGGCTGGACCCCGGTGGAGAGGGTGTATTGGCGGTGGGGCGTGAAAACGGTATTTATTGGAACGAGGGTTCAGGGTGGAACAGTCGTTCCACCGCCGGTGGCCCCACCTTGCGCGGAATTTCCGCAACCAACATTTCGGACCTCTGGATCACCGGCGACGAACAGACCAGCTTTCATCCGATGGAAGACCCCTTGGTGATGGACGTGGTTCCCGACGCTATCGTCCATTTGGGTCAGAACTGCCTGCCCGATGTGAACGAGGGCTTCGTCATTGCCGATAAATCCGCTCTCTGGTCCGTCACCCTGGATGGGTGGGAGAGATTGGAAGAGGGTTTCGCCTTGAACGATCTGTGGTGCAAAGACGCATCGGACGTGTTTTACCTGGAAGGTTCCTCCATCTGGCGTAGGCGCACAGGGTTCGACAAGGAGGCGCTCTTGGCCCAGTCTTCGAACTGGAATGCCATTGCGGGGAAAGGTCAGCGGGTTTGGGTGGTCGGCAACAACGGCTGGACGGCCCACGCGGACATCCTTCCTTCGCAAACGCCAAGTTGGATTTTGAACCGTCCTCCGGCCGTGGATTTCCAGAACTTCCAACTGTACGATGTCGCCCTGAGTTCGGCGGGCGATGTGGCTTGGGCGGTGGGAACCGGCGGTTCCATTTTCCGTTACGATGGCCAAACCCGTTGGAAGAGCATCGTCAAAACGCCGCAACATCCGTGGCGCTCGGTTTCCGTGCTTCCCGATCAACGAGCCTTCCTGGTCGGTCGCCAGGGCGTCGTCGCCGATTTCGCCCGTGGGAATTGGACCGTTCAGACCGGTTTCGAGGGTTCCTCCGGCGAGGATTTCGTCCATGTGTTGGCCTTGGATGAAAACACCGCCTTCGCCGTGACCTCCTCCATTCTCTACGCTTATGATGGCAAGACTTGGTCGGCCGCCACCGATGCGCCGGACCCCGGTGCGGCGGGCTGGTTGAAGCTTTTGCGCTATCCGGGCTTGGACCCCGACCCGCGATCCGGCGGGCGAAACATTCTGATGCTCGCCGATGTGCAAGGTCGGGTTTGGCACCATCTCAACGGACAATGGGAAATCTTCGCCACGGCATCGTTTCAGCTTACGGATGTTTGGATGACGCCGGGCCGGACGCTTTGGGCTGCCGGGGATTGCCGCAGTTGTCTGACCCGCTACGAGAAGGACCAATGGACAAACCTGAACGTGCCGGACGCCGGATTCCAGGTCATTACGGGAAGCACGACCCATCCCAGCCTGATCTACGTTGTGACCACGGACTCGCTGTGGCGGTTCAACGGCAAGTGGTTCGCCAAGGCCGAGGACATCAGCTTTCAGGGGGACAAGGTTATCGCCTGGGCCGGGACGCGAGATCTGCTTACGATCATCGTCAGTCGCTTTGAAGGTTTGACCACGGCCTACGAACACAACGACGGCTTGTGGCATGTTTCCCCGCTGCCGGCGGATGGTCTGTGGTACGGGATCGACGGCGGAACCATTGCCCAAAGCGACGGCTCAGACCTTCTGGACTTGCGTTTGGTCGGCGAGCATGGGGTGCTGCGTCGGTTCGAGATCATCAACCGATAGCCGAAGGGTGTATTCCCAATGGCGGAAGGGGATTTCATGCAACGTCGTCCAAGTCGCCGGGTTCAGGTGGGTGCCATCGCCGTCGGGGACGGCGCACCGATTTCCGTACAAAGTATGTGTACCACGGACCCGTCGGATGCGAACGCGACCTTGCGGCAGATTCATGCCCTGCACCAAGCCGGTTGCGACATCGTGCGCGTGGCCGTACCCAACCGCAAGGCGTTGAACCCGCTGGCCGAGATCGTGCGCGAGGCACCGCTTCCCGTGGTGGCGGACATTCACTTCCAGGCGGATCTTGCCTTGGCGGCTCTGGATGCCGGGGTTCACGGTCTGCGCCTCAATCCGGGGAACCTCGACCTTCCCGCAAGGCTCGTCGAAATTGTGGAGCGTGCCCGACCGCGCCGCGTGCCCATCCGTATCGGCATCAACGGCGGTTCCCTGGAGCCGGAGCTGCTGCGCAAATACGGTGGTCCGACGGCCCAGGCGATGGTGGAAAGCGCCCTGCGGCATGTGCGTTTGCTGGAGGACTTGCGCTATCCCTACGTCAAGGTGTCGCTAAAGTCCAGCGATCCGGCCATTACATTGGCCGCCAACCGCGCTTTCGCTACGTGCTGCGATATTCCTCTCCATCTCGGCTTGACCGAAGCCGGCCCGGCGCTATCCGGCACGGCGCGTAGCGTGGCCGTTTTATCCGCATTGCTTTCCGAGGGTATCGGCGACACGGTGCGCATCTCCCTTTCCGCCGATCCGCTTACCGAAGTGCGCACGGCTTCGGAGATGCTCGCCGCGCTGGGTTTGCGCAAACCCCGCCTGCGGGTGATTGCCTGCCCGACTTGCGGGCGCACCCAATACCCGGAACTGTTTCGTTTGGCCGAGGACGCGGAACGGGCTCTTTCCCACGTGGAAGAACCCTTGACGGTGGCGGTCATGGGTTGCGTGGTCAACGGACCCGGTGAGGCGTCGGGCGCGGATGTCGCCCTGGTGCTGGCCGAAAGCTTCGGGGATTTGTACGTTCAAGGGGCCTACGTTCGCCGTGTCGAAGAGCGCGACTTCCTTCCGGCCTTGCTCCAAGCCGTGGAAGGGCTTCTGAAATAGCGTCTCCGCGCACAAGGGCTTGTCTTCCGATCCGTCTCGAATTCCGGCGAAAGATTTCTCCATCCCACCCTATCGAAAACTTGCCAAATACCGCAACGGGTGCTTGAATACGTCTCGGCTGCCATCGTGTTTTTTCGGCCATATCATCCGTATCATTCCCTCAAGGGCTCCCCTTGACTTGCATAAGGAGAACGTTCATGGACCTGACCAAGATCAAAGCGCCGCGTGGGACCGAGCTTTCCTGTAAGGGCTGGCTTCAGGAAGCCGCGTACCGCATGATTCAAAACAACCTGGACGCCGAGGTGGCCGAGAAGCCGGAAGAGTTGATCGTCTACGGCGGTTGCGGCAAGGCGGCACGCAATGTGGAAGCCTATCAGGAAATCCTTGCTTCGCTGAAGAAATTGAACGACGACGAAACGCTGATCGTGCAGTCCGGCAAGCCCGTGGGCGTTCACAAAAGCCATCCCGGCGCACCACGGGTGTTGATCGCCAACGCCAACTTGGTCGGCCACTGGGCCACGTGGGACTACTTCCGGGAGTTGGAAAAGAAGGGCCTGATGATGTTCGGGCAGATGACGGCGGGAAGCTGGATCTACATCGGCACCCAGGGCATTTTGCAAGGCACCTATGAAACCTTCATTGCGGCGGCCAAGAAGCATTACAACCAGGACACCACGGAAGGCTTGCTGATGGTCACCGCCGGTCTGGGCGGCATGGGCGGTGCCCAACCGCTGGCCATGACGATGGGCGGCGGCGTGGCTCTGTGCATCGAAGTGGACCCGGCCCGTGTGCAACGGCGCATCGACCATCGGTATTTGGACAAACAAACCGCAAGCCTGGACGAAGCCCTGGCTTGGTGCCTGGAAGCCAAGAAGAACAAGCAAGCCTTGAGCGTGGGGCTGGTCGGCAACGCGGCGGACCTGATTCCGGAACTGGCCAAGCGAGATGTGGCCATCGACCTGCTGACCGACCAAACCAGTTCCCACGATCTGCTTAAGGGCTACGTGCCCAACGGCATGAGCTACGAAGACGCCCTGGCCCTGCGCGAGCGCGACCCCAAACGTTATGTAGAGCTTTCCACCAAGGCGTGTGTGACCCATTTGAAGGCGATGCTGGACATTCAGAAGAAGGGCATTCCCACCTTCGACTACGGCAACAATATCCGCCAAGTGGCGCTGGAAAACGGCGTGGAAAACGCCTTCGATTTCCCCGGCTTCGTTCCTGCTTACATTCGCGGCCTGTTCTGTGAGGGCAAAGGGCCGTTCCGCTGGGTGGCGCTGAGCGGCGACCCGGAGGACATTTACACCACCGACCGCGAACTGATGAAGCTCTTCCCGGAAAACGAATCCTTAAAGCGCTGGCTGACGATGGCCCAGGAGAAAGTGCATTTTCAAGGGCTGCCCTCACGCATTTGCTGGCTGGGCTACGGCGAGCGGGCCAAGGCCGGAAAGCTGTTCAATGATCTGGTTGCCAGCGGCAAGGTCAAGGCTCCCATCGTCATCGGACGCGACCACCTGGACAGCGGCTCCGTGGCCAGCCCGAACCGGGAAACCGAGGCGATGAAAGACGGCTCCGACGCCGTGGCCGATTGGCCGATCCTGAACGCCTTGATGAACGCGGTGAACGGAGCCACCTGGGTCAGTTTCCACCACGGCGGCGGCGTGGGGATCGGCTACGCGCTCCATGCCGGTGTGGTGATCGTCGCCGACGGCACCAAAGAAAGCGAAGAAAAGCTGCTGCGCGTGCTGACCAGCGACCCGGCCAGCGGCGTGATGCGCCACGCCGACGCGGGTTATGAAGAAGCGCTTGACGTGGCCAAGGAACGCGGCGTGAAGATTCCCGGCAAGACTTGGTAAAGAAAACGGAAGAGCAACGGAAATCCAGTCACCGACCCGCCGGCGCGGGTCGGTCGTTTTCGGGAGGGCGCGATGAGGCGAAAGGGAAGGTTGCACGGCTTGACAGCTTGGGTGACGTTGGCGGTGTTCTTCTTCCTGACGGGCTGCGAGACCGTGTCGCGGGATTGTTGCGGCTGTTTGGAAAAGAGCCACTGCGTGGTGAAGGACACCGGAGCCTGTGACTCGGACAAGAACCCCTGTCAATTGCCGGAAGAGGAGGAGGATTCCTGGCCCGACGATTCCGACGATGACGGCAACGCCGTTGATGGAATTCTCGGCTTGGCAAGCCTGTTTTGCTATATGTTTCACGAGCCCACTCTTACGGCACGCTACCAATGTGCCAAAGAGAACAATTGCCTGGACGATTGCAAGCCGGATCATGGTTATATCGAGTGGAAATGAGTGAGACTCCTCGATTCGGTCAGAACTTGCCGTTTTTTCGAAAGCATGGCATAGAAGGAGCCAAGCCCACAGAGAGCCGGGCAAGGGGACGCAAGGACTCTTGTTGCGGCACGCGACCTTCGTAACGGGGACCGTGGATCTTGAATAGGTACGTCATGCGCAATCTTTTTCCCAATTTTCATCCGTACAACGTGTTGGTGGTGCGCCTGGGTTCCCTGGGGGATTTGCTGCACACCCTCCCCGCCGTGCAAGCCCTGCAACGCCGTTTTCCTAAAACCCGGTTTCATTGGGCGGTGGACGACCGCCATGCCCGGCTTCTGGAGATGGTGCCCGACCTGGACGAACTGGAGGTCTTCGAGCGCAAGCGCGTAGAGCCGATGTTCTTCTCTCTGGCCCAGTTCTGGAAGGGCGTCGGCGCAGTGCGGGACTTCATCCGGCGGCTTCGCGCCCGTCGCTTCGTCGTCAGCGTCGATTTCCACGCCCGTTTCCGTTCCGGCGTGTTTTCCCTCTTCAGCGGCGCACGTCTGCGCTTGGGGTATCGGACCTTGAGTGAAGGGAACTACCTCTTCAACAACGTGCATGTTTCCATGCCCAACGGTCATGCCATCGAACGCCACATGGCTTTGGCCGCCGCCTGCGGCGCGGACGCGACGATGCAACGCCCGCGCTTGATCGTACCCAACGCAGCGCTGGCCGACGTGGACCGCTTCCTTGCCGAGCACAGCCTTTCCGACAAACCTTTTGTGTTCGTCCACCCGAAAACATCCACCGGTGTCAAGGAATGGCCCTTGGAACATTGGGCCGCTCTGATGCAAGGGCTGATGGAGCGCCACGGCCTGGCCTGCATCGTCGGGCACGGCCCCGGCGAGCGGGAAGCGTTGGAAGACCTGTTACGCCAGGTTCCGCAGGCCGTGCTTGCTCCCGAACCGGACCTTCACGGCTTGGCCGCGCTATGCAAACGGGCGCGGTTGGTGGTGGCTCCGGATACCGGGCCCTTGCACGTCGCGGCGGCCCTCGGAACGCCTGTCGTCGGGTTGTACGGTCCGACGAGCCCCGACCGCTACGGCCCTTATTGGGAGCCCTGCCGCGTGGTGGACGCCGGAGCGGGTTGTCCCGATCGTACTCGTTGCTACAAAAAGCGGCATACGGAGGACGCCACGTGCGACTGCCTCAAGAAACTGGCCCCGGATGTCGTCTTGGCCGCTTGCAACGAGTTGCTTTCCCAGGGCGAAACATCGCATCCAACCACGTAAACCTTCTTCAACCTGAGGCCTCAAGCGTTGAGCAAGGACTTACAGCTTGGCCTCTTCTTCCCGCGTCTGTCTCGAAAAGTCTGGTATTGGTTCGGGAAATCCGCTAGACTCACGGCGTGTTCCGGATGATCGTAACCCGATTCGCAAGTAACGAGGGGGAACCTTCGTTCGTGGGATCGCTTGGTTTCTCGACCGCCGATCGGTCAAGACGCAAAAACGACGAGGCAGGCGGGTCCATCCTGTACAAGGGGTTTCGACATGCGTTTCCAAATTCGACACGGCTTGCTTTTACTGCTGGTTGCCTTTTCGGTACTTCCAGCCGGGATGAGCGGCTGTCATGGGCTTGCGGACATCATCATCAGCGCCCCTTGCTTGGTGAACGACCAATGCCTGGAAGGCCGGGTGTGTCGCCACAACACCTGTGTGGAGTCCTGGGAGTATTCACCCTGCCGCGTGGACTCGGACTGCCGCCAAGGGGCCGTCGATGCCCAGGGGCGCGTCGTGGGTTTGGTTTGCCGGTATGAGGAATGCGTTCGCGTGGTGGACCTTTCCGGCGGCGCGGAGGAACCGGTAGCCCTAAGCCCCGGAGCCTACGAACTGCGCTGGGATGAGCGTGGGAGCGCCACCCCTTGGGGCATGAGCCTGGACCGCCACGGCCTGTTGACCTTGGATGCCACCGACGAAGAACGCACCTGCCAAACGGAGCTTTCCGTACAAGACTATCTTTCGTTGACGGAGTTGGTCTCCGCCTTGGATCTGTTATCCATTAACGGCGACTTGGCCCCGGAGGCCGACCCGACCTGCGAGGAATCCGTCTGGATCCCCGTGACCCTTTTTACCGCGACGCAGGACGAGACCGTCTGGAACGAACATCGGTTTCGTTTCTGCCATCTGGCTTGGTCCGAAAGTGACGGACTGATCGCCCTGCGCCAAACCTTGTTGCATCTTGCAGACTACGAAGCGTGCCTGTAAGGGGCGCTTCCACAAAAGAAGGACCGAACCATGAACGACCCCAAAAACCCCGCGAACCCGCCACGTCAATCCGTGAAACTGGAAATCAAAACCGACGAGTCCGTAGCCGGCGGCATCTATTCCAACTTCATGATCGTGCATTCCACCGAAAGCGAATTCACGCTGGATTTCATGTACCTGTTGCCCCAGGCTCCCCAAGCGACGGTGCGTAGCCGGGTGATCCTCTCCCCGCTTCAGGCCAAGCGCCTGCACCAACTTCTAGGCCAACAAGTGGCGCGGTTCGAGAAATCCTTCGGAGAGATCCGCGTTCCCCAACGACCGCCGGTTCCCGACACGGGCGACCCATCGTTGAACTGAGGTTTTTTCGGCAAAAGACACCTCGTTTTTTCCCAAGGAACAACGGGGAGACCGGGAAGCAACGAAACCGCCTGGGGCGCTCCCCGCCTGAGGCGGCGGTTCCATCGGGCCGAACTTCGGAGCCAACAAGGACGAGACCGTGAACATTACCGATATTCTCATTGTGGACGACGAGGAACATATTCGTCATATCCTGACCGTGTTGTTGCAGAAAACGGGCTACAACACGGAGCAGGCGGCGAACGGCCAGGAAGCCTTGGAAATGCTTCGGCGGCGGTCCTTCGATCTGGTGCTTTCGGACATGAAAATGCCCGTGCTCGGCGGGCTGGGACTCCTGAAGGCGCTGGAGGAAGAGCAGATCGACACCACGGTCATTGTCATGACGGCCTTCGGCAGTCTGGAAGGTGCCGTGGAGGCGATGAAGGCCGGGGCCTACGATTACATCTCCAAGCCGTTTCGCACCGACGAAGTGCTGATGACCTTGGCCAAGGCCCAGGAGCGCGAACGCCTGCGTCGGGAGAACCGCCTGCTCAAACGCCAGCTTCGCGCCGACTACGACAGCCGGACGATTATCGGCGAGGAGGGCAGTCTGGCCGACGTGATGCGGGTGGTTACCAAGGTGGCCGGTTACAAAAGCACGGTGCTGATTCAAGGCGAGTCCGGCACGGGTAAGGAACTTGCGGCGCAAGCGCTGCACGCCCGAAGCTCCCGCAGCCAACTGCCTTTTGTTGCTGTCAACTGCGGGGCGATCCCGGAGAACCTGATCGAAAGCGAGTTGTTCGGCCACGAGAAAGGGGCCTTTACCGACGCCCACAAGCAACGGCGCGGTCTGTTCGAGGAAGCCAACGGCAGCACTCTGTTCCTGGACGAGATCGGCGAGCTTCCCCAAAGCCTGCAAGTCAAGCTTCTGCGCGTGTTACAAGAGGACGAAATCCGGCGTGTCGGCGGAAATCGGGACATCAAGATCGACGTGCGCATCATCGCCGCCACGGTGCGGGACTTGCAGCAACTGGTCAAGGAGGGGCTGTTCCGTGAGGATCTGTACTACCGGCTGAATGTCATCACGTTGACCATTCCTCCGCTGCGCGATCGTCACGCGGACATCCCCAAGCTGGTGGAGTATTTCATCCGCAACTTCAACCGGCGCATGGGGCTTGCCGTGCGTGGGGTGTCCAATCCGGCGATGAACCTGCTTTTACGCTATTCCTGGCCGGGCAACGTGCGCGAACTGGAAAACACCATCGAACGGGCAATGGTCTTGTGTGACGAGGAAGTCCTGACGGAAAACGACCTTCCGGCGCGGATTACGGAAACGCCCTTGCGAACCGAAGCCCCGGAGCCCGGCGCGGACAACCTTTCGGTGAAACGGGCCGTCTACCACATCGAAAACACCCTGATCCGCAAGGCCCTGCAACAAACCGGCGGCAACCGCACCGCCGCCGCCAAACTGCTGGAAATCTCCCACCGCGCCCTGCTGTACAAAATCAAGGCGTATGAGATTGATTTGTAATAAGGGGAAGTTGTTGATTCCCGCCTCCCCGGCAGTGTTTGGAACCATCGGATTTCCCCCAAGCGGTCCATGAGAATAGGACGCGGTCTTTCGTTGCCTTCTTTGTTGAATCGGAGTAGCATGATGCTTCAATCACGAAAAGAGGAATTCTGAAACAGGTTGGTTTGTTGGGAAGCTGGGTTGTTTGTAAAAGACAAGGGCGAAAGGAGGCGAAGGATGAACAGGGGCGATTCGAACGGTGCGATTTTCGGTCTGGAAAATGCCAAGGAACAGAAACACGGAAGGATGACATCTTGGGTTGTCTGCCTGTTGTTGAATGCACTCTGGCTTTTCCTTGGGCATGGAACCGCGATGGCGCAAGCACCTGAGGAAAATCAAGCCCCGGTGGATGCCACCGTTTCCGAACAGGAGACAACCGGCGAAGCCGCGCCCTTGGAGACGAAAGACCAACCGGGCTTGCAGGTCGAACCGGAACCATCCGAACCCGGAGTTGTGGTGCCGGTTACCAAGGAACAACCGACTTCTTCAGCGACGGCGAAAACAAAACCGGCGCAGCATCGCCCTTCGCCTGAGAAAGAGCCCGACAGGCTCTATGAAGAAGATCAGGGTCCGGTCTATGATTCCAACCCTCGCTGTACCGAGGTTGGCTCGGCATTCTTTGGAGAACGCGGCAACAATTGTTGGGGAGACGAGCGCATCAATTTCTCCAGGACCGCCTTCGGCGTCGAGAAAGGTGAAACAACAGTCACCGGATATGGCGGGTTTCTATGGGTTATGAACCACGGGCTGACGGATTGGATGGAACTCAACGTCACCACGGTTTTGCCCATCATGGTCTATGGCGCAACATTTGGATTCAGCTTTCATACGGATCGCGAAAAGGACATCGCATATGGGGTTGGTGTTCGTGGCGGGATAGGCGGTATCATGGCTAGCATGTATGGTCTTGGTTATACTGCCGGTGTGGATGGACGAATGTCGTTTCGTTTTCAATCCCGCCTCTTTTTGAATCTGAGTTTGAGTTTGGATACGTTGGGGTATTCCCGCAGTGACGAGGCCCCCTCGATACTGCTCAGCCCCTCGATCGGGTTTCGTGTCGCATTTAGCCGTAACTGGTCTTACCAAATGGAATACATGCTTCCGTTAAACAAGAGGGATGGTGCAGAATTCATCGAGCCGTCGGACGCCTATTTTGGGTTGCTGATCTATGGATTCCGCGTTCACGGGGACTTAGTCTTCGGAGATTTTGGTTTTATGCTCCCCCTCGGCTATTTTTATCTTGAGGGTTTGGCCATGTATGCCCCATTGGGTGTTCCTTACCTGAGCTTGGGTTTCCACTTTTAACGGTATTTGGGCAGGAGAGGGTAACGGCCAATCCAGGTCGTTTTCGGTGTAGGTTTTTCATCTTCATCGTTGGAAGGCTTCCCGGAAAGCGAAAAAGTTCTCTCCGCCCGCGCTTGACGCCGCCGCATTCCTATCCGCTATCTCCAGACCATCGCGCAAACGGCTTCCACATCCTACGATTTCATCGGAATTCGCCTTTTCGTGTCGCGCTGGCGCAACTGCGCCATGCGGCAAAATGGAAGGATTCCGTTTTTGACACGGGACCGGTTTTTGGCAAAGAGAAACCGTCAACGGGCTGACATCCTGTTCCCCGTCGGCGCGACGGCTTGGTAAGATTCCGATTTTACCGTTCTTTCAATTCGAGTGGTTTTGGCACGCACGTTGCTTCGACAGGACTGCGAAGAAACGTCCCTTGAGCATGGCATCAGAAAAGGACCGAAACCATGAACGCTCGTAGGCCCATTTTCCAATACAGACTGTTCGGCGCACTTTGGCTGTGCCTGCTCTGGCTTGGTCCGATGGGTGTGGCCTCGGCGGCCCCCGCCGTGCGGGAGATCGAGCAAAAACTGGTCTTTCAGACCAACCCCGACACCATCTACGACGTGCAATGGGTACAGGAAAAACAGTCCCTTACCGTTACGTTCCTCCGTCCGCCGGAGGACTTGCGCACCCAGTTGGCGCGGACGCTCGGCCCCGCCGTCACCGGCTACACGGTGGAATCGGGAACGGACGCCAAGCTGCAAGTGGCGTTTTACCTGCGTCCCGGTCAACCGAAGCTTTCCCATGCCCGCACCCTGGAACCGCCTACGGTAACGATCACCATCCAAGCCAAACTGATGGACTACGATCTGGTTCCCGACGTGTTGACCCCGAAGTTCTTGACCCAGGAAGCCTTGACCCACCTGCCGATAGTCATTCCTTCCAGCCTGCAAAGCGCACGCCTGCTGCGCGACAACCAGGGCAATCAGACCGAAGAAGCCCTGGCGGCCCTGAAGGCCGGGCGGTTCGAAGACGCCAAGCGCCTTTTCAATACGCACTTGGCCGACACGCAAACGAAGGTCGAAGACCAAAGCCGGATGGGGGTTCTGCGGGCCGAGTACGAACAGGTATTACAGGGCAAGGCCGACAACGCCACCGTCGGGCGGAAGCTTCT
>CAXXRT010000022.1:0-13897 GCA_963666945.2 Marinifilaceae bacterium
CGTGGAAGGCCAAGGGAGCATGATTCCGATGAGCGCCGCCGAAGTGCCGGGTCTTCGTCACCAGGCCGCGCAGAACATCCGCCATGCCTTGGCGGGGTTGTTCGACGAAAAGACGCTGTCCTTGCTGAAGCGTTCCGCAGCCAAGCGCGGGCGGCAGCGGGGACGGACCGCCCAAGCCCGCCTGCGGCAAAGCCTGTTCCGCACCGACTCGGCCCAGGAAGGGCGACCCGAAGACGGGCTTTCCGGAATGCCCATCGATGCCCTTTCCGGTCTTCTGGATGGGTACGTGGACAAGGACGGCGCAACCCGGCCCGATCCGCGTGAAGAGAAGGCCGTTGAAGAATTGCGGGATGCGCTGGCCGAGGCCGTGGCCTTTCACGAGTTCCAACATCTGTTGAACCAAGATACGTTCGATTTCCCAAGCTGGACGGATGGCGTCTTTCCGGACATCCCCACGTCGGAGGGCAAGCGCCACGCCCTGGAGGAAATCTCGGCGTATCTGGTCACACTGGCCAAGGGAAAGGATTTGCGCCTGGTACATCTGACCCAATTGACGCTCTTCGCGTTCAACAGCGGCCTGCGCGACTCGGCGGAAGATTTGGCGGCGCGTGTGCTGCTGGCCGCCTTATGGGACGAAGCCCGTAACGACCTGCGACCCATCCGCCGCTTGAAAAGCAACGAAGAACTGCTGATCGCCTTTCTCACCCTTTCCGCCTTGCCGGACGCGATCCTGGGTCGCTTGGCCGAGCAAAGCTATGCGCGATTGATGGAACTCCCGCTTCCCCCGATGAGCCGGGAGTGAGCAATTTCCTCCCGGCAAGCCTTTCACGGCCCTTGCTCCTGTCGGCGGTTTCGTGGTAAGAGGCGCTTCGTTTGCTCTCCATTCCCGCTCAACGGAAAGGACGATACGTTCATGGAAATCCCCGGCGCGAGCAAGTCCCTGCTGGTTATCGGTTATGTGTTTTTCGAGTTGTACTGGCCCAACCCGGAGCGGATGCCCGAACCGGGTGAGGAACTGTTCCTACCGGACATCCCCGTCGGTTTGGGCGGCGCGGCCAACGCTGCCAGCGTGGCTCAAGCCTTGGGGATGGATGTCACCCTGGCTTTCCCCAAGGGAAACGGGCTTTGTGATTTCGCCCTGGAAGCCTTCCTGCAAAAACGCCTAGGGCTTTCTTTGTTCACTTGGCCGGCCAAGGACAACACGGCCATTACACTGATCATGAACGAGACCAAGGACCGTTGTTTTCTGAGCAAGGCGGATGAAAACGCCTTTGCCGACCTTCCAGCGCTTCCGCGAAAGGATGTCGTTCTGGTAGGTCTGCACGAAGCTTGGAACCTCGCCCCGATGTTGCGCACCATGCAACAGGATGGTTGTTCGGTCTGCCTCAGCGGCGGTTTCCGCCCCGATCTGCTGCGTGCCTTGGGAAAGACGCCGCCGTTTCACTTCGACCTGCTGCTGCTCAACGAAAAGGAAGCCGATCTTGTCGCCCCCGGCTGGCGGGAAACGCCGTCTCTTTTCGACGCCATCAGCCGGGACGTGGTGGTCACCTTGGGTGAACAAGGGGCCGTAGGGTGGATCGGCAAACAAGAATGCCGGGCGGCTTCCGTCCCCACCACGGTGCTGGACACCACCGGCGCGGGCGATGCCTTTGCCGGGGCTTTCCTAAGTCGCTGGAGCCGTGGCGTTGATGGGCAGAAGGCGATGGAAACGGCCTGCCAGGTGGCATCGCGCATGTTGGTCGTGCGCGGCGGCGTGGTTCCCACGGCGGGTTATCTGGACGATATTGGCATCTGAACGCCTTACGCTTGAAGCTCGACGGCGTCAATCGGACGGGCCCATGAGGAGTGCGTCCGCTTCGCGTCTATCAGAATCCGCCCAAGCCGATATGGAAAAAGGTGTCGGGCATGAGCATGCCCGGACGAAGGGCGAAGTCCAGGCGGGCGAAGAAGCAGTCGCAGGAGCTGGCATAGGCCAACCCGAAGCGTTGCTCGTGCAGGGTTGCCGGTTCGATGTCCAGGTTGATGCGATAGGTCGCGGACCAGCGCTTGTCGTATTCGAAGGAAGGTCCGACTTCCAGGTTGTGCCTTGTTTCCTCCAACGGCTCGCGGCGCTCGGTGGCCCAGTCCGAAAGAAGCATCCCCTTGGCGGCGTACCAGTACACGGCGTCCAAACCCAACCCGGCGAGACGCCCCAGAAACAGGCGGGCTTGGGCGTGGGGAACGCGAAGCTCGCTCCAGTCCGTCGCCAACGTGCCGGAGAGGTGGGATTCCAGGACATGAAACCGAGCTTCCCCCAGCATCGGCTCTATCAGCCGCTTGGAAGGCGTGTCGGGATGGGGTAGAGAAAGTGGTTGCTCCAAGGTCAGGCTCAGGAAGCGGTGGGTTCGCGCCGTGGTGTAGTCCCCGGTGCGAAGGCTGAACTCTTGCCGCAAGCGGGCGTGGATCTCGTGCGGATGCACCCGCGCGTCCAGGGCGTCCACCGGGAGGCGCTCGGCTTGCGGAACGCCGGCTTGGGATGGAGCGCTCATCCAGGGAAGCAAACGGTACTCCACTTCCGGAACCAGGCGGTGCAGCAGGGCCGAACCGCTTTCGTAACGAAACACGCGGAACAGCGACAGGTTCGCCCTTGCACCCAGTTCGGCATAGGCTTCGGAGGTGGACGGAGATCGCGCGTCCTCGGTTACGAAGGTTTTTCCCACTAGGTCTGCATGGGGTTCCAGCAGCAAACCGGCGGTGGGTTTCCACGGGGCGCGAAGACGGTATTGCCAGTCCAGGCGTGTCACACGCAAGGATTTGTCCTGGGCCTGCATGTCCGTTGGCTTGGCTTCGAATGGCATCGGCAATGCGGTTTCCGGAACTTGGTTGTCAAAGGACGATGTGCCATCCGGGGCAGTTGTGGCGGCATGTCCGGTTTGAAAAAAGTGGGAAGCGCCCAGCACAAGGCTTTGCAACAGCGCACCGTCGAACAGGCTATGGTGCATCAGATTCACGCTTGCGCCGGGCAATTGCTGAAGCGACAGATCCTCGGAGGGCTTCCAGAAATCCCCGTTCGCCCCGGAAACCCGGTTCGGGTCTTGCTCCCAGCGGGCCCAAAGGCTTGCATGAAGGGAACGCCGGCCCGCCTCCAGGGCAAGCAGGCTGTGACGGCGCTCGTCGGCACGCTCGTTCAGGCTTTGTCCGAAGTCGTTGCTCCAATGGGCGTCGCGGGAGAGGTCCAAAGCAAGCTTTTGGTCCAGGAACGGCGTAAGTTGCCAACGGTGTTCACCGTCGAGGTGGAAGCGGTCCTTGGGGCGAGGTGCGCCCTGCTCGGCGGACCAGTCTCGCAGGTAGCTTGTGGACAAAGCCCCTTCGGCCTCGCCGGTATTGTAGCGAAACCGCTGATGAGGTTCCACCCCGCGTTTGGAAAACCAACGTAGCCCCGGTGTCACGTCCGCCTCGTCGTGCAGGGGAACGAAGTACCCCTCGCCCAGTTCCAGGCCGTTGCGTCCGGTGTAGGAAAGGTCCGGCGGCACAAGCCCCGCCTTGCGCCGGGCCAGGGAAACCGTGGCGGACGGCAGGGCCATCACGGGAAGATCGTGAACGTGAACGACGGGGGCTTTCAGGGCGGCGGCGTCGCCCTCCTTGACCAGCGCCTCGCGGGCCTCCAAGTGCAGGGGAGGTGGGCTGTCGTCCGCGCAGCGGCATGGGCTGAAGCGACATCCGTCGGCCTGCCAGAGCGTGTCGTCCAGCCGTTCCACACGCTCGGCGAAAAAGACGAATCCGGAAGGGGCGGACGGAACGCGACCGTCCACGCTGGCCCAGATACGGGCGTTCACCAAGACAAGGCGGCCATCGGCCAGCGTAAGGGACAAGGAATCGGCTTGAAGGCGGGAGTCTTCTCGTTGCAGGATGATGTTGCCGCGTGCCTGAAGCGTTCGTGTGGTGCGGTTTAGGGTTACTTCGTCCGCTAAAAGCTCGGCTTCCGCATCACGAACAAGAACCGCTCCCTCGGCGACCAGAACCGCCCCGTCGGCTTCCATGCGGATGCGCTCGGCCTGCATTTGCACCGTGCCGCTTTGGAAGCCGAGGGGTTCCGAAGCGAAGACGGCAGGTGGTTCGAGCGGAACGACCACGAACGCAAGGGCAAGAACGAGTGCAAGGATACGAGGACGCAAGCGGGAAAGGCTCTCTCTCACGTCGCGGGGAGCGCTTGCCACAGGTGTTTGTAGTGTTTCGCGGTTTCCACGTAGTGAAGCGCTTGGGCGGCCAGCCATTGAACCTGCTCGTCCGCAAGGGTGCGTTTGACCACGGCGGGAGAACCGACGATCAGGCTGTTGGGTGGAAACTCCTGGCCTTGGAGGATCAAGGCTCCGGCTCCGACAATGCTGTTGTCCCCGATCACGCAGTTGTCCAGAAGAATGCTTCCCATACCGATAAGGCAGTTGTTCCCGATGCGGCAGCCGTGCAAGGTGCAACGATGCCCCACCGTACAGCCCTCGCCGATGAGCGTCTGACTTTTACCGAAGGTGGCGTGAATCATGGTGAAGTCTTGAACGTTGGAGTTTTTCCCTACGCGGATCAGACCCACGTCGCCGCGCAATACGGCGTTGAACCACACGCTGACGCCTTCGGCAAGGTCCACGTCACCCAGGATCGTGGCGCTGGGCAAAAGGGCAACGGATGGATGCAGGCGCGGTTGAATGCCTTTGATGGTTTCGATCATGGTTGACGCTTCTCCTTTTCGGTCTCCGGTTGGGTCAGGGACGCGCGGACGGTTTGCAGCCAGCGTGGCGTGACCGCCTCCAAGGTGGGGATGAGGATGTCGGCGATGGAAAGATCCATGCCCGTGTGGTTGCCGATCTCCACGCCGCAGGCGATCATCCCGGCGGACTTGGCGCTTTGCAACCCGTGGGTGGTTTCCTCGAAGACCAGGCAGCGGGTCGGGTCGGCCCCGGCTCGCCGGGCGGCCAACCGATAGGGCGCAGGATCGGGCTTGCCGTGCGGCGTGTCCCCGCTGGCTACGATCACCGCCACGCTGTCTTCCAAGTTCAGCAGAGAGAGAACAAGCTCCACGTCCTCCCGGTACGACCCGGTAACGATCCCCACGGGACCGATGGCGGCTGCGTGCAGCAGGGCTTCCCGTGCGCCGGGAAGAAGCGGAAGAGCTTGGCGATAGCGAGCATGGCGTACTTCGTCGATAGCGGCCTTGAGCGTGTCACGGTCCACGGATAGCCGGTTCTTCTGAATCTGCTCGTCCAGCAGGTCTTTCCAACTTTGCGTGATGAAACGGGCTTCGTCGGCCTTGGAAACGCTGCCGCCGTAACGACGTACCACGTCCACGATGGCTTCGTTGGTCAGCGGCTCGGAATCAATCAGCGTTCCGTCCAGATCAAAAAAAATGGCGTCCATATGGCTCCCTCGGAAAAAGCAGTATTCATGCTAGACGGGACGACGGGAAATGTCAAAACCGATGGTGCGTCAAGGATACGTAAGGGTGGCAACGAAGGCGTTGTTCGCTTTTTGCACACAATTGCCTTTCGTGGGGAATTGTGCTACCTTCGGCTTGCGGTTGAACGATTCAGGATGGGGAAAGCGAGGTTCCCATGAAAGCTTGGTGGAGTCGAAACGTTTTCGTCTTTTTTCCGTTCCTATTTGGGCTGATTGCTTGTTCCGAGCAACCGGTACTCGTGTTTTCCGCAAGTGGAGAAAATGACCAAGAGGAAACGGAATGCCAGACCGACGGGCAGTGCGCTTCCGGCGAAACCTGTATGGGCGGAACGTGCCACGATACCTGCCATATCGCGGCGGATTGCTCGGACGGTTACACCTGCCTGAGCGGTATCTGTGTGAAGGAAAACGAAGAGGTGCCCGACCCCGATGATGACGACGATGATGACCCGTGGGCGGATGATGATGACGACGATGACAACTGGACAGACGATGATGACGACGATGACAACTGGACAGACGATGACGACGACGACGATGATGACTCATGGTCCGACGATGATGATGATGACTCATGGTCCGACGACGATGACAACTGGACAGACGATGATGACGATGACGACTGTTCCCTGCCATGCCCGTCCCATTCCCATGCTGATGGCTATTGTACGCAGTGTTTGTGCGATGAAGGCTATTGCGTGGTGGACTCCGCCTGCGAACTTTGTTCTTTCACCGGGCAATGTCAATCCTTCTTGATCGGAGATACGACCACCGAAGAAATCCAGTTTTGTCTTCAGTTCTGTACGCCGGCCTACAACACCTGCGGAAACTGGGACGCAAACAACGGTTACGGCTCTCAGCAAATGTCCTGCGAGCCCCTGCTGATGGATGCAATGGGCGACCTGGGTGGCTACTGCATCCCTTCCGTGCAGTCCCTAGAAGAATTTGAAACCTATATGGCTACTCTACAACCGTGTGACGGTTCGACGGGGTCCGGGTGCCATGAAAACGACATCTGTCTTAGCTACGAAACCGGTTCTTGGTGCTTCGACCAATGCCCCATGCAAGCAGGTGGCTGCGGCGAAGCTCCATACTGGGACGGATTGATGGCTCCGATGGGCTGCTATACAATTTATCAAGAAGACAATGGAGACAGCCTGGGGGCGTGTCGTCCTTGGGAACAAGTGGGATCGTATTATTGGCCGGAATGTGACGATATTGGTGCCGCTTGCGATCCGATCACCGGGGTTCAGCGTTGAGCATTCTTTCTTTAGTACGCCATAGAGCGAGGGAATAGTGAAACAGCGGCGGGTTTTCCGCCGTTGTTCGTTTGATAACGCTCTTTTTTATGGCTTTGTTGGTATTTTGGTAGAAATTTGCTACACTGTTTGTCATGAAGCGAACCTGAAAAAGAGAGGAATTTCCATGAAAACGATCCAAACCGCATTCCTGTTTGTCCTGTGGATAGCTTTGTTCGGCGTGGTCGGTTGCGAGGGAAGTTCCATCAGCACCTTCCTTGCCGATGACGCTTGCCAAGGTGATGAAGACTGCAAGGAAGGCCAAGTTTGTCAGGGCGGTCTTTGTGTGAATGAAGATAGCACCGACGATGACGACGTAACCGATGACGATGACGATGTAACGGATGATGACGACGACGTGACCGACGACGATGACGACGATGACGACGCAACCGACGACGATGACGACGATGACGACGCAACCGACGACGATGACGACGTGACCGACGACGATGACGACGCAACCGACGACGATGACGACGTGACCGACGACGATGACGACGATGACGACGTAACCGACGACGATGACGACGTAACCGACGACGATGATGACATGTCCGATGGCGATGATTTGTGTGCAGGAGTTACCTGCCAACAGGACGACAACCCCTGCACGACAAACCGTTGCGATCCCGCCGATGGCCAATGCAAGCCGGTTTACAACGCGGCGGGCGTTTGCGCACAGGGTAACAACCCATGCATGGTGGCGGCCTGTGACGATACGGACATGCGTTGCGTGGAAACCTTTGAGGCTTCAGCCCCATGTCCCCAAGATAACAACCCCTGCACGCGCCACGTATGCAGCGTTGCGGCGGGCTCCACCTGCGCGCCTGTTCCGGCCAACGAAGGAGGGTCTTGCAATGACGCCAACGCCTGCAACGGCGCGGATACTTGTCAAAGCGGTGTTTGTGTTCACGGAGAGGAAATCGTCTGCGGTGACTGTTTCCAGTGTCTTCCCGAAACGGGCGAATGCACCTGTGACGGCAGTTGCGGAACCTGCGACGACAGCGGCATTCGTGTGGAATTGAGCTGGACCCGCTCCCAAGCGGACTTGGACCTGCACTTCCTTCGCAATGGCGGAGATTTCGAGGACGAGAGCGATTGCTACATTCACAACCCGAACCCGGATTGGGGCCTTCTGGATGAAACGGAAGACGACCCTCTATTCGGCGAGGATCAACGCAACGGCCACGGTGAGGATTCCCAGCCGGAAGTCCTGAATCTGACGGTCCCCCGCGATGCGTCCTACCGTCTTTTGGTCCAATACTACACGGGAAGCCAACCGTTTCCGGCATCGACCACCGTTTGGGTGAAGGTTTTCTATGACGGTGTGATGGTACGCGAATTCGAGGAAACGTTGACCTATGCCGGAAGCTATTGGAACGTCGCCTGCCTGAATTTCGAAGAGCGTACCGTGACGCCCATTACCGGAGCCAACGGCGGTTTGCAGATCTCGGTGGGAGACCGGGACGACATCAACCCCTACGCCTGCATGAACGAGGGTATGGCTTGCCAGGGAGCTTGTGACTGCGCACCGGGCCAGGCTTGCGTGTCGGGAACGTGCCAAACGACCACCGCTGTTTCATCCTACTGCTGCTCCCGCGACGAATGCCCCGCCGGGGCTGCCTGCGACGACTTGCAAGGAAACCAAGGCTATTGCGGATTCACCATCACCTTCAACAAAAACCCCGCCGGAGAAAACATCGGCACGTCCGTTAATGTGGAAAACATGTTCGGCGTCTGGGGGGCACTCTTCGATACCGACCGCACCGGTGCGACTGTAACCACCAACAGCTACCGACTCAACAGCTCGTCGCAAGGAAACTCCTGCGCCACCAGGGATTCCGACGGCACGGCCTGGAAGGGAAACATTCACATTTATCTCGTGCAACCCGGCGAAAATGCCACGCTGTCACAACCTGTAGAAACGTCCTATGCCAGTTTTTATGTCGGGGATACCAGGGTAAGCAATGGCTTGCGGGTGCGTGCCTACAGTGCTGCCGATGTATTGGTTTACGAGTCCTACGTCAGCGGTGACTTCATGAACTCCCATCATTTCGTGGAGGTCAACCCCTCGGCACCGATGCACCATCTGCGTATCGACCCATCCAGTGACCCCGACTTTACAATGGACGACCTTGTGGTTGCGCCGCTCTATCCGGCAGGAAGGTAGCGTTCCGATTCCGTTTCCGAAAAGACCGGGGACACGTTCCCCGGTTTTTCGTTTCAAGAAGTCCCAGTCGTCGAGAACAAAGGCTTGGTTGTGGAAGAACGAATGACGAGGTTGTTGCACGGACGCTTGGAGGAGATTCGCCGCCTTGGCTTTGTCCGGCGTTTGCTTGCGGATCGAATTCCCGTTTATTGGGTTGGCGGCGGGGTTCGGGACGCGCTTCTGGGGCGGGAATCCCATGACCTTGATTTATGCGTACTCGCCCCAACCGGTGACGTGGAAAACCGGCTGCGCCCCCTGGGGCGGGTCCATCGGGTCGGCGCGTCCTTTCCCGTGTTGAAATTCAAACCGGAAGGCTGGTCCGGTGAGGACATCGACATTTCTGGGCCGGTGAAACGAGGGCGTATCGAAACCGATCCCCAAGCGGGGAGCTTGACTGAGGATCTGACGAGCCGCGACCTGACCGTGAACGCAATGGCTGTGGATCTGGCCACGGGGGAGTTGGTGGACCCATTGAACGCGGTGGAAGACCTTCGGGCCGGGCGGTTCCGTGCCGCGCACGAGGCCGCGTTTCGGGACGACCCTTTGCGAATCCTGCGCACGGCGCGTCTTGCGGGAACGATCGGCTTTTCAGTGGAAGCCTCGACCCTGCGTTCGATGAACGAAGCGGCACTCGGTATCGCCGGATTGGCACGGGAGCGCCTTACTTTGGAATTGCATCGGCTCTTGGTGGAACCCGTGCAGCCGTCGGTGTCGCTTCTTGTTCTGCGGGACGCGGGGGCGTTGCCGTTTTGCATGGAACCGCTGGAGCGAACGATCGGGCTGGAACAACCGGCTCCTTACCATGACGCCGACGTGTTCCACCATACGTTGCGCGCCGTAGATGCCGTTCGTGCTGAGCCGCTTTTGCGTTTCGCCGCCTTGGTCCACGACTGGGGAAAGCCCCTCGTTATGGCTCCCCATCCCAAGGATGGGCGCATTTCCTTCTTCGGGCACGAGAAGGAATCCGAGCGCCTGTTCCGGCAATGGTACGACGAGATGGGCTTGTCGATGTGTCGACTGGACAAGGACGCGGTGGCACTTTTGGTGCGGCAGCACATGCGCCGGGTGGAGGACTTGCAGACACCTGCCGCCATACGACGCTTTCTGGGTCGCCTGGGCTCTCCGGAGATGTTCGAAACTTGGTTGGAATTGGCTGTGGCCGATACGCTGGCTTCGGGGCAACCTTGGCGTGCGCGGGAACTGCTTGGTCTAGGGCGAACGATACGGGCATCCCTGAACGATTCGAGCGTCTTTTCGCTTCGTGATCTGGCGATAAATGGCAAGGATCTGCTCTTGTGGAGCGGCCACCGGGAACCCGGTCCCTGGGTGGGGGATCGGCTTCGCCAAGCCTTGGATGCGGTGCAGGAAGGGAGCGTAGAGAACGAGCGGAACGCGCTTCGGCAATGGTTTGTGCGCCTTGGTAACGAAGGAA
Organism: Marinifilaceae bacterium; assembly: GCA_963666945.2. Classification (GTDB taxonomy): domain Bacteria; phylum Bacteroidota; class Bacteroidia; order Bacteroidales; family Marinifilaceae. The sequence goes on from CAXXRT010000022.1 coordinate 10,370, forward strand.
ACCGGGACAAGTGAAGCCGAAGGACTGATTCGTCCCGTGTGGCGTAATTCGGTGCCCCGTTAGACCGTAGCCGTCCGGGAGGTCAAGGTTAGCAGCGTGACCTCGGCGGGAACGCCCAGGCGCAGCGGCGGACCCCAATAGCCCGTCCCACGATTGACATACACTTGGCAAGCTTCGTAAGTGTGCAACCCGCTGACGAAGGGTTGTTGCAAGCGAACCAGGAAGTTCCACGGAATGAACTGCCCACCGTGGGTATGACCGGACAGCAGCAAGTCCGCTCCCGCCTTTTCCGCCTCGAAACAACTGCGTGGCTGATGGGCCAAAAGAATACGGATGGAATCCGCCGGGGCACCGGCCAAGGCTCGGTGTGGGTCGGAGGCATCGGCGGGGACGATGCGTTCCGCGTTGTAGTCCGTCACACCCGCCATCACCAAACGGTCTTGACCACGGGTAAGCAGAACATGCTCGTTGGTCAGGGTGGTGAAACCGAGGTTGCGGGCCGCATTGGTCCACGCCGCGACGTCCCAATAGTATTCATGGTTGCCATTGACCCAGAACACGCCGTGGGGAGCTTTCAACGCGGCCAACGGGGCAAGATCCTTGGTCAGTTGATGCGGGTGTCCGTCGGCCATGTCGCCGGTAAAGACGATGCAGTCCGGGTGTTGTGCCATTACGAGGTCCACGACCCGGCGGACATAGGCTTCACGGATCGTCGGCCCGACGTGCAGGTCCGAAATCTGGGCGATGGTGAAGCCCTCGAAAATCTTGGGAAGACGGGGCAAGACGACCGTGACCGGTTCGATACTCAGGTTGCAGCGGGCTTCGGCCACACCGATGCCGTTGGCTAAAACGCTCACACCCACCAAACTTGCCGTGGCTGTTTTGCCCAGGAACGCCCGTCGCGTGAAGTCCTGCCTGGCAAGGAAGTCCGACGCTTCGGCAGCGGTTGTTCCCCGGAGCTTTCCGATCTGCCGTGACAGCTTGACCCCCAGGTGCATCAGATCCCGCAGCAACACCAGCCACAAAAGGAGAATGAACATCCCCATACCCAGGTACGAAGCCCAGGAGAGCAATTTCAAGGGCCAGGGATGCGGGCCGTCGGTCCATCCTCGGTAGGCGAATTCCCCGGACAGTTCGATGACGAACAACACGATCCATGCCATCCAGGCCCGGCGCTTCCAGGTTTTGCCAAGGGTTTCCTCCCGAAAGAGGCGAAACCCGACCAGCAGGTGCCCCAAGCTGAACACGCCGAACACGAAAAGGATGAAAAAAAGCTGCTTCATGGGCGTTACGAACTCCCGAATGTACTGGTTGTCGAAAGGGGACTCCACCCCAAAGTCGGGCCAGTGTAGCATACCGTGGGTTCGATTCAAGACGGAAATGGGGTGCTTAACAGGTTGCCTGTCGTGTTCAGGGAGACGGGAAAGACCTCCGGGTCAGCTTTCCGGGTTGGGGTCTTCGCTTCGTGTATCGTGCAGCAAGCGGGAGGCGTCTTCCAGAGTTGGGCAGGCGATTATGCGATGCAGGGTTCGGCTCAGTTGCTCGCGATCCGAGGAAGGTGTTTCGCTCACCGGCAGAAAGGACGAAACGAAGCGAACGAAATCGTTGAAGGTTTCCTTGCGTTGCTCTATTTCCCCGGCGTGGGAAAGCAGGGAATCGCTGGCCTGGGCGTGAAGCTGTTGCTCCGCTTCCGGCAGACCTTCGTGGTTGGCCAGCCAACGGGTCATCTCAAAGCCGGCTTGGGTTAAATCCTGCATAGAGGTTATTCCCAGTAGCTTTGCGATCCGCCGTGCCAGCTTGACACCCACGTGCTCCAGATCCAGCAGCAACACCGCCAACAAAAGGAGAACGAAGATCCCCATACCCAGGTATGAAGCCCAGGAGAGCAGTTTTATAGGCAAGGGATGCGGGCCGTCGGTCCACCCCCGGTAGGCTAATCTTCCGGACAGTTCGATGACGAACAACACGATCCAGGCCACCCAGGCCCGACACTTCCAGGTCCTGCCGATGGTTTCTTCCAGAAAGAGGCGAAACCCGACATACAGATGTCCCAGGCTGAACACGCCGAACACGAAAAGGATGAAGAAGAGCTGTTTCATGGGGGGTTGTACACTCCCGAATGTGCTGGTTGTCGAAAGGAGGCTCCGCCCCAAAGTCGGGTTAGTGTAGCATACCGTGGGTTCGATTCAAGAACGGAAACGGGAAAGACCTCCGGCTCAGCCTTCCGGGTAGGGGCCTTCACCCCGTGTGTCGCGCAGCAGGCGGGAGGTGTCTTCCAGGGTTGGGGAGGCAATCATGTCTTGCAGGGTTCGGCTCAGTTGCTCGCGATCCGAGGAAGGTGTTTCGCTCACCGGCAGAAAGGACGAAACGAAGCGAACGAAATCGTTGAAGGTTTCCTTGCGTTGCTCCATTTCCCCGGCGTGGGAAAGCAGGGCCTCGCTGGCCTCGGCGTGAAGCGGTTGCTCCGCTTCCGGCAGACCTTCGTGGTTGGCCAGCCAACGGGTCATCTCGAAACCGGCTTGGGCCAAATCCTGCAAAAACGTTGAGGAATCTTCTTGTTCGGTCCTTGTTGTTCCGCTTGCTGGTTCCCGAAGAAAGGGTTCGATCAGGCTTTCATCGCCGGTTTCCGCGAAGCGAGCGGCGGCCTTTTGGACAAGGGACAAACGCTGGTCCCGTTCGACGGGGTCGTCCACGTCTTGCAGTCGCGTGTAAATTTCCTGGAAGCGCAGGCTGATTGGAGAGAGATGGATCGTATAGGCTTCGCCGCTGGAAAGGCGAGAGGGGCCGGAGGAAGCCTTTTCGGATGCGGTCGGCTCCGTGCTGTTCGAAAATCGGTTGTCGATGGCGTGATCCATCCAGGGAAAACGAACACCCCGGACGGACATCGGCTTTTCACCCATAATCCGCGTTTCCTTCACTTGACCGCTTGGCGGCGTTTCGTTTTGATTCGCTCTACGTCGGTTGTAACGGTTTCCGGGGCATTTGTCAATCGGTAGGAATCGTTTCATGGCTCTTATCGGAATCGTTTGTCGAACACCACTTGAACGGATACTTTGCGCCGAATCGGCTCGCGAAAACCAAATTATTTGTTTACAAAAGCGGGCAACCTTGGCTAAGATGCGCCCGTTCACGGTGTATCGTTCGTGGTTGCAAGCCGCCTAACTGAAAGAGTTTCGGGAATTCGAGGTATCCTATGTACTGGTGGAACAGCGCTCTCTTGCTGCTAGCGGTTTTGATGGGAGTTTCGGCGACGGCGTCCGCTCAGGACGTTCCGCCTGAATCGGGTGTGGATGCGGCCCCCGTCGAGGCGACGGAGCCCGTCGCGGATGCAACGGACAAGGAGGCGCAACCCGTTGAGCCTTCCGTGGCTCCGTCCGTGCCGGTTGAACCCGCCCAACCTGTCGTCGAACAAACGCAGCCTTCAACAGAGGCGAACCCCGAAGCCGCTCCCGCCGCCGAAGAGGCGACCCCGGAGGATGTGCCGGCCACGGAGGACCGCTTCCGGCAGAGCGTTTTAATCCAAACCCG
>CAXXRT010000023.1:0-50082 GCA_963666945.2 Marinifilaceae bacterium
GGAAAAAATGTCCCATTAAAATGCGAACACCAGTGTATCAAGACCTGTAATTTCCAGAAGAGCCTTTATTGCATTTCAAAAGCATTAATAGAAGCCCAGATGGGAAATATAAAGCGAGGATTCGCTTTTGCAGGAAGCAATGTTTACCGTCTTAATAAAATAGTACCTGTACAGGAACTATTCGAAACACTTAAGGACGAGTACAAACAAGCTTGTGATAAATTCACTAAAAAATAACAGAATACTATTATAAAAAAAACAGCACAACCGATAATCGGTTGTGCTGTTTTTTTATATCTGCTATTTATATAATTAAATCTGCTTAAGAAGATTAGCCATCTCAATAGCAGTAACACCAGCCTCATAACCTTTGTTACCAGCCTTAGTACCAGCCCTTTCAATAGCCTGTTCAATTGAATCAACAGTCAACACACCAAAGATAACAGGAATCTCAGCCTCAAGGCCAACATGAGCAACACCCTTAGACACTTCAGCAGAAACATACTCGAAGTGAGGAGTAGCACCCCTTATCACAGCACCAAGACAGATAACAGCATCGTATTTACCCGACTTAGCCATCTTTTTAGCCACAAGAGGAATTTCAAAAGCACCAGGGACCCATGCAACCTCAACTTCATTATCACCACCGTGACGTTTAAAAGCATCAAGGGCACCACCAAGCAACTTACTTGTTATAAACTCGTTAAAACGGCCCGCTACAATACCAACTTTCAGACCTTCAGCAACTAATTTACCTTCTATTAACTTCATCGTTTTATATTTTTATTTATTCTTCAATATTAGTTTTTATATTCTTTTGCAATTGTTCAATATCTTCAGTTTCCCTTACATGAAGAATATGCCCCATCTTTTTATACTTGGTATAAAGGTAATACTCATTCTTTTCATGACAAGTCATCTCAATAGGTTCTCTACCCACAACCTCAATACCGTAACCACCAAGACCCTTAACCTTCAAAGGATTGTTTGTCATTAAAACAAGTTTTTTCACACCAAGGTGAGCAAGAATCTCAGCACCAATACCATAATCCCTCAAGTCAGGTTTAAAGCCAAGAGCCACATTAGCCTCAACGGTATCCATACCATCATCCTGAAGATTATAAGCCCTAAGTTTATTAATAAGACCTATTCCTCTGCCCTCCTGACGCATATACAAAAGAACTCCCCTACCTTTCTTTTCAATCCTCTTCATAGCCTCAGTCAACTGATCCCCGCAGTCACATCTAAGAGAACCAAAAGCATCACCAGTAAGACATTCAGAGTGAACCCTGCAAAGCACAGGCTCATCAGTAGTCACATCACCCTTAACAAGAGCAACATGATGTTCACCATTAATCTTATTCACATAACCATAAACACGGAAGTTACCATATTTAGTGGGCATTTCAGCCTCAGTCACACGTTCAACCAGAACCTCATTTTTCCTTCTGTATTCAATAAGATCCGCAATAGTCACAATCTTCAAGTCATGCTTTTTCACGTACTCCATAAGATCAGGAACCCTCGCCATGCTACCATCCTCATTCATTATCTCGCAGATAACACCAGCAGGGTAAAGACCCGCAAGTCTTGTCAAATCGACAGCAGCCTCAGTATGGCCAGCCCTTACCAACACCCCATTCTTACGAGCAATAAGAGGGAATATATGACCAGGACGGGAAAAATCCTCAGGCTTAGCCTCAGGGTCAAGAACTTTCAAAATAGTATGAGCCCTTTCAAAGGCAGAAATACCCGTTTCACAATCCGAGGCATCAATCGATACAGTAAAAGCCGTCTGCTTTTTATCGGTGTTGTTAGTCACCATCATATCAATATTAAGCTCATCAAGTCTTTCCTTCTCCATAGGCATACAGATAAGACCACCAGCCTGTTTAGCCATAAAGTTAATATCCTGAGGCCTTATCAACTCAGCAGCCATAATTAAATCGCCTTCATTCTCTCTGTCCTCATCATCAACAACAACAATCATCTTACCTTGTCTGATGTCCTCTATTGCTTCCTCTATTGTATTAAACTTAAACATACTCGTTATATTTTATAAAAATCCGTTTTCTTCTAATAAATTCATTGTCAAAGAAGATTTTTCATTCTTTTTTTCCTCTTTATTAAAGAACAAAAACTTCTCTATATACTTAGCCGTCAAATCATTCTCCAGATTAACCTTTGTACCCACCTTAAGACCAACCAGAGTAGTCTCATCCTGAGTATGAGGAATAATAGAAACCTTAAAACTATGATCATCAACATAAGCAACAGTAAGACTGATGCCATCAATAGCAACCGAGCCCTTTTCAATAATATACCTCAATATTGCAGGAGGAGCCTCAATACTGATCCATATAGCATTATCATCCTGTTTTTTACCAATTATCTGACCCATACCATCGATATGACCACTTACAATATGCCCACCAAGCCTGTCACTCAGTCTAAGAGCCCTTTCAAGATTAACCCTTGCCCCCGGTCCCAGGGAACCAAGATTAGATCTTTTCATAGTCTCGGGCATAACATCAGCGACAAAACTCGCAGATGAAAATTCTGTTACCGTAAGACAAACCCCATTAACAGCGATACTATCCCCAAGTTTCACATCCTCAAGGACCTTACCGGCAGCAATAGTCAGTCGTACAGATTTAACATTCCTCTGCACCCCTTTTATTTGTCCTATTTCTTCAACTATTCCAGTAAACATTTTATGTAGTTAATTAAGTGTCTTTTTAACCAAAGCCTTCAGAACAATATCCTTCCCGGCCTTTTCCACACGAATATTTTCCAATTCAATAGCATCGCTCATCACAGCCCTTCCATTACCCCCAACAGGTGTTTTAGAAAGATCACCACCCACTATCTTAGGAGCGATAAACGAAATAACCTCATCAACGAGCCCCTCATTAACAATAGAATAATTGAGACAAGCCCCCCCCTCAAGTAAAATACCATCAATTCCTTTTTCACCAAGTTGAACCATCAATTCATGAAGATCTACCCTACCGTTTCTCTCACCAACCATTACGATTTCCACACCCTTATGTTTCAAAACCTTCAATTTGGCACAATTAGATTTATAAGTAGTAGCAATAATAGTTCTTGCCACAGAAGTATCAAAAATCCTGGAATCAACAGGCACACGAGCGGTCGAATCTACAACAATCCTGACAGGATTTCTGGTACCCCCGATCCCCAGCCTGCAAGTCAGTTCAGGATCATCGGCAATAACAGTATCAACGCCAACCATAATACCAGCAAACTCATTTCTAAGACCATGGACCATCCTCCTTGATTCCTCACCAGAAACCCATTTAGAGTCCCCTGTATAGGTAGCAATCTTCCCGTCAAGAGTCATAGCAGTCTTCATAACAACCCAAGGAGTTTTTTCACTTATATATTTAAGGAATACCCTGTTCTGATACCTAAGCTCATCCTGAAGCAATCCACATTCAACCTTAATCCCCGCCTCTTCAAGCATTTTAATACCCCTTCCGGCAACCAAAGGATTAGGATCTTTAAGCCCTATCACCACCCTGTCAATCCCATTCTCAATAATAGCCTTGGAACATGGAGGAGTCTTCCCATAATGAGAACAAGGTTCGAGAGTCACATACATAGTCGCCCCCACAACGCTCTCCCCGGCATCGGAAAAAGCATTTATTTCGGCATGAGGACCACCGAAGCGTTTATGCCATCCCCTTCCTATTATCCTGTCGTCCTTAACAATAACAGCACCGACAAGAGGATTGGGATTCACCCCCCCCTTACCATTATCGGCAAGCTCCATAGCCAGTTGCATATATTGTAAATCTCTATTTTCCATATCCTTAAAAAAATAAAAAACCCCAAATGATACATTACAATATCATTCAGGGCATTATTATGACTTTTTGATAGTTCTAAAACCATTTACTTCTTCTACCATCCAGACTTTACTGTCGGCACTGGAATTCCACCAGCTCAATCCCTGAAAAGGGAGTCGCGGACTATCACCGCCGGTCGGGAATTTCACCCTGCCCTGAAGAAATATTCGTAAAAACTTCATTGCAAAAATACGTAATTAGTTTTAGTAAACAAATTATATTAAAAAAATTAACCCTGCTATTAAACACAAATCAAATAATCAAGCTTAGAAACAGATGTACATTATCGAACAAGTAGGTGTACGTTTTGTTCCAATGTGGGCAAAATGCCTGCAATTACAAGAATTTCCATAAAAAGCCATTGGAAGGAATCCCCTTTTTAATATATTTGCTCACAACAATAAAATTACAAATGTAAATAACACATGAAAAATTACGCAAGAATGGCGACAATAGTTTTATTCTGTGCAGCTTGTACATCATCGCCTAAAACCGACAACCCTTTGCTTTCGGAGTTTAATACTCCACACAACACCCCTCCATTCAACGAAATCAAGATGGAGCATTACGAACCAGCATTTACCAAAGCCATAGAGATGGCAAAAAAAGATGTAGATGCAATCGTTAATTCAAAAGAAAAGCCAACATTCGAGAACACTGTAGTAGCTCTAGACCACAGTGGAGAAGCACTAGGAAGAGTATCAAACATCTTCTTCAACCTGAACAACGCTTGTACAAACGCAGAAATGCAGGCAATCGCTCAGAAAGTATCTCCTATGTTATCAGATTTCAGTAACTATGTAAACCTTAACGAAAAACTTTTCGAAAAGATCAAGAGAGTTTACGAGCAGAAAGACAGTTTCAAGCTAACAACAGAACAATCAACTTTGTTAGAAGACACATACAAAGGATTTGTTCGAGGAGGAGCCAACCTTAAAGGAGAGCAGAAAAAAAGATATAAAGAGATTGCTAAAGAACTATCGATGGCAACATTAAAGTTCGGAGAAAACGAGTTAAAAGAAACAAACGCTTTCGAACTGGTAATCACAGACAAGAAAGAACTTGCAGGACTTCCTGAGAGTGCCCTAGAGATGGCTGCTTATGCTGCAAAAGAAAAAGGAAAAGAAGGATGGTTATTCACCCTTCAGTACCCTAGTTTCGGTCCCATAATGAAATATGCCGACAACAGAGCATTAAGAGAAAAAATCTACAGAGCATCATCATCAAAAGGATTCCAGAAGAACGAGAACAACAACTGTGAATTAATCAAGAAGATCACATCACTAAGACTTGAAAGAGCAAATCTTTTAGGATACAAGTCACATGCAGACTACGTTCTTGAAGAAAGAATGGCAAAAAGTGCAGCAAACGTAAACAAATTCCTTACAGACTTACTTGATGCATCACATTCTTACGCAATAAAAGAGGTGAAGGAAATTGAAAATTACGCTAAAGAACTAGGATTCAAAGGAACACTTCAACGTTGGGACTTCGGATACTACGCAGAGAAACTAAAGCAGGCAAAATATAAGCTTGACGATGAAATGATAAAACCATACTTCAAGTTAGAGAACGTACAGAAAGGCATCTTCGATCTTTCAAACAAACTATACGGAATCTCTTTCAAAGAAGTAAACAACATTCAAAAATACCACGAAGACGTAAAAACATTTGAGGTTTACGACAAAGACGGTTCATTCCTATCAGTACTATACCTTGACTTCTTCCCAAGAGAGAGCAAGTCAGGAGGAGCATGGATGACATCCTTCAGAGACCAGAAGATCAAAGACGGAAAAGACATACGTCCATTGGTAAGCGTTGTAACCAACTTCAACAAGCCAACAGACACAAAACCATCATTATTAACACACGGACAGGTAACAACATTCCTACACGAGTTCGGTCACGCACTACACGGAATGCTTTCAAAATGCACATACGGATCCACATCAGGAACAAGCGTATTCAGAGATTTCGTAGAGCTACCATCACAGATCATGGAAAACTGGGCAATGGAGAAAGAATGGCTTGATACATGGGCAGTACACTACGAGACAGGAGAAAAAATGCCAGCCGAGTTAATCCAGAAGATCAAGAATGCAGAGAATTACCTAAGCGCATATGCAAACGACCGACAGGTAAGTTTTGCAATGACAGATATGGCATGGCACTCAATCACAGAGCCAGTAAAAGTAAGTGTTATAGATTTCGAAAAGAAAGCATTAGCACCAACAGAGATGTTCCCCGCAGTAGAAGGAAGCTGTTTCAGTACAGCCTTCGGACACATCTTTGCAGGCGGATATGCAGCAGGATACTACGGATACAAATGGGCAGAAGTACTAGATGCTGATGCATTCTCAGTATTCAAAGAAAAAGGAATCTTCGACAAAGAAACAGCCGAATCATTCAAAAGCAACATACTTGAAAAAGGAGGTAGTCAGCACCCAATGGAATTATACATTAATTTCCGTGGTCATGAGCCTACAAATGAAGCCCTTATCAAGAGAATGGGCCTAGCAAAATAACAGTAATATCATACTATATAAAAGAAGTCATCCTACCGGGTGACTTCTTTTTTTTGTCAAAATACCTGCTATGAAACACATAATTTTGCAAATTTTTTTCTATATTTATGCAAACGTTTCCGTCTGTATGATACGTAAAAGAGGTTAGATACAATAATAACCAAATCAGGAAACACAAGCCCTAACCGAAAAAACAACGACTATGCCAAACAACGAAACTGATGCATTAGCCTTTATCTATAATAGAAAGAGTGTTCGTCATTACACCGCAGAAAAGGTAAGTCGGGAGCAACTTGAGATACTCATAAAAGCAGGTATGGCAGCTCCCACAGGAAAAAATTTACAACCATGGGAATTTGTAATCATCACAGATGAAAATAAGTTAAAAGAGCTATCCAGAGGCCTGCCATGCGCAAAAATGCTTCAGCACGTACCAGCAGCAATAGTAGTCTGCGGAAACCTTAAGGAATCCTCCCGCAAGCCATTTGAGCACTACTGGGCCCTTGACTGTTCGGTAGCCTCGGAAAACATATTGCTTGCAGCAGAAGCCCTGGGATTAGGCGCTGTATGGACAGCAGCATTCCCATATAAGGAAAAGATGAAAATAGTTTCAGAATTATTAAATCTTCCAGAGCATATAGTTCCATTAAATGTAATACCGGTAGGGCACCCCTCAAACATAGAACATCCAAAAGACAAATTCAAACCAGAAAAGATTCACTGGGAAAAATGGTAGAAAAGACTTGCTGTCGTTCCACTTAATATTTTACAGATTGAGGTGCCATAGGGTACCTCTTTCTCATTTACACATGTTTTAAATAAAAATTGTAACTACAGATCAACAAATAACAAATCTTAACAAGCTTTTTACGTATATATTTTTTATAAGAAGAAATATTACAATACTTTTGCATTATGGTTGGGATTTGGGCAATAATACTTATTAGCACAGCAGAAATGCTGAAATTTTTTTCAGTATTTGCACTTAGTACAGTAAAATTTTTCCTGATGCTACCATATGCATTTGCCATAGGACTAAATTTCTGGGAAGCACTAATTACAACAGTCTCAGGAGGAATATTTGGAGTAATAAGCTTCTACTACCTATCAGGACTAATAATCGCCCTATTTTCAAAAATCACAATATTCAAACGAAAAGACAAAAAAGAAAAAACCAAAAAAGTATTCAGCAAGAAAAACCGGCTAATAGTAAAAACCAAACTCACCTACGGACTAATAGGCCTTGCAGCCCTCACACCCGTACTACTATCCATACCCGTCGGCGTATTCATAATAAGAAAATACTTCGGACACAGCAGATTTGCCCTACCCCTAACCTGCCTCTCCATCGTTGTATGGAGTGTGACAACACTCTGTGTTTTGTATTTTATTTAGGGGAGAGAGCACAGCATTAAACAAACCCTCTGTTTTAAATCATTAGAATTAAAAAACGGATATAAAATTGGGAATGAATCTTTCCATTGAGGAAACATTCCCCTTTTACTGTTTTTATAATTGTTTAAACTATTGATATATTCCACAGAAAAGTCATAATATGAACGAACATCTCGTGCTTCTATATCAGCTTTAATTCTATCAATAATTTCCCCTGAGATGATTTCTTTATTAAGAACCTTTAAAAGTAAAAGATATCTCAATAAAACAACAGGCCTAAAAACCTTATCAGGCCTCCATGACAACTCTAATGCATTAAGGTTTTCTAAATCAATTTTATTTAACTCAGAAAATATATCATTTGTATTTTTTAAACGATTAAAATAGCTGCACTTATCTATTAATTCTTCAATTCTCATCCTTTATTTTTATTATAAAGCTGAAACACAAAATTTCACTTTTTCTTTATACTCTGGCCAATTAGACAGATTATATTTAAAATGTCTATATAAAGGTATTAAGGGTCTTTTCAGGATATTACAGTCACTAGTAATAGGTATTAAATCAGGATTTCCATATAATTCAGATGCTGGTATCCTTATCTCATTATTATTTAAAAGAACCTTATAAAGTACTTCAGATGTAAGCAATACCGGAATTTGTATTGAAGGATCCAGTTCATCAAATTCTTGCTTTCTTTCAGCCACATAAGGCAGAGCTTGTTCTCTCCACTGCTTATTACCCGCAGTCTCTACGCTTTGATATTGAGTAATTAAATTTTGAACATAGATATCTTCTCTATCTAAACCTATCAAAGATAGATTCTTTAAAATACCAGAAAAATATCTCTCATCACCATTTATATCAAATACATATTCGAACTCCAGACTATTATTATCTTTGTCAAATGCAGTTGGATCACAACCAATAACAAATGCTCTAATATTACTTCTATCAACACAAAAAGGCTTAGGAATCTTTTTCATAAATCAGCTTGTTAATTATTACTATAATATGGAGAATCATCATCCAGTAATGCAATTACACATAAGATGCAGAGGACTTAAGAACATTAATTTCAATTGACCTATAATCACCCTGATACCCTAAATACTGCTCAAGGTCTTTAATTGTTATCTTACACTTAGGTCCAATTATTATCTCACTAATAGCTTTTATATCTACTCCTTCAAAAAAGAGAGGAATATCGATATACGTAATCATATCATCATCAGTAAAGCGATATTTAAACATATCAGGTTCTGCAGCTAATTTATTATATCCATGAACTAACCTTACTTCTTCTTCCTCTTCAAAACAGGAATTTTTAAATTCAATTCCTAAATCTAACAATAAAGAAGTTAATAGCATACCACTAAACCCATTATCGCATTCTTCTATTATATCAAAAAAATCAAAACTTTCAATATCAACATTAGGATAATCAGGAAAATCAGATTTAGATAAATTAGAAATCCTTGCTATCATCTCACTGATAATTTCTTTTTGTTCTTCAATATCATAAAGAACATCCTGAATTTTAAATTCCTTATTATCTATTTCTCTAATTTGTTCAAAATATTCTTTATTAAAACCAATACATATCCCTTTACCATCATTCCCGTATGCTCGCCATTGACTTAATTGATCTCTATTACGGGAGAAACATCCAATATGTGGCCTAAAATAATTTGAAATCCATATTTTATAAAAGTCACTTAATTTATTAATTACTTCCGCTTTTTCTGGGTACATTTCTCTAATTTTATCTAATACCCATATAATTTCTCTTTTATCATTTGTTTTAAAAGAATTAGACAACCAAAAGCTATTTGAAGAGATAATTCCTTTAAAACCATCTAAACTAGTATAGTGATACAATTTATTATTATCCATATTATTCCAATTTGGGGAATTTATCCAATTGTTCCTCCTTACCCCACAATAACATTCTCATTAATCTCATCTATAATACTAATAATTTTTCTTGCTTCCGCTTCGTCGAAGAATCCTAATAATCCCTGATCGTGAAGATCGGTAAATGGAGGCTCGAATAAAAGACTTTTATCTATTTTACCATTCTTGTTTAGAAAGCTGATTATACTATTAATGAAGTTCATCTGATCGGCAGTCAGGTTACCCACCTGAATAAATTCTGCAAAAGCCTTATTTGCGGTGTCTATATCTAATCCTATAATTGACCTGATAAACTCACCAAGAGGTTTTTCCCCATATTCTTTAATATAGTCTTCTTTAGTACCTCTCTCCTCTCCGTCGAACAGTATATTCTCCAAAACTTGCACTTCCTCTCTTGTAATAGGAATATTGCTTGCCAGTTTCGAAATAGTAACATTATGTCGGTTCTCCCTAATAAACTTTTCCACCCTTCTCTTATAAATCTCATTGGTAGGTTGTAAATACTGTCCTTCAGCCTCATTTACCGTAACCACAGAATCAGAGAAATTAGTATATACAACTTTTGAATTATTCTTATCAAGATGCTTAACCAAATCCCTTATCTCTACTCTTATCTCATCCAGTTTCTTTTGCGAAAGCTTTTTATAGAAATCAGGATCCTTCATATCTTCAATAAGAGTCCTTGAACGAGCCACCTCTGTAATAGTATATTTTTTACTCAAATCCTCAGCAAGATTAATGAGTCTCTCATAGTATTTCTTCTCATTACCTTTTGAAAGAAGATTTGTCTGTTGTAGCTTAAGCATCATTAAATCGAAAAGACGAGTCCTTTCGTTAGTAGCCTCAGGAGCCGGAAGAGCAGATAAATATGTCTCTATCTCATGAACATCCTCAGCAGAAAGATTATCCCAGACAGAACGATCACTAAATTTATCCCACATACCTTGAAGCCATAGCAACCCCTGAAATCAGACTTATTCAATCCAGATACAGCAGGCATGTAACTTATCAAGAAGAGATACCGACAATTCAATATTTTCCTCTAACCCTGTTTCTGCCAGTAATCTACTTAATTGTAGCCTTGTCTCAAATATTCTGTTGAGTAACAGGCTTAAACCACATCATCCTCACTCTTAATAGTCTCAGCCCTCAAAAAACTCAAAATTCTTACACACATCGAATATAAGGAAATGCTCTTTAGGTCTATCCGGTCCATATACATCAGGACAAAGCCTGGTACCACGACCAATCATCTGCCAGAATTTAGCAAACGAACGCACAACCTTAAAAAACACAAGATTAAGCACCCTTGGAGCATCAATACCTGTATCCATCATATCCACAGATACCAGCAATCTGAGGGTTGTTCTCCTTATGCTCATCACAGAAAGCATCAATAATACTTTGCGCATGCGACACCTTATTATGCACCATAGCAATAAAACCAGAAGGCATATCAGGATAACGCTCAGTAAAACAATCCACAATAAATTCAGCATGCTTCTGATTCACTGCAAATATAAATAGTACGACCAAGTTTATCACCCCCCTCAATCTTCAAACCCTTAGTCATTAAAGTATCAAGAATCTTATTTACCGTATCCTTATTAAACAAGGTCTTATTCATCTTGCTGGCAGGAATCTCCTCAGGAAACAATCCTGTAGCCTTATCCCCAAAAGTATCCTCATATTCCAGCTTATCCTTCTCTGGAAGCTCATTATATTTTATGCCTTCCCTAATAAAACCAGTAGATATATCAAAATTCTTATAAGTCTTAAGATATGTAGGCACAGCCTCTTCAAGAGGATATTCAAAAGTAGGGTCGTTCCCCGCACAATCCATTATCTCAAACGTATTGTGATGAATACCATTCTTAGGAGTAGCAGTCAGCCCCACAATAATAGCATCGAAATTACTCAAAAATCGCCCTGTATTTATTATATACCGAACGATGAGCCTCATCGATTATAATAAGATCGAAATGACCAATACCATAAAACCTCTCATTATTATTCCACTCCTTGTCAATTTTATTTATCATACTCTGATAAGTACTAAAGACAAGACGTGTAGTATTATTTTCCTTTTCACAAGTAAGGTCAATAGAAGTTAAATTTGGAAGATGATTCCCAAAACTCTTTTTAGCCTGCGAAACCAAAGCATTCCTGTCGGCAAGAAACAACACACGCTTAACCCAGTTATGCTTAAACAACACATCAATTAAAGCAGCTGCCGTCCTTGTCTTACCACTACCAGTAGCCATCACAAGCAAAGCCCTACGCTTATCACCCCTTAAAGAACCATTAACACCAGTCACAAAACTCTCAGCCACACGTTGAATAGCCTCTATCTGATAATGACGACCCGCAATATCCTTATCAACCGTCGCATTACGAATATCCCCACGCGTATCACGTTGCTGAATCAAAAACTGTAATTCCTCCTTGGAATAGAAACCAAAAAACACGACGGGGAGTACTATAGAAAACATCGTCCCACAACTTAGTCTCATAGCCATTAGTATAGAAAATGACAGGACGCTGACCATGCATCATCTCCAGGCAATCAGCATACAACCTGGCCTCTGATGCCTTCCAAGCTCCACATCCCTGCTTGTACGCTTAGCCTCAATTACAGCCAAAGGCTTACCATTATCATCCCCAAAGCACATAATCGGCAAAACCATTACCCTTAGGATTATCTGTAGTTACAGGCATTCCCTTAACAGGATATTCCAACTCATAACCATCCCTCAACTTAGTCCATCCCGCCTCATTCAAATCAGCATCAATAATATGCTTACGAGTCTCAGCCTCGGTAAATTCAGACGAATATTTAGCCAAACGTTCCTGCTTCCTAAGTTGTAAAGCCTCTTTTAACTCCTCTTCTCTTCTTTTATATTCCGTTAAAGCCTGCTCATTTTCCTGAGCTTCAAGCAATAAAAGTCTCTTTTCCTCTTCCTGCTTCTCAATCCTTTCTAAAAGATCCTTTTCTTCCCTCTCTCTTTCTTTCTGCAACTCCTTTAACTTACGTTGCGAATCACCAATTTTAGGAATAAACGACTCATCAAAAGCCCCCGGTATCTCAGGAACAGTCCTCAGAATACTCACCAGCAAACCATTTCAGGAAACTATATATATACTTTATACTAACTAGAGCATCATTAGAACTAATCCTAGTCCCAAAATGAGCAGCATTATTACCAATCTTACGGACAATATGCAAATCAGAAAGACACTTATCAGGAACAACATTCTTAAGTTCCTCATTAGTCATAAGATTAACCAACTCCTTATTATAAGGCAGCTCAATAAACTCCAGATTATAAATAGCATATATAGATTCTTCGAGAACCATCCTACAATAGCTTGCTGTAGAAACAGGCTCAGTGAAAACACGTTGCTCAGCCTTTTTAAAGCTTTTGAAAAATAGAATTCCATCCCGAAGTAAGAAAGTCAAAATTGCTCATTACATATTCTTTTATACCTATACCGAACCTCCCGTACGATACAAAATCACCCCTCCTATTCGATAATAATAATTATTACCTCAAATCTACAAAAAAAATCATCTTGTTCAACAGTCATGAGCAAAAAAAAATGGCTCAGCAACGCCGAACCATCTATATTTTATTATAAAATTTTATAAATTATACTAACTCACCCTTAAAAGCCCTTTGCAATAAACTATTAAACAAATCCTCCGATTTCTTTAAAGATTCCTGTGCAATTGCCTTCTGAGATTCTATTGCTTTTACCCTTTCGGCAAATTGGTTTTGGAGGGATATTGGTGTTATTGGAATCTTTACTTTACTAATATCATCGCGACTAATATTAATAAAAGTACTCCCATTACTTGTTCTTTGGAAATAATCATACATACGATCTAATAACAGATAAATATAGTTACTAGATACTCTACCTTTACTTCTAATTGCAGCTAATCCTCGTCCAATACAATATTCTTTGTCTGCCCAATTCATTCTTCCAGCAGTTGCTCCTCTTACACAAAAAAGAATATCATTATTACAACATAACTTCTTAGGCTCTATAGTCCATTGTTTTTCTTTAGGATTTTTATCCCCAAATTCAGTTGGGCCATTTAATAATGGAGTTCCTTTTCCTTCGGTATTATAAGAGTCACCCTTAGGAGACTGTCCCATAATTATTTCAGCTACATCTCCCAAAAGCTCAAACTCCCACCTCTTAGGATTAGTAACAGTGTCCCCAAACATATCCAAAAAGAGTGATTGAGTAAGTTCATCGTATTTAGCGATAATAGCTTTGTCTTTTTGTCGCAATTCATCTGCAGCATCCAGTATAGCTGCTATCTTCTTCTGTTGCTCTAGTGGGGGAAGGGGGATTCTAAGTTTTTTTAAATTTTTTACAGATAACTGTTTTAAAGCTGTACCTGTTATTAATTTAGAAAATTGTTTTTTTTACATAAACAGAACTCAAAACATACATTAAATACATCGGAGTCCATTCTTTACTACAACGGAGTAAAACAATACTTAGAGCATTAATACAATAGAATCATATTCATTGCCTTTCAGGAACAATAGCCACAGAACCAATATTTCCTCGTGTTGTAATTAACACATCATTGGGTAGTAAATGTCCTTTTTTTAACTCTCTGTGCTTTTCTGGAGTAATATAGTATAAAGCCTCATCAGATATTGTTTTATTCTTAAAGTTATTAGCTCTAATAAAAGGAATCCCCTTAGTCTCAAATTCATCGCTTCTAGGATATTTTGCAGAATAGTTTCCATCTGCAATTTTTATTCCAGAATTTCCTATTTCAACTTCTTTCCATTTCATCATCCCAACAACTCCTCCAACATTTTCAAAGCATCACCTCTTTCCATATCCAAAGCTTTAATCTCTTCAATTATATCTTTTGGTGCACTATATACCACCTCCTCGTAAACAATTTCTTTATAGCGGTTGATGCTTAAATCCCAATCATTTCCTTTTATCTCATCGAAGGGAACCACAAAACTCTTGTCCGTTCTCTTTCTGTCGGCTTCTGCATCACGATTATGGAAACGTGAAAGAATATCCGGTATATCGTTTTCTTTTACCTCAGTACGTTTATCGTCAAGACTGTATCCATCGGCCTGCATATCGTAAAACCATACGTTTTTCTGTACCCCCGCTGTTTGTCTTGGTAAAAAACAAGACGGCTGTACTTACTCCTGCATATGGTTTAAATACCCCACTTGGCATGGAAATAACGGCCTCAAGCTTATGGTTTTCTATTATCTCCTGACGTATCTGCTTGTGTGCATTGGAACTTCCGAAAAGAACACCATCGGGAATAATCACTGCACATCGTCCTCCTGTTTTAAGCATACGCAACATTAATCCTAAAAACAGCAGTTCTGTCTTTTTGGTCGTAACGATCTTTAGTATAGAACTTTCAACATTATCGTAATCAAGACTACCCTTAAATGGAGGATTGGCTAAGATTAGAGAGAATTGATCTCTTATATCACCGTTGCTCTCGCTTAATGAATCTTTACCAATAAGATTGGGATTCTCTATTCCATGTAACTGCATATTCATAGCACCGATACGCAGCATGGTTGCATCGAACTCTATACCAGTAAACATCTTATTATTGAAATGTTTACGGAAATCATTTTCTAAAAACCAATCACTATGATTATCGTGATAATACTCACCAGAAGCCACAAGGAATCCCGCTGAACCGCACGAAGGATCGCATATTGTCTCTTCCTTCTTAGGCTGAGCCATATCCACCATCATCTTGATAATATGACGGGGAGTACGGAACTGTTCCGTTAGTACCGGCAGTTGCTATTTTCGATAACAGGTATTCGTATAAATCACCCTTGGTATCACGATCGTCCATCTTTATGTTGCTAATCATCTGCACCACCTGATCGAGCAATCTGGAGGTAGGAATCATAAAGGTAGCTCCCTGCATATATTTAGCAAAAACACCTGCCTTATTACCCAACGACTTCATATGATCGAATACCGTCTGCCCTTCAACCTGTGGTTTTACGAAATATTCAAACATTTCGTCTGCACCCCTATTTTTAAGAAGCACCCCACCTAAGTTCCTTCTGTGCCTCTGTGAAAAAAGGATTTTCAACAGACTTACCTGTAAAACTTGCCTTTTTTTCTTCATTAGTCTGAATTTCATCCAGCCTACGAATAAATAAAAGGTATGTAAATTGCTCTATTACTGTTAAAGGATTGGAGATACCACCTGTCCAGAATGCCTCCCATATCATATCTACCTGCGACTTAATCTCACCAGTTATCATAGCTATTTTGTATTGTTTTTGAATTGTTGCGTAAAATTAATATTTTCTGGATACTGTTATCTATAATATCTATCTAATTCTTTAATTCATCTTGGAAATACTTTGCGCAAGATGTCATGAGTTTTGGGTTCTCTCTGTAAAAACCTTATAGCCATATCTGAAAAATCTTTTATTTTAAATTGTTCATTACATATTTTTTTCAACCCCTTATTATTATAGATCTTTAAGACCTCTTCATAAACTCCTCTACCTATAACCTCATCTATATAATGAGTTCTTTCTTCATGCCATTTAGGTAAATCAATCACATCTGTAAAACATTTCAAATTATTTGTAACCTTATCTAAATAATTACCTTTTGAGACATGAGAATCTCTAAAATAATAATTAACCTTTGCTGATATGAAATTAGAAACCTGCAATTCTTTATCTTTTCTCTAATTGACTTATAACCTTGCTCTTTAACTCATCCAATTCTTCTTCTTTCATTAATTGAGTAGCTAATTTCCTTAAAAAATCCTCATCAAGTAATAAATTCTCAACCTCAGCTACTCTTAACGGATAAATATTTTCATTTCTCAATGATTCTATTCTTTCGTCATTTTGAAAATCTGCATCAATTACACCATACGCTTGTGTTCCCATTGATGGCAACTTATTAAATGCTTTTGTATAATTTATAACATCACTACAACTACCTAAAGGTTTTATGGTAAAATCAGGAAATAAAATATTATAAATTTGCTCATCGTAACTTCCAACCCTTCCCTCACAAAATAAAATATTCTTTCTACTACCCAGTAACTCCATAACTAAGGGTTCAGGCATTTCATTTTCAGGAATATTTTCAAAATCCCACTTGTCTGGATGAGTAAAAGATTTTATCCATACTTTTTTTGCCCCAATTCTACTTGTAGCAAGGTCTAAATCATGAGTTAAATAAATAAAAATACAATCTTGCCTTTCTTTTTCAAGAATATTCCATAACTTCTTTACTATAGTCTTATGCAGATACATTTCTGGTTCATCAACTATTATAAACCCATCTCTTGGAGCTTGTAAAACCTGAGCTATGTGATATAGTACAACCTTTTCTCCATCACTCATTTGATATGCAGGATAGGGTTTAGAATCATTACTCTCCAATACTATGTTTATACCATCGTCACATTTTATAGTGCGATGCTCTATAAGAGTATTCCAAATTTCAAATGCCGTATTTAATTTTGTACAAGGTGCAATAACATCTTTTTCCCCTTTTCTTATCTTATCAACACACTTATGCTCCTCCATACTATTTTCAGCAAGTAAATTATCTAATAAAGTTTTAAATTCGCCTCCCAAATTAACTAAGATACTATAAGCATTCCCATTATTTTCAGTTGAATAAGTAGTTTTATTTGTTTTATTTGCTCTTTGGATATCACCTAAATTGCTTTGTGTTTTACTTATATTTGAAATCCCACTAAACGTCGGAATTACTAGTATTCTTTGAGCAGAAATAACTACGCCACTTTTATTTAAATAATTTTTCAATTTATCTGAAAGTGATGTTTTTCCACTACCATTAGCACCAATTGCAACTATATTATCATTGAAAAAGCCTAGTTTCTCAAAAAAATCTAGTGTAAAAATCAATTGATTTACTTTAGGCTCAACATTATTACTCGTAAAATCCGACAAACTCACATAATTACTTTCAAGATCTTTCCTGATTTCTTCATGATTATCAAAATGCTTAAATGGCAAATAATTTGTAATCTCCTGAATATTCCCTCTAAAATGATTCAAATAATGTATGGATATTTTTGAATTATCAAACAAATCTCTAACCTTCTGAAAACAAGTTAATATTCTCTCATAATAATTAATTTCTTCTTCCTCTGCGTTACAAAATGTTGAAGCTTCAATATTTAGCTCAATTTGGGCTATTTCTTTATTTAAAAATTCTATAAACATTGTCTTATCTTCCATTACCACATGTTTTTAACTTATGTTTTTACTTTCCATTCCTCTTTACAGACTGCTTAACCAAACTTAAAATATACTCTATATTTTCATCATCCTTAATGCTCAATTCATAATCACCATTTCCCCAATGACCAGTATTTGAAACATCTCTGGCGAGTTGTTTACTATCATCTAATTCCCCCTTCTTAATGTTAATCCACATTTTAACAGCATTCTTCTGAATTCTTAAATCAACAATATTTCTATTACCAACAAAAGCAACATACAGCTTCTTTGCTTTTATTTTTATATCTCCAAAATTTAAGATACTTGTTCTTAATTTATCGTATAATTCTTTAATTTCTTCTGGAATACCTGATAAATGTTCTTCCTCGGTATAGACTTTAACCTCCTTTGAAACTGTTTCTATCTTAGAATCAATTTTAGATATTGTTTTAATACTTTCTTGCTGCCTGCTTTTACCTATTTCTGAATATGAAACAGTATTATTCTCATATTTTGTTATCTCCCAAAGTTCAATAGGCAAATCTTTAAAATTAATTGCCTCTCTTTGATATGTTGTGAACTTCGGAGATATAAATAATACCTTGGACTGACTCCAGTCAACATCATTTCTCATCAACGAAGTACCTAAACTTTCATTATATTCTAATATAAAATCTGCCTTATTATTAAGCATCAACGATAAATAGGCATAACCCTGATCGATTACACTAAAATTTTTATTATTCTTATATTCTATTATAACAAATGACTTAGACTCTTCATCATAAGCAAGGGAATCAATTCTAAAATTATTTATTGAAAACTCGCTTCTTACAAATTTCAATCCAAAAACCAATCCCAGATTATCCTCTGTCAATTTTTGTAATTCTCTCTCAAGCTTAAAAGGTTTTTCCTTAATTAAAGCTAACTCTTCTCCATTTATTTTATATGTTGCCATACGCTATTAAAATTTCTCTATAAATAATCCTCAATAACCCTGTTTTCAGGAATACACTTTAACTTTCTATTCTTCTCCAACAATAAATTTTCCAGTCTCATATAATCATATGGTGTACGGCTCCAGTCTGATATAACATCAACAACCATTTCCATATCAGATATAGTTTCCATACCAGAATCTGCCCCTCTCTTGCCATGACTATTAAATACATACCGTTATAATTTTGATATATCGTATACCGATTGTGTAATAAATTCTATGCCTAAACGCTCTTTTATAGCTTTTATATATTTATCAGACCATAATGGATGAGTCAACAGAAAAGTGTCATGTTCATCGTTAAATGTTATTATATTATCGGATATTTTATTGACAGTAGCCCCTTGTCTTTTAAGACGGCTAATAACAACAGTGTCTACGTGCTCTTTCCAATATTCTACATCTAAACCAATATGGGCTTGTGCGTTATTGGATTAATCTAGCTACATCCAATCCTAATCTCCAGTCAATTATATTATGAATGTTTTGGTTTCCATAATCACGAATACAATCGTAGCAAGAAGATGAGCATCTTAAGTGATCTTTAGTAGTTAATCTATCATACTCTTGGCCACCTTCGACCAAAGGCTCTATAATAGCATTATTTACAATATCTCCACTTTTTAGATAATTACAATTTGTTAGATAATTACAATAGCCTGCACCATTATCTAATTTCTCAACAAAAAAAACTTCTGGTGCACGAGACCTCCCGTAGATATTAAATCCTACTGATAGTTCCTGCGCATCAATATCAAGAAAACTTGCAATAGACCTTCTAACCAAATACCCCCATGAAAGAAAAGCAGCTTTAACCGCATGTGAATTATCATTATCAATAGGATCGATATTTATGTTTTCATCAATATTCTCAAGCGATATAGCCATTACACCTGTTGTTTTAGACGAAACAAAAGCATAACTTGACTCATACAATAACTTTAGTTCTTTTCTTTCTTTATCGTCCGGAATAGTATTTCGACAAATCCATTCACTACTTTCTGATTTTCTTCCTAATGAGAATAACTCCCCATTATTATCATTTACCCGATGGACACGACCTGTTGATGGTATAACATTAGTTCTTATATGTAAATTCTTTACGCAAGGTTCTAAATCATCTAAATCATCTGAGCAATCAAGGGCAATATCACTACTCGGAGAGTGCCAATCATAAATACCATTGAAGTCTTTTGGTGTTTTTGTGTAATCTACACAAAAACCAAGTGGAGAGCACGCATTTATTTCTTCTAGATTGTTTGAACAAACAGGACAAATATTTAACGCTTGTTTAACAGATGAATAACCACACTTTTTACATCTATGTAGTTTATTAGATATTTTACCTATAGAACCACCTTTAACACAAACTTTACCAGCTTTGTCATATTCATAATCAACTACACCAACAGCTTTATAAACTAATTTATCTTTAACTATCTCACACCCTGGTGCAAATGATGCTATAGCAATATCCATATCTCTTGACACTACTTCTTCTGATGGAAGCTTGTTTCCAGGAGGCTTTAAATACAGATTTCTAACTCGTGTCGGGAAGCCAAACATAGGTAACAATCCTGCATTAGCAAGTAATTCACTTAATGAACTATACATTTTATTGTTATTGTTAACGGCAGAAGTTATCATATCAATAAGTTGATTACAAATCAAAGATAAAATATCTTGCTTAACATCATCATTCAGATTTGTACCTCTTGAAACAAGAGGTATTATATCCTCCTCAATTACTCTTTTGTTATCCTTAATCCAATTCGCAACTATCAATTTATTGCTATACCATTGTTCAACGCTCCCAAAGCCTCCGTGTATATTATCTATTGTTGTTGAAAGAGTCGACTTGAGTGCTTGATATAGCACTTCTTTTATTATTACTCTTTCAGCAATCTCTTTCGTTCTAACTTCTAGATATGGAGCTTTAGGTGTTGCAGACACCATACGTTCTGTTTCTGCATAATGTGTTTGATCATGACTATTACCTTTTGCTATTGTCAATGCAATAGAAAGAGGGTTTCCTCTACGTCCAGCACGTCCAACTCTTTGTTGATAATTGAATCTTTGTGGTGGTACATTTCCCATCATTACAGCAGATAGAGCCCCTATATCAACACCAGCCTCCATAGTCGTTGTTACGCTTAACAGGTCAATCTCCTCTACCTTTCTTTCCTCTCCTTGATAAGTAAGTCCTTGAAAAAGTCTTTGTCTTTTACGGAAATCATCTTTTGAGGTTTGACCTGTTAACTCCTCACAATGCAGCCTAAATATTTTATCACTGTTTTTAACAAGAGATAGATAGTAATCATTAGGGTTTTCAATGTCATTTGAATCTAAGATTTTTGGCTCTACTAATTTTGCAGTACAGTTTATACAATACCCAGCAGATGGATGCAAATGAACTGTCTTACATTTATCGCATATCCATACTTTATCGCCAACAGCTGATTCTTTAAAAGCAAGTCCTTCTCCTGTAAGTAAAAGTTCTCCATCTTTTGTCAACACACATTTTTTTCGAAGAGTTTTAATTATCTCTTCTTTTATTTCAGTTACTTTTTTGCGATCCTTAACGCCATATATAACCTTAATGAGATTTTCCGATTGTTTAGTAAGGTTATTTCTTGGCCAATCTGAATCAACGCCGACAATTCGACTTCGCTCACCCATTATCCTTACTATACTATCTAATAATTGCGATCTAGTCTCATCAGAATCACGTTCTTTAAGTGTTACATACCCTAATTTCATGGACTCGAAAGAGCGTTTTTTATGGGCGAAGATACTACGTAATTGTTCTGTTTTATTTATGTTCTTAATCTGAGTTCTATAATCAAAATCATTAAAATCACTTTTGAAATTATTTGTATTCATATCAAATAATTCATACCATGCCTTATTGTTATTTGCAATGGAAGGTTTTGGCCCAGTTGGACTAATGCCGGCACCAACTAAACTTTGGATTACATAGTTTAAAGTTCTTTCCAAATCAGACAGATCTAGATTCCGCATTAATTGCTCAAGTTCTATCTTATCTTCTGCATCTAAATAATCATCATGCCTATCTCTTATTAACTCAATGATTTTTTTATATCTTTCATCTCGTCTAAAATCTTTTTTCTTTCTCTTTTCCGTTTCAGAAAGTTGAGAATCTGTGAGATTATAAAATAGCTTTATTAAGTTTACATCTTCACTATTAACTTTTAATGCTTTAATTATCGCCCAACGTAAAGCATCTCTGTAATGATCTAATTCAATTCCGGCTGCAAGTTTAGCTGCAGATTGACGACTATCTGAAAACAGCACTATCTTAGGATTAGCACCCTCATTTTTTAGGGTTTTAACCAGCGCATCGGCCATTACTTGATTGACTTTTTGGACTCCTGTAGAATGTCTCTTTAATGGTGGTATTCTATCTTTACCTTTTCCTCTTGCTTTCACTTCACAACAAGGACACTGATACGGTAATTTAGATTCTGTTTCTTCCTGAGAATACATAATATAGTTGCCGTCTGATTTGTCTATTTTATATTCCCCGGTAGTACTATCATACGACACTAATTTCCAACCACTATCTTTGGGCATGGGCTTAAACTGGGACCACTTTTTTAGAACAACATATGGACTATTAGATACTCCAACTGGTTGTTGTACTGAAACAATATTATTACCAGATTGTATTTGAGAAAAACCACCTAAAAAAACTTCCCCGCAACTCTCACATAATATGAGTTCCAATATCCTTTTTCCACAAGAGCAAATAGAATTAGGGTATTTATACATCTTTCCAATCTCTCTTTCAGTAGTTTTGTATTCTTTATTCAAAGAAGAGCAATTAGGATCTGAACAAGCCCACAACCCATTAATATTTCTGAAAAAGTAATGAGCTCTTAATGGCATAATATAATTATTCCCAACTTTAGCTTGACATATTATCTTAATCATAGACTCTATAATGTCATATCCTTCTTTGTCATTAGGGAGGTTTAAGTTTAAACAAATATCATCAATTTTAGATGCAGTAATTCTACCATCCTTAGTCATTCCATATTTAAGCCACTTATCTAACTCATATTTAGTTACAATTTCAAACATTGATGAACAATTACATTTTTTTAATAGATCAGAGCTATCTACATCAAATTGCAACAATTGCTCTTTTGGTAATTCTTTACTTGGCTTAATAATCTCATCAGATGGTGGATTCTGTAACAACACAAATCTGTCTTTGATTTCATCTGTAGTTAATCCAAAGAATTGACCAAGATACTCTTTTGTCTGTTCACTATCTTCCATAGAAGCACTTGATGCAAGATATTGTACTTGTGCTGAATTTGGTGTCAATCCTAGTCGGTCTAATAATATTCTCAATATATACGCCACCTCAGTACCTGAGGTCCCTCTATATGTATGTAATTCATCAATAATTATATGGAAGATATTTTTAGTGTCAGATTGAAGCCAAGCCTTTGTTTGCTCAAAGATAGGGGATTCAATATTACGCATAAGCATAATATTGAGCATACTATAGTTTGTAATAAGTATATCGGGAGCATTATCTTGCATTTGTTGACGACTCCACATCTCTGCACTATCGTCATCCATACAAGGGACTTGGTATAATAACTCTTTATTACCACTCTTATTAACCTCTTCAATAACTTCTCGCCAGTCTCTTTCATGTTCAGTCTTTTCTTCTTGAAGTTTCTTATTAACCTTATTTTTTATTCCGCTAACAGGTGTTCGTCCAGTGTATCTGCCAAAGTAAAATCTATTACCGATTCTATTCGAGTCAAGCCAACTACGCGCATTGTTTCCCTCCTCACCTTCTTTGCTATTAAGAGCTTTGCGAAGTCGTATCATTTGATCTTCTGCTAACGCATTAAGTGGGTATAAAATCATTGCTCTCATTGCACGGGGACGGCCTTGCTTCGACCAGGCTTTAGATTCACTTATCAAGTCCGATATAAGGGGTAAAAGAAAACATTCTGTCTTACCAGAACCAGTACCTGTGGTTACCACTATATCCTTTCTCTCTTTCGTCGCTTTTAGGATAGCTGCAACTTGATGTTTATATAACTTTCTTCTATTCCCATCAAACAAACCACTATTGACAAAACTAGCAAATTCTTTGTCTATTTTCTCCCTGTCACATAACTCTTCTATTGCACACACCTCCTTATACTTCGGTACGATTTCTATAATCGGAGGTTGACATATTGTCGCATCGGAGAGTAACAATTCCTCTCTTTCTTCATTATAACAATCAGAAAAAAAAGGCATTCCGCTATTGATATATTTAAGATATAATTCTCTTAGTATTCTATGTATCTTTATCGGATTATCCATGTTTAATATATTTTTATCGAATTACAAAAAATCCTGTTCAGTTCTATATATGCTCTTCTACTTATATTTTTAAACACATAATAGCTATTCTCAATATATGGCATTGCCCCAACAAACAATGATTCAATCATCAATGCCCTATAAATTAATATAGGCACATGAAATATAGGTATTCTCAACTCCTTTTTACTAATACTATAAGTGCCGTTACTTTCTTGTTTTATAACTCTATCGTAACAATATGCAATATTTAATGAATCAGGGTTAATTGATTGATGTGGTACTGCATAACACGTGTTGTGTTCACAGTCTATAAAATATCTCTTTATTGTATCACTTTTCTTTCTTGATAGACCTTTGATATTTTCAAAATCCGCGATTTTAATGTTATCTATACGCTGATAAGACGACACACAGTGGTCAATAGATGGTATATTTTCCAAAACAGATGCAAGATTAAAATTATACCCATTTAAACCGTTAAATCTATCAGTACCTTCGTATAAGTATATACCTATTATACTCGTTTGCTGCAATCCATCTGTTACAGATGGATTCAACAAAATATATGAATTTATATGTTTAGATATAATACACTCTGGTGCTGTGTAAAACTGACCATTGCCTACAAATTCCACAACTCCACTATACAAAAGTGGGTAAAAGATATGGTGGATAGGTTTTCCCAAATCTAAGTTTAGTTTAATATTAAGATAATCACAAGTTTGTTTAATTCGTTCATATCTAACATTTCCTATTTCATTTATCCATAAGTATAATAATTCCTGAGCCTTTTGCATGTCAATTAATCTATGTACGAATCTGGATATGATTTATATCTACGTCTTTCTTCTCGCTGAGAATTTACAAATTCCATTGTTATAAATTTATTGTCGACCACAGATGTTTCGCCTTCATTATAGATATAATCCTTAAACTCAACACAACCATACTCTTCAATATTTGATTTTGAAATTGGTATAACATCTTCATTCATAGCTGTTCTTGTACCAAAAATCCAAAGATTGGATGGAAATCCAATTATATTATGATTTCCAGGGAGCTTGTTACTAATACCAATTAGAATGTCGTTTATTGGCTGCATGTATAATGGTATATATGATAAGTTCATATTCTGTAATAACAAAATATGTATCTCTTTTGGATTATTATTAGCAGAAACAATAATTTCTTCTAATCCACTGTAATATAAATCATCAAAGGATTTCCAATTTGCACCTACACATAATGAACGCAACTTATATTGTCCAATTGCATCGACTAATGATTTAAAAATTAAAAGATTAGGCAACAATAATACTCCTAAATTCCTATTTAGCCTATTCCTTGCAACAAATAAACGAGCTAAATTTTTAGATATCTCTTCTGCACTGTCAGGTAAAAAGCTATTTTTGATTAAATGAGAAATCAAGTGATTTTTGAATTCCTCAAATTCTGTTATCTGACAACCACTACATATTATACTCTCTATATTATTTACAGACAAAGTATTTCGTGCGTTTTGGCAATTACCTCCAATTACCTCCTTAATAACAGAGAAATCTTCAATCAAGCGACTTTTGTGTTTTTCAATGTCAATGAATCTTCGTTCAATTGCTTCTGCTTTTGCTTCTTTCTCTTTAATATTATCAATAACTTGTTTGAGTCTTAATTCCTGTGCCTTAATATCTTTCTTGATTAAGTCTACCTTCGCAATATGCTCATTTTCAATCCTCAAATATTCATCATCTATCTCTTTTAATTTTTGTAATTTTGTATTTTCTATCTTTTTAATAGTTTCTCTATTATGATCCTCGTATGTCTTTATATATTCATCTTCGTATTCTTTAATACTTCTTTGTAAAACATCTGACAAAATGGGATTAGATGCCAAATTCAAGATATTTTTTTGTGTTAGAACAATTGATGGAAGTAATTCTTTAAATACATCAAATCTAGAATTTAAAATATCATATGGTAATTCCAAAGTTGTAATTATGTCATCAGGTATGTCTTTAAAATTCTTTATATCAATACCATACTTTTTAATTAAATCAATGATGTATTTTACTATTTCCTCATTAGTGAGAATATCGCTATACTTAAAAGGATATTTTATATCTCCTCTTATTAAATAAACATCATCATCAAACCTACACATGTTGTTATTTACATCAAACAACTCCTCTTCAATAAGCCAATACTTAGCAATTCCTTTTTTTGAATCAGCCTCATTTATGTAATAAATCCTATTGTCAACTTTGTAATATTTGTTATATTGACTTTGTTTAATAGCTTCTTTTAAACCAGACTTATCAATGCTTAAGATAGGAGTATGTGGGTAGTCAGTTATTCTTGCTTTATTATAATCAACTGAATACAGGTCTTTATTAGGATCATCCTTAGTTTCATTCTCTCTAATGTTAAGAATGATCAGTTCATCCGTCAAATTTTCCGGAAATTTATATCCAAACACTGTTCCATTATGCAAGAAAATATCTTTCTGCATATCTCTACTAAATGGTTGAAAATGGAAGTTGCTATCCTGATAACCTAAAGGATATATGCTTGCATGAAAAGCTCCTTGATATTTTTTTCTTGCAACACCTATAATTTTGTGCTGCCTGTAATCAAAATCACTCATAATTATTGATGTAATTTAATAGTTTTAATGATATATTATTTTCACAATCAATACTCTCACACTGCTGTGCTTTTGCCCAGCGCTTTAATATTGCGTTAGATTCTTTAGATTTTGAGTAACATTCAAAGTTAAGTCCTACAATACCCTCTTCATTTGATGCAGGCAGCCATTTCTTTTCTCTTTTATTTACCTCCCATTTGCAAAATTCTCCTGACCACAGAATGCTTTTATTAGATGGAGAAACCATCGTAATTTTCAGTTCTCTACTCCTGGGAAATTTAAGAATATGGTCGCCTTCAGGTAGTACTAATTGATGATCTCCTTTGGTAATTGGATGGGTCTTGCCATTTATTAAGAATGAACAATCATTTTGTATTCGAAAAATAGGCTCTCCTCCAATTAGATATGTGTTACGCGCAATTCTTAACCCTCCAATTAATTCAAAAATTTGCTCTGCGTTTGAATAAAATTCGTCGGTAAGATTATTATATTTAAACTCATAGATTACAATATCTCCATAGCGAGATACTACAGTGCCTCCGTGAAATTTACTATGTTTAGAGTATTTGGATACTATTGCAAGTCCAGACTGATTTTTATTCTCAATAAATCTCGTTTCATCCCAATAATTTAAATCTCCATCTTTATCCCTTTGAAAGATAATAACTCCATCTCTTTTATACGAATAATATTTACTTAACTCTTGGATAAAAGTAGTGTCTATTTTAAAATCTGTTATTTTGACACCATCTTCTTTTCTAATATCAATTCTATATATATAATCTTTATCAGATAGATGTATTTGAAATAATTCTCTATGATTTGTCTTTTTTATTTTTTTCTCATAAGGATTGATATACTCACCGCTCCAAATTATATAATAATTGTATATTTGAGATTTAATAATTTCATAATTACCTGAATCCTCAAAAACTGTATCAATTACTTTTTGACTATGAATATTGCAATTCTTAAAATCGAATCTAATATCAAAAATCTTCCAAAAATCTGAATAAAGGACATTCTCGTTGGGTTGCAATTTATATTTAACAAACACAGAAGCCATATATTTAAGATCGTCTCTGTTGAATATGTACTTTGCTAATTCTAATGGATATTGGACGAATCTATAACTACCTGACCTTGGTTGACATTCTTTTACAACAAAGTTGTTTTTTCTACACCATTCATAAAATTTCATCCATACTTTCTCCTGATTCTCTTTATACCATGCTTTCAAATCACCATCATCACAATCTATAGTATCACATAACCTTATGTTATATGCTTTAGCTGAATGTTCTTCATCTACTTCTCTTATAGAAGCAGTATAAAGTTGAAGTGCTACAATTGCTATAACAGAATCGACTTCAATAACGGGATTACTGTATAGTGAGAACAACTCTGAACACAATTTTTCAATGAAAATATCAACAGAAATCTCATTCTTACTTGCTGCGCTGTTCATAAACTGTCCATCAATGATAAGCGAAGCAAATTCACCTTTCTTATCATCTGTCAGAAAGGTTTCAATTACATATTTTGAGAACAGTTTATAAGTTTTCATTATATATAAATTGCTTTTATTCAATAATTCATGTCTATCAATGTCTCATTCTTTCTGTGCTTTACTTCAACGAGTATCTTGGGATTTTCCAAACCTAATCCATCGGGAGATGCAATTATATCCTTACCTCTGTCTACTCCTTTTGAACTGACTCTTGTTTTGTAGCCCATAGCTCTCAGAATTCCAGCAACAAGTGAACCTTCTTATCTGACCCGCAGTAGCTATCACTTGTGACTCTGTATAATCAGGGAAATTTTCTCTTATTAATCCTTTTATTTTATTTAAATCAGATACTTTTGACAAATCTCCCACCTCATTCCAACCTATTGACACTATATTTTTTATCAAGAAATCATCAACTAAATATGCTCCGGAACCAGCTCTAACCATCCATAATTGATTCTTGTTCATTTATTTCAATTTTATAATAAATAAAATATTCATATAGAAAATCAGAGTACAATAGTATTATTATTTAAAAATCAATTACTAGTATCTAATTTTCAGCATATGGACAAAATTATATTTATTATAAAATAAATACAAATCAATTAGCATAAATAATCTTTAAAAAATCTACATTCTTTTTGAATTTTGCCTGCCTCCACCTCTGTGCATAATTCTATAAGGGATATTAAATTATCATTAAAGACATCCTACAAACCTCTAATATTTGTTCTGCCATGATCTTTTATTTCACGATCTATATTAACACTTCTATTACATTCTGAAACGTTTACTTTCTTTATTAAATTGAGGTATCTTTCTTTAAATTGTAATAAGCAAATTTAAATTGCTGATTTTCGCCGAAACGAAGTTACCGATTACAATATTTTCATAATCAATATCCAATATACTTTTTACTACACTCATAATTAATTGTGTTTTGAAATTACTCCCTCTCCCTAAATTTCAATTCATCCTCAATCTCTTTCAAGTCTTGTAAATCTGCCATTTGTGCATCATATTTTTTTCTGAACTTATCGTATTCTGCATATATCTTTCGGACGTTCTCTTCCATCTGTGCTTTACTTATGGAACCGTTTCCTTTTAATACTTTCTGATCGTTAAATTCAAGAATACGGTCAACATTCTCTTTCCAAAATGACATGGTTATATCTAAACGATTCTTTGCGCGTAACTCTGCACTTTCCAGAAATATGACTACTAATCGATTAAGAGTATCTATCTCATCATGTGTAAGATAATTCTTTGCTGTAAATATATCTTGCTTACGAACTATTGAACCTTTCCATGATGTAAGAGCCATATTTTCTTTTGTAGCATCTGCTCGTGATACAACTAATTCTGCTGCAGTTTTATGAGTAACTGCATAAAGCAGTTTATTTTGAGTTTCAGCAAAAAACATCTGCGTTGCTTTGTCTGTAGCATCATAGTCACTACTAAGGGAAAACAGATCTCGTACTTTTTGGTAAAAACGTTTTTCCGATGCACGTATATCTCTTATACGTTCAAGTAGTTCATCGAAATAATCGGGACGACCGTCAGGATTCTTCAATCTCTCATCATCCATAACAAAACCCTTAACCATATACTCTTTAAGATTCTGATTTGCCCATATACGAAATTGCGTTCCCCTTTTACTACGTACCCTAAAACCGATGGCCAATACCATATCAAGAGAATAAAAAGTAACGTTATACTCTTTACCGTCTGAGGCAGTTGTTAAGTAATCCTTAACAACTGAATTTTGCACTAACTCCCCATCCTTCAATATATTAGATATATGCATACTAATATTTGGCACAGAGGTGTCAAAAAGTTCTGCTAACTGATTTTGGTTCATCCAAACCATGCCATCCTTTGCATATAGCGATACTGATGCCTTACCATCAACAGTGTTGTATATTATTATATTCTTGTTACTATTATCCATTTTCTATTTATATAAAGGAATTTGTTTACAAAAGGTCTATTAATTTATTAAATTAAACACTATTAACATTCACCTACTAAGGCGTTATTTGATATTGTTCTTTAATACCCTCTACGGCCTCAGTAATCTCATCAAACTTTATGGGGTCGTATATAATGTTATTTATAGCCTTGGTAGAGGAAATAAGGTGTTTCCTGTACTTTGGATATTCAAATTTTTGGTCTTTCTTTGGTAAGTTCTGAAGATATAATCCATAAATCAGACTTGAATGTATATTCAATTTATCTGCTATCATCTGGATCTTATATGGATAATTTATTGCCTTAGCTGCAATCTCTAATTTTTGCTCTCCTAAAAGAGAATCGGATGCAAATTTATCTGCAGCAACTTCATCAACAAAAATATCGGATGCACTTTCATCTGATATATGATAGCTTACTTTCCTGATATAATCATAATCGTTAATAAGATGATACAGCTCATGCATTAAGGTTGTCCATAGCTTATCATACCTCTTTCCCTGATTAGAAATGACTATACATGGCTTATCGTTTACAACCATTGTTAAACCAAACACTGCCGTCCTGGTTATATAGTTTTGTACAACAACAGTAACACCAAGTTTAAAAAGAACATTTACAACTGTTGCGAATCCTGAGTTTTCATCTGGTGAAAAAGTCTTTATCCTCTTCATAAACTCTACCAACAGCTCCTGATCGTATTCATAAGTATTATCCAAAGATTCAAATGTCAATCTTGCACATTTTAGACCAAAATCAAGCATTTTCTGCTTCTTGCTTTCTTCTATTGAGAGTTTTGACTTACTGAAAAGAGGTATTAACGAACCTAATTTGCCATATTCGTATAAGCTCTTTAATCCAAAAAACTTACACACCCTTCTTTCTATCTCATCGTAATCATTGCTTGAATTCAAAAAACCTTGCTTCTTAAGTCCATCCAGATCAAAATTATTTAAAAGAAAGGCAATCTTTTTTGTTCGCTTTATATTATCAATCTCTTCATTATCAAAATCCCTTACACAAAGGTCAACTAACTCTTCCTCCCTAATATTAAGCAAATTCATAATCTTGATGACATGATTGATCTTTAACTCCTTAGTCTTTCCATTATACAAATCCATAAAGGAATTTTTATTCATAGAAAGAATCTTAGCAACTTGCGTTTTAGACAAAGAATTATTGTCTATAAATTCAACCAATAACTCCCTGATTGATTTACTGCCAGAAGATCCACCATAAACTCTATTTCCATGTATATCCTTAATCATTTTGTACTACTTTTAGTCAAAGATAAGGATTATTTTAAATATTCTGACCTATTTTGTCCTATTTTTAGGACAAATAATACAAGAGCAAGTACTACTGTTTCTATTTTAATATCCTTTACACTTATGATATATCTTACCAATGACTCTAAATTCAGCCCCCTCAATACCCCTGCATCGCCGGTATCACTCCCCTAACTCCTCCTTTAGGTTCTTCTACATCTCCTTTGAAGCGGGGAATAACATGTATATGCACATGGAATATCGATTGTCCAGCAGATTCATTTATATTTACTCCTATATTATAGCCATCGGGTGAATATTCACTATCTAAGTTATCTTTTACTTGTTGTATTAAAGATCTAATAGAAATTTGCTCTTGTTCTGTAAGATCGAAATAATTGGCTATATGCCTTTTAGGTATTATTAATGTATGTCCTTTATTTACCGGAAATTTATCGAAAAATGCAAGGGCATATTCGTTCTCTGCAATTATATCACCATTGTTTATATTACAAAACGGACAAGTATTATATACTCCCCTAATAGCTTTTCTTATATCATCTGCTTTAGGATTGCAATTTTTTAAATAACTCTCTAATGAGCAAAGACTGAACTCTACCAATGATTCGTAATTATTTAAAAGATATTTCTGCCATACGGGATTAATGGTTATGCTTTTCTCTGAATCATTATTAATTCTATACAAACATCCATTCTCGAAATACTTGGAGCGTATTACCGTATCTGTCTGTGTCTTGAAATTTATCCAAAGTGATAACAAACGATATGGTACATTCTTATAATATTGAGACAAACAGTTTTCCACATAAGGATCATTCTTCTGAGATAAAAGTATATTTTGCACTTCTCTTCTATCCGCCTTAACTGAAATATTTAAAGATTCCTGAAGTTCTATGCAGGTATCTCTCAACATATCAATCTTTCCAAAAGACAGATCGGAATAATGAACCGTATGCCATGCCCTACCAATCATATTAGAAACTAATTTACTAAAAGGAATAGTTTCTCTCCTTTCCTCTTTCCACGTTTCTATTATCGCCAAAAACCAATAAAACTTATATGTAGCAGATGTATTTTTAAAAATATCAGATAGGTCGTTTTTAAATTCCATGTCTATTAAAAGCAATTACTTTGTTATAAATATATTTTATGTGCATAGGTAATAAAACTATCTTTCATTACAAAACACATTTGTATTAAAATATATATTCAATCCACATTATGCAACTTGCATAATTCGAATCAAATAATTATATTTGCATAAAAGATAAATGCCATGACCAGAGAGTTTAATCCTTTTATTGTTACGGGGAAAATAGAACCTGAGTATTTTTGCGACAGAGTTGACGAGTCTGCAAGGTTAATCAAGTTGTTGACTAACGGGAATAATATGGTTATTATTTCTCCGCGACGTATGGGTAAAACGGGTCTTATTCAGTTTTGCTACGATAAGCGGGAAATTAACGGGGATTACTATACTTTCTTTATAGATATTCTTCATACTTCAAGCCTGAAGGAGTTTACCTATATTCTTGGCAAGGAGATATACAATACTCTGTCTCCGCACAGCAGGAAGATGACTAGATTGTTTATTCAGACTCTCAAGTCTATAAATGGTAAGTTTGGCTTCGATCCTGTGACCGGTCTTCCGACTTTTAATGTTGAGCTGGGGGATATTGAAAGACCTGAATATACTCTGGAGGAGATATTCAGATATTTGTCGAGTGCTGATAAGCCGTGCATTGTGGCAATAGATGAGTTTCAACAGATTGCCAAATATCCTGAGAAGAACATAGAGGCTCTACTGCGTACTCACGTTCAAAAGATAAAGAACTGCAATTTCGTATTTGCAGGAAGCGAGCATCATATGATGCAGGCTATGTTTATGTCCTCGGCTCGTCCTTTCTACCATAGTGCCGATATCATGGAACTGGATGCTATTGCTCCGGAATTGTACATTCCTTTTATTGTAAAGCACTTTAACTCTGGAAATCGTAAAATTAGCACAGAAAGTGTTGAGCGTGTATATAATCTTTTCAAGGGTCATACTTACTATATCCAAAAGACTTTCAACTCGGCTTTTTCAGATACTCCTCAGGGGGAAGAGTGCGGTATTGATGATCTTAAAAAGACTATTGATACTTTAATTGAAAACAATGCGACTATCTTTAAGGAGATTCTTTCCAATATTCCTGAAAAGCAGAAAGATTTGTTTTATGCCATTGCCAAAGAGGGTGAGGCTGAAAGAATCACATCCTCGGCTTTCATTAAACGTCACAATCTGCCTTCGGCCAGCTCTGTACAGTCGGCTATAAATAAATTACTCGATAAGGATGTTGTAACTGAAATAAATAAGACTTATTCGGTTACGGACAAACTGTTTGCCATGTGGATTAATGGTATTTATGGGAATGGGTACCAGTTGTAATTACATGTCTAACATTGAAAGACCTGAATATTTTATATTATACCCTTTCAATTCTCCTGTGATTTTTAGAAAATTTTCTCCTTTCTCTTTCAATTTACCAAAGTCGATATTAGCAGCATTTCGTTTTATCTCAACTATTTCTGCCGTTTTTTTCAACTCATTAACTGCTATTAAATCGATTTCATTCAATCCCTTTCTATTCCAAAATCCTCCTATATTGGTATATCTTCCGGTTTCAATAAATTGCTCACGAAAGTAATGTTCTAAAAGTTGCCCACTAAAAGTTGGGTAATCCCGTAAAATCAAATTCTTCAATTCATCGTATTGACTTATTTCTAAGATATAACTATATTTATATACAAATCGAAACCAAAAAGTCAAAAAATTATCTATAATAGTGTATCTGACATTTTTAGTTTCTACTTTAGAAAAAATTGGTGTTACTTTAGAAATCAAACCATAATCACGATCTAATTTCGTAAGATACCCACCTATCTCTTTGTTTACAATCGCCTCTATTTTCGATCGTGTATTTTCACCTCTTGCAATAGCAGATAAAATTGAAAAATAAACAGTGTAATCTTTACCGAATTCCTCAATCAATATATTTTTCCCTTCTGTAATAAATATAGAATCTTCACCAATCATCAAATCAACCATAGAATGCAAAGTATAGGCCCCATTATCCATAAAAAGTTGTACGTATTTTGCCACACCTCCTGAAAAAGTATAAAGAGCAAGTAAATCTTCTGATGTATAATCAGCATGGTAATACGACAATATCTCTTTAAGAACATCCAGACGGAAAGGACGCAATCTCAAAATTGCATTGGCTCGACCAAATAGAGGCTCCTTATAATTCTCAAATATTTTATACATCAATGAATTAACAGAACCACTTACTAAAAGATTTATTTGACTATCATCTTTATTTAGATCCCAATAATGCTGCATCTCGCTATATACAGAGGGATTAATATTAAAAAACTCCTGAAATTCATCAATAATCAAGTTAAAAGAACGTTCTTTCGATAATTTCATTAGAAATTCAAATAGATAGGAAAAATTATTAACTTGACCAACCATCGGGATACCAAGCTTTTCCTCAATCTCACGCTGAAAGTCCTGACACAAAAAACTTTCTGCCTTACGTGCCACGAAAAAATATAGAGTTGACTGTCCTTCAGTGGCTTTCAGCAATAACTGTGTCTTACCTATACGTCTTCGGCCGGTAACTATTGTCATTTGTGCATTTTTTAAAGACATCCGTTGAATTACCAACAACCTTTCTATCTCTTTTTCGCGATTAAAGAATTTCATGATTTCAATATTTTTTCCAAATATAAAAACAGCAGTTTCCGAAATAACGGTTTCTATAATACAAATATATGAATCTGATTTGAATTTAAAAAAACTAAAACACAATAATAGAAATAGCCATTTCGGAAATGGTTGTTTCTATTACATCTTTCATACCTTCCCTACCCAGCTCTCGCAATAGGCATCTTGCCTTCTGTTTCCAAAGAATATATACACATATGAGCCGGGACCATAATTTTCCGGAAATGCCAAGGTAGCGGCCTCTTCTTTACGCAGAAATTCTGTGGACACGGGACGACTAAAGCGTTTGCCATTGTAGAATACGGCTACTAAATGATCGAGCTCGCGTTCGGGATCGATTGCCTCATCGTTTTCCCAGCTTATCTCTACTTTGGTGGGTTCACCGGAATTTATAGCGGCTGACATGTTAAATGGTCGTGGTAATTCTCCTATTGCCAGTTTTAACATGCTTGGATCTTTTATTTTTCCCTCTGTATCGAAGGCTGCCATATTTTCGCTTATGAATAAGTTATATGCAGTGTAGCCTATTTTATCTATGTGTTTCCAAACTGGAGAAATTACAGAATTTCTTAATTTTCTGTAAAGATCTACTACTGCTCTATAGCGTAACCTCTGTAATTTCTGAGCTGGTGTCCATTCGCTGGCTTTTCTTTTCCTGGGGCGTGAACGGGCTACATCTTTTGCATATACAATATTTGCTATTCTTCCGGATATACGACCCCCATTTTCATAATCAATTTTAGCCATTTCCTCTGTTATTTTTAAAATTTATTGCTTAATTATTTATCATACTATCCCAAAGTTAGGCATAGCCCGAAGCATAAACAAATATTTTACAATATTTTTACTAGGTATATAAAATATGCAACTATTTGCAAAGATATGCTTATAAATGCGCCTTTAAAAAATGCTCTGGATTATTTATTTGACTGTTAATTACAATAAATATGTGTTTTATTTTTGAGATAAGAATAAACCATACTTGAATCGTAGTTTATGAATGGTTTTTTTATTGTTTATTTTTGATATATGTTTTCTGGCTAACATAAACCTAACACAAACATAACACAAACCTAACACAAACTCCGGTGTTGGTATAGTATCGTCCTAAGAATAATTATGAGTATTCTATTTTAGAGTTGAGTTGATTATTTTTCTTTAACAATTAACAATATGCCTATCAACAAGAAACTTATGCTTATTATTCGCCGTAAGGAGTCTTAAAACACGAATAGCAGGGCTCCCTGATGGGAAACCCTGCTATTCGCAATAAGTGATTGAACTGCAATATTTTATCCTATCTACTGCCCTACCTCTATCCTGTTTCCTTTGGAGTTCGCCTGGAATTCCGGTGCGTACATGCACTGTATTGTGGATATTCCGTCACTGAACGATCCTTTGTGGGTTACCCTTAATTCGTAATTAAGACTGAATTCTCCTTCCGGCAGATAGTCTATGAAATAGTTCACCGAGGCGTCTTTTACCGATATGTAATAGTAAAGCCTGTTGCCATAGCCGTAACCTGATTTAACGAATCCGGGCTCAAGGCACGATGCTCTTAGGTCTTTTATATGCACATATTCCATTGGGAAGTCGTTCTTAATTCTTAAAATTACTTTTAACTTGTCACCTACGTTTAGTCTCGTGTCTTTTTCCACTTTCTGGTAGCTTAGCTTTCCGTTGTTTATTCTCTCTACCAATACCTGCTTTTTGATTTCGAGTCCTGTTGATGATGCGGATACATTGTCAATATCGTCTAAATACTGAAGATACAGGGCTCCCCATACTAGCTTGTCGTCTGACTTGCGGACGGTGATTCTATCCATGTCTCTGGAAATCTCGTCTTTCTGATAGACTTTTTTGACATATCCTGTTCCTGCCTCTACTGAATTGTCTGGTTTTGATGCGTCGAAGATAAGTTTATCGCCTACGGATACTTTTAATCTTGTGCCCATATCGAAGGTTCCGCCATTGCCTGATAATAGGGAGTAGATTGCACAGACTGTTGCCTTGGTCGATTCCCATGAATTGGTCCTCTTGTGGTTTAACAGCCATACCTTCATTTCTTCTATGGCCTTCTTATCGTTGGTTATTTCCGTAAAGACTTCTATCATTAAGCTCTGTATCTCTATCTGGGCCTGACTGCTATAAATACCTCCCAGGTTTTCTTTCCAGTACATTCCGTAATATGAATCGAGAACGGCATATTCCTTCAGCGAGGCTACTATTTCCCGGGCTGCGTCCTGTCGGTCGTTTCTGTATAGAACAAGGGCTGCCTGTCCTTTCTGATATAGCGGGGCATCTTTCCAGTACTGCTCACATTTATTAAGATAGTTATCGACTATTAATTTTTCTCCAAGACTGAATTTTAATTCTTTATAGAAAGTTGCCATATACAGGAAATGAAGATCTATAAAGTTCAGTCCACTTTCCACTATGTTTTTCCTGGCATACGACTTCACAAATTCTTCTTTGGACCATGTTAAGGCTTTTTTTATACGATTTTCTCTTTCAGGAACACCGGTTATTTTACCAAGGTAACCAAAGCCTGTAAGGATATGTTGTGTAATAAATCTGTTTGACCTCATATCCTTAAACCATGGCCATCCTCCGTCGTGGTTCTGGTTTTCGAATAATTTCGATAAGGTTCTCTGCTCCTCCATGCTCATATTATTAAGATCGAACAGCATGCCCAATCGCTTCATCCTCTCTTCCTGGGTCTTTGCCTCTGCCAGCCATGGGGTCTCTTCAAGGACTATCTGCTTTAACTCTTTATTGCTGGAAAGTTTGGACATGAAGGTTTCCTTATCCTTGCTCGCGGTGGCCTTCCATACATCGTATATCTCCTTAATCTTGGAATTGCTGCGGATGATATGACTTGCCAGCTTGTTGGCGAAATATCGTGAGAAGGTCTGCTCACAGCATTCGTAGGGATACTCCATAAGGTATGGCAAGGACTGAACGGCATACCATACTGGGTTGGATGAGAATTCCATGGTCATTCTGTAAGGATCAACGCTTTCCTTTTTAAGTATATTCTTAAGATTGGGAACAATAAGCATGCTCTCTCCTGCATTTTTCACAGAGAAAGGCATGGATTTGGTAACCATTATCCTTTTGCTCAGTACAGGAATCACGCTTGTCTCTCCGTCGGAGAAATCTCCTGTTGTAGCAAGGACTGTATATTTTAAAAGACTGATATTTTCGGGTATATTAAGGTTCCATGAGACAAGGGTGTTGCTATTACTTGTAACATTAAAGATCCTGGCTATATCGCCTTCCACTATTTCAAGGATCTCTCCGGTGACGGCGTTACTAAGCTCTATCTTTATTCCTCCGCTAAGATCTTTATCGCTTAGGTTGCTTACCTTGGTTGTGAACTCTATCTTATCGCCTTCCCTCAGGAATCTTGGGGCATTTGAAATGACCATCAGGTCTTTCCTGGTCTCAAGGTATTTGGTTATAAAGCCCAGAGACAGATCTTTGGTATGGGCCATTCCCATCATCTTCCAACGTGTAAGCGATTCGGGTACGGTGAATTTAATCTCGACGTCCCCGTTCTCATCTGTCCTTAAAAAAGGGTAAAAGAATGCCGTTGATACAAAGTTCTTGCGGATTTGTATGTCTTCCGGGAATGGCGACTGTATAATGCCCTGACCGGCTA
This sequence comes from Marinifilaceae bacterium, assembly GCA_963666945.2. Taxonomy (GTDB): domain Bacteria; phylum Bacteroidota; class Bacteroidia; order Bacteroidales; family Marinifilaceae. The sequence goes on from CAXXRT010000023.1 coordinate 39,173, forward strand.
CTTCATCCTCGGCTTCCTCTGCAATTTCTAATTCGTCTTCCAGTTCTTCTTCATCCTCATCATAAAGAACTACTTCTCCCTGAAGAGATGCTCGTCCTCTAATTTTTAGTCTGGAGTTTACCCCATATCCTGTTACTACAACATTTCTGTATGATACACCCATAAAATCCCCAAATGCCTGCTCTAAATCCTTCCATATAAAACAAACAAAAGATCCGGCATCTATATCTCTTTGTATGTATTTATTTTTATCTACAAATCTCCAATTCCACTTATTATTGCCTTCACTATTCCAGATAGGCCTGTTATAATAGCCTGAATAAGGATCAAATTTCCAACTATTGGAACTTAGTTTATCGAGGGAGGCATCGTAAAGGGTTGCAAGCATTTCTGCATCGGCGAATTTATTCTTGTAATCTTTTATCTTTATTGTCCAGGCTTCCTGCTCTCCCGGCAATAATTTATCTCTGAATGATTTAAAACTAACATCAAGATCTTTATTGTTGTATGGTATATCAATCTCTTTATATGTTGTATAATACCTGTTATCGTACACAGCATAAAGCAATATTTCAATTCCTCCCCTAAACGATTCCTCAATAGGGATTAATATCTTCCTCTGCTCGTTATTCAGGTGTATCTTTTCTGATTTTATAAGTTTATCTTTAGAAATAAGCTCGTATAAAATATCCATTCCCTTTGAACTTCCATATGTAAAAGTAATTGTATCACCGGCCAATGCTTTTTCATGTGAGCACTCTGCCCACAGATATTTACTATCGGGATTCTTTTTGCTTTCGGGTTTATAAAGGGTAAATGCCTTTTTATAGGTAACCTCTTTTCCGTCTTTGTCTTTTGCAGTGACTTTTAAAAGATAAGGTCCAGAAGGAATGGCTTTTCTTGTCCGGATTCTAAGCTTTTTGCTTTTGCCTGTATTGAGTGCAAAAGTTCCTTCTATGCCATCCTCTTTATAGTTTTCTATATTGTTCTCTTCGGCATAAACATGACCCGGATATAGTTTCTTCCACTCTTGCTCGGCATACAATCTACAGGAAGGTTTATCCCATAGCCTGTCAGCTAAAGGAGTAACCTGACCTTTTAGTCTTATCATCTCGACTTTTAAGTCAGCGGGTATATTTACATCATCTATATTTTTGGTTGATAATTCGATTCCATCCATTAACTCTTTATAAGAAAGCCAATCTTTTAGGTCTGTTCTAATAAATAATGATTGTGATGACAGCCTGAAGCCGTCACTAACCGTATGGGTCTCTCCATTTATATCTGTAACGGCAATTTCATAGGTGAACTTTGTGACCTTATTCTTTTCCAACAGTCCTGAAGGTTGGGCCACAAAACTAAAATTCAGCTTACCCTGGCTATCGGTTTTTCCTTTACCCGAATAAATAAGATCTCCCTTATCGCGATTTAAATAATATGATCTTACAATATCGTATTCGTTCCTGTAAATCTTATATTCAAATTTAGCATGGGATACGGCTACATTGTTGAATGTAAGAGCCTGGGCATCCACAGATATTGTATCGTTGTATTTGTATTGTTTTTTTAATTTTTCTGACTTAACCTCAAATTTTGGTACTTTATATTCCTCAACTCTTATTCCATGATATCCAGTATATGTACTTCGGATAGTAAAACGTCCGGTCAATGTTTTATATGGAATTGAAAAACTACCGCTAACACTACCGTATTCGTTGGTTATGAGTTCCTGTTCTGATACATTATTGTAATGGGCATCTTTAAACTCAAGCTTAACCTTTTTATCTTTAAGTACTTTACACTTATCACCTTCTCCCTTAAATACTATAGCCTTAAAATAAACCTTTTCTCCCGGTCGGTATATGGCCCTGTCTGTAAATATTTTAATTTCCGGACTACTCTCTCTTTTATGATTCACGGGTGCGTAAAATGAGCCGGAAGAAAGGGTATCCTTACCTTTGGATATTTGAAAGCCGATATTATTTCCACCTTCTTTAATTATGACAAGACCGTTACTATCGCTATACTTCTCTTTTATATCTTTCTTAGTCATCTCTCCTCTTACCCACTTCTGAATCCAATAAGTGAATTTTGCTCCTTCTATTGGCTGTCCGGTATTTCTGTCCAGTATCCTTATTTCGGAAATAGAATCCCTACTCCTTTGCTTATAATAAATATCACTGACAGAAATAAGAGCAATACTATACTGTTTTGAAGGATATTCTTTTTCTGTAGTGAATTCTATAAGGTATTTTCCGTAGTCAAGTCCTTTGAGCAAGATCTCTGTGGTATGAAGATTATAATCGCTGCCACCCTTTAAGAGATATTCCTTGCTGCTGATTAACTTAGCATCTTTGGTTAATTTATACTTTTCCATGAATCTTTCTTCCCAGAAAACAGAATCTGATTTAAGTCTCCATACCCTCAACCAGACTGTATCGGTATTTCTATATTCTAAAAGTACCGGGAAAATTTTATTGGAAGGGAGTACCAATTCGCTGGTTAATTCAAGTTTTTTCTTTTTAATTGACACCAACAGATTTTCACATCTTTTTGCGCCTGTACTTTCCCTGTATCTTTCTAAACTTTTCTCACATAACTGCCCTGCTGTCTTCCTGTAATAGTAATTTTTTTCCTCTCCTTGACAGCCCATTATTTCATTGGAATTGGCAACAAGAAAACTGGCATGGGCATAATATACATTGGCAACCTCCTTATTGTTGTAATCCTGCTCTATATTCTCCAATGCTTTTATAAATAAATCGTTTTTATTCTCTCCGGCATACTTTTTATAAATTAACTGATACCTGAGCAGCTCGTTTCTTACAAGAGCTTCCTTAGATCTTGTTTTTAAAATAAAACGCATAAGATCCTGAAGTACCAAAAGTCCCCTGTACTTTAATATTTCCTCTTTATATTCTGATATATCTACAGAAACGAAATCTTTTGCGGGTTTAAAGAAATCGGTGTTAATGAAGGTATAATTATAATCCTCCAGCATCCAGTTGGTCGAGAAATAAAAGTCCAATGCATTGGTTGCAAGTAATTCATAAAGGTTTAAATCTTCTGTGACAAGACTATCTACAAAGAATATTCTTTTGTAATCTTCTATCTTCAGTTTTCTAAAATCCTTATTCTCCTTCAGGGACTGCTGGAAATGATAATCAATTTTATCTACATAATCCTTTCTGTCCCATTGTTCTATTGTTTCATTGTTATCGTCGGTGATATCGATATTGTTGATTTTATAACCATTACTATTTAGATAACCGAAAAACTTATCGGCAATAAATGAATGCATAATGGCATTGTATGGGAAATCCAATCCATTAAGCTCTTTATTTATATTTTTTAAAAAATTAAGCTTACCGTTCTTTTCAACATTTTCTACATAGTCGTATTTGAGGGATAATGCCTTTATCTGCTCAAGGTAGTCCTTATCCTGCTTTGCCTTATAGTAGATCTTATCTGCCTCGGCATAAACAGATTTTGGCAACCTCTTCTTTTTCAGGGAGTCAACTCTTTCCCATGCCTTTTTATAGTAGTTATTGTTCTGGGATATGGTAACATTCGAAAGTAAAACGAGGAACAGTAATACCAAGGGGAAATATTTTCTATGCATAATGTTGGGATTTTTAATATTCAAATATACAAAATATATATTGCTCTTAAACCTTTTTGTCTTTATATGGTCTAACAATCATTTAAAGTAAATTATAATTACAAAAAACGTACCAATATGAAAAAGATACTAATAGTTTTTATGTTGTTTTCCTTAACTGCCTCAGCTTATGCACAAAGGGGAAACAGATCAATTGATCCTAAGGAAAGGGCAAAAAAGGAGGTTGATGCAATAAAAAAACAGTTAAAACTTAGTGAAAAAAAAGAGAAAGACTGTTATGATGCCCACTTTGAACATTATAAAAACCACCAGGAGCTCTTTAAAAAGAATTACACAAGAGAAAAGCGAAGAGAAGAGATACTAAAGGAAAGGAAAAATTTTCACAAAAAACTACAAGGCATACTTACCAAAGAGCAGCATATAATGTATATGAATATACAGAAGGAAAAGGATAAAAAGATGAAGGAAGGCATGGGCAAACGTAGAGACGGACAAAGAGGTCAGGGAAGAGGCCAGCATCGCTAATATCATAAAATACAACAAATAATGAATGCCACTTTAAACATAAGGTGGCATTTTTCTTATAATATCCATAAAAATGAACAGATAGATAGATTTATTTCTTTGGATACGATTAAAATAGCTATATTTGCAAGTTCAAAATAAAAAAGATAGCATAATGGCGCATAAGGCAGGATTTGTAAATATTATTGGAAACCCTAATGTAGGTAAATCAACCCTGATGAACAGGCTTGTTGGAGAGAAGATTTCTATTATTACATCTAAATCACAGACTACAAGACACAGGATAAAGGGTATTGTTAATACTGATGACTATCAGATAGTATATTCTGATACTCCTGGTGTATTAAAACCAAACTATAAACTACAGGAATCTATGTTGAATTTTTCTACTTCTGCTTTGGTAGATGCGGACATTATTCTTTATGTGACCGACGTAGTGGAAAGTATTGATAAAAACATTGATTTCCTTAGCAAGGTTCAACGTTCTTACGCTCCTGTACTTTTGGTCATAAATAAGATTGATCTTACCGATCAGGCTAAGCTGGAGGAGCTGTTTGAGGCATGGAAGAAGATTCTTCCCAAGGCTGAGATATTCCCTATGTCTGCAAAGGAAAACTTCAATGTGGATAATCTTTTTAACAGAATTGTTGAAATGCTTCCTGAAGGGGACCCGTTCTTTCCTAAAGATGAGCTTACAGACCTTCCTTCAAAATTCTTTGTTAATGAGATTATAAGGGAAAAGATACTATTACACTACGAAAAAGAGATTCCTTACTCTGTGGAGGTGCAGGTTGAAGAATTTCTTGAAGAGGATAAGATTATACATATAGGTGCAGTGATCTATGTTGAGAGAGAATCTCAGAAAGGTATTATCATTGGTCATAAAGGTGATGCACTAAAAAGAATTGGAACTGAAGCCAGAAAAGATATAGAGGCATTCTTCGATAAGAAAGTTTTCTTAAGACTATTTGTGAAGCTATCGAAGGACTGGAGAAATAAAGAGAATAACCTTAAGGGCTTTGGTTATAAATTAACGTAAATAAATAAAAAGAAGAGATATGAGCAAGATAGTCGCTATAGTAGGAAGACCGAATGTTGGAAAATCCACACTGTTTAACAGACTGACAGGAACAAGAAAAGCCATAGTTAACGAGGAAAGTGGAGTTACAAGAGACAGGAACTATGGTAAAGCTCACTGGAATGGAATAGATTTCTCTGTTATTGATACTGGTGGTTATGTTACCAATACGGAAGATCTTTTTGAAGGGGAGATAAACAAACAGGTAATGCTGGCAATGGATGAGGCTGACTGTATTATGTTTGTTACTGATGTTGAACTTGGTATAACTGACCTTGATCAGAACTTTGCCAAGCTGCTTAGAAAAGTTAACAAGCCTATGTTTACCATTGTAAACAAGGTTGATAATAATGACAGGATATACGATGCACAGGAATTCTACCGACTTGGTGTTGGGGAACAACTGTTCTGCATTTCATCTGTTAACGGTTCGGGAACCGGTGATTTGCTTGATGCTGTTGTTGAGAGCTTCCCAAAGGATGCTGAAGATGATGAAGAACTGGAAATTCCAAGATTGGCTATAGTTGGTCGTCCTAACGTTGGTAAATCTTCTACCATTAATGCTCTTATCGATAACGAAAGAAATATTGTTACCGATGTTGCCGGAACTACAAGGGATGCCCTTTATACAAGATATAATCGCTTCGGACACGATTTCCTTCTGATAGACACTGCCGGTTTAAGAAAGAGAACAAAGGTGAACGAGGATGTTGAGTTTTATTCAACAATGAGGTCGGTCAGGGCTATTGAGGAATCTGATGTTTGTATGCTGTTAATAGATGCAACAAGGGGTGTTGAGGCTCAGGATATCAATATCTTCAACCTTATTATTAAGAACAGAAAAGGTGTTGTTATACTTGTAAACAAATGGGATCTTATTGAAAAAGAAACAAATACCACTAAGGAATTTGAGAAACAGATAAGGGATAAGATTGCTCCTTTCAACGATGTGCCCATTATCTTTACTTCTGCCCTTACCAAACAACGTCTGTTGAAGGGACTGGAAGAAACCATAAGGGTTTACCACAACAGAAAAAGAAAGGTTAAGACATCGGAACTTAACAAGGTAATGCTTGAGGCTATAGAGGATTTTACTCCTCCTTCGGTAAAGGGTAAATATATCAAGATAAAATATGTGGCCCAGCTGCCTACATATGCACCAACGTTTGCTTTCTATGCGAATCTTCCTCAGTATGTGAAGGAGCCATATAAAAGATATCTTGAAAATAAGATTAGAAAGACCTGGGATTTTACCGGGGTGCCTATCCAGATTTTTATGAGAAAGAAATAATATAAGACATTAAAAAAGCCCGTTAAAACGGGCTTTTTTTAGTATATAGATCAGATTGCTTTGTTACTGTTCGTTATCGAAACTTTTACTATACTGGTGCATAGCCCTGTAGCTCATACCCATACTTGAGAATCCTCCGTCGTGGAAAATATTCTGCATAGTAATTTTTCTTGTAAGGTCGGAGAACAGGGTGATACAGAAATCGGCACACTCACCTGCCGTAGCATTGCCCAGTGGGGACATACGTTCTGAGAAGTCAACCAAAGAATCGAATCCTTTAATTCCACTTCCTGCAGTAGTCATTGTTGGTGATTGTGAGATGGTATTGATCCTTATCCTCTTTTCCCTTCCGTAAATATATCCGAAACTTCGTGCTATTGATTCCAGCATAGCCTTGGCATCTGCCATATCGTTATATTCAAACATAGTTTTTTGAGCAGCCACATAAGAAAGAGCCACAACAGAACCCCATTCGTTAATTGCATCGAGTTTTTTTGCTGTCTGCAAGACTTTATGGAAAGATACAGCAGAAATATCAAGAGTTTTATTCAAAAAATCGTAATCAAGATCGTCGTAAGATCTTTTCTTTCTAACATTTAGGGACATACCAATAGAGTGCAACACAAAATCAACCTTTCCACCTAACTGTTTCATAGCTTCAGAAAACAGGTTTTCTAAATCTTCAATGCTAGTGGCATCTGCAGGAATTAACGGTATATTATTTTGCTCCGCGAAATCCTTCACCTCACCCATCCTTATTGATAAAGGGGTATTGGTTAACACTATTTCTGCTCCCTCTTCAATAGCTTTCTCTGCTACTTTCCATGCTATTGACTGTGGATTGAGGGCACCAAAAATAATTCCTTTCTTTCCTTTTAATAGATTATACGCCATAATTAGATATTTTGGGTTATTGTACTAACGAACAAAACAACATAATTGTTGCATGCTCATATATTCAAACGCGCAAAACTAGTACTTTTTATTGTATGAAAAGAATGATTTTGTTTAAATAAACTTAAATCTTAAGTAATTCTCTGGCATTATGATAGGCCGCCTCGGTGACATTAGAACCACTAAGCATTTTGGCTATTTCCTCCAGTCTTGCCTTATCTGAAAGGAGCTCTATCCTTGAGTGAGTGGCATCTCCCTCATCGTATTTGAAGACCTTATAATGCCATTTTCCTGTACCGGCTATCTGGGGCAGGTGGGTTATGCTTATTACCTGCATTCTTTGCGACATTTCATGCATTATCTGGGCCATTCTGTCGGCTATGTCACCCGACACACCGGTATCTATCTCGTCGAATATAATGGTGGGCAGGTTTCTTGAGCTGCTTAAAATATATTTAAGACTAAGCATTACCCTGGACATCTCACCTCCTGAGGCCACCCTGGATAGCTCCTGAGGCTCCGAGTTCTTGTTTGCCGAGAACAGGTAATGTATATCATCGAGACCGTTAGAGGTCAGTTCTTCAAGCTTATCCTGGTGGACAATGAAAACGGCATTGCTTATTCCGAGACTTACAAGAAGTGAAGTCATGGAGTCTTCTACCTTTGGAATGTATTTAGACCTCTCCTGACTAATATCCTCTGCCTTTGCCTTCAATTCTTTCTCTCTGGCATCTATAGCCTTCTCTATGTCTAGTAATTTCTCGTCGTAAGAAGATATATTCTGCAACTTCTCCTCCAGCTCTTCCCTTATGCTTATCAGCTCGGTAACTGTACCTACCCTGTGTTTTTGTTGCAGGCTATAAATGATATCCAGTCTCTCGTTTATGAAATCAATCCTTGAGGAATCGTGCTGAATATCTTCTCCCAGTCTCTCAAACTCTCCCGATAAATCCTGAAGCTCTATATATGTGCTCTCCAGTCTTTCTGACAATTCAGATGATTCAGGAAGATAACCGGAAATCCTGGATAAAAGGCTCTTTATCTCCCTTAAGGAGTTCAATACGGCAACATCCTCTCCGTCAAGTAGATTGTAGGAATTCAGTAAAGAGGTTTTTATCTCTTCTGCATGATTTAACATCTCCAATTCGTTTTCCAGCTCTTCCTGCTCGCCCTCTATAAGTTTTGCCTCGTCAATCTGGTTGAACTGGAACTGGAAATAATCGAAATCTGCAGACTCCTTGTCAGCAAGCTCCTTTATGCGTTTGTATTCTGACTTAAGATCAAGATATTCATGATACTCTCTCTTATAGCTTTTTAAAGGGTCTGTAAGATTAGCAAGACTATCGAGTACACCAAGCTGGTAATACTTATCCAGAAGGGTCTGAGTCTCGTGCTGGGAGTGTATATCGATAAGCTGCAGGCTCAATTGTCTTAATACTTTTAAATTTACAGGAGTATCGTTTATAAATGCACGTGACTTACCTTTGGGGGATATTTCACGACGAATATATGTCTCTGATTCGTAATCTATATCGTTGAACTCAAAAAAAGCATTCATATCGTATGCCTCTATGTTGCAGCATACCTCTACTATGCATTTTCTTTCTTTATCACGTAGTACTCCTACATCTGCCCTCTCTCCAAAAACCAATCCCAATGCTCCCAATAAAATAGATTTACCTGCTCCTGTTTCACCGGTAATGACTGAAAAACCTTTATTAAAATCTATTTCAGTCTTATCTATTAATGCGTAGTTTTCTACTGATAATTTCTTGATCATCTCTATTAATTTAGAATAATGGACAAAGTTAATTATTTTCCAATAAAGATTTATATTTTGAAATATTTGAAGGATTGACTTCTGCCAATACATTATATACCCTTTTCCTTTCATCGCCAAATGAATTAGAAAAGATATTCATTATTTCATCGGCTTTGGCATCAAAAAAAAGTTGAAGAATCATCGAGTTGGGCTTTTGTCTGTAGACCTTTCGCAATAACTCAAGACTCTCGGCCACAACGGATCTTCCGTCCATTACATTATTCTCCATTGCATCCAGTCCCTGCCTGTGGTAACGATACAAACACTCCCTGAAGGGTGAAAATGAGTTATCCTGAATATTCTCTATCAGCCAGTAGCGGTTATGACGACTTTCAAAGGATTTCCAGCCGCTTTCCGCATTATTCTGGCAACGTGCCACTATTGCCTCTGCCTTACTAAAATATACGCTCCCTCCCTCAATGGAAAAAGTATCGTAGTCCAGCCCCAGAATAATATTGGAATAGTATGCCAACAATGACACCAGGTTAGTATTCTTCGAATTATCGTTATAGGTTAAGGGTTGAAATTCCTGATATTTGAAATGAATATCATTATCCTTAAAATTAAATATTACAGAATTGTATGATGAATTATATACCGGACGCCTGACCTGCACCTGAAGACTGCCCTTAAACTCATCAACTGAAAGTTGCTCACTGAGTGTAAAGACCATATTGCACTCTATTCTCTCATCGTATGCAAATAAGTTATCTGTCCACCTGGAGGTATTCATGAACTCATAGATATCCTTTTGCATATTCCTGAATATCTCTCTATTGGTCCCCTGAATCTTCTGAGAAGAAACTGATACACTGCAATTTAATTCCTGGGAAAATCCTGTAATTGATGATATCAATAATAATGATAAGAATAAATATCTTTTAAGCATACTACTTAGTGGGGTTATAATTAAAAATTTCACAGCAAATCAAATATATGCAATCAAAATAAACTGTTTACATATATTTTAAGAGTAAAAATAATATACTAAAAGGAATTATTATAATTTTTAAAGAATAGTTTTTACGATATTAATCTTCTTTAGGGCGGGATGTCAGCACATTTTTCACATTGAGATCGATATGTTCATCTCCATACCTTACGGATATTTCATATTCCCCTTCCCTCTCCAGCCACAAGTAATGGCAAAAATCTTGCTTTTTTATATCCTTTAAAACATTAATGCTTGTATCGCGGAATGATTTTGAAACATCCTTAATAAATATTTCTACAGGATTGTCCGTATTAAGAGAGTCTGTAACGAATTTACCGTATAACTCCAAATAGCCATTACATGTAAAACTTTTAAACTTTGGCCAGTAAAGACTGATTTTTGAATTGTCGGGGAAAATTAGTTCTTCTTTAAAACTAGAAGTGTCTACCCCATAATATACATTGCTTTTATATACATGGGGAACTCCTCCTTCAAAAGGTATTTTATAATATGTAGCAGACATTTTCAGCCGCATCTCTTCTCCGGGCAATGAAAAGATTTCTGAATCGATTTTCTTAAATACATCTATATTAAAGCAAGACAATCCAAGATCGCCTGTTGCTGCATAATTATTTACAAAATCCACTAAAACGGCACTACATAATGATTTATCCTCTACAACAACTGCAGCATTATAATAACCGTTGAAAAATATGAGGTTAGAGACTTTAAACAGTCGTCATC
>CAXXRT010000024.1:0-75000 GCA_963666945.2 Marinifilaceae bacterium
AGATTGCATTCATGGGAGCAACAAGTATAGGACGTGACCTAGGCCCTCGTGTATCTTCTGCACTTCACTCAGGTTTAACTGCAGACTGTACCAGTCTTGAGATAGGTGAATTCGAAGACAAAAAGAACAATAAGAAATACGATAATCTTCTTTATCAGATCCGCCCAGCATTTGGTGGTAACATTGTGGCTACTATTGTAAACCCAGAATGTCGTCCGCAGATGGCTACTGTACGTGAGGGTGTAATGAAAAAAGAAATTTGCGATGCTAACTACAAAGGAGAAGTCAAAAATATTAATGTTAACGATTATGTGAAGGCAGAAGACTTTGTTATCGAAGTTATAGAGCGTCACATGGAGAAATCTAAAGTTAACATCAAAGGAGCTCCTATCATTGTTGCCGGTGGTTACGGTGTAGGATCAAAAGAGAACTTCAAACTACTTCACGAACTTGCTGATGTACTAGGAGGAGAAGTTGGTGCTTCCCGTGCAGCTGTTGACGCAGGTTATGCAGACCATGAACGTCAGATTGGACAGACTGGAATAACTGTAAGACCTAAACTATATATTGCATGTGGTATCTCAGGACAGATTCAACATACTGCAGGTATGGAAGAATCAGCAATGGTTATATCCATAAACAACGATCCAAATGCACCTATTAACAATTTTGCTGATTACGTTATTACAGGTGACCTAAATACGGTAATCCCTAAAATGATACAGTTCTACAAAAAGAACTCTAAGTAATCGCAATAATTATTATCAAATCAAAATTAGAAGAAAATGGCTAATTTCTATACAGATAACGAGGATATTAAATTTCATTTGAATCATCCTCTAATGCAAAAGATTGTTGCTCTTAAAGAGCGTAATTTTGCAGACAAAGAAAAATACGATTATGCTCCGCTTGATTTTGAAGATGCAATGGACAACTATGACAGAGTTCTTGAAATAGTTGGAGAGATTTGTGGAGACATATTAGATGTTAACGCAGAATCAGTTGACCACGAAGGACCGGAAGTAATCGATGGACACGTAAAATACGCAAGAGGTACTCAGGAAAACCACGATGCCCTTACACAGGCAGGTCTTTACGGAATGTCTCTTCCAAGAGAATACGATGGTCTTAACTTCCCAATGGTACCTTACGTAATGGCAGCTGAGCTAGTATCTAGAGGTGATGCAGGTTTTGCCAACATTTGGGGACTTCAGGACTGTGCAGAGACAATTCACGAATTTGCTGATGCAGACCAGAAAGAAAGATACCTTCCCCGTATTGCCGAAGGAGACACTTGTGCTATGGACCTTACAGAGCCAGATGCAGGATCTGACCTTCAGGCCGTAGAACTAAAAGCCACATACAACAAAGAAGAAAACCAGTGGTACCTAAACGGAGTAAAACGTTTCATCACTAACGGTGATGCACACATTTCACTTGTTCTTGCCCGTTCTGAAGAAGGTACTAAAGATGGACGTGGTCTTTCTATGTTTATCTACGACAAAAAACACGAAGCAATGACTGTTCGTCGTATTGAAAACAAGCACGGTATTAAAGGATCTCCAACTTGTGAGTTAGTATTTAAAAATGCACCAGCAGAACTAGTAGGTTCTCGTAAGATGGGATTAATTAAATACGTTATGTCACTTATGAACGGTGCACGTCTTGGCGTAGGAGCACAATCTGTAGGTGTTGCAGAAGCAGCGTATAGAGAAGGTCTTAGTTACGCAAAAGAACGTAGACAATTCGGGAAAGCAATTATTGAATTCCCAGCCGTTTACGAGATGCTTTCAAATATGGATGCAAAAGTAAAAGCTGCACGTTCTATTCTATATGAAACATCTCGTTTCGTTGATATGTACAAAGCATACTACCATATTTCACTTGAAAGAAGTCTTGATAAAGAGGAGCGTGAAGAAATGAAAGTATATCAGAAACTAGCTGATATTTACACCCCACTTCTTAAGCTTTTTGCCAGTGAATATGCCAACGAAGTAGCATACGAATCATTACAGATTCACGGTGGTTCAGGATACATGAAAGACTACCCTATCGAAAGATTGGTAAGAGATGCACGTATCACAAATATATACGAAGGTACATCTCAGCTACAAGTTGTTGCTGCAATACGAGGTGTAACTACCGGTCAATACCTTAAACAAATAAGAGAAGTTTACCAGACATCTGAAATTAATCCTGAATACGAATACTTAAGAACAATTCTTAAGTCTATGACAGACAAGTATGAAGCAGCTGTCAACAGAGTTCATCAGATTAACGACAGTTCTGACAACAACGACTATCTTGATTTCAATGCAAGAAGACTAGTTGAAATGGCTGGTTATATAATTATTGGATACTTATTGCTACTTGATACTATAAGAGATCAACGTTTCCATAAGAATGCTGAAGTATTCATAAAACTTGGTCAATCTAAAGTTGATGCCTATGCAACATACATCAACAATTTCGATATGAAAAACCTTGGAATTTTCAAGAAATAAACCAAGTATTACAACATATTAAAAGGCTGCCTCAGTAATTGGGGCAGCCTTTTCTTTTATATATTAATCCATTTTATCCAAAAGAGTACAAATCAATAATGAATTTCAACTCTCCGAATAAATTGTTTTCATAAAACAACACCACAAAAAAAAGGTGCTGAGTCAAAATACTCAACACCTCTCTAGAATAATTTTTATATCAAATTATAAAATAGCCTGACTAATCATAAATGTAGCAGCAACAGCAACAATAGCATAAAGCTCTGGGAATACAGCCAATATAAGAGTTTTACCAAAAACATCATAACCGGCACCTATTCCAACAATACCATTAGCACAAACCTGTCCCTGACGAATTGCAGAAAGAAGTCCAACAAACCCAAGAGCAAGACCGGCACCAAAAACAGCAGAAGCCTGAAGCCAGTTAATTTCAGGAACAAGAGCCCCCTGTAACAAGAAGAATCCCAGAAATCCATAAAGACCCTGAGTACCAGGAAGAGCACTTAATACAAGGTAGTTACCGAAAGCCTCATCATTCTTTTTTAAAGCACCTATAGTAGCGTTACCCCCCATTGAAACACCGTAAGCACTACCAATACCAGCCAAACCTACCATTAATCCTATTCCTATGTAAGCTAAAACAATTGGTTCCATAATTTTATCTCCTTAATATTTGATTTTTTATTAATAATCTTATTTTTCTAATTTAACAAACGGTTCATATTTTTTACCGCCACCGGAAAAACCGGCATTTTTATAAAACTCTACAAATGTCAGACGCATAGGGTGAACAAACGATCCAAGACCAGACATAAATATATTAATACCATGTCCAAACACTAATATCAACAACATTAGAATCTGTTTAACCACAGGAATATTACCACTCATATTCATTGCAAGGTCGTTAAAAACCAACCCCAACACAGCACTCGAAATACCAAGAGCAAACAAACGAATATAAGAAAGTACATCCCCCAGAAGTCCAGTAACCATATTATATACATCCCATAATCCAGCTCCAAAATTCATAAAGACATTTCTCTTTGGATTATTCAATATAAGAATAAATAAACCACTAATTCCAAATACTCCATACTGGATATTTTTTACATCCATTCCTTTCTTTCCAAGCCAATATGTAAGTCCTCCCCCAATTATCAGAATAATCCATCCCAATGTAGCAAGAGAAGCTTTAAGACCAGCCTGTTTAATCTGGTTAGCAAATTTGATAAACATACCAAATATAATCTGCACACCACCAATTATCAAAGAAAGATTGAAAAGATTCTGAGAATCCAGCATATATTTCTTAGCATTCTCAAGCCATGAAATATCAGCTTCAATAAGGTTAATTCCAAAGAAAGTACCGCCAACAATTCCCATTACCACGGTAGCCAATCCCAGCCACTGCGCTAATGAAAGAACAGGCTTAACTTCCTTTTTAACCCTAGGCTTATAGATAGTTGCCCCAAGAAGAATAAGCAAGCCATAACCCGCATCTCCAAGACAAAAGCCAAAGAACAACATAAAGAACGGAGCAAAGAAAGGTGTTAGATCAATTTCTCCATATTGAGGAAGAGAATAAAGTTCTCCAATAAACTGAAAAAGACTGGCAAATTTATTATTCTTTAATTTTATAGGTACCCTATCTTCATAATTAGGTTCCCTAATTTCATAATAAACACCAACTTCAGAAATCCATCCTTCAAGTTTTTCCTCCTTATCCAGAGGAACCCAACCTTCAAGATACATAACCTTATCCTCAACCATTGTATGTGTACCAGCCACAACATTCTCAAAGTTAAAGTTATTCTGAATATTAGTTCTTTCCTTTACAAGAATATCAACAGACCCGGCAGCCTTTTTAAAGAAATTAAATAAGACTTCCCTTTCTTTATTTACATCCTCTTCTTCCTGATATAATTCATCAAGTGTTTTTTCAGGTTTCCCAACATATTCAGCCTCTATCTCAGGCTTTTGTCCATCAATAGAAACAGTAATGAAATATATTTGACCCCCATGACTTGCAATTTCCAGAGCATTATTCTGCTCATACCACTCGGTATTAAATTTACTGTGAGGACATGTAAAAAAGTCAATTCTTGCTCCTGATTCAGAAAGCTTATTTATTAAATCTTCAGAGTACAGACCCCAAGGCTCCTGAATAGAAATCTCTTTTCTTATATGAGCAAGTATCTGTTCAGTTTTATCCAGTCTTATTCTTTTAGCCTCTAGCTCATTAAGCAAATCATTAGCATCAGTAAACTCAGATTTTTCAATATCTTTTTGCTTTTCAAGAAATTTAATAGCATTAGTATAACGCCTAATAACATTAAGTTTCTCGACCAAAGAATCGCTACTGGCTGAATGACCTTTCTTAAATTTTATATGTACAACTCCCAGTTCCCTCAAATGCTCAAGGAATCGTGTATATTCCTTGTAGAACACGAAAGCCGAAAGTTTTTTCATCGGTACAATCATGATTCTGCCTCCATTAATTTACGGGTTTTAACAATCTTTTGTGCCGACTTAGAGAGATTCTCCTCATCCTCAAGAAAACGTTTAATTTTCATTATAGCATCGTGATATCCCGGTATTTGCACCTTCTCATAAAGATTCACTTTCTGAGTTGTTTTCTTACGAGCATGGTTTAACAAATCCATTTTTCTGTAATAAAACTCTCTTTCAATTGCAATCTTCACAAGATTTTTAAGTGTTTCTATACCATCAAGAAACCACTGAGGACTGTTGAAAAGACTAAACTCCTTAAGCTCATAGATCACATCTTCAAACACAGGAGTACGTACTCCCGCAATTTTTTTTACACCCATCTTCACATCTTTGACCATAAGCAAACCAGGCGTATACTCATCCCATAACTTAAGCATATTTTGCTGAGCTTCAATCATATCTTTAAGCCTAGCATCATATTCCTGGGCAGTATACTTAGCCTTCTTAACCTCCATTCTAAGGGCAGATTCCTTATTTTTAATGGTTGGCAAAGCACGCACACGAATCTTTAATTGTTTATCAAGACTCTGAAGTGCGATCTTATTATATTGAAATTTTATTGCCATACCTGAATTAGGTTTAAGTTATTATTCTTTCCAGTACTTATCAGTAAACTCCTGTTTAATAGCAACCTCAGTCTTGTTGAAATACTTACCAAACATACCCCATGCAGTATCTAGCATCTCAGTCGCATCAATATTAACATCGATAGCCAGAAGTTTTTCTGAATAATCCTTAGCAAAATCCAATGCCCTCTGGTCATAATCAGTCAAGTCGAAACCATTCTCCAACTTAGTACGAGCATTAGCCGCATCGGCATAAAGACGCACAGCAGCATTCATCACCTGAGGATGATCTTCACGAGTCTTTTTACCAATAACCAACTGCTTAAGACGCGACAAGCTTCTGAAAGGATCCACAATCACTTTACCTATCTCAGTATCCTTACGAAGGAAAAGCTGTCCCTCAGTAATATAACCTGTATTATCCGGAATAGCATGAGTGATATCTCCACCGGAAAGAGTAGTCACAGCCACAATAGTGATTGATCCCCCTTCAGGGAACTGCACTGCCTTCTCATATATTTTAGCCAAATCAGAGTAAAGAGAACCCGGCATAGAATCCTTTGAAGGAATCTGATCCATACGGTTAGAAACAATACTCAAGGCATCGGCATATAATGTCATATCTGTAAGAAGAACCAGAACCTTCTCATTCCTGTCAACTGCAAAATACTCAGCAGCAGTAAGAGCCATATCCGGAACAAGAAGACGTTGCACAGGAGGAGCCTCAGTAGTATTGACAAAACTCACAATACGATCGAGAGCACCTGCAGAATCGAACAAATTCTTAAAATACAGGTAATCATCATTTGTCAATCCCATACCACCAAGAATAATCCTGTCTGTCTTTGCCCTTAAAGCCACATTAGCCATCACCTGATTATAAGGCTGATCCGGATCCGCAAAGAAAGGAATTTTCTGTCCCGACACCAAAGAGTTATTAAGGTCGATACCAGCGATACCTGTAGCAATAAACTCTGATGGCTGTCTACGGCGGACAGGATTCACAGAAGGACCACCTATCTCTCGTTCCTCGCCATTAACAATTGGTCCCCCATCAATAGGATCACCAAAAGCATTAAAAAATCTTCCACATAATTCTTCACCCACTTTAATAGTAGGAGCCTTACCCATAAAAATCACTTCAGCATTATTGGGAACACCTTCAGTACCCGAGAAAATCTGCAAAGTAACCTCATCCCCCACAATCTTAACCACCTGTGCCAGTCTTCCATGCACAACAGCAAGCTCCTCGTTACCAACACCTGTAGCCTTAAGAGTACATGTAGCCTTAGTTATCTGGGAAAGTTTAGTATATACTTTTTGAAAAGCTGTTTTATTCATATCATTCCTCTTTTAGTTTAACCTCTCAGCTAAAACTTCTTTTAATTCATTTTCATACTTATGAAACTTATCAGTCTTAAATTCTGAATAGTTCATTTGCTTAAACAAGTTAATAACCCTTTTAAAAAATGGGTTAACCTCTTCAAAAGAATCAAAAGAAAAATCAGATCGGATAATCTCTAATATTTTATTTAGCATATATTGCTGACGTTCCATAGACGATGAAGAATCAACCTTATCGAAAGCATCCTGCTGAAGAATGACAAAGTCAATAACCTCAGATTTCCAAAACACAAGATGGTAACTCAAAGGTACACCATCGTCACCAAGGATATTTATCTGTTCATAAATTTCCCTACCCCTAATAAGAGCATTTCTTGCCTCATTAACATTATCAATCCATTGCTCTGATATATTGTTATTTGCATAGTCAATGTATTCAGGATACTCAAGATATTTAGAATAACTCTCAAGAGCATCGATAGCAGGATAACGCTTTGAATCCGCCCTATTCTGAGAAAGAGCATAGAAACAACGAGCAGCCTTCTTGGTCGATTCAGTAACCGGTTCCTTAAGGTTACCCCCCGCAGGAGAAACCGTCCCGATAAAAGTTACCGACCCTGTTTTACCATTATTAAGATGAACAAAACCAGCCCTTGAATAGAAATTCGAAATAATAGCCGAAAGATCCATAGGAAAGGCATCAGGACCAGGAAGTTCTTCCATACGGTTAGACATCTCCCTAAGAGCCTGAGCCCAACGAGAAGTTGAATCTGCAAGCAGTAATATCTTATGTCCCATTGCCCTGTAATACTCTGCAATAGTCATTGCAGTATACACAGAAGCCTCCCTGGCAGCAACAGGCATATTAGAAGTGTTAGCAATAATAGTAGTACGCTCAATAAGTTTACGTCCCGAACGAGGGTCTTCCAGTTCAGGGAACTCGGTAAATATCTCAACCACCTCATTAGCCCTTTCGCCACATGCAGCCATAATAATCACATCAGCATCAGCCTGACGGGAAAGAGCATGCTGAAGCACAGTCTTACCCGTACCGAAAGGACCAGGAATAAAACCAGTACCACCTTCAAGCAAAGGATTCAGAGTATCAATAACCCTTACACCAGTTTCCATAGGACGAGCAGGACGAGGCTTGTTTTTATAAGCCCTTATAGCAAGTTTAACAGGCCATTTCTGCACCATATTAACATCAATTTCCCTACCCTTTTCATCAACAATTACTGCAATAGTATCGTGTATTGTATACTTACCATGAGGAGCAACCGATTTAACCTTATAAGAACCTTCAAATTTAAAAGGAACCATTATTTTATGGTCAAGCCAATTCTCCTTAACATTACCTAACCAATCACCTGCAACAACACTCTCACCCACTCTGGCAATAGGCCAAAACTCCCAACTCTTATCATCCTCCAATGGATTAGTATATTCACCCCTTTTCAAAAACACACCTTCCATTTTATCAAGGTCGTTCTGTAGCCCGTCATAATTTTTAGACAAGATACCAGGACCAAGAGTCACCTCCAGCATATGCCCCTCAAAAACGACCTCAGCACCCGGCCTAAGCCCTCGGGTACTTTCAAACACCTGCACATAAGCCTTATTACCAATCACCTTAATAACCTCCGACATAAGACTGGTATCACCCAACTTAATGAAGGCAATCTCATTCTGAGATACAGCCCCCTCAATCTCAACAATAACAAGGTTAGCAATAATACTCTGTACTTTTCCTAATGTTTTATTATTTCCTTCCATTAGATATATCTGTATTAATTACTTTTTACACTTTAAATTCTTCGGAAAACTCAAAACCAGCACGCAATCTTTCAACAAGCTCATGAAATACTTTCTTACCGGATTCAGTATCAAGCTTACTCCACCTTTCAATCATCATAAGCTTAATAAGAAAAGAAAGAACTTTTTCAATAGAAAAATATTCAAAAGTAGTTTTCTCATCCAGGAAGTCCCATTTAAGAAAATCCAGTCCTCTTTCTTTTTCAATCATATCATCCTTATCAAGAAGAGAAATAACTTTCTCCACATAACTATAATCGACAGAAAGTCCAAAATCCTTAACATTACTGTTTCTTATAGCCTGTGAGAAATAATTATTTCCTATTATTTCCCTTTCAACATTAAGATTATATTTCTTAGCATTAAGACCAGCGGTCAAATTTTTTATATTCATATCAAATTCAAACCACGAACGCACAAAGTCATTTTTCACGTTTAGCAAGTAATCGTAAAACAACCATGTTAATTCATTTTCATCAGAAACGCCATACTTCTTAGTCTCATTGTTTATATTTTCAATAAACTCACACATATAAGAAGGTAAGTTTTCAGGTTCCTTAAGCTGATCCTCAATAAAAGCCGGTGAAAAATTACTAATTGCCGATTCCTTAGGTTCCTTTTTAGAAATCAAAGAAAGAAGAGTTTTATTGTCTTCATAAAGAAAAAACAATTCAACAAGCTTAAAATCTTTTTCAGAAAGATATATTTTAAGCTCCTCCTTGAAATCATTCAAAGCAAAAGGAATCTTTTTATCATCTGCCATAAGTTCCGGTAATCCGGCAATCAGACAGTAGTAATTCTTTTTAAGCATACACACTATTTTTCAAAAAGCATATCTCTTGTAAATACTCGAAGATAATTACGGAAAAAATCAACAAAGACTTCATCGGTAAAATTAATCTGATAACTTCCATCTTTAGGCTGAATAATAAAGCCCTTAGCCTCATTAGCACCAGTTTTAACCACAAGTCCCTTATCAATCAAAGCTTTTTGTTCAGCAGCAAAATATTTTTCTGTATCCTCTTTTATATCTTCAGAAAGAATAAGATTAAGATCAAGAGATCCCTCCGCCTCATTCCATTTTTCAACAACAGCTAAAATAAGTTTCTTAACAAAATCAGTATCATCAAAACTTTCTTTAGTCACTTTTTTAGCAATCTTATCAGAAATAAGTTCAGTTACATCCTGTTTCAAAGCAGCCATAGCCTGATCGCCACTCAACTTCAATTCTGCAACTGTTTTTTTCTTAAGATCTTCAGCATCTTTTTTTGCAAGAGACATAATATTCGATGCTTCAGTTTTAGACTCAGAGACTATTTTTTCAGCTTCCTGCCTTGCATCCTGCAAAATTTTCTCAGCCTCTTCTCTGGCTTTTTCCACACCCTCATTATATAATTTCTGGGTGATTAGATTCAATTTGTCGTCCATACTCTTTTGGGTTAATATATGACAAAACTTTATTAAATTTCAATCCAACTATATTCAAAACGGGTTTGAAGTTAACTAATATCTACTATTTTTCCTCGTAAATGTAATTAAAAATAGAAGTTTCATAATATATTTTTCTACTCAAACGTTAGCATAAAGTACCGAAACGGTTGCGCAAACGTTTCCCTACGAATTATTACATAAAATAAATATCAGCACTATCACTAAAGAAAGCAACAAAGCAGATACTCAATAAATAAAGATATATTTCTTTATTATCTGTTAAAAAAAACTAAAACATTCATTCATTAGGATAATAAGACCAATAATGCATTACATTTGTTCCCCAAAATCAAAAAAAGGCAAGAAATTGCCTGCACAAAAAATTATTACCATGTTTATATTAATGATTATTGTATTTATTGTCGGATACACGACAATAGCATTAGAGCACAGTTTAAAAACAGACAAAGCAGCATTAGCATTAATAACAGGAATGCTTATCTGGACACTTTACGCAATCGGAGGAACAGACATTTTATCTATGGGGCTGAGTACAGCATGGAATAATTTTATAACGACTAATCCATTAGCCAACGATACAGAAGGTATGATACATTTCATTACCAATCATGAAGTATTCCATCACTTATCAGAAATTTCATCCATACTATTCTTTCTTATAGGAGCAATGACAATAGTCGAAATCATCGACCGACACCAGGGCTTTAAAATAATAACCGACAAGATTAAAACCAGGAAAAAGTCAAGACTTTTATGGATAATCTGTTTACTAACATGGTTTTTATCAGCATTACTCGACAACCTTACAACCACCATTGTAATGATAGCAGTAATACGAAAACTTATTACCGACAGGCCAAACAGGTGGGTATTTGCATCAATGGTCATAATTGCAGCCAACGCCGGTGGAGCCTGGTCACCCATAGGTGACGTCACTACCATTATGCTATGGATTGGAGGACAAATAACAGCCAAGAACATTATCACAACACTATTTTTACCAAGTTTGGTTACATTAATAATACCATTAATGATCATTACACCCAAAATGAGAAAAGGAGGAGTAATAAGACCCGTTTCAACAGACATGGAAAGACTGGAATTTTCGTATAAAGAAAGAATGGTGATACTTGTTTCAGGAGTCATCTGTTTATTATTTGTCCCAATATTCAAGACACTTACACACCTCCCCCCATATATGGGCATGTTACTAGCATTAGGAATATTATGGCTTGTTACCGATATAATCCATAAAAAGAAAGAAGGGGATATAAAAAGACAATATGCAGTATCCCGAATACTACGTAAGATAGACACATCCACAGTACTATTCTTCCTTGGAATACTATCAGCAGTAGCAGCCTTACAATCAGCAGGCCACCTATACCTTACATCCGAATGGTTAAACCAACACGTAGGTAACGTATATCTTATCGACCTGGCCATAGGAGTACTCTCTTCAATAGTAGATAACGTACCACTTGTTGCAGGATCAATGGGAATGTACGCCATAGAACCAACCGGAGCATTAGGCTATGCATCCAACTTTGTTCAGGACGGAGCATTCTGGGAATTTCTGGCATACTGTGCAGGAACAGGAGGTAGTGTACTTATAATAGGTTCAGCCGCAGGAGTAGCAGCCATGGGAATGGAAAAGATAAATTTTGTATGGTACATGAAAAATTTTGCCCGTCTTGCAATAACAGGATATCTGGCAGGAGCCGCAGTATTCTATTTAATAGAAATGTTATCATAAAACAAACAACAAAAATATATTAAGAGCTGCATTAAAAATCAATGCAGCTCTTTTTGAATATATTAACTTAAATTTATACTAAAGATATTTCCAATTTTTACTTAAAAACCTATCTTAGCTTACTAAAATCAATTAAAGAAATAATACCCTATGAAAAACATACTTTATCTAGCCGCCATTGCAATAATATTCGCATCATGCGCAAGCTCAACAAAACTATTACAACAAGGAAATTACGATCAGGCAATAGAAAAGTCAGTAAAAAAACTAATCAAAAACCCTTCAAAGACAAAAGAAATAAATATACTCGGCAAAGCATATCAGCTTGCAAATCAATATGACAATGACGCCATTAAAACATTAAAGAAAACCCAACAGCCCGATATCTGGGACAAAATACTAGTACATTTAAACAATTTACGAAACCGTCAAAACATAGTAGAACGCACCCCCCAAGGCGTACTGCAAAGAATCAACTTCAGAGAAATAGACTACAACGAAGCCATAGCCGTATCCCAACAAAATGCAGCAACATACTTTTACGCCCATGCAGAAAAACTCTTACAAAAAGGCGACAAAAAAAGTGCCCGACAGGCATTCGAGGAGCTTTATAAAATAAAGCAATACTTTCCCCGTTACAAAGACATAGACAGCAAATTATCAGAAGCACAGGACAAAGGCACCTGCAATGTATTATTCGAAATGCAAAATTCATCAAACACAGTTATGCCTAAAGGATTTGAAGTAGAACTTCTGAATGTCACACTAAAAAATCTTAATAAACTTTGGATAAACTTCGACACAAAACAACGCAAAGAACTATTTTACGACTACACAATCCTGTTAAGCCTTAAAAACATAGAAGTCTCCCCGGAGCTTGTAAAAGAAAAGGAATACGAAGAAAGTGTTGAAGTAGAAGACGGATTTCAATATGTACTCGACGAAAAAGGAAATGTAAAAAAAGATACCAGCGGAATGGATATAAAAATTCCAAAAACAAAACTACTAAGATGCAAGGTCAAAGAAACAATCATATCAAAAAGCGCCATCGTAAAAGGAACAATTGATTTTTACGACAACCGAAGCAATCAGCTTATTAAAACAGAAACCATAACCTTCCAATCCGATTTTCACCACAGCTGGGCAAATGCATTTGGAGAATTAAAAGCACTTACGCAAAAAACAAGAAATAAGCTAAAAAACAAAAGAATACCATTCCCCAGCGATCTGCAGATGATATACGATACAAACGAAGATCTTAAACAAGTCACAAAACAAATAATATCAAGAAACAGAAATATGCTTATTAATAGATAAAAATATTTCACAACTTAACAGAAACAGCTATCTTCGCTGTGTTAATTAAAAATGTTATAACATTACTATAAAGGCAAAGAAATTATGACTAATCTACTTTTTATTACGGCAGACGATATAGCAAAACAAGCTGCCGAGGCAGTAGCACAAGGAAAAGAAGAACTAACAATGGGATTTTGGGAACTAGCATTCAAAGGAGGCTGGATAATGATTCCTATATTTATCCTTTCTATCATAGCAGTTTATATCTTTTTCGAAAGATTTATTGCAATCAGAAACGCATCAAAGATAGACAACAATTTCATGGATATGATAAAAGACTATATTCATGAAGGACGTATAGACTCAGCAGTCACTCTTTGTGAAACAACAGACACACCAGTTTCCAGAATGATAGCCAAAGGGATAAAAAGAATAGGCCGCCCACTTAACGATGTAAGTACAGCAATTGAGAACGTAGGAAACCTCGAAATATCAAAATTGGAAAAAGGCCTAAATGCCCTTGCAACAGTCTCGGGAGCAGCCCCAATGATAGGATTCCTTGGAACAGTAATAGGAATGATTCAAGCCTTTTACGACATGTCATTAGCAGGAAGCAACATCGATATAGGTCATCTTTCAGGAGGAATTTACACAGCCATGGTAACAACTGTAGCCGGTCTTACCGTAGGTATTATAGCCTATTTTGCATACAACATATTAGTATCAAGAGTAGAGAAAGTTGTATTTAAGATGGAAGCACACACAACAGAATTCATGGATTTATTAAACGAACCTGCTAAAAAATAAGAGATGGCTTTAAAAAGAAGAAATAAGGTAAATCCCCATTTTAGCATGTCGTCCATGACAGATATAGTATTTTTGCTATTAATATTCTTCATGGTCACATCAACCCTTATCAATCCGAATGCGTTAAAATTACTTTTACCCAAAAGTACAAATCAAACCTCGGCAAAAGCCATTACCACTGTTTCTATCGACAGCAAATTAAATTTCTATTTAGAGAAAACCAGAGTTCCTTTCAATGAATTAGAGTCAAAATTACAAGACAAGCTCAGTTCAGAGAAAGAACCCACAATATCTCTTCATGCCGACAAGACTATTCCTGTTGAACAGGTAGTCAAGGTAATGAACATTGCCAAGAACAATAAATACAAACTGATACTTGCCACCAGTCCCGAATAATAATGGGTAGAAATATAAATAAAAACGGATTACTAGGAACAATAATATTTCACGGTATTATTGCAGCAATTCTACTGCTGTTAGGATTCCACACCCCACTCCCATTACCGGAAGAGAAAGGAATTCTAATCAGTTTTGGCGACAGCCCACAAGGAAAGGGTAAACCCTCAGCCGAAAAACAAACACAAAAAGCAAAGCCAAATACAGGAAAAACTACCCCACCACCAAAGACAGAAAAGCCAAAATCGAATAATCCGATAAAACCAACATCAGCCCCGAAGATTCTTACGCAAAACATTGAAGAAGCCCCAGCAATAAAAAGCGGGAATGCCAAAAAGAAAAAAGAAGAAATCAGAAAAAAAAGAGAAGAAGAAAACCTAAGAAATCAAAGAGAGGCAGAAAGAAAAAAACTGGAAGAAGAAAAAAGAATAAGGCAAGAACAGGAAAGAATTAGAAAAGAAAGAGAAGAGCAAATAAAAAGAGAAGAAGAGGAAAAAAGAAAAGAAGAAGAGAGGAAGAAAAAATTTGCCGAATCAATGAATACCAAGGCAAAGAATCTTTTCAAAAAAATCCAATTCAAATTCTTCTGGTTACGGAGACACCGATAAATCAGGAAACCAGGGCAGTCAATCCGGCGACCCCAAAGGAGAAGCATCCGGAACAGGAAAAGGAGACAGCGGAATATCCTACGATTTAAAAGGAAGAAATGCAGAATACATACATCAGCCACAGATCTCTTTTTCCAAAGGAGGCAAGGTCATAGTTGAAGTAATAGTAGACAACACCGGCAAAGTAGTAAGAGCCACACCAGGAGCAATAGGAACAACCACCTCAAACCAGACTCTATATAAAATTGCAAAAGAATCAGCATTAAAAACACGTTTTAATTCAAGCAGCACATCCCCCAAACATCAAAAAGGAACTATCACCTATATCTTTATTGTAAAATAAAAAAGGGACACAAATATTGTATCCCATAATTATTCTATGTTTAAATTTTATTCCTTGTAATAAAACCTATTTACTTTAGATACTTAAGATTAAGACCATAAAGCACTACAAATATAGCAGTAAAAATAAATCCAAATACTCCAAACCCAAGAACAAGCATTACAATCTGTCCGGCAGTATAAAGATAGAAGCCCACTTTTTGAAGATTCCACATTTTTATTGCGCCATATAATGAAGCACCAGCAGCAACAAGTCCAAATATACCAGACACTACACCAACATCAGGAACAACAGGGAAAGGTAAAGATCCCATTAAAGAATCAAGAACTCCACTTAAAGCCACAGCAAACAAATAACCTAAAACAGAAAGTCCACTACCTATAAAGGTTAATATACAAAGAACAGAAAGAAAAGTTGGTCTTTCCTGTTTTACCCCACCTTCCGACACAGTAGAAACATTATTAACATTAGGTTTATTTTCAACCGAATTTACAGTTTCCTTTTGCTCAACCAATTCTTCAGGTTGAATTTTAATTTCATCTGTCATTTTAATAAAAAATTAAGGTTAGTAATTAAAACTATTTGGTAAAATTTAGTTAGTGCATATGCTTAACATTAACTCCATACATAATAATAAAAGCAGCCGTAAAAATCAGACTACCAACAATTCCCAACATGGTAAAAACATTAAATCCCACGATAACAGGCACTACAAAAAGCAATAATATATGAGCTACACAATAAATATAAAACCCCATTTTTTTAAGGTTAAACATCAAAATAGCACCATAAAGACTGGCAGCGAAAAGAATTGTATTTGAAAGTCCTATTGCAACACCATTTTCCAGAATTTTAGAAGTAGTTTCCACCATAGTATCCATCATCTTTACAAAAGCCTCAGGCACCTCTTCCATACTCTGATTCATTGCCTCGTATATCATAGACATAAACCCGCTACTGGTAGCAATTTTAGAAGTCGCAATAGACATTAAGCTCGACAATAAATTCAGACCACTTCCAATAAAAGTAAGAATGCAAAGAACTGTTAAAAAAGTAGGTCTAGTTTTTTCAGTTTTAAAAGGATTTTCCATATTATTATTTTTAAGTTGCTAATTACAAATATACTAAATATCCACAATAAACAAAACATATATTTTAAGTATGTGATTAATAACATATCACAATTTAAAAAAAAGTTCTTTAAAACTTGGTATTAATCTTTTGAATGCCTTAAATTTGGAGCCTGATAGTGATAGGTCAAAAATAAGTGTCTGCAACAATAGGAGAAAAACCTGCACGACATATTAATTTTATTTTCAAAAAAGGGAAAAAATTATAAAAAATGAAAAGAGATACAGAAATTTTCGATTTAATTGAGCAAGAGCACAAACGCCAGCAAGAAGGTATAGAGCTAATTGCTTCAGAAAACTTTGTAAGCGACCAGGTAATGGAAGCTATGGGATCATGCCTAACAAACAAATATGCCGAAGGATACCCAGGAAACAGATATTACGGAGGATGTCAGATTGTTGACCAGACAGAACAACTAGCAATAGACAGAGCATGCAAGTTATTTGGAGCAGAATACGCAAACGTACAGCCACACTCAGGAGCACAGGCAAATGCTGCAGTATTTTATGCACTACTTCAACCAGGAGATACATTTCTAGGACTTGACCTTGCACACGGAGGACACTTATCACACGGATCTCCTGTTAACCTTTCAGGAACATTATACAACCCAATCCACTACCATGTAAAAGAAGATACAGGAATGGTGGATTACGACGAGATGGAAAAACTAGCTATAGAGAACAATCCAAAACTTATTGTTTGTGGAGCCTCAGCATATTCTCGTGAGTGGGATTACAAAAGAATGAGAGAAATAGCAGACAAAGTTGGAGCATTCTTAATGTGCGACATGTCTCACCCAGCCGGTCTTATCGCAGCAGGATTATTAGAAAACCCAGTTCCTTACTGTCACGTAGTAACAACTACAACACACAAGACATTAAGAGGACCAAGAGGAGGGCTAATCCTAATGGGTAAAGATTTCGAAAACCCATGGGGAGAAAAAACTCCAAAAGGAGTAACAAAGATGATGTCACAAATCTTCAACTTCTCAGTATTCCCAGGACAGCAGGGAGGCCCGCTAGAGCACGTAATCGCATCAAAAGCAGTAGCATTCGGAGAAGCACTAACAGAAGGATACAAAGACTGGGCTAAGCAGGTAAAATCAAATGCATCTGTAATGGCAGACGAATTCATTAAGAGAGGTTACAAAGTTATCTCAGGAGGAACAGACAACCACTCAATGCTTATCGACCTAAGATCTAAATTCCCAGAAATCACTGGAAAGAAAGTAGAGAACACACTTGTTAAAGCTGATATCACAATCAACAAAAACATGGTACCATTCGATACACGTTCTCCATTCTCTACATCAGGATTAAGAGTAGGAACATCAGCAATCACTACACGTGGACTTAAAGAAGAGCACATGCCAATAGTAGTTGAACTAATCGATGAAGTAATCAGCAACATCGACAACGAAGAAGTAATTGCAAAAGTAAAAAAACAAGTTAACGAACTAATGACAGAACGTCCAATGTTCGCATGGTAGAAAATATAATTTCTATATATAATTCAGGCCCCCTATTAATTTAGGTGGCCTGTTTTATTTTCAAAATGACTAGTTCAATTAATAGTCAGAACATCAACAATTCATATAAGAACAATATCAACATTTCAATTCCTCTATGGTACAATTTATAGATATTTAAGCGTATCTTTTGGACGGCTGGATAAAGGTTTCAATTCCTCTATGGTACAATTTATAGTGGAACAGGACGAGCAGCATGGAATCAAGATATAGGGTTTTAATTCCTCTATGGTACAATTTATAGACATTGTACATTTAGCATCCTTAGCGTTAAAAATGTTTCAATTCCTCTATGGTACAATTTATAGTGGATTCTTAGAATGAGTAGGCTCTGGCCAGCTAATGTTTCAATTCCTCTATGGTACAATTTATAGTGGATAACTTAAATCCAATACCCGACACACTAGGGGTTTCAATTCCTCTATGGTACAATTTATAGTTGCAGCATCTCTTAAGATTCCTTTCGAGGAAGTTATGTTTCAATTCCTCTATGGTACAATTTATAGAGGACATTAATAGCATAAGTATAACCGTTGCAGCGTTTCAATTCCTCTATGGTACAATTTATAGTCTTGCCGGTTAAGACAAGATTTCTGAGTTGTTCTCTGTTTCAATTCCTCTATGGTACAATTTATAGTACATGGGAGGAAGAAATAAGAACGCCAAATATTAGGTTTCAATTCCTCTATGGTACAATTTATAGTTTTCTGTTATTTCTGTAGTCCATTTTTCTCTTAAGTTTCAATTCCTCTATGGTACAATTTATAGGACCTTGTATTTTTGCAACTTTTCAATCGCTTCCTTTGTTTCAATTCCTCTATGGTACAATTTATAGAAATACTCAAAGGTATTTTCATCATTTTCTCGCTCCGTTTCAATTCCTCTATGGTACAATTTATAGCTATATGCCCTGAAAACATTACAAAGGGGGTGATACGTTTCAATTCCTCTATGGTACAATTTATAGCCTTGTATTTTTGCAACTTTTCAATCGCTTCCTTTGTTTCAATTCCTCTATGGTACAATTTATAGATTGCTTTTTTAAATGTCTTCAAAACTTCAGGAGGTACGTTTCAATTCCTCTATGGTACAATTTATAGAGTGCTTGCATTTCGTAACCATCTCCTTCATAGTAGTTTCAATTCCTCTATGGTACAATTTATAGCATGACTGTGTTTTCTATGACCTAACCGCCAATATGTTTCAATTCCTCTATGGTACAATTTATAGTTACGGGGCTCAAATTCAAGTCGTGCATTCGATTTATGTTTCAATTCCTCTATGGTACAATTTATAGATTCAGGAACCATTAAATTCAGGTGTTATATTTATGTTTCAATTCCTCTATGGTACAATTTATAGTGTTGACAAATCCAGTCATGGCAATTACAG
This sequence comes from Marinifilaceae bacterium, assembly GCA_963666945.2. GTDB lineage: Bacteria > Bacteroidota > Bacteroidia > Bacteroidales > Marinifilaceae. The sequence continues at coordinate 19,459 of CAXXRT010000024.1, forward strand.
CAGGTAGTTTCAATTCCTCTATGGTACAATTTATAGCATTCTCTCCCACTGGTGTAATAGATTGGGCAAATTGTTTCAATTCCTCTATGGTACAATTTATAGAGGAGATGGATTTAATGGGAAATCCTTGTATTAGGGTTTCAATTCCTCTATGGTACAATTTATAGGCCTTTTCTCCCACTGGTGTAATAGATTGGGCAAATTGTTTCAATTCCTCTATGGTACAATTTATAGAAATATCCAAGTTAGTGAAAACCTTACTTGATACGTTTCAATTCCTCTATGGTACAATTTATAGAGAGTATTGAATTTGTTCAGTATTCACTTATGCCCGTTTCAATTCCTCTATGGTACAATTTATAGCTATATGCCCTGAAAACATTACAAAGGGGGTGATACGTTTCAATTCCTCTATGGTACAATTTATAGCCTTGTATTTTTGCAACTTTTCAATCGCTTCCTTTGTTTCAATTCCTCTATGGTACAATTTATAGATTGCTTTTTTAAATGTCTTCAAAACTTCAGGAGGTACGTTTCAATTCCTCTATGGTACAATTTATAGCATTCAGAAAAGAAATTACATCCAAAATCATCCACGTTTCAATTCCTCTATGGTACAATTTATAGAATGTAATTTCCATTTTTTCCCTATCTACTATTACAGTTTCAATTCCTCTATGGTACAATTTATAGACTCAAGGTCTGCGACATTGATAATTATTTGACTACGTTTCAATTCCTCTATGGTACAATTTATAGCTCTTAAGCCCTGCTATCTTTAATTAATATATTAAGTTTCAATTCCTCTATGGTACAATTTATAGTGAGGGACGACCAATCTGGCAAGAAGGCCTTAAGGAGTTTCAATTCCTCTATGGTACAATTTATAGTAAGGATAAGATTTTTGCAGGTATCACTTCCCACGAGTTTCAATTCCTCTATGGTACAATTTATAGCTCAGCCACAGCCCTGGCATCCCCCAAACTAACTGAGTTTCAATTCCTCTATGGTACAATTTATAGGGGTTTCAACTCTTATCGAACAAAACAGACAGATGAGGTTTCAATTCCTCTATGGTACAATTTATAGAAGAGCCTTATCATCTTTCTTCCAATAGAAGTCACGTTTCAATTCCTCTATGGTACAATTTATAGCTTTGCTTTTAGCAGTGATTGTATATTTAATAAGGCTGTTTCAATTCCTCTATGGTACAATTTATAGACTCTTCATAACAGGTTTTATCCTGGTCAAGACTTCGTTTCAATTCCTCTATGGTACAATTTATAGATACTGGTATTGCATTGTCGGAAAGTACTTACAAAAGTTTCAATTCCTCTATGGTACAATTTATAGTTTAATTTCCTTTAAAATACGATTATAGTATAAGTTGTTTCAATTCCTCTATGGTACAATTTATAGACTAGCTAACACTATCGGTATTTGTGCCAATGCAAAGTTTCAATTCCTCTATGGTACAATTTATAGCCACATCAGCCTTGTTTGCGTTGCCTGAGTGGTAAAGTTTCAATTCCTCTATGGTACAATTTATAGGTAAATATAAAATTAATGATTAAACAATTAATTAAATGTGTTTCAATTCCTCTATGGTACAATTTATAGTAATCATAGGTGCAGCCAAGGCGGCGCGCATAGTGTGTTTCAATTCCTCTATGGTACAATTTATAGCATAATGAAAGAGATATATGCACCAGTACCACACAGTTTCAATTCCTCTATGGTACAATTTATAGAATGAATCAGAACTGAAGGCTGTTATCGCAATGGAGTTTCAATTCCTCTATGGTACAATTTATAGAGGTATTCCAACAGGATTAGCTCGTGGTTCAGCGGGGTTTCAATTCCTCTATGGTACAATTTATAGTCAGGTTAGAGCTAACTATAAGATTCTGGATGATGTTTCAATTCCTCTATGGTACAATTTATAGCCAGTTATTAAATCACTACCAGTTGTTGAAACTATGTTTCAATTCCTCTATGGTACAATTTATAGCTTGGATTAAAAGATCACGAATCTAACACAACAACAGTTTCAATTCCTCTATGGTACAATTTATAGTAATTGCTTTTTTCAGCAAAATAAAGATTGCTGCTGCGTTTCAATTCCTCTATGGTACAATTTATAGCCGTAAATTAAGCTCAAAAAAACTCCCTTAAACCGGGAGTTTCAATGGCTGCAAATATATAATTTTATTAACTAAAAGTTGTCGATCGATAATTATAAAAAAACTACTGAGTTACGACAACTTTATTTATACCTTTGATTTTCAACATGTCAAAGAACTATAATATTTATTTTTCTGTTATTATTATAGTATTACTCTAATAAAAAAGCTATATCGACAACAATGGATTACATTATTATAAAAAATTATCCAGCTCAACCAACTCTTTACCAACAACTTCCTTTGCCAGCCATTTTTCTTGCCTTGTTCTAAATATTATTATGCTATCTTCTTCTTTTTTCATAAATAATTCTGCCTCTGCTTTTAGTTGTTTTAATTTCACATCTGAAATCTCTCCCTCAAATACAGAATTCTGTATCCAATTAAGATATTTCCTGCACAACTTAAGCATTTTTCCTACTCTTTTCTCCCCAAAATCATATACTAAAATCACATACATTACCAGTACATTTTAAATGGTTTATATTCCTCTATTCCCATTACATGTTTTACTAACTTATAACACTCAAGCTTTATCAAATGTTTATAACTTACATTCCTATTCAATGCTCTATGCTTGATAGTCTCATTTAACCTGCTTTCAAATCCTTTCAAAAAGATCTTCTTACCTTCAGGATTTAAGATTGTCTTATTTAATGTCTTTTCAAAATGTTTTTCCCTAATCTCATTTTTATTCAACACCTTAAAAATCAACCTATCAACCAACAAAGGTTTAAAGATCTCTGCAATATCTAAAGCCAGAGAATATCTTCTTTCTCCAGGTTCATGCAAATAAGAAAGAGTAGGATTTAGCTGTGTCTGATGAATTGCCCTCAATACTTGAGAGTAACAAACCATATTACCGAAAGATATCAACGCATTTACTTCATTCTGAGGTGGACGATATGTCCTCCCATTCATCTCAAATCTATTAACTATTAAATCAAATGCATCGTAATAAAGCTTTCGAATATTGCCTTCAATACCCATTAACTCAGGAATTTCTTTAGTATTTATTATCTGTCCCTGTAAATCCTGTATTGGTTCTATTATATCAACCAGATCTTTTCCTCTTGAATTATAATACTTAAGGTTCTTGAGCATATTAAAAGATGCACCTAAGATAAATTGCTGAGCAATACTCATCCTCTTCGATTTATTGATACAATGTTTAGATTGAGCTATAATAACTCTGCCAGACAATAAAGACTCTCGGGGAATAAACGATCCACAATAGTTTTCATAGTAATCGAAAAAATGAACATTGATATCATTCTTGCCAAGAAAATTATACAGAGCTGAATTGGCATCCAAACTACCAAAAGCATATAAATCGCCAACATGTTCAACAGGTAAATATCTTGGTTTTAATTCAACCCCATCCTCATTTACGGGAGTAAACTTTAACGTATTATCTTTTCTTGATAATCTCCCGGGATTAAAAAGATAGTATGTCTTCTTCATATTATTTAACTTTCATTTTCACTAATCCAGCAAAACTCATAATATGAGCAATTCCTACACTTAGTCTTATTTAATTTTGAAGGGCACTTATCACTATTTATAATTGCATAAATCTCTTGAGTATATTTTTCAATCCTTTCCCTGTCAATATCAGAAAGTAAAACTTCATCTGTCTTTCTAAGCTTTGGGAATTCAAGAATCCCCGTCACTCCCTCTATTCCATTTTGTTCGAGTACATAGATATAATACTTCAACTGCCAGGTATGAGCCTCTTCTTTTTTATCCGACTTTTTTATTTCATGAATAATCTTATTCTTTGAATCATAATAATCAAGTCTTATCCCGTCTATTTCAACCTCTTTATATCTGTCTGTTCTTTGTTGATAAGTTGTTTCATGAATAAGTTTCCCCTCTCCCACAAGATCGGAATTATGCTCCATTGTAATGCTATTTGCAAACAACCATAATTTCCGTTTGCAAATCATATAATAATTAAAATGTGTTCCAGTAATATGCATACCAATACAAAAGATAAATGAAATCCCGCAGTTATAGCGGGATTCCCATATTATTATGCCATGACAGTCTCTTCTTTCATCTGATGTTCATAATCAAATGCCATCATCTGTTCTCTTAAAAGTTGTTTTGCTTTTTCCAAAGCATCTACTGATTCATATTTTGTTCTAAGATATCCACCTCCTGCAAGAGTTACAAAAGTAGAAACGCCTTCTAATTCTTCTTCCACAATAGGATAAGCCTTATTTTCCAACTCCTCTGAAAGTTTAGCTCTGATACTTCCTGCAATCCTGTTAGCATTATCAGATATAGAAACAGCTAATGTTTCCATTAAACTGAAAGTACGAGACTGATTAGAAGTAATCGACCATTCTATAATAGCTTCCGCCAAAGCTGGAATTAAACGTTCCCTAACAGATGTCGGAGCAACCAAACATTTTCCAAAAATATTTTCTGATTCTACCCAACCTTCTAAACGAAGCTTTCCCTCTGTTTCCTCTGTTATCTCTGGCTCAATAGGATTTAATAAAACACAAAATAAACGACGAAGATCTATAGCTATATCCTGAACAAAAAGACCAGTCGCCCTTCTATTATCAGGAATCCATTTTCTACTTAAACTCCTATCCTTACCTTCCAACAATTCTGCAATTTGTTCTTCGCTCAATTCCTCGTTTTTTTCATTTCTTATAATCACTATATTATTTGACCTTTCACTTCTATCAAAAGAAATATTTTCAGAATCAACTCCTGACAATAAAGGATGTAACCCTCTCATAGTTGATATTGAAAGAGGACTTCTGCGTTTAATTGTTCTATCCTTACCTCCTTTAGCTGCTTTCATCCAACCTCCTAACAATTGGTCAGCATAAGAAGGATCACAAGTAGCAAATACTTCACCTTCTTTCATCTCTCCATTTTTATTTACATCGAACAAGAATGTTGTAGGAGCAGGATTTTCATTCAAAAATGAGGATAATGAATCTATTATTGATCTCTTTACCTGCTGACCGCTTGAATAAGGAATTCTCCTGTTAAACTGTGGATCGTAATAAGTCTTCTGTCCATTTTCAACACAAAATACTGTATGTTCAGCTCTCTTTAATGTTCTAATATAAATTGTATTATTCATTTTTTAATATTTTTAAAGTTTATAATTTTCTTTCTTCGTATGCATAATCAAATTTCAAAAGCACAACAAAATATCCGAAATCTTCAGATGTCATCATATGTACTTTATCCCTAAGATTTTTAAATACATCAAGAGCCTTTTCATCGACATCTTTGATAATTAGTGTAAGAGCATCCAAAAAATTCTTTTTAGACTTAGCAACCAATAATTCCGATTGTATTAAATTCTTTCTGTCATTCTTTGTTGCATTTACTCTATACTCATGAAGTGCTTTAGCTACTTCAGCAGTATATTCTAACGATTCTTCTTTGTTTTTTGTAATCATAGCTAATAACCACGTTTTATAAGTTCTGTATGTAATTATATTCTCATTATCTTTATATAAAGCCTTCTCTTTTCGAAGATTAAAATCATCTTCACTTTCGCCTTTTTTGGGTAAAATTTTAGGCTTAGAAAGCCTTAGGTTAGAATCATTTCCATAGTATTTACGTAAATCTTTAGGTTCTAAGGCCTGTAATCCGATTGAGCCCAATTCACATGCCCTTTTAATATGAATTCCATATAACGATTCATATACTTTAGCATCATTTATTGCAGCTTGTTCCCCGAATAATATTTTATAATACTCTATTAATTTTCTTGCTTTAGTAAAATGAAATGGATAAAACCCCAGTGTCTTATTAGTCTGTCCCAAACTATAAACATAACCTGTAATAGTCTGTTCTGTAAAACTATTCGACAGATTAAAAAACAATTCACTCCATTTTATTGTATTAACCTCAATAAGTTTATCTGTTACAGAAAATACACCCCTCGTATTTAATTTACTGAAATCAAAATCCTCTCTGAAATATTTATTATATCTATAATTCAGCCACTGACCATTCCAGGTATTTATCTGATTCCCCCTCAAGCTTTCCAAGGTAGAATCGTTTAAAAACTTACGGTAGACTTTCCAACCCTCAAAAAGATTCAGTAAGACTTCCGGATTATCAAAGAAAATAGAATATCCCCCTGCTATACCTATTCCTAATCCACCTCCTATCCACGAAAGATATACATCTTCCTTATCAACATCAATTTCTAAATCAGAAACCAGACCAGAAGTGGTTGCAAATTCTTTTACTTCAGAAGCCGGGAAACCAATTGCAATACTTGCATCTGTTGCTCCTTCTGAAATTTTTTGGTGCAAATTATCTAGTTTTTCCCTTCTCTCCTCCTCTTTAAGCAAGTGGGGCTTTTGCCCTGTCTTCATTTGTACAAAAGGTGAATTTGTTACCCACTGCATATACTTCGGATGATTATAAAACACCTCAAAGTATTCCTTTTCAAAGAACTCCTTGGCAGTCATATTCTGCCCCATTTTTGAATTATATGCTTTTAAAAAAGTACGTCCTATTGTTGCTGCTATCATATTTTTAATATTTTTCTATAAAAATGAATATTCTGCATTATAAAACTCAGCTTTCGCCTTTTCAGTATCAAAGCCCAAGTCTTTATCATAGGCTGCATCAGGAATAATAAACGGAGTTGCTCCACAATCAAGCTGTCGCAAATCTTTTACCACGTAATACCTGGTACTTATCTCCATTTTTACTCTTTCCTCGAAATATGCTTCTTTGTATGCTTCCTCATCAGATTCACAAATACAACTCACACTATCTATATCTAGTAATTCTAACAGTATGGCTTTACTGTTATGAGTAAGTTTATCAATAGTCCATTTTCCTGTTTCCTTAAAAACAGAATGCTCTTCTATTTTCATAAAGTCAATATCTGTAAAAACCTTATCTACCAACAATTGCAAACTACTTTCTTTAATAACTTCACCATCAGGCAACACAGAATAGCTTGATTTTATTATATCAAGATCATATGGCAAGGCTTCTTTTTTATCCTCTGGAGGAACCAATACATATATTGGTTTATATTTTCCTATTGTCTCTGCCGATCTTTTCCTGTTTACCCTCCCAAATCGCTGTATTAATGCATCAATAGGTGCTGCCTCTGTAATCATTAAGTCGAAACTAATATCAAGACTTACCTCAACAACCTGCGTTGATATCACAATACATGCCTTAGTGGAAGTATTATAATTATATGTAGGATTACCCTCATTATCCAAACCAATAAGGAGTCTTTCTTTTTCATTCCTGTCTCCCCGTTTAAATCTACTATGAATTAGTAAAATTGGTATATCTGGAAATCTGTCTTTCAATATTTTATACCTCTGCTGAGCATTATGTACTCTGTTACAAACAAGCAGTATCTTTTTGTTTTCATTAACAGCCTCATCAATAAGAGAATCTACTTCGTCCCAATTATCTCTTTTATGAATAACGTGCCTGTTAAATTTATCCAATTCATCTTCATTTAAATGCACTTCCAATACATTATCCCGTCCAAGAATATCAACTATTCTATTGTATAATACCGACGGCATAGTTGCCGTTCCAATATGTATTCTACAACCCAGATATTTAAGTACTTCCACAATTTTGAGAACAATAGCCCGGGTAACATTTGTATAAGTATGGATCTCATCCAATATCACATCACAGCCCTTTATATCAAGCAAAGTAGCTTCATAACCATTAGTTCCAAAAGCAATAGAAGCAATCTGATGTGGGGTAAGTATCTTTACAGCTGCACCCACATGACCCTGAAATACCTTTTCTTCCTTTTCACGTGAATCAACTACAATACTTGAAGATGCATGTTGCAATCGAATATCAAGATCGGGATTATCCACACTCAAATCATACTTTACCCTTTTATACATTGCATTTATTGAAGCCTGAAAAGGGAGAGTATAAAAAACACGTCCTTTACATCTGCGGAACAAAAAGTCCGTTTTTCCCGCTCCTGTACATGCTACTACAATTGTGTGCTTCTTTTCCGATACACTATTCTTTAACGATAACGGATACAACTCATGTTGACGGTTGAAAAATCCCAAATTAGGTTTCTTGAATATTCTTTTTAAATATTCCTCAGTCTTCCCAAGCATAGCAGATGAAAAATGATCCGCAGCCATCAACAACCCCCTCCATTCAGAATAACCTCTTTCCTGTACCTTATCTTCACAATAATCAATAACCCTTTCGTAATTAGCTTTGGCTTCCTCTACACTTATATCTCTTGTAATTATTCCAAAAGATGATAAAATAGACAAAGCATCGCCTTTCCAATTTTCCCAATCCTTTATATGTAGATCAAAAACATCCATCCTATTTTCCTCCAAATCCAATATACCCTTTCCCCTCGCATCGAACAATACCGACTTATGATGACCTATAACCATCTCTATTAAATAAGGTTGAATATCATCATCAAAAAGGGAAAGAAAAAAGCATGAAGCTATCTCATGACGAAAAGGAGTATCAAACCTTTTTTCGGAGAATAATCGTTCCTGAAATATTGAACTTGTCTTTCCTATATCGTGTAATATTGCTCCCTTTATGGCTATATCTTTATCCATTCCTAAATAATCGGCAATTCTTTCTACCGCTATTCTTGTCTGAAGCAAATGTTCATAAAGAGTCGTTTCTGAAGGATGTCCTTTAGCTTTTATATGTGAACAAACTATCATTTAACTCAAGTTTAATAATTAGTCTTTACAGGAGTTCCCACTACTTTCATATAACCATACATAGGCTCATTATTTTTTAACCGGTTATACCCCACAAGAAAAGATTTATCGTTCCTTTCAAACACCAATTCAAAACCAGCAAATAGTTCTTCATTATCAAATTCTTCAATGCTTATTTCCAATAATTCATCCTCGGGATACAAAATATCCTCATTTCTACAAAGACAAATATGTTGTTTTGATGCAAAAGCTGCATCCTCCTTATTTTCAAAAGCTAAAAACAATACAGGATTAATCATTACACCCCTTACCAATATCGCATATGGTCTTTCATACGATCTATTATTTTTATTTCCCTTCTCATTCCATCCACGAGGCTGAATCTGCTCCTGTTGTTGAGATATCTGTTTATAACTCAACCTATGCCCAATAATTTTCTTTATCTCCCCATCATCGTCTCGAAGCAATTCAGGGAAAAGTTTCCTTTCTATGCCGGCTACAATAGATGGCGTAAGGAATTGTTGACTGTAAGTTTCACTATCGCGAACTGCTGTCCATGGTTTTATAAAACCAAAAGGACCAGTATATTTTACTACATACATAACTTCCGAATTTCTTTTAAATTAGACTTCCAAAACCTATACCGGTAGAATTCCCCAAACCTACATTCCATGCAAATTTTATAGTCTCAGGTTTTCCTATTATCCTGACAGGACAATAACTGGCCTTATTACATACTCCCCTGTATTTTATAAGTTTCTCCTTAGCTTTTTGATAATCATCTAAGAAAGATATTTGCAAGGTCTCATCCTTAAGACCAACCTCATCCATCTTCTTTCTTAGATTTTCAACTAAAAGGTCCCCCGACTGACTATCTTTATAAGTGAAGTGCTTTATATTATCATCGATATGCTTTTTTATAAAGACAGGACTACCCACCATGAATGTTTCATTATCTGAAAACTCCGGTGTTTCTTGTAAAACAACCTCCTTTACACATATACCATTAAACATTTCCGGATCTTCCTGTATCCCCTTAATAAGCCTTTTTTGTAAATCATTTCCATAGGCACTAAAAAAGAAAGAAGTCCCGTTCTTAAATATCAATTTACTTTTAACAACTGATCCTCCTTTTAAGGAAGAAAAACAATATAACGAGAGTTTTCCATGTTCTTCGTTATCTCCTAACCATTTATGAATTACCCCAGTTAGTTTATGCTGATGTTCAAACTCTAATAATTCAGTATTACCTGAACATTTTATATGTAATCTCATTTCTTATATATATTATTATATTCAATTTTTCATATATCTACAAATTTAATATATCTATTAAAGAAATAATATGTTTTAAAACATTATATTCAAATAAAATATTATTTAATTAACAATTATTGATTTATAAATAAGAATGGAAACATATTATCAATCTCAAAAGGAAGGGAAATACAAAACTGCAAGCAAAGAAAAGAACCTCCAATGCTTACTTGATAAAGAATATAATTTTTATTTATAAAATGGAGGCCGCCTATTCATTTAGGTGGCCTGTTTTTATTCTACAACCTTAATATTATAATGCCTTAGTAGACCTAAAATCTCTGGATACGAAAACCTGGCATTCTTAATATTATTCTCCGAAGGTATTATAGTATAATTATATGCAGTACTAAAGTCACTTTTCCCAAGATTGCATTTTTCGAATGTGGTTCTATCCAGATCACAATCATCAAATTTAGACTCATCTAATTCGCATTCTATAAAAGTCATTTCTTTCATACTACACTTCTTGAACAAAGTCTTTTTCAGCTTCTTTTTATAAAAGAAACAAAAATCAAGAATACTCTCATTAAAGGAAACTGAAAATACAAATTTAGAACATCTGCTAAAATCCAGACCTATCATTTTACAGCCAATAAACATGACTCTGGAAAAGACAGTATGCTCAATTACCGCCATAGACAAATCGCAATTAATAAAAGTACAATCTATAAATTCATATGATGTTAAATCTAATTGAGAAAGATCACAATCGTTGAAAGTATAATTATTAAACTCTGTAATACCAGGTGGAAAACCATTAAATATTTCTTTCTTATGCATTGTACACAATTCTTAAATTAACAATTAGCTTTTACCAATAAATCCTCAGCATAGACAAAGATACTATGCTGAGGACTTCTTATTGATTAAATCTGGAATAAATAATGAATATTATTTTATAGGAATACAAATATCCACAATAAACTTTCATTCGGGATGCTCTTCATGATTATTGTAATAAATAACCATTTTTTCATAATCCACATGTAAAGTTTCTCAAATACTTTACCAATTAAACTATAATCACTGATATGACGAATATAGGCAACCTTAAACTCCGGCATTTCTTTAACCTCTACATTTGTTTTCATTTTCATAGAATTTAATATTTTTTAAACATTACAAATGTAGTCCTCAATGGTAAACTTAATTTTACAATTCTTGCTTTCGACTTTACATATCTTGCTATATTGAGATTTTACCATATTTTGCATATCGCTTGCATTAACCCCAAAATACTTTTTAAAAGCCCTGAAAAAAGCAGCAGAACTATTAAACTCTTTCATTTCCGATATAGGATGTATATTCCGGGCAATGTGGTTCTTCGTCCAATTTTGGGGAATAATAAACATAAAAGAGACCACTCTAACTTCCTGATAATTAGCAAATAAAGCAAACAAAATACTTGCAAAACAATACATTATTTTATTCTCTTTAAATAACTTTCACTCAGCTATTTAAGATGATAAAACAACTATTTAACCTACCTTTGTTAAAGGTAGAAAACATAGAATATACAGATTCATATATTAAAATTTCCGCCTCTATTAGATCAAAACGTTCAAAGTGTCCTTCTTGTGGTAAATACAGTCATTCTGTACATGACTACTATCACAGAAGTGTCACAGATCTTCCAGTGTTCCAAAATAAAAGCACAATACGATTAAAGACTAGGAAATTTAAATGTAAGAATCCAGCCTGTAAACAAAAGGTGTTTTCAGAACAAGTATCGGGATATCTCCAAGTATTCAAGAAGAACACAAAGAGCAACAAATATTCTGGACTCTTTATCTATAGAATTAACAGGAAATCAAGGCAGTATAATATCCAACCAATTATCAATAGGCGTTAGCAACTCGACAATCACACGTATTGCACACAAACAAAAACTACCTGAAATTAAACAACCTAAAATATTAGGTGTAGATGACTGGGCATATCGAAAAGGCGTAAGTTATGGAACAGTATTAGTCGATATGGAAACATCCAGACCTATTGATATATTAGAATCAAGAGAAGGAAAAGATTTGAAGGTATGGTTAGATAAATACAAAGATGTGAAGATTATAACTAGAGATAGGGCAAGTTCTTATTCATCTGCAATTAATGATATTTGTCCAAATGCAATCCAAGTTGCTGATAGGTTTCATCTACTTATGAACTTATCTGATGCTTTAGACAGGTATTTTAAGAGCATTAACAATAAAATAAGAACCGTAATAAAATTAAAACAGGAGGAATTAACCACAACAGACACAGAGATAAATGCAGATGATTGTGAAAAAGAGTCTAAAATAGTAACTAAAAATATCCGCCAATTCAGGGTAGATCAAAGATTAAGTGTATTCAATAAAGTCAAAGAATTCCAAAAACAAAGAATTCCTATTAAAACGATAGCTAGAAATATGGGGATTAGTCGAATTACAGTTCGGTCGTATTTTAGTCAGGAATATTTATCCCCCAAATCTCATCCTCAAGCTACGAATATTGAACTGTTTACAGATCATATTGTATATCTGTTAAGCCAAAGAACTCACACAATCAAAAACATCATTAATGAAATAAAGAAACTAGGTTTTCGAGGAGGAAAGTCCCAAGCTTATGCAAATATAAAAGCAATCAGGGAACTTCATAACATTCCTGTTCCAGAGAAGCCAGATTTCCAAAAACCAATAAAACTGAAATACGTAAAACCTTTAAGTCATAGAAAACTTACACAATATATAGGAATGTCCTTCTCTGACATAGAGAGTATCTCCGAACGTAAATACATGAAAACTTTATTGGAGAATTTGCCAGAACTACGAATCGTTAGAAAATTAGTTATAATGTTTAGAACAATGCTTAAAAGGGGAGCAGGTAATATTAGAAGATGGATACATTTTATTAAAAAGTCAAAATATAAATTATCAGGATTAAAGACTTTGGCAAATGGTATTTCAAGAGATATTGATGCTGTTGAAAATGGAATATCAATGAAATGGAGTAATGGAGCAGTTGAAGGACATGTTAATAGAATTAAAAGCATCAAAAGACAGATGTACGGAAGAGCTGGCTTTGAACTTCTGAGAAAGAAAATAATTTTATCTAAAACTGGTTAAACCTTCCCCAAAATTGACGAAGAACCACTTTGCCCGGAATATACACTTTGTCATTTATCTTCCGTTTTGGACGGTACAAATATACTAAAAAACAAAGAGATATTAAAGTATGTAGCCCTTATATGACGGTTGTTTTGGAGGTTTTTTAATACATCTCCGTCTTGTACATTACGCCCCATCTGATTTGTAACCATCCCACTTAAGGTATAAAAACTACGCCTCATATCTGTTGGATAAGCATACAAATAATAATTCATTGATGCATTAAGACTAAACATGATCTAGGGGATTTAAAAGAACTAATGAACGTATTAATTCAATATTATTGCATCCTTTAAGTTTTAAACTTACTCCGTTAGGATAACTTATCTCAAAAGATGATTCTAGTTGTTCTTGTAAAATTGGTTCTGATGGTAAGGAGGTAGATTTAGCTGTTACAGGCATATTGCTTGTGTTATATTCTCTGCCAATAAGAAGGGGGACAAAACCTTTTTTAGGGGGAAGCTGATCTTTTAACTTGTTCTGCCAGTAAAAGAATTTACTGGGACGCATACCTTCGTTATTGCAAAAATCCTTTACTCCTAAACCCGATTCTAAATATTCAGAGTATATCTCCTGAAACTTCTGTGCGGTCATCATGCCATTACATTTTTAGTTTACGCAAACTTATTAAATGACATCTTCTATTTCTATATGGGGTTTACCGAATGCTTACGGCAGAACAGAAAAACTTCAACTGTTTTAGAGATAGATTGACTATGATGCCAACATAATTTTAAAGACAACATTATCCAGAAAGAACTTCCTTTTCTGTGGCAACCATCAGGCTGCAGAACACGCTTCCGTAATGTTTACCCTTATGGGTTGTTGTAAGGAAGCCGGAATTAATACAAGAGAATGGCTGAATGATGTAATTGCAAAAATGCCATATTACCTGAGAGATAAAAATAACCTTGAAGAACTGCTACCATCAGTATGGGCAGAAAATCATTAGAATAGTCCAATAGAATCCAACCGATTCCAATAAATTCCAATTTATTTGGAAAAGTTAAAACGGCAAAAACTTATTCCTCTATAAATCAGGTGTTATTTAGTATTGGATCATTTCAATAAATTCCAATTTGAATAAAAAATCATAGATAAACCTTAAAATACCCTGTATGGGAGGTGTACTTCAGCGAATGCTTACGAATAATCTGTCTAGGTTTAATATTATTTTTTATCAACAAATATTGTGCTATTGATAAGCCAATACAACTAATTAGGTTTAGATAGATTTCTAATTATTCTATTAGGTAAACATACGCTTTGTCCATATCCCGCAGGTTGAAAATTCCAATACCAATAGGTATTTCTTTCATCGTTTCCCCAACCAAAATTAGCTTTAACTTGTTTTGGATATAAATGAGTACTTCCGTTATATAAATAATCAACTTTTCTATATCCATGTATAACAAACCAATGTGATTTAGATATGGTGCTACTTATATCGTCTGCTCCTATCAATGCAATCATAGGTCTTTGATTACTTAATTCAGTATACATTTTATCCCAAAACCATTCTACATTAGAAGCATTTGTAAACCCATAATGTTTACAAGCTGATTCTAATTTGCTTGGGAATGTCCAAGTATTACCAAAGTCTGAACCACTCATAGCATTTCTTCTTATTTCAGCTAACCATTTTGCTCTATATCCCCAATTAGAAGTTTCAGGGTCAGAATTAATATAGTAGTCACTCCAATAATCTGTATCAATTCTACTCCAATCAGTACCATTATCAGGTTCATAATATCTTAATATCATTGCCAAAGCTAATGGGCCACACCCAATTGGTTTCCCACTAGGACAATAATATCCAAATATATTATTAGCACCTTCTTGTGCCCAAGGATATTCTATTCCTAAATAACAAAAAGTATCTGCACTAATAAATTTTCTAGTCCATTTTAAGCTTACATTATTTTTTTCAGGTATAATAAATGGTTTAATATCTCTATCGTTAGCAATCGAATCTAAATATGGAATATATTGCTTAATAATATTATTTTGACATGAATTATTAGATAAATCAATTTTAGCAATATCACTTTCAACCAATACTAATGATTTACCAATATAAGCCGAAACAATAGACATTCCTCCTTTTTCATATTCAAAGGCATACATTCTGATATTATTATCATCATTTTTAATGACCTCGCTTTTTATAATGTTTCGTTTAGAATCTTCATTATAAAGTTGCTGATTATAATCCAAAATAAATTCTTTAGCATCTTCATAACTTAAATCAGGTTTTTGAGAAAGTGGTTTTAAAGGTGATGAATCTAGTATATTATCACCTTTATTACATGAAGACATTAGTAGCACTATTATGGCTACATACAATAATCTAAAATACTTTTTCATTTTTATCATAATTTAAAATTGTGAATAACTTTTATTAAAGATAAAACAATTAATGATAAACAAAGTAATATTTTGAAAGATATAAATCAATTGAATCCTTTACCCATAGATTATTATCGTTTATATCAATAATAGGAATAGTATCTTTAATATCATTGTACTTTATAAAGATAGTATCAAGATCATACAAACTAATATCATTATAATAGCTTTCAATATGATTCAAATATAAAGTATCTTTATTCCGCATATTAATAAATACTGATAGATTCTTATTCTTACATGTTCTTACAGATATTTGTTCGCTTTTATTATTTACGATGTAAAAAGCATTTAAAAATGGAGTATGATCCTCATGTTTGTCACATGTACATTTAAACATGGAAAAAGATATAACTATAATTATAAATGAAATAATATTCTTCATAGCATTTTAATTTTTAATTCATTTTTTGTTTCCGAATATAATAACTAATAAAATGAATCCACCTATAATATGGGAGTGTAAACTGAACTCTGTCCAGTAATTTTTATTATTGAACGTAAAGATATATAAATTTTCTTTTTTAGAGCTCTTAAAAGCTTTATTTGCAAGAATTCATATTTTGACAAGGGCGGATAGGCACTATCCGTTCATATACCCTTGGCAGGATATGAGTTCTTGCATTTCTTTGCTTTTTAGAACCTAAAAAAGAGCCTTAAATTAAAGACTAATTTTCATTCTATCCCCAAATCTAATTGCTAACTGTTGTACTGTAAGAGTCCAGTTATGAAGAGGTTGAGTCCATTTCTTGGAGATATTGTCCACAACCAAATAAATAAGCTTCATAAGAGCCATATCATTTGTAATCACTGAAAATTATCAAAAACTAAAAGGTGTAAACATTCGCCGGTATAGGGTGTCAACATTGCCGGTTCTTCGTCAATTTTTGGGAAGGTTTAACCAGTTTTAGATAAAATTATTTTCTTTCTCAGAAGTTCAAAGCCAGCTCTTCCGTACATCTGTCTTTTGATGCTTTTAATTCTATTAACATGTCCTTCAACTGCTCCATTACTCCATTTCATTGATATTCCATTTTCAACAGCATCAATATCTCTTGAAATACCATTTGCCAAAGTCTTTAATCCTGATAATTTATATTTTGACTTTTTAATAAAATGTATCCATCTTCTAATATTACCTGCTCCCCTTTTAAGCATTGTTCTAAACATTATAACTAATTTTCTAACTATTCGTAGTTCTGGCAAATTCTCCAATAAAGTTTTCATGTATTTACGTTCGGAGATACTCTCTATGTCAGAGAAGGACATTCCTATATATTGTGTAAGTTTTCTATGACTTAAAGGTTTTACGTATTTCAGTTTTATTGGTTTTTGGAAATCTGGCTTCTCTGGAACAGGAATGTTATGAAGTTCCCTGATTGCTTTTATATTTGCATAAGCTTGGGACTTTCCTCCTCGAAAACCTAGTTTCTTTATTTCATTAATGATGTTTTTGATTGTGTGAGTTCTTTGGCTTAACAGATATACAATATGATCTGTGAACAGTTCAATATTCGTAGCTTGAGGATGAGATTTGGGGGATAAATATTCCTGACTAAAATACGACCGAACTGTAATTCGACTAATCCCCATATTTCTAGCTATCGTTTTAATAGGAATTCTTTGTTTTTGGAATTCTTTGACTTTATTGAATACACTTAATCTTTGATCTACCCTGAATTGGCGGATATTTTTAGTTACTATTTTAGACTCTTTTTCACAATCATCTGCATTTATCTCTGTGTCTGTTGTGGTTAATTCCTCCTGTTTTAATTTTATTACGGTTCTTATTTTATTGTTAATGCTCTTAAAATACCTGTCTAAAGCATCAGATAAGTTCATAAGTAGATGAAACCTATCAGCAACTTGGATTGCATTTGGACAAATATCATTAATTGCAGATGAATAAGAACTTGCCCTATCTCTAGTTATAATCTTCACATCTTTGTATTTATCTAACCATACCTTCAAATCTTTTCCTTCTCTTGATTCTAATATATCAATAGGTCTGGATGTTTCCATATCGACTAATACTGTTCCATAACTTACGCCTTTTCGATATGCCCAGTCATCTACACCTAATATTTTAGGTTGTTTAATTTCAGGTAGTTTTTGTTTGTGTGCAATACGTGTGATTGTCGAGTTGCTAACGCCTATTGATAATTGGTTGGATATTATACTGCCTTGATTTCCTGTTAATTCTATAGATAAAGAGTCCAGAATATTTGTTGCTCTTTGTGTTCTTCTTGAATACTTGGAGATATCCGATACTTGTTCTGAAAACACCTTTTGTTTACAGGCTGGATTCTTACATTTAAATTTCCTAGTCTTTAATCGTATTGTGCTTTTATTTTGGAACACTGGAAGATCTGTGACACTTCTGTGATAGTAGTCATGTACAGAATGACTGTATTTACCACAAGAAGGACACTTTGAACGTTTTGATCTAATAGAGGCGGAAATTTTAATATATGAATCTGTATATTCTATGTTTTCTACCTTTAACAAAGGTAGGTTAAATAGTTGTTTTATCATCTTAAATAGCTGAGTGAAAGTTATTTAAAGATAATAAATAATGTATTGTTTTGCAAGTATTTTGTTTGCTTTATTTGCTAATTATCAGGAAGTTAGAGTGGTCTCTTTTATGTTTATTATTCCCCAAAATTGACGAAGAACCAGTTTACCCCGGAATATCCAATAGGATAATCATAACCTCTCAACAGATAAATTGCCAACTTTTCTATTCTTCTACGAGTAATAAAGTTGTACTCTGTCTCCCCTACCAAAGTAGAAAAAACCCTATGAAAAGGAGAAAAGTAAGTATGATCAATAAATGTTTGAATTATTCCTTCTAAAACATTAATGTTGTAAAGATAACATTAAAGAGCTTATGATGCACCCAATTATATATTTGTAATGAATAGGCGCACAGCTTCTTCGCCTGCAATTTATCCTCTGAATGCTTATATATAGTGTAAATGATAAGAAAGGTAAATGATATACTAAACGTAAGTAATAGGTATTATTTGAAATTTAAATGGTACAATTAATTGCAACAGGATATGGAGAATATTAAGTTCCGGTCAACAGTTTCAATTCCTCTATGGTACAATTAATAGATACCACGGTACTATCCAGGGCTTACAGAAAAATGGTATTTCAATTCCTCTATGGTACAATTAATAGTCTATGCCTTTTATCAGAAAACACAGAATTACAATCATTTCAATTCCTCTATGGTACAATTAATAGTGAAGACAAGAAAAAGCTTAATAATTCCATGAGGGATTTCAATTCCTCTATGGTACAATTAATAGAGGGATTCTCACGGGACAGTGCTTCCAGTAGATAAAATTTCAATTCCTCTATGGTACAATTAATAGAATCTTTCATGTAGCATGACCACGATTTGCCAGGAATTTCAATTCCTCTATGGTACAATTAATAGCACGAGCCCTTCTTCTGTCTGAACCTCAAATATTTCATTTCAATTCCTCTATGGTACAATTAATAGAATTCTTGTGAATCTAAATCATAATCCATTTGTAAATTTCAATTCCTCTATGGTACAATTAATAGGATGATCCGCAGTGTGGTGTTTTGAACCCTTATGCAATTTCAATTCCTCTATGGTACAATTAATAGCTTGCCCACCCAGACGGAACATTACAGGCATCAATATTTCAATTCCTCTATGGTACAATTAATAGTTGAGCAAAGGGCTATGACGACTCAGACTGGTGAGAATTTCAATTCCTCTATGGTACAATTAATAGAAGAATTATTGTTTGATTACAGATTTGAAACACAAATATTTCAATTCCTCTATGGTACAATTAATAGCCTAAAATCTTATTAAAGGAACTTTCAAAGAATGGTATTTCAATTCATCTATGGTACAATTAATAGAAGTTTTTTATCCTTATCCCAAAAATCAAATTTAACATTTCAATTCCTCTATGGTACAATTAATAGCCAGTTTGCCTTTCGTTATAAATACCAGTTAGAAATATTTCAATTCCTCTATGGTACAATTAATAGTTGTGAGGGCATCAAAGCTGTTCTTCCCAAATAAATTTCAATTCCTCTATGGTACAATTAATAGTATGTGGAACCAGAAGAATTACACTACACTCAAGAATTTCAATTCCTCTATGGTACAATTAATAGACAGAATACGGTATGTGTAGACAGAAAGGAATTCAAAATTTCAATTCCTCTATGGTACAATTAATAGAATTAAAACTATGATTTTACACACCTTATCAATTATATTTCAATTCCTCTATGGTACAATTAATAGATTTAATAAATACGGATTTTATTGTATGATTACTTATTTCAATTCCTCTATGGTACAATTAATAGCTTTACCAACTAAAGGCTTAATGATACACTTACCATATTTCAATTCCTCTATGGTACAATTAATAGAAAATGGAATGTTTGTCTGGTAGTCATACCGCAATGGGATTTCAATTCCTCTATGGTACAATTAATAGATTCTTTTGATTTAAATTAAATTAATGCCTGGGTACATTTCAATTCCTCTATGGTACAATTAATAGTCTTACGTATTTGATAACAAAAATTTCATCCTTGCAAAATTTCAATTCCTCTATGGTACAATTA
This sequence comes from Marinifilaceae bacterium, assembly GCA_963666945.2. Classification (GTDB taxonomy): domain Bacteria; phylum Bacteroidota; class Bacteroidia; order Bacteroidales; family Marinifilaceae. Next base: position 39,850 of record CAXXRT010000024.1, read on the forward strand.
ATAGTTATAAGATATCTTGTTTGCTTTGCGAACTTCGCCATTTCAATTCCTCTATGGTACAATTAATAGAGTACCCAATGTTTTCTTGGATGTCATTCCAGGATATTTCAATTCCTCTATGGTACAATTAATAGATTACCGGTACTCTCAACAGACCGTATATCAGAATGATTTCAATTCCTCTATGGTACAATTAATAGAGAATATGAAAAACTTGTAGATAAGCAACTAATATATTTCAATTCCTCTATGGTACAATTAATAGCATTCATGCGTGAACTTTCCGATGCTCAACTTGTAATTTCAATTCCTCTATGGTACAATTAATAGTGTTTTGCCGTAGCCTTTTGGAAGAAAGTGTTTTATTTCAATTCCTCTATGGTACAATTAATAGCGCTAATTTTTGGATATGATTTATTTCTTTTGCACTATTTCAATTCCTCTATGGTACAATTAATAGCTTTTTGTAGATAACCCTGAGCCAATACCCAGTCCATTTCAATTCCTCTATGGTACAATTAATAGATACCCGACTCACTAGGGTAAGTAATAGTCATTTGGATTTCAATTCCTCTATGGTACAATTAATAGATATTCTGTACCAAAGAATAATATTATTGATGCTATAAATTTCAATTCCTCTATGGTACAATTAATAGCTTTTAGAAAAGGATATTCATCCCGAAACTTACTCATTTCAATTCCTCTATGGTACAATTAATAGTACCCCAATTATTTTCAATCCAGTCTTTGCAATCTATTTCAATTCCTCTATGGTACAATTAATAGGTTTGTTACCTGAATCATGCTTGGAGAAATCCTGAAAATTTCAATTCCTCTATGGTACAATTAATAGAGAGCTTTGTGGCTCTTCTTCTTTCTCAGTATTTTCATTTCAATTCCTCTATGGTACAATTAATAGAATGGACAAATTAAAGTTAATCAAGGCTTCGGAAATTTCAATTCCTCTATGGTACAATTAATAGATTATCAAAACCCATCTTATCACAGGTACCCAAAACATTTCAATTCCTCTATGGTACAATTAATAGTATCAGCCCTTAATCCAATATCATTAAGACATATATATTTCAATTCCTCTATGGTACAATTAATAGCCGTAATTTTTGCAAAAAAAATCCCAATTTACAAAAGCTTTTACTGATTCAATGATATAATATTACTTGGTAAAAGTTGTCGATCGGTAATAATAAAAAATATCCTTGACTCCGACAACTATGCTTAAATTATTCATTTTCAACACTTCAAAGAACTATTATTTAATTAAACTATGTGTCTTTAAAAAATATTTACTCAATACTTCTATAGACCGACAACTGAAATCATGAAAGAGTTTAACAAAAAATGACTAATTTTGTATTCTAATTCAAAAAATTCCCAAAATCAACATTTCCAACCAATCGGTTTAATTCTCTTTGCTGCTTCGCCCATACCTTCTTAAATCTATTATTTTCGGAATTATTCTTGCAAATTTCTTTTACATGTTCTATATATTTATCTCTATATTCTGAAGGAATAATTTCACCATATTTTTCTGTACATTTTTTAATATTTTTATCACCAGATAAATCTTCTGCCCAATTCCATGTTTTTTTTAACAGTTGCTCAATATCAAATATTTTCAACAAATCGATAATTCCAGTTTTAGTAGCAGACTCTTGCCTTTCTAATTTTCTAATCTCAATAATTTCTTTTTCTTCAGCTTCCTTTCTTTTCTTTTGCTCTCTTTGTTCAGCTTCTTTCATTCTCTTTTCTTCTTCGCTTAAAGCTTTTTGTACTTTTTGATCTTCTTCTAATTTTATACTTGCATTAATAGCTTCTTTATATTTATACTGTAATTTATTTTTATCAAAAGCTTTCTTATATTCCAAATCTTCACCAAACTTCCCATACCCGACATTTGTCTTCGCTCCTAAACCTGCAATCATAATAAGCCTATATAATAGATCCAATTTAATTTCTGCTGTAATTTCTTTACCTGAATCTAACTTTGAATTACAAAGTTTAAATAAAAATTGATATTCAACTCCTGGAGCAACTTTTAAAAACTTTATGGGCTTTGGATTAGTATTTATATCTTCCTCTCCATCCTTATTTACATGTGGAGTAATATAATCTACTTCAAATAAACTGGTCGACTTATTTATGGGATATGCATCAAAAAAAATATCTCTATTATACAAACTGCTATAAATATTAGTATTCGGTGCATCACTAATTTTCCCATCAAAAATTTGAGATTCTAATTGTTCAATTTCATTTTCAGTTAATTCCAATCTACCCCACTCACTTAATAGTGAATTCAATATTTTCACCTTAGCTTCTACTTTTCTATCTTCCTTACTAAGTCTATCTTCTTTATATTTATTGGGGAAAAAACTTCTCAACATTCCTTTAATAGAAGATCCTGGAATTAAAGGCATTCCTGTTGTATGGTCAAAATAAAATCCAATTTTAAAAACATCATCATTTGAAATATCATGATTGTAACCAGAACCAATAAGAAGTCCTGGATAAATAGTCTTCATTTTGAAGCTTTGCAAACCTTTTATATTAGTAACAACATTACTATTAGATACATATTTAATATTTAATAGCTTTTTATTTATGTTCTTAAAATCAATGTTACCACCATTCTTTATTATATCTTTATAATATTCTTTAAAGAAAATACAACCTGCATTCAGCACTATATTATTTGACATTTTCACATCCCTCCCCTTTTACTGGATAAGTTCTCAAAACCAACTTAAGACCAACTGATGAATTCACATAAAGATCACGTAATTCCACTAAACTTATTTTCTCAGAAATCCTCAAATAAAAGTCTCGTGCATTTCCTTTGCAAAAATTTACTTTTTCTATGCTTTCACCTAATAATCCACTTACCGCCAAAGTTATTGCATTCATAACCCCAACCTTATCAGAGTCTTTATTACTGTAAAGAAATATAGCCCCTTCAATACCTGTCATCACAACAGTTGCCCCAAAAGAAGCCAAATAACTCTTATATTTTTTGTCTTCTATAATATTATCAGAAATAAAAGAATCCTCCTTTCGATTAAGGAACTCTACTAATTCAAATGCCTTTTCAATATATTTTTTATCTAACTTTCTCATAACCTTACAATATTTGTTTTATTTCACAAAAGCCATAGCCAATACTTGCATTAGCACCTATTTGCACAAGTTCTTCCTCAATAATATTTTTAAGGTTATTAAATAACACAGTATGATTTGCAGGATAAAGTAAAGTAAAATAGAACTGCGTTTCTCTTGGCACAACCTGCTCATACCAAAGATTTTTACTTATACCATTATCTAATTGATTTCTGGCAATAACAGGCAGTCCATAATCGCCAACCTCTTCTTTAAATATTGCATTATCTACTTTTTTTGCATTATTGAAAACATTTTTTTCCTCTTTTACTTTACATTTAAACAATCTAATTGATTCATTAAATTCCTTTTCTACATCATCGCAATAAATCATTTTATAAGGCAATTTTATCTCTTCTAAACTTTCTCCAACCCTAACCGGATATTTTAAAATTCTGGCATCAAAAAACCTAAATTCCCCCGATTTCTGTTTACCTCTATTTTCATCTCCATCCTCATTAAAATAACTGGTTCCAAAAATTGTATTCATATCATTTTCAGAAAATTCCTTGTAGTCACAAAAAACTCTCAAAGCACCCTTTAAACTAGAACTATTAATTGTAGGAAAATCATTAATCACATCTCTTTGAACTAAATTATCAATAACCCCATAATTTTCATTTCCGGAACCTACATGCATATTCGTTTTGGCAGTTATTGAAAATACTGCTGATTTATAATTACTATTAGCCATATCTATATTATTTATTCATTTTTTCAATTAATGTATGATTATATCCAATCTTGTAAAATTGCTTACTTATATGTCCTCCTTTTATAATATTATTCAAAGACTGTATTTCATTTGTAAACACTTCTGATCCTCTCTTAATAAGATTATACCCCCTGCTTTTAGTAGGTTTTTCTGAATAATTATTACCTTCTTCCATAATATAAGAAAGATTCCGAAAATGAACAGTTTCTATATTTGCAAATAAACTATTATTGTAAAAATCCTTTTCGTCTTCTACAAAACAATCACTTAAAAATGTCACCCTAAATATTTCATCAGAATTATTATTTGTTGGTATTTTATCACATCTTTCAATTTTATCAGCTAATTTATTTTCATTAACCTTTTTCACAGACATTCTGAACAAAGACCTTTCCTTGCCCATAAATGCAAAATCTTCACACTCTCTTAAAAATTCCATTTCAGTACAATCAACATCTGCAATAAAAGCCATAGCCCAATGTTTTTCCATCATTTTATATTCCATCTTATAAAAAGCATTGTCTAGGATCGCTCCATTAGAATTTTTATTGATACCTACCTTTATTTGTGATTTAAACAATTCACCGGTATCTATTTTATTTGAATCATTCCCTAAATCCATATATCCAGACCAAAATCCGTCCTTTGGAGAATAAATATTATTGTCATCAGATTTTAAAATGTAAGCCTTTCGATTATACAAATTGAATCCATTTACAACATCACATTTAGAACTTTCCTCTATAAATAGTGACTGAAGGTTTTCTTCAGATTTAGAAAATCTCTTATCAAAAAGAAAATATGGATTATTTTCATCATCTTCCTCTATTAAAAACAAGGGTGAGATACTTTTTATTACCCCAAAATCCACATTACTATCGTTTCCTACAATAAAACTTTTCTTACCGACTAGTTTACATGCCAGACTATAATTTTTTAAAGGAATCTGTTTATTCTGTTTTAATATCTGATACCTCAACATACCAAGTAAAGTTGTCTGTTGTGGCAGATCAGCAGAATGTTGAAAATAAGATTGTTTATTCCCCAATACCCTGACTATTTCTTGTCCAAAAAAATATGCATCAGTGGGCTTTAGTGTTATAATATATTTTGACATACTAATCAATATCTTTAGCATTAATAAAATCAATAAATCTCAATGCAGAATAAAGCAAATTGAATTCCTCCTTGTCCAACTTCTGTCTTCTATTATAAATATCACACATAAAATCACATATTGAATCAAAAAAAGGTTTATATCTTACGTAATTCTCATTGAAATTATATCTTAAAAAAGCATCTAGCCTTACTTTATCTCCCGCTATTTTAGAAATAATTTCATGGTTACTTTCTAATTTATATGTAAAGCTATTTAGAAAATTATTATCAAAATTGATATTCTTCTCTATAAATTTATTAAACATACTTAACTCTTCATTGTTTTTATTTAAGACAAAAGAATATGCTTTGCCACTATGTTTTAATATTCTAGATGCAACTCTATTTTTAGGTAAGTTATTTTCATCTATAAACGTATTCTTTTTTATATCTTCAAGAAGACTAAAAGAATTATTGCGCAATTCATAAAGAGGTGTCTTATAATATCCAACAGAAATACCATATGACATAGATGGCTTTATTATTTGATTTTTCTGGGACTCTCGGTTTTCGTAATTGTTGATTATAAATAATTCAAAAAGTTCATCAATAGAAGCTATTAATGAAAAAATAGTTTTACCTTTTTCAAAAACAACAGGGGAGAAAAATAGCATATCATCACCTCCCAAATAAACTGGCACTCCGCCGTATTCAATTATTTTATCAGCAACATGCTTTGAAAAATTAAATAATCTCTCCGAGAATTGTTTCAACTCTCTATTATCTTTCCCTACTTTCTCAATTATCGCACCAATATTATCTCCATCGGCATGGACAATAGCCATATATTTATGATACTGCTTAAATTTATCTCCATAATTTTTCTTAAACTCACCTAAAATAATTTTCTCATCATTATCCTTTTCTATATTATCCTTTATAATATTTTCCCAAAAAGTTTTACCAGTATCTCCATTCTTTAATTTTATATTCTCACAATGCAACGATTTTGTTGATATTTCAATCAAACTTTCAAACCTTTCTTTAGGTTTATCAAAAGCACTTTGTAATAGAAAAGATTTCTTTATATTTCCCAAAAACAATTGCAAAGGATTAATATCAATACCATTTATATTTTTATACCCCTTGCCCTCGATAGAATATATTCTATTCTGACATTCAAAACTATTACAGTAAGCCGACAAGACATTTACAATATTTTCACCCTCTTCAATTTTAATAATACAGGAATATATTTTAAAAAATGACTTGAAAAATTCAACTACCTCTTGCTTTGTGAAAAATTCCCCCTCATATTTAAATTTTCCAATACATTCATAAACATCAGAAGAAAATTTATATACCACCTTACTTATAATTTCATCAACTTTTATAAAATCATCTTCACCATAAGGAGCATACATATATATTCTATCAGGATAAAGACCAGCTCCGTTTATATTATTATTAAAGTCTCCTGAGTTTGGCAAAACAACATCTCCCACGGTCTTTAACTCTTCTGTGATATTTTTCATTATATATGAAAACATATAACTGCTCGCCCAAAGCTCTGAGGTTTTCCTAGCCATTATCAAGCTTTCTACAATGGGACCAATTGAAATGGCTATATATTTATTTAACATTTTTCCATTTATTTATATTATCCTTATTCAAAAAATCTTGTAATTTAAGGTCTGAATTCCAAATAGAATCATCTTTTATAAAATCCGGTTTCCCCTTAAAAATAGCATAGATATTACAATCAAAATACTTAAACATTATCGGTGATGGTTTACGAACAGTTTCTATTGTTTTATAAAAATTATTTTTATTTCCTTCTGAATCTTTATTAACCTTATAATCTCTTGCTATTATTGAGAATGCTTTATTATAATTTTCACATCTATCTTTATATTTTAAAACAACACTGCTTTTAAAATGATTCAAACAGTGAGCTTCAAATTCTTTAACATCTGTATCAACTGTTGCAAACCCACCAAACCCCTTACTCTGTCTTGATCCAAAATTTGTAGACACAAAAAATTCATTTAGATATTTTTTTATAATACAGATCAATTCTTTATTAAAGGAGAATAATTTAATAGAAATATTTTTACCAGGAATTATCATCTCTTTTACCACATTATTATCATCCATTTTAGCAGCAAAATATAAGCGATCATAAGGCTCATTTATTTTTTTACATACATCTTTTATATTATTAGGATTAAAAATACTTACATTATAAGCTAAGGCACTTGAATTATTTTTATCAATATAAAATTTATTCAATTTATCTGATTTTTCCTCAATCAATTTCTTTATTAAAAACCTATCCAATTTCGGCTTTAATTCTGTTGCCCTCAACATCGCCCCTTCTTGCTCATATTGAAATTGAATAAGAGGAGTTAATTGTATCATTTCTATTTTAAATTCGTATTCTGACATATTAATTTTTTATTATAAACTTTTTAAATAACAATATAGCTAAACAAGAAAATACAACTACAGTCACCAACCCTATCCAGAACGGCCAATATGGGACAGAAGAAAACACATATTCAGATATATTACCATTAGTTAACGACATACTATATATTCCAACAACTAGGGCTGGTAAAGCCAAATAAAACATTACCTTTGTCAGTCTACCAACTTCCTCGGTTTCTAAGGTTTGTTGAATAAGGTTTGTGTAATTATATATATCATTCATTTTTTTCTCAATAGTATCAAGTTCCTGAGGTACTTTCATTGCAGATTGCAACATATCGTAAATTTCAATTCCCTGTTCCTGAGCAGTAACCTCTACAAAACACATTTTATTCTTAAATAGCATGAAATAATCATAAAGGTCTCTTACCTGTTTTAAATTATTTTCAACATCTTTCATCTTTGTTTTATTCGATTTTTCTTTAAAACTATTAACCACTCTTGCCAACTCCTCTGAATAACTAAGAACAGAACCTCTTTGTAAAAGACACAATTCAACCATTTTGTAATACATACTTTGGATATGCTTTATTATAAAATAAGAACTCTTATCATATTCCGAAGTCAAGCACACAAATGAATATCTCGAAACACCCCACAAAGTTCCGTAATCAATCCATCTGGTATAAGTTGCCTGTTCTATTAAATTTCTTTGCATTTGATAATTTTGAATACACTTATTTTCTCCATCAACAAAAACATACTTATACCAAAAATCACTCTCCAAATAATTACCGGTCGTATCGTTAGATTTATTTTTAAAGTTATCTGCTATATCATTATTTCCATACCAGGAAATAACAAACATCCTATCATCAAGAACTGTGTCAATATACAGATTAGTAAAACCACAGCATAAATCTCTTTTGTATGATGATACTTTTATTCCGTCAAACAGTTTTTCAATAAACTTAGGTAGTCTAAATGGACCCTTTTCATAATACTCCTTATTTGAATATCTTTCAAAATTTTCATAATAATCAGATGATAACGAATTTTCTTCCCCTAACCAAATCGCATCTGGCAATTCTACATTTTTAACGCCGTTTATTGCCTCTTCATTAGAAGTATTATCTTTATCTTTAGTTAATATAGATGAATCATTCAGAGCCAAAAAAGGTGGAAATAATCTCCTTCCGTATTGATTTATTTTAAGAATATCAACAGCATCTTTATGTAAACAATTCCTAAGATGAAACGAAATCACCCCAGTTCCTGTAGAGTATATATTAAGTAAAATACTATCAATTTCAAGATAATATTTCTTACCACAATTCAATTTAATACAATAATGCATACCTTCAGGAATATCGTATTCATAGTGCTTAATTAAATCATTTCCAGATTCTGTTTTTTCCTCTATTAATCTTCCTGACTGTTCATATAATATTTCCCTGACCTGCCTATAAAAAAAATTATACTCATTGTAACAATCCTTATAATCAAGATTAAACGTTCTATCCCTATTCCATTTCGTTTTCTTTAATTCCTTATCCAAATCAGATAGTCTATATTTTTCAGACATACTGTTTCTTTCAGATTCAGATTTTTTATTTCTTAATATTTCCCATTTAAAAGGGAATAAAAATATATGATAACTATACATAAATTAGTTTTTATTCTCGTAACTATTAACAAATTTCGAATTTACAAATAACTTAATAAAACACACAATTTATATAAACAAATATTATTGTTATATAAAATCCTCAAAATTTCACTATCACAATATTTAACAAAAACACAGATATAAATCCCCCAAGCTTATCCCCACAACAGATCCAGAGTATTAACAATGTTTTTACATCATTTGTACTATATTTTTACTATTGAGCTAGTAGTAACCTAGTACAAACCTAGTACAAAGCTAGTACAAATAATGAAGCGGATCCAGGGACAATTAGTTTCAAAAAAGAAGGTATTTTAATGGGAATACTTAACAATAATTCAAAATAAACTAAAAGAGGTGGCAAAACTTTAAGCTTTGACACCTCTTAATTCAAAAAACTATTATTATGCTACAATCGGCTATCACAACCGATACAGAAATAACTTATTATTGTTTTCCGTCAACTTCGAGTAATTCTTCTGCAAGATCTTTCATATTAAGACCGCTGAAATTCCCGCTACTCATAAGCAAAAGGCTTGTTTTTTTATAATCCTGCAGACTAAGAAATTCGACCATCTCCGCACTGTTGGTAAATACCTTCAGATCTTCTTTGCCAAATGCTTCGTGTACCTGCTCTGCTGTTATCGCCTTTAGCTTTTTATGTGTAACTACCTCGGGATTGAAGTATACGCAGGCTAAGTCGGCCTTGTCCATACTTCCCTTGTAGTGTGGCAGGAATTCTTCTTTAAGACTACTGAATGTGTGCAGTTCCATGCAGGCTACCAGTTTTTTGCCCTGGTAACGACTTTTTACGGCCTCAACGGTTGCTTTTAGTTTCGATGGTGAATGGGCAAAGTCAAGGAATGCATAAGATCCGTTGTTTTCTGCCAACAACTGTAGTCGTTTTGCGGCTCCGCTGAAGGTTGAAATGGATTTATAAAACTGCTGCTTACTTAATCCCAGCTCCAGACATACCTGCATTGCTGCTGAGATATTCTGAAGGTTGTGCTCCCCGAAAATATTCAGGCCGTATTTCGCCGCCTCATCCAACAAGTATACTTTCTCTTCTTCCAAAGTATATGGATGGGTATCGTAGCCTAAACATTCAATATTATTATCAAGAGAAGAAACTATATCTAGTATATTTTCATCGTTTTTAAAGTATATGAGCTTCCCTCCCTTTTCTATCATTTGGGCAAATATCCTGAACTGGTCGACATACATACCGAACTCGGGAAATACGTTAATATGATCCCAGGCTATCCCTGTTATTACTGCTATATTGGGATAATAAAGATGAAATTTTGGTCGTAAGTCAATGGGTGAGGAAAGATATTCATCTCCTTCCAGCACAACTACAGGAGCCTCATGGGTTAATTTCACCATGGTATCGAATCCTTCCAAATTGGCTCCTACCATATAGTCGAAATCAATGCCATTATCCCTTAATACATGCATAACCATGGAGGTTGTGGTTGTCTTGCCATGACTTCCACCTATCACCACCCTTGTCTTATCTTTTGTCTGCTCGTAAATATATTCGGGATAACTGAATATCTTCATTCCCTTTTTCTGAGCTTCCAGTAATTCCGGATTATCTTTTCTGGCGTGCATTCCCAATATCACTGCATCAATATCGTCTGTTATCTTTTGGGGAAACCATCCGTACGATTCGGGAAGTAGTCCACAATCAGCGAGTCTCGAACGCGAGGGTTCGAATATTTCATCATCTGAACCTGTTACCGTAAATCCTTTCTTATGAAGTGCAATGGCAAGATTATGCATTGCACTGCCTCCTATAGCTATAAAGTGTATCCTCATCTGTTTTATATAGATATCTGGAACTGCCCTTGACAGTCAAATTTTTATTGTATTTTTGTCCACGTATTTAAGAATATAAAAGTAATAAACAATATGCAGATCTTCAATATAGAAACGGGAAATTTTAAATGCGATGGTGGTGCAATGTTCAGCGTGGTACCTAAGTGTATGTGGGAAAGGAAATACCCTTGCGACGACAACAATATGTGCGACTGCGCCATAAGGAGCATTATTATTGTGAAAGACGATCGTAAGATACTTGTTGATACGGGCATAGGAAACAAATTTTCTCAGGAAGATCTCCAGAGTTTTCAGGTTTTCGGGGACGATAGTCTTGAAAAATCTATTGCCTCTGCGGGAATAAGACCTGAAGAAATAACCGATGTTCTTTTCACACACCTCCATTTCGATCATGCAGGGGGTGCTGTAAGATACAACGACAAAAAGGAATTGGAGATTGTTTTTCCCAATGCTACTCACTGGGTATCGAAAAGTCAGTTCGACAATCACCAGAATCCCAATATAAGGGAGGCTGATGCCTATTTCGACAACGATATTATTCCTTTGGTTAAGGCCAATAAACTTAAGTTTGTGGAAGATAATCAGGAGATAATGCCGGGCATTAAGGTTAGATTGTTCAACGGTCATACCCCGGGACTTGCAATTCCTTTTATTGAATACAACGACAAGACTTTTGTATTTGCGGGTGACTTTATTCCGACTGCTGCAAACATTAATCTTAAGTGGATAGCTTCTTACGATATAGAGCCTTTGAAGGCTCTTAAGGAAAAGGGGGAATTCCTGAAAGAGGCTGTGGAAAAAGACTATAAGCTGATATTACAGCACGATATTTATACCGAGTGCTGCGGATTAAAGGATACTCCCCGTGGTGCAAAAATTAATGAGATTTTTAAACTATCTGATATAGTATAACCTATAAGACAATTGCTCAAACAGGCAAAAGCGAAAAAACAATGAAAAACAGAATTATAATAATATTATCCTTCATACTTATTACATTCTCCAAATGTGATTATATAGAATATCATCCCTATGAGATTCGTTTGGAAGAGGATCACAAAAATCTTAATGAAAAAAATATTTCCAGAATTCAAAAAAATGAAATCAATGATGATGATACAATTCGTTTTGTCCTGATGGGTGATACTCACCGTTTTTACGATGAAACAAAAGATTTTGTAAAACACATTAATGAAAGGAACGATATTGATTTTGTCATTCATGATGGTGATCTCTCTGACTTTGGAATGAAAAATGAGTTTTTCTGGCTTCACGATCTTATGGAAAAACTAAAATTCCCATATGTCACTGTTATTGGAAACCACGACATAGTTGGAAATGGTGAAGAATTGTATTTGAAGATGTACGGACCGTGTAATTATTCTTTTATCTATAAAGACATTAAGTTTTTATTCATGAATACCAATGCTTTGGAATTTGACTATAGTACACCTGTTCCGGATTTTGCGTGGCTCAAAAGCGAAGTTCTTGACACACTTGAAGTGGAATATAACAGATCGGTTGCAGTAATGCATGTTCAACCTGGTGATATCCAATTTAATAATAATATATACGATGTTTTTCCCTACTATCTTCATTCTCTTAAGGGCCTGATGTTCTGCCTTCACGGTCATGCTCATAGATTCATGATCAATGATTTTTACAATGATGGCATTATATACTACGGTTGCGATACAATGAAAAACAGAAATTATCTTCTCTATACTATTATTGGGGATAAGTATAGCTATGAAAGGATATACTATTAATTATGAAAGTACTTTTAATTATTATATTGACTATATCAATTGGCCTTAACTGTAAGGCTGAAAAAGTTAAGCAGGATAGCTGTAAATCGACCTTTGGTCTTTTCTGCAGTATGATAAAACCAGACCATACAAAGATTCATTATGCCGGTTCAATGGGACTGATTTCTGTATCTGCCGGATGGGATTACGGTAAAAAGAAGTGGGAGACGGATATTTTCTTAGGTATCCTTCCTAAATATTCGGGATTTGAAACACAAGCTACATTCACAATAAAACAAACTTTTATTCCCTGGAGAAGACAAGTTAAACCCTAACATTTTATTTGAAGCCCTGACCACCGGTCTCTTTATAAATAAAATATTCGATGAAGATTTCTGGGATGAACTGCCAAGGAAATATCCTGAAAATTATTACTGGGGACCAACTAATACAAGGTTCAATATATTCCTTGGTGAACGAATATCCTTTTATCTTCCTAAGGAATATAAAGTAGAATACATTTCGTTCTATTACGAGATAAACACAAACGATTTGTATTTATTTACTCATATACAAAATCCTACTACGATAAGGTTAACTGATATTTTTAAGTTATCTTTCGGCCTTAAACTAAATTTGTAATAAAAATATATTATTTACCCATGGAAAAGATTGCTATATTTCCAGGTTCTTTCGACCCGTTTACTGTTGGGCATGAAGAGATTGTGAGAAGAGGACTAAAGCTTTTTGATAAGATAATTATCGGAATAGGTAAAAATTCAGGCAAAAACTGCCTTCTTACTATTGAGAAAAGAAAGGAAATAATTAAGAAAGTGTTCGAGGGGAATACTGCTATTGAGGTTGATATCTACGAAGGGGCTGACTATTCAGTATTGCCAGAAAAAAAGTGCTAAATATCTTTTAAGAGGACTTAGAACTGCATCGGATTTTGAATACGAAAGGGCTATTGCCCAGATGAATAAAAATCTTGATCATAGCATTGAATCGGTATTTTTATTGACTGCTCCTGAACATACTCCTGTCAATTCCACCATCGTGAGGGATATATTTGTTAATGAAGGGGATATCTCGGAATTCCTTCCCTCTAATATAACAATGGATGATTTAAGGTAGGATATACTTTGGGATAGAAAAAAAAACGCTCAGGTTGGACAAAAGTCACCTAAGTGTGTTAGTTATTTTTGTAAATTCGGAGAAACAAAAAATTTCAGACAAATGAATAAAACCGCCAAAATAATAGGAATAATTTTTGCTTTGTTGCTAATAGCATATTTTTCAATGCCTACACATATAAAAAATGCATTGATTCATTTGCATGCAAATATTACCGACTGGGAAATATTCTCCAACAATACAGTTGAAAATGGTTCGGACGTCTGGGAATGGCCCCAGGACAAGGAATATAACAAATACAGACTTGATAAAGAGGATAGCGATTATATGGAAAGGTATGAGTCTGTTGCTTTTCTGGTAATTCAAAACGATAGCATATTACTTGAGGAGTATTGGGACAACTGGAAAAATGACAGTTATTCGAATATGTTCTCTGTAACAAAAAGTATTGTCTCTTTATTGGTGGGTATTGCAATAGATGAAGGTTATATAAAATCTGTTGAAGAGAGTATTGCAAACTATCTGCCTGTATTCAACAGGGAACGCGAGAAAAAGATTACTATCAAAAACTTACTTACAATGAGTTCGGGGCTTAGTTGGGATGAGGCTTATTCCAGTCTTTTTTCTGTTACTACCCAGGGATACTACGGAGACAACATTAAGGAGACTGTCATGAAACTGCACTCTATTGCAGAACCGGGAAAGCAATTCATATACAGAAGCGGCGACACCCAGCTTTTATCTTTCATTGTTGAAAAGGCAACGGGAAAAACCATATCGGAATATGCTTCTGAAAAACTTTGGAAACCTATGCAGGCTTCCAATCCTGCCCTTTGGAGTAAGGACAAAGAAGATGGTGACGAAAAAGCTTTCTGTTGTTTCAACACGCAACGCAAGGGATATAGCCAGATTTGCAAGACTTATTCTTAATAAGGGTAAGTGGAACGGCAAACAACTGGTTTCTGAAAAATATATTACGGAGGCTACAACCCCTGCTTCTTACCTTGAAAACGAATTTGGCACAGGACCACTGGATTATTATGGCTTCCAGATATGGGTTCATAATTACAAAGGACAAAATATTCCTTACCTTAGAGGTCATCTGGGACAGTATATTTATGCCATACCCGGGAAAAATGCTGTTGTTGTGCGTCTGGGTCACCAGAAAGATCTTACTTACGAGGGTGCTATCACAAAGGATATTGAAAGATATCTTGATATAGCATTTAAGATTCTTAAATAAAAAGTAATGCGGGTATATTTAATAGTTCTTATATTATTTCTTTCCGGCGCTTGTCTTTCTCAAAACGTGCATCTTAAGGGAAAGTCTTTATCGTACAAGGGAAAGAACCTGGTTCTTTTCTCCCAGAAAGATTTTATTAGCGGTCTTCCTGAAAAAATAATGGAGACGAGGGTTGACGAAAATGGGGATTTTGAATTGAATTTCTCCGTGGATAAGGTAACAAAGATCTATATACCCGCCGACTATTATGTAATTGAATTTCATGCCTACCCTGACCTCAGGGGTAATATTCTTTTCCCTAAATACAGGGATAAATCGAAGGATATGTATTTTATTCCTGTTAGTGTCCCCGCAAAAATTGTTCACAATGACAGTAAGGAATTGAATAACCTGATTTTAAATTTTGAAAGCGATCTTTCTGATTGTACGGAAGAAAATCTTAATAGACTGGAGAATAAGGACAAGTCGGTTTTAAATAATATAATTCCTGTTTTAGACAGCAGATACGCATCGGATAATGAGTTCTTTAATATTTATAAAAAATATAGCTTTGGATTGACGGAGCTTATCATATACAGGGATCACCCTGAGATTATTATCGATAAGTATTTTAAGAATGAAAAGATATATACTGGTAATGTGGCGTATACAGAGCTTTTAAAAAAAGTGTTTTTTAAATATATCGATCTCGATCAGTTTAAAAAGAGAGAAGATCTGACTGGTAAGGTCTTGTATTCAGAACTTAAGTCGCAGATAGAAAATAATGGTATTAAAAACCAGGAACTTAGCGATTGCATAATTCTTAAAATTCTCCATGATGCCTGCTTTAGTCCTGATCTGAAACAAAAGATTGTTTTCGAGGCACTTAATTATTTCTATAATATAAGCAAGGACGACGATAAAAAGACCATAGCCCATAATATTTTAAAGAAGGCGACAAGACTGGCCGAAGGTTTTAAGGCCCCATTGATTTCGGGTTACGATATAAACAACAACCCAAAGACTACCAACGATTTTAATGGCAAGTATCTTTATATAGTCTTTTACGAACCCGCTAACCCTAAATGTATAAATGCATTAAAATCCATTGGGAATATAGCTTCAAAAAAATAATTTCCTTGAGGTGATTTTTGTTTGTGAAAAGACTAAAAAAAGCTGCCTGCATAAACGAGCTGAAGAATCACAGACTTCAAAACAACACCATCTTTTGCGATGATTTTCGAAAGGACTAAAAACGACTTTAAGGTTATTGTATGTCCCAGTTATTTTATTGTTGACAAAGATGGAAGCATAATTAAAGCCCACACTCCCGAACCGGGCAATAACCTTTATAAAATCCTTAATAACATTAATATAAAGGAAATAAGGGAAGGGAATATTAAGGAGAATAAATATTTCAGATAAGGATATTTAGCTATTTTTTATTTCTGATTTATTCCATAACTTGTCTTCGAAATATTATAATGAAGTTTATGCAAGTTATAATTTCCATACTCCAGAACAGCTCCGACAAGGGTCTTTATGAATGCTGGATTTGCTGATTCCTGCATTTGACAGGATTTGTCAGTTTCTATTTTTTACCCTGTGACAAATTCCAATTATTCTAATAAGCAGTATTGTTGCTTTTAGATAAATTCGATTTTGTGATATTATTAAGTCACAATGATGTCTATTCAAAAATCGAAATACCAAACACAGGTTCTTACCATAAAGGAGTAGAATACAAATATTTAAGATTAATGAACGGAATAATTTTCAATATAAAACGTTATGCCCTGCATGATGGTCCCGGTATACGAACAACCGTCTTTATGAAAGGCTGTCCCATGAAATGTCTGTGGTGCCATAATCCTGAGAGCCAGAAATCATGCATTGAGCAAATGCAAAAGATAAATAAGATTGGCTTGAAAGAATTCTGCGAAACAGTGAATATTGGGTATGAGATTTCTGTAAAAGAATTGGTTGCTGAAATTCAAAAGGACCACATCTTCTATGAGGAATCGCAAGGGGGTGTCACATTTTCGGGCGGTGAACCCCTTATGCAAGAGGGATTTCTTTTAGAAGCACTAAAGATGTGTAAACAAAAAAATATTCATACCTGCATTGATACATGCGGATACTCACGAAAGGACTCTATTGCCGAAGTAGCGGCATATACCGATCTTTTTCTCTACGATATCAAACACTTGAACGAATCCAGTCATTTAGAATACACTGGTGTAAGCAATAAAAAAGTGCTGGAAAACCTTCGATATCTTTCTGATAAGGGGAAAGAAATAATTATAAGAATTCCTGTGATTCCCGGATATAACGATTCCTTGGAAAATATTACAGCTACTATAGATTTGGTAAAGAGTCTTTCCAATATAAGAGAGGTAAATATTCTCCCCCTACCATAATCTTGGAAAGGAGAAATATGCAAAACTGGGGCTGAATAATCCATTGGGGGAAATGACTGATATGCCCAAAGACGAGGCGGAAGTGATCTCTCTTATATTTAGGGAAAATGGAATAAAATGCAGAATTATCTAAAATAGATATATAAAGACATTAAAACATGAATAACAGAATATATAAACTTAGGGAACAGAGTCTTAACGCAGTCAATAAGATTTCGGCAGAGAGGGCTCTTTTGATAACCGAATTTTATAAAGACAGGGTATCGCAGAAAGATTCAATACCAGTACAAAGGGCAAAATCTTTTTACCATATACTTGAAAATAAACAAATTTGTATAAATCATGGGGAACTGATAGTTGGGGAAAGAGGTCCTGAACCTAAGGCAACACCAACATATCCTGAGATTTGTCTTCATACTCCCAAGGATCTGGATATTTTAGATTCAAGGGAAAAGGTTTCTTTTAAGGTTGACAAAGAAACTAGGGATGCATACGAGAATATAGTTATTCCGTTCTGGACCGGCAAGACCAACAGGGAACGCATATTCCAAGCATTGCCCCGGGAATGGAAAGACGCCTACAAGGCTGGTATCTTTACTGAATTTCAGGAGCAAAGGGCTCCCGGACATACTGTTCTTGGTAAAAAGATGTTTACCAAAGGTCTTGCCGATCTTAAAAAGGAGATTTCTGAAAGTCTTGATGCTTTAGACCAAAGCGTGGATTTTTCTCAGTGCCAGGTGGGGAATAACTACTCCGATCTGGATGGTACTGCAGACAATGCTCGTTTAAGCCAAGGAAACCATGTTTCGCACTATAGCTCGTTTAAGGGAAATAAGGATAATACAGAGGCCCGGAGACAGGAGCTGATGGCAATGGACATTGCCTGCGATGCAATGATAATGTATGCCAAAAGACATGCCGTGCTTCTTGAACAAATGGGAAATGATGAGAGTGATACGCAAAGACGTGCGGAACTTATTGAGATGGCAAGGATTTGCAATAAAGTCCCTGAGAATGCACCGGAGACTATTCACGAAGCCCTTCAGCATTACTGGCTTATACACCTGGGGGTGGTCACCGAGTTAAATCCATGGGATTCATTCAATCCCGGACGACTGGATCAGCATCTTCAGCCTTTATACGAAAAACAGATAGCGCAAAATAGTATTGACAAAGATCATGTATATGAACTACTGCAGGCTTTCTGGATAAAGTTCAATAACCATCCCTCTCCACCCAAGGTAGGTGTGACTGCACAGGAGAGCAATACTTACACCGACTTTGCTCTTATTAATGTCGGCGGTGTTGATGAAGATGGTCGTGATGCTGTAAATGAAATGAGCTATATTATTCTGGAAGTGATAAAGGAGATGCGACTTCTTCAGCCCAGTTCAATGATACAGGTAAGCAAAAAGAACCCCGATATATTCATCACCAAGGCAATGGAAATAGTTAAGACTGGTTTCGGTCAGCCTTCTATTTTCAATACCGATGCCATTATACAGGAGATGCTTGTTCAGGGCAAGGATATTGTTGATGCCAGAAACGGTGGTTGTTCGGGATGCGTTGAAACGGGTGCTTTCGGTACTGAAGCATATATACTGACTGGTTATTTTAATCTTCCCAAGATTCTTGAACTGACTCTTTATAACGGCTATGATAAAAGGACCCAAATGCAATTAGGGCCTAAGACTGGTAATATCGATGATTTCCGGATATTTGAGGATTTGCTAAAGGCCTTTGAAAAGCAAGTCATGCATTTTGCCAGGATAAAACTTACAGGAAACGATATTATTGAAAGGACTTTTATGGAACACATGCCTGTACCCTTTTTGTCCGTTCTTATTGAGGACTGTATAAAAAATGGGAAAGATTACATATGCGGTGGTGCAAGATACAATTCCACATATGTGCAGGGTGTCGGTCTTGGCAGTATAACCGATATGCTTACTGCCATCAAATATCATGTATTTGACAAAAGGGAAATGGCTTTTTCAGAAATACTCAAAGCCATGGACAATAATTTTGAAGGGAAGGAATATCTTTTAAATCAATTAATATACCATACCCCCAAATATGGCAATGATGATGATTATGCAGATATTAATGCCGGCAAGGTATTTAATATTTTCTACAATTCCATAAACGGGCATAAGACACCAAGGGGAGCGACAACGAGGATAAATATGCTGCCCACCACTTGTCATGTGTATTTCGGCAGTGTAATAGGAGCCACACCGGATGGACGCCTTGCGGGAGAACCTCTTTCCGAGGGTATTTCTCCGTATCAGGGGGCCGATACTAACGGACCTACTGCAGTCATTAAATCTGCATCTAAGATTGACCATGTAAGAACGGGGGGTACTCTTTTAAACCAGAAATTCACGCCTCATCTTTTAAACAGCAAGGAGGGAATAAAGAATATTGTTCACCTTATTAGGGCATACTTCAGGATGGACGGTCACCATATTCAGTTTAATGTTGTAAATGCAGAGACATTAAAAAAGGCTCAGCTACATCCTGAAAAATATAAAGATTTGATTGTTCGCGTGGCAGGATATAGTGATTATTTCAACGATCTGGGGGAAGATCTGCAGAACGAAATAATCAGAAGGACAGAACATCAGAGTTTTTGAAAAAACTGACTATAGATAAATGGCACAGCTGGTAAGCCTGCCATTTTATCTTTAATAGTTATAGTGTTTTAGCTTTTCTTTATATCTTTGCAACTGATTATAAAATAAAAACAAGACATGAGCACAATAATTGCACCATCGTTACTTTCAGCGGACTTTCTTAATTTGGGAAGAGATGTAGAAATGGTAAACAACAGTGAGGCGGACTGGTTTCACCTGGATATTATGGACGGGGTTTTTGTTCCTAATTTATCGTATGGATTACCTGTGGTCGATCATATTAACAAAGCGGCTAAAAAACCTTTAGACGTGCACCTGATGATAATTGATCCTGACAGATATGTTGAGAACTTCAAAAAAGCCGGTGCGGATATATTGACTGTTCACTACGAGGCTTGTACTCACCTGCATCGTACCATTCAGAACATAAAGGCAAATGGCATGAAAGCCGGAGTGTCTTTAAATCCTCATACCCCTGTTTCTGTTCTTGAAGATATTATTCACGATATTGATGTCGTTCTTTTAATGTCTGTAAACCCCGGTTTTGGGGGTCAGAGCTTTGTTGAGCATACCATTAAAAAGATTAAGAAACTAAAGAAGATGTTAGATGATAACGGTAATCATGTTATTATCGAAATAGACGGGGGGGGTGAATCTTGAGACAGGAAAATTACTTGTTGAAGCCGGTGCCAATGCTCTTGTTGCTGGCAGCTACGTTTTTGGTTCTGAAAACCCTGCTGAGACAATTAAAAAGTTAAAAGCATTGTAGAAAGACAATACCACAATATATAAAAAAGATGGTGGACCATATCGGTTCACCATCTTTTTTATATATGATAGTTATAATAATTAAATTTCAACAGAGCTGACTATAATATCCTTAATAACGCTTTTTCTCTCTTCGACAAATGACAAATAGGCTTCTTCGTTATTTTGATACAACAGACTTTTTATTAAAGGCCATGCAACAAAGGGCATAAACACAAGACTCAATATATTACATATAAGATGTTCCGCCTTAATATATTTTATTGTTCCATTATCTGCCTCTTTTTTTAATACTTCGTTTACCTTGTCAACATCCAGACCTTTTTTCCTGAGATTATCAGCCAGACGTTCGGGGTTACGTTTTAATTCATTAAAAAGGAAATCCGAGAAATATGGGTTTTCCTTTATTATTTCTAAATACCCGTCTATTATTTTCTCTATCTTTTCCCTGAAAGGGATTGACGACACAAGCACATCAACTACATTGGGAAGAAAGGTGATAAATGCCTTTTCAAAAACAGAATCGAAAAGACATTGCTTATTTCTGTAGTAATAGTTCAACATATTAATATTTATACCGGAATAATCTGCAACATCCTGCATTCTTGTTGATTCAAACCCCTTAGTTACAAAGAGTTTTCGTGCTGCTGTTAATATCGTATTTTCTACCGTAATTGTATCATTCATTTTTATTTATCAATAATGGATTAAAAAATAACGAGAACAAACATAACATTAATCAGGTAAAAACAAAAATATGCTTGGCATAAAATGTTAAAACAAATAAAATGGCCTTACGAAAGAATCAATCATAAGGCCAGACAAACAAATTTCAGATAACTTTAATCAGAAATCAGGATCATCGTCGGAATAATTGTCGGATAACTCATACATGTCTCCATACTTTTCCTCATACTCGTCACGTGCACTCTCCTTCAACGTACCCTCATCATCGTAATCGTCGTCATTCTTTACAATTTTAGCAGCCTCTTTTACCGACATCCTGATCATGTAGTAAATTTCTTCAGTTTCGAATGGCAGGGCACTAATTAGCTTGCCATCCTTATTTGTAAATCTAATAAGACTATCGCTAAATCCGTAAGGATAAGCTAGTTTTATTTGCTGCTGTAAAGACTCATCCAATTTTTCAAAGTCTTTAATTAGTCGTGGTTTATTACTATTCATATTATAAAAGTGAAAAAAATACCTAATAATTTTGACTCGAAATCACAGACTAAATATATGACAAAATCCAATATATTGCACAAAGTATGAAAAAATTGTAAAATTCTTTTTAAAAAATAAAAAAAAAGGTTCTGCGACAAAACCACAGAACCCTTAATAACAATACTTTATATATCTTTTTATTTATACCAGGATGCATACATTGAATAGGCATTGGCTATTCTGTTTATCTCACCTTCGAGAAGATCGGGACTTATTTCCTTTATCTTTTTTGCAGGAGAACCGGCATAGACGCTACCAGATTCCACAATGGTACCTTTGGTAACTACGGCACCGGCGGCAATTATTGAATTACTCTCAATTACCGCATCATCCAATACACATGCCCCCATGCCTATAAGCACGTTGTCCTTAATGGTGCATCCGTGCACAACTGCATTGTGTGCTATTGATACATTATTGCCTATATTGGTAGGTGATTTTTTATATGTAGCGTGAATAGTGGCATTATCCTGCACATTGACATTATTCCCTAATTTTATATAGTGCACATCACCTCTTAGAACAGCACCAAACCATATGCTGCAGTCGTTTCCCATTTCCACATTACCTATAATTGCAGCGTTATCTGCAATGTAACAATTGTCTCCAAACTTAGGTGTTTTTCCGTTTAATTCTTTTATAATTGCCATGTCCGTGTGTTTTTATTTACAAATATAATCATATTTTGGGCTAAAAATAAAGACTTTACATATTTTAGCATAACTATGAGGAAAATTATTTTTCAATACAAAAAATAAATGTACTTTTAAGGCAAATAATAATCAACCTCATAAAAATAAAATATAATGAGCGAAGAAATCAGAAAAATTGCCCCACAGGAATTATGGGAGAATTTCTATCTTTTAACACAGGTACCTCGTCCTTCTAACCACGAGGAAAAAGCCAGAGAATTTGTAATGAACTGGGCTAAAGAGCACAATCTTGATGCCAAAATGGACGAAGTTGGTAATATTATTATCAAAAAGCCTGCCACTCCTGGTATGGAAGACCGTAAAGGAGTAATTCTTCAGGGACACCTTGATATGGTTCCTCAGAAAAACGAAGATACTGTTCATGATTTCGAAAACGATCCTATTGATGCATTTATTGATGGTGACTGGGTAACTGCAAAAGGTACTACACTAGGTGCCGATAACGGTATGGGTGTTGCTGCAGGTATGGCAGTTCTACTATCTAAAGATATTCCTCACGGTCCTGTTGAAGTTCTAATTACTGCAACAGAAGAAACTGGAATGGACGGAGCTGTTGGTCTTAAGGCCGGTTTACTTGACGGCGACATACTTCTAAATCTTGACTCGGAAGATGAAGGCGAACTATATGTAGGTTGCGCCGGAGGTATAGACGGTAACTTCGAATTCAATTATAAAGAAGAAGCTGTTCCTGCCGGATCGAAAGCATACAAATTAAATATGAAAGGTCTTAGGGGCGGTCACTCAGGAATGGATATCAATACTGGAAGAGGAAACTCAAACAAGTTATTGTTCCGTTTCATGAAAGATGCAGCTAAAGAGCTTGGCATGCGTATTGCCTCTATCAACGGAGGATCTCTTCGTAACGCTATTCCCAGAGAATCGTTCGCTGAAGTAGTTATTCCTGAAGGAAATGCTGCCGCTTTCAATGCATTGGTAAAAGAAAACGAGGCTATTTTTAAAGCTGAACTAGCTATTACTGAGCCTAATCTTACTTTCTTTGCTGAAGAGATAGCAACTCCTGCTTCTGTAATTGAAGAAAAAGTACAGACAAACCTTATTCATGCCGTTCTTGCTTGTCCTAACGGAGTTGAGCGCATGAGCGACAGCATGGAAGGTACTGTTGAGACTTCAAACAACCTTGCATTAGTACAGAGTAAAAATGGCAAGATAGTTATTAACTGTCTTCTTCGTTCTTCTGTAGAGACTGCTAAAATGGCACTTGCTTCTGCAATGGAGTCTGTATTCGAATTGGCCGGAGCTGATGTTATTGCTTTCACTGGTGAATATCCGGGATGGAAACCTAATATGGATTCTGCAATTCTAAAAACAATGCAGAATACTTACAACGAACTATATGGAAAAATCCCTGAGATTAAAGCTATTCATGCTGGTCTGGAATGTGGATTACTTGGTTCTGTTTATACTAACTGGGACATGATTTCTTTCGGTCCAACAATACGTTCTCCTCACTCACCTGATGAGAAGGTAAATATTGAGACTGTAGGTAAATTCTGGGAGTATTTAAAAGCAACATTAAAGAACGTTCCTGTAAAATAGGGTTCAGATATAAAAAAGAGAGGTTGATGGAGCCTCTCTTTTCTTTTATATAATATTTATAGTTTTTCTATTTCTCTCTTTTTAATTCCCGTTTTCCTCTGGCATAGTTAAAAAATTAACCATTCCTGAGTTTATCGTATATTAAATAATTGAGGATAGTATCTCTTCTAATTTACCTTATGCCCATTGTCTCTATCAGTTCTCCCTCCATGGTGTACATCCTCTTCATTTCGTTTACTGTCATGCATGAATGAATTGGCAAAATGCACATTACATCTCCCACTTCGAATTCCTTAAATAATTCATCGCTTAATTTTACTACCCCGTGTTCCTGGGAAAGAGAGGCAAGATATCCCCCACTGAGTATCGGGGTCCAGCCATCATCTTCAAGCATGACAAGAGATCCGCAAAGATTTCCATCTCCCTCTAATTTGAGTTGTTCTTTGGAAAAGTGTACACCCCCGCCATAAATGACAATCTCATTTCTTTCTTTATGCTTAGCAACAACAGGACATGCCATAGCAACAGCAATATCGGTATCGTCACAACTTCCCAGAATAAATTGCATTACATCGTAGAACACAAAATTTCCCGGTCTTATCTCATCTATACCGTAAAATTCATCCGAAAGGCTACATCCAGGTGTATCTCCTATTGAAAGTTTAAGTTCAGGAAATCTTTCCCTGAAATGATCTTTCAGTTCATTCATGACACGAAGGGAAAAGATATGTGTTTCAATAATCTCGGATTCCTCTTTGGCATTGTAATTCTGACCCGCATGAGCCATGAAACCATCGAAACAAATCCAGTTGGCCTCATCTATTGCATTCGTTACCTCCTCTATTTCCTGGATATTTTCATACCAGATGCCGGTTCTGTGATATCCTACATCTATCTTTACCCATGCATTAACCTTATTTTCGAGATAGGTATCCAGAATCCTGACTGTGCCGGCAGCCTCTACCATAATATTAAGGTTTATTCTACCTGCAAGCTCATTTATCCTGTCTATCTCAAGCAGGTTGACAGGGAAAGCAACGGTAATATCGTCCCAACCATTATCGGCAAAATACTCTGCCATTTTTAAAGAGGACACTGTAATACACTTAACACCGGCATCCCTGAACCACTCACCTATAGCGGCGCTCTGATGGGTCTTAAAATGAGGCCGAAAAGTCACCCCGGCTTTTTTAGCCTTTTCAGCCATCCTGTTGATATTGCTGATACATTTATTTTTATCAACAAGTAAGGTAGGCTCTTTTATTGTTATATTATTTTTCAGCATCATATCTTTTTTTCCTTTCTGTAATCAAACTGTCTTTTAGTTCCATTAGCTTAGTTGAAATTCCAACTTTATAAATATGAGGACTTATAAAACGTTTATGTCCATCGTAGAGCATACTGAAACGCTCGGTAAAATATTTATGTGAAGCCATCACATCTGGTAACTCAACGCATATCTCTCCGTTTTTCATTACCTGCTTCTGAATTTCCTCATATCTTAAATTATTAACTTCACATCTCTTTTGATGGTATATAGCATGTTGAATTTCATTACAGTTATCCTCTTCGAAAAGCAATATTCCATCGGCAAAGAACTTTCCTTCTTCATCAAAATATCTATATATCTTTTTACGTCCGGGAAGGGTGTTCTTTTCAATGTTTTCGGAAATCTTCATTCTTGGCTTACCTGAACTTTCCGCCAATTTATATACCCCATCAAGAGCAGGTGTTCCTTTTGCTGTTACAAGTTCTGTTCCCACACCAAAGGCATCGATCTTTGCTCCCTGACCCAAAAGACTTTTTATTACGTACTCGTTAAGCTGATTTGATGCAAGTATTTTCACATATTCCAGTCCTGCATTATCGAGCATTGTTCTTGCCTTTTTACTAAGATAGGAGAAGTCACCACTATCCAGACGGATAGCCAAAAGTTTATGACCCTTTTCTTCCATCTCCTTACCCACTATTATGGCATTGGGGATTCCACTTTTAAGTGTATCGTAAGTATCCACCAAAAGGACCGTATTATCGGGATTAATATCGGCGTAAGTCCTGAAGGCATCAATTTCTTTGTCGAAGCTTTGCACCCATGAATGGGCAATGGTTCCGGTCACCGGAATATTATAATGGAATCCGGAATAAACATTAGATGTGGTTTTTGCTCCTCCTATGACTGCGGCACGACTGGCATGAATGCCCCCCAAGCCCTGTGCTCTTCTGAGTCCAAAGTCGGAAAAGGTTCTTCCCTGAGCGGCATAAGCAATACGTGAAGCCTTAGTTGCAATAAGAGATTGAAAGTTTATGTAATTTAAAATTATTGTTTCTATAAGCTGGGCTTCTATAAGCGTTCCCTCTATTCTCATCACTGGCTCGTTTGGAAAGACAATCTCCCCTTCCATTACACTAAATATGTCGGCCCTGACCTTAAAATCGGCAAGCCATTCAATAAAATCTTTCCTGAAGCCCTGTTCCAACAGATATTCCCTGTCCTCTTTGGCATATTTAAAACGCTTAAGAATTTCAAGTAAATCGGCTAAACCTGCAAACACAGTATAGCCTCCCTCGAAAGGACAAGTCCTGAAGAAATAGTCGAAGACGGCCCTTTCTTCGTGCTTACCACTCACAAAATAGGACTGGGCCATTGTTAGTTCATAAAGGTCGGTATAAAGACCAACCTGAGATGTTAGTGTGTTCATCTTATAAATTATTTTAAAGATGCAATATACGAAAAACACCAGTAAAATGGCAATCATTTAGATTCATTATCCCCTTTTAATCTTTTGAACTAAGGCAAAATATGTTACCTTTGAGGGTCTTTTTGGAAAAAACTGATATAAATAATTATAATATTTTAAAATGGAAAAACTAAGTCATTCTTTAAGAGAAAGTAAGACGGCCAGATGGTTCGTACTAATTACCGTATCCTTTTTGATGTTAACAGGATACTTCTTTACAGATATTTTATCCCCACTACAAGGGTTGTTAAGAGACAATGCAGGATGGACAAATTCTGAATACGGTACATTCGCCGGTTCATACTCTTTCCTTAACGTATTTGCCTTAATGCTTATCTTTGGTGGAATCATATTAGACAAAGCAGGTATTAGATTTACAGGAACTTTCTTTGTTGGAGTTATGTTGGTTGGTGCTTTCTTTAACTTTTATGCATTGACAGATTACTTTAACAACGGTGGTCTTGGATACGATTTCTTCAACTCTTTCTTAACAGACTATAAGCCATCGTTAAAAATGGCCATTTTAGGATACTCATTATTTGGTGTTGGTGTTGAGGTTGCAGGTATCACCGTTTCAAGAATTCTTGTTAAATGGTTTAAAGGAAAAGAACTTGCTCTTGCAATGGGTCTTGAAATGGCTACAGCCCGTGGTGGTATGTTATTAGCTTTCTCTGCATCTCCTCTTATGGCAGGTAAAGCGGAAATCATTTCGCGTCCTTTGGCATTTGGTGTTATACTTCTTGTTATCGGATTTATCGCATTTTTCGTTCACAATATGATGGACAAAAAATTAGATACTGAAATATCTAATGACACATCAGTTGAAGCATCGGAAGAAGAATTTAAGGTAAGTGATATCTTCCTGTTGTTCAAAAACCCAGGATTTGTTCTTATTGCACTTCTTTGCGTATTATTCTATTCTGCAGTATTCCCATTCACTAAATTTGCGCCTGACTTGATGGCACAAAAATATTTATTCCCAAGAGAATATGCAGGTATGATGGTTAGTCTTCTACCTATCGGTACTATGGTGCTTACTCCACTATTTGGTTCATTCATGGATAGAAAAGGTAAAGCTGCAAGTATCATGATTCTTGGTTCTTTATTATTGATTATGGTTCACTTGATATTTGCTTTCTCTCCAAGTGATAAAATATTTGCCGTTATCGCAATGGTAATATTAGGATTTGCTTTCTCATTTGTACCAGCTGCAATGTGGCCATCTGTACCAAAAATCATTCCTGAAAGCCGTTTAGGTTCTGCTTATGCAATGATCTTTATGATTCAGAATATTGGTCTAATGACATTCCCTATTCTATTGGGACGTGTTCTTGATGCATCAAACGTTGGAAACACTGGAAATCTTAACTATACTAATCCTATGATATTGATGGTTGGTTGTGGTGTTGCAGCATTAATAGTTGCATTCCGTTTGAGATCTGTAGATAAGAAAAAAAGCTACGGACTGGATCTTCCAAACATTCAGAAATAATTTTGACAAATTATATATTTTAAGCCGGTAGGAATTTCCTTCCGGCTTTTTTTATTCCCTGACTTACCTAGTCGGTGATTAATTTACAGGCTATAGGATTTAATACTTTACAAAGCGTAAATAATCAGTTTACCAATCAGGTGATTAATTTATATACTATTGGATATTATACTATACAAAGCGTAAATATTCAGTTTACCAATCAGGTAATGAATGTATATATTAATTCAATGGTTGGACACCGTCTTAAACTAGAGCTTTCCGAGTATCCCAAAACATGACAACTAGATTAGGGCACTCTTATTCTACTTCTTAAGTAGCTTAAGGACATGATCCCATTCATTATTTATAAATCCGGGTATAGTCCAAAGCTTGCAAAGGGGCTCTATTGCCCTGGCGGACTGCATCATCCCCATATCTTCTACCTCCCAGCCAAACTGCTCCAATATTTCAGAAACCTTAGCCTTTGCCTCCTGATTGTTGCCACAGATAAACATTGTGGGCTTTACCGGACCAAAGTCAGGGTCTACCATATGGGCATTACCTACGGAATTAAATGCCTTTACAAAGAATGAATGAGGGTAATTTGACTGCAGGATCTCCATTAAAGATTCATTCTGCTTGGTAAATAAAAACAGAACGCCATTTTCTGGCTGTCTTTCCTCTATTGGGTTAGTAACATCTATAACAATCTTTGCATTAAGATTATTCTCGCCGCAAAGATTTAAGGCTTCTCTTGCTGCAATGCCCTTGACTGCCAATACTATTATCTCTCCGTAAGCTGCGACTTCGGTAAAATTCCCTGAAAGTACTTTACCCCCCAGGTCTTTTTTTAATTTTTGCTGCATTTCAGGACTACGGGATCCAATCATTACATTATAACCATACTTCTGAAATCCCCTTGCCAGGGTCTTGCCTACCAACCCGGACCCTAATATTCCAATATTTTTCATACCTCAATAATTTTATAAAATAAAGAATTACCGATAAATCATTTTCGGTTCATCTGATAATATGTTCTATTTATTAGAAATTTTAATTAGCCTATTTACATGAAATAAGAATGTAAAAGATTGCAATTTAATCTTTGGTTCTTTCTACGAAAATTAACACTAGTAGTTATTTGTAGTTAAATAAATAAAAATGAATATCAATAATTTGCCATTATAATTAATGATTTCATTATTTTTACGCTAAAGAAATATAAATAATAAATTTACGCCATGCTAAAGAAAATAAACCTGCTTCTGTTATCTTTACTAATAGGAGGAATTGCAGTAGGACAAAAGAAAAAAGACAAATCTGTTTTTAAGGAGTATGAGCCTGGTTATTACCAGAACTCTATCCTTAAGGATATTAATGCTGTTAATGCTAAGTTGGATAAGGAAGAAAAAGAAAAAATCTTCTTTATGGATCACTCAGATCTTGATTTGCCAACCAAAAACAATCTTTACAAAAGACAATGGGCAAACCCATCATTATCGCAGGGGAACACGGGATCGTGCTGGTGCTTTTCTACAACTTCAATGTATGAATCTGAAGTGAAAAGATTGACTGGAAAAGAGGTTAAGTTATCTGAAATGTATACAGTATACAATGAATTTATTGAGAAGGCCAGAGGTTATGTGAAAACTCGTGGTAAATCTATCTTCGAACAAGGTTCTGAGGCCAATGCTGTTACACGTTCTTTCAGGAAAAACGGTATAGTTCCTGCAAAAGAATATACAGGACTAAAAGAGGGAAGAAAATTCCATACTCATGAAAAAATGTATAATGAGATGAAAAATTATCTTCTTTCTGTAAAAGCCAACAATGCGTGGAACGAGGAAGAAGTTATTTCTACTATCAAATCTATAATGAATCATTATATTGGGGTACCTCCAACTTCTTTTGTTGTGGACGGAAAAGAATATACTCCCTTATCCTATATGAAGGATTACTGTGAAATTAATCCAGATGACTACGTGGAAGTTCTTTCGTATAAACAAGAGCCTTACTGGCAACAGGTGGAATATAAAGTGCCTGATAACTGGTGGCATAGTAAAGAATACTATAACCTGCCTCTTGATGTATATATGAAAATTCTTAGTGACGGTATCCGCAATGGCTATACAATGAGTATAGGAGGAGATGTTTCTGAAGCAGGATTTGTAAGAACAACCAATGCGGCTTTAGTTCCTACTTTTGATATCCCTTCTGAATATATAGATGAAGATGCCCGTCAGTTCCGTTTTTCTAATGGCTGCACAACTGACGATCATGGTATGCACCTTATTGGTTATTATACCGACAAAAATGGAAACGATTGGTATTTAATTAAAGATTCAAGCTCTGGGTCAAGAAACAATGATCCTGATGCTGAAGAATTTGGTTATTATTTCTTTTCTTCGGATTACATCAAGCTAAAAATGATGGGCTTTACCATCCATAAAGATGCCTTAAAAAAATATATGAATAAATTCTAATTACAAGAAGGTCCGGTTATTTACAATCGGACCTTTTTTTACAAATTATAAACCTCCTGTAGCTTTATCCAAGAGCTTTAAAGAGTATTGAATTGCAACAATTTTCCTTGTTTTCTTATATGTTATAAAAAGATATAATATCTTTGCCAAACGTTAGGGGTGCCCAGTACAGGCTGAGATTATACCCTTGAACCTGATATATGTAATTATAGCGTAGGAAAACGAGACTCATAATCACTTTCTGTAAATTTTATTGACCCGTTTTGCCTATAGCTAAAGAAAAATTGAAACTATGGGAAACAGCAATTTCGATCAATATGCATCTGATTACGATGCCTGGTTTATGGATAATAAAAATCTACTTTATTCAGAGGTTAAATTAGTAGCACACTTTTTAGATAATCCCGGTGAAGTTTTTTCGGTGGGATGTGGAAGTGGTCTTTTTGAGTATATTCTGGATAAAGAATTCAATATTTCTATTAAAAACGCCATTGAACCATCAACAGGAATGGCGGAGATAGCTAAAAAAAGAGGTCTTAATGTTGAAATAACGACAGCAGAAGAAGCTGATCTTGGAAAAGAAAAATACGATACCATTCTTTTTAATGGAACACCAAGTTACATCACTGATTTACAAAAAACTTTTGACAAGGCTTATGATGCATTACGTCCAGGGGGAAAGATTGTTGTTATTGATGTACCTAAAGAGAGTTCTTATGCCACAATGTACAATTTAGCTAAGGCTGTTGATACATGGGACCATGAATTACTAGGAGAAATTGCTCCTGTTGATCCTTATCCAATAGAGCTGGTAAGGGTTGCAAACTGGAGAACAACTGCTGAGAAAATTGAGATGTTGGAAAAGTCAAATTTCTCAAACCTTAAGTTTGCCCAAACTTTGACTAAGCATCCAATGTATTCTAACGATGTTGAAGAAGATCCTATTGAGGGTTATGATTGTGGCGATTATGTTGCTATATGTGCATGTAAAAACTAATCATCATGGTTAATAGTAAAGCAATAAATTCAGATTTAGAAAAAATACGTTCTAATTCACCTCTGGTTCATAATATAACAAACTATGTGGTGATGAACAATACTGCAAATGCTTTGTTAGCATTGGGTGCATCGCCGGTTATGGCTCATGCCACTGAAGAAGTTAGGGAGATGGCAAACATAGCTTCTTCTCTTGTATTAAATATGGGAACTCTAAGCGAAAAATGGATTGAGGCGATGATTAAAGCCGGGGATACTGCATCTGAAAGGAGCATTCCTGTAATATTTGATCCGGTGGGTGTTGGAGCCACGACTTATAGAAATAAAGCTGCACAACAAATTATTGAATCTTGCAAACCGACAGTAATCAGGGGAAATGCATCTGAGATAATGGCCTTATGTAACGAGAACATAAAAACCAAAGGTGTTGATAGTACTACTTCTTCGAATCATGCTTTAGATTCAGCAAAATTGTTGGCTAAAGACACTAATTCTGTGGTTGTAATTAGCGGTGAAGAAGATTTTATTACTGACGGGAATAATGTAATTTCTTTAAGAAATGGTTCTCCTTTAATGCCCAAAGTCACAGGTATGGGATGCACTTCTACTGCCATAATAGGTGCATTTGCTGCTGTAAATAACAATACCCTTGAAGCCACTGCCAATGCAATGGCAGTAATGAGCATAGCTGGAGAAATTGCTGCAGAAAAATCTGAAGGACCTGGTTCTTTGCAATTGCATATACTTGATGTTCTTCATAATCTCACCGAAGAGGACATTAACGAAAGATTAAAAGTTAGTCATGAGTAATTTAGATTTAAGTCTTTACTTAGTTACAGATAGAAATCTGTCGCTTGGACGCCCTATTGAATATATCGTAGAAGAAGCCGTAAGGGGTGGAGTTACAGTTGTTCAGTTAAGGGAGAAAAATATTTCTACTGTTGAATTTTATAATCTTGCTTGTTCTTTAAAAAGACTTCTAGCACCTTACAATATTCCATTAATAATAAATGACAGACTTGATATAGCCTTAGCTTCTGATGCGGATGGAATTCATATAGGACAAAGTGATATGCCTTATGAAGTTGTTCGCAAAATTCTGGGAAAAGATAAAATCATAGGCCTATCTGTAGAATCAGTGGAACAAGCACGTGAGGCCAATAAGTTAGACGTAGATTATATAGGACTTTCTCCTGTATTTTCAACAAACACAAAGACGGATATTAATACTCCTTTGGAGCTTAAAGGGATAAAGGAAATCGCATCTTTTACAAGACACAAGACAGTAGCCATTGGAGGAATTAATAAAGCAAATACAGGAGCGATTATTAAAAATGGTGCTGATGGAATTGCAGTAGTATCCGCTATTGTTTCACATGACAATCCAAGGGAAGCTGCAGCTGTATTAAATGAGATTATTAAAGAATCAAAAAACAGTATAGGTTTCCAAATAGAAACTTAAGGCAATGCGCTTTACTAAGAAGAATTTAGTTAAATAACATAATCTCTTCAATAGTAAGATTATTTCTAATTATATCGCATTATTATTTCACTAAAAAAAGAAGTATCTATGAAATATAAAACAGTACTAACGATAGCAGGAACCGACCCCAGTGGAGGAGCCGGTATACAAGCCGACATAAAAGCAATATCTGCATGTGGTTGCTACGCAACATCTTCTATAACCGCAGTTGTAGCACAAAACACTTTGGGAGTAACAGATATTCACCCCATTCCAAACAGCATGTTAAGAAAACAAATAATTGCAGTACTTGAGGATGTGGGCACAGATGCCGTGAAAATAGGAATGCTTCATTCTGCAGAAACAATAGAAATAGTAAACGACACACTTCAACAATTCAACATTACAAACATAGTATTAGATCCTGTCATGGTTGCTACCTCCGGTGATACTCTTTTACAAGATGATGCTATTAACACCTTGAAAACAGTTTTAATTCCAAATGCAAGAGTCATTACGCCTAACATTCCGGAGGCAGAACTCCTGTTGGGTAAGAAAGTTGTTTCTCAATCTGATTTACCTCAATTTGCAAAAGAATTATCTAACAACAAGCAAGTTTCTGTATTACTAAAAGCGGGACACTTAAGCGATAATGAACTAATAGATATTTTCTACAATTCAGAGACAGATGAAATTATTGAGCTTAAATCAAAACGCCTAAATACAAGAAATACGCATGGTACCGGATGTACCTTATCATCTGCTTTTGCCGCATTCTTAGCTCAGGGACTGGATCTTAATGAAGCTGCACGTGAAGCAAAGAACTATATCAATAATGCTATTATTGAAGGCGCAAAATACGAAATAGGAAAAGGTCATGGTCCTGTTCATCATTTCCATAAATTCTGGAAATAATTAATGGAACATTTTATATATGTTAATATCTTACTACGTAAAATGATTATACTTGTAAGATATTAACAGTATACTATGTGATAGAAGATAATTAATATAGAATATTTTATTCAATATAACAATAGAAATGGAAGCTACAGGAAAATTTACTCAAGGTATATGGAAGGATATATCTATTATATATAACGATATACTGAATTCTAAATTTGTCAGTGGTCTTACCAGTGGCCTTCTTGCTGAGGAAAGTTTTAAACATTACCTTTCTCAGGATATTTTATATATTCAAAAAGATACAATTGCCTTAGAATTGATGTCAAAAAGAGCAATCAACAAAATGGAAAAAGATTTCTTCCTAAAAATGTCTAAAGACTGCATGGAGATTGAAAATATACTACACAATGAATTCCTCTGTTATTTCCAAATAAAAGAAGCAAAAGAACAATCTCCCGCATTCGCAGCATATAGTAACTTTCTGATAGAACAAGCAACATATGCTGAATACCCTGTCGCAGTCGCAGCCCTATTACCATGCTTCTGGGTTTATGGTAAAGTGGGTAATCATATTCTTAAAACACAATCTTCCGATAATAAATACCAAAAATTTATAGATACATATTCAGGAGATGAATATATAGATTATACACGTCAATTTATAAGTATAGCTGAACTACATGGACAAAATGCTGATAATTTATTAAAACAAGAAATAACAAATGCATTTATA